>JAXUUT010000060.1:0-30125 GCA_037230945.1 bacterium
TCTGTCGATCATGCGTCCGTAGGCGGACTGTTTTTCAAGCATGAGGTGATGTCCCACAGGCAATCTCCTTGTATGGTGTCGGAGCGAAAGACAACCGCCTTCCGGGAGATCGGCTCTGGAGTCGAAGGGAGGGAAAACGGTTCTGCAATGTCGTGACGAATGACGGGAAAAAACGTCGGCATGATTCTGAACGCGTCGTCACGGCACGGGTCATGCGCTCAATTTGGCAGAAAGAGTGTAGCGCGTTGCTGAGAAACATCAAGTCCGCGACCGGCATTTCAAAATATAAGCATAAGGCTTACAATGCTTTTTATTGATATAATTTTGTATCAACAAAGGATATGCCGCAAGTCATGGTGGAAGAGGTCGTTTCGGGGAATTCGGTGTTCGTCAGAAGCATGAGGTTTCAGCGGCAGCACGGAAAGGAAGAATGCCGCGCCTGGCAGGGGCGCGGCATTCGGACACGAGGGAAGATGCTCTCGAGCATACAAGTCCGGAAAATCCGGTTCAGGACTGTCGTTCGTTGCGCACGGCCAGGACCACCACGCTTGCGACGAACCAGACGCAGCTGACAAGAATGATGGTTGCGCCCGTGGCGGTGCCCATCCATGGCTGGACGGAAAGCGCAAGGCCGGACACGGCCGAGGTCAGGCTCACAAGAATGGCCCACCAGAACATGCCTCCGGCGCTGCGGGCAAAGTTGCGTGCAGCGGCCGCGGGCACGATGAGCATGGCCGTGACGAGCAGGACGCCCACGCCCCATACCGAGAACATGACCACAAGGGCGAGCAGCGCAGCGAAAAGGTACTCGAAAAGCGCCACGGGCACGCGGTGCGCCCGGGCGATGATGCCGCTCGTGCTTGCGTAGAGCAGGCGGTTGAAGGCAACGATCTGGAAGAGCACGAAGACTGCAAAGAGCGCGAGCAGCCAGCAGATGTCGGTTTCGGTCATGGTGAGAATGTCGCCGTAGAGAAACTGCTGAAGATCTCTTGCTATGGTGTTGTTGCGGCTCACCACGGCAAGACCTGCAGCCACCACGGCGGAGAAGACCACGCCGATGACGGTATCGGAGGGCAGGGCGCTGAAGCGCTGCATGAACATGATGACAAGACCCACGGCAAGCCCGAAGAGCGGCATGGAAATGTGGGGATTCACGCCCAGCACCAGGCCTATGGCCACGCCTGCAAAGGCGGAATGGCCCACGGCGTCGGAAAAGAAGGCCATGCGGTAGCAGACCACCTGCACGCCGAGAGCTGCCGTCATGGGAGCAAGAAGAACCAAGGCCACCAGCGCCTGCTGCATGAAGCGCATGTCCATGCCGTCCAGGGGAAACAGGGAGGCCAGATGGAAAAGCCAGGAAAGATCAATCATGATGCTGTTCTCCGCACGTTCTGTCCGTTTCCGGCAGGCATGGCGTGCAGGTGATCCTGCGCGCAGATGAGCCCCATGTGCATGCCGAAAAGCGTCTGCAGGACCTCGCCGGTAAGTACTTTTGCGGGCGGTCCCTGCGCAATGACCCGGCGTTTCAGACAGATGACGCAGGTGGCGTGATGGGCCACCATGCCGAGATCGTGGCTGACCATGATCTGGGTGAAGCCCTGACTCTTGCGAAGATCTTCCAGAAGCTCGCAGAAGAGACGTCCGCCTTCAAAGTCCACGCCGGCCGAGGGTTCGTCGAGCACCAGAAGTTCCGGGTTCTGCTGAAGGGCGAGCGCCAGCAGCACCCGCTGCATTTCACCGCCGGAGAGCGTGCCTACGCGGCGTCGTATGAGATGCGTTGCGTGCACCAGATCCAGCAGTTCGAGGGCCTGTTTTCTGGCCTGGCGGGAAATGCCCAGCCACAGGGGACGCTTTTGCACGCCCATGGAGAGAAATTCCGCCACGGTGAAGGGCATGCCTCTGTCGAGGGCCAGCTTCTGAGGCACATAGCCTATGCGCAGGCCCCGGCCTCCGCCGAGAGTGATGGTTCCGCGGTAGTTCACCTCGCCGAGCAGGGCGAGCAGAAGCGTGGTCTTGCCCGCGCCGTTGGGGCCGATGAGCACGGTGCAGCTGCCGCGGGGCACGGAGGCGTTGACCTGATCGAGGATGTTGAGGCCGCTTCTCGTCACGCTCACATGATCGAAGACGATGGCGGGAGCATTGTCATTTTCCAAGTGCGTTCTCCAGCACGCGCAGGTTTTCGCGCATGACTTGTTCATAGTAGCCGGCAGGAGCGTCGGCCGGTCCTCCGGCCACGGGATCCAGGGAAATGCAGGGAATGCCGGCCTCAGAGGCAAGGGTTCTGCCCGTGCGGGCGGGATACTGGGGCTCCGTGATGACCACGGCCGTCTTTCTGTCGCGCATAACGCGCACGAGCTCCAGCATTTCCCGGGCGGAAGGCTCCTGTCCTTCATGGGGCTGCACCACGGCGTCCACGGTCAGGCCCGTGTCGCGGGCCAGATAGCTGAACACGTTGTGCTGCACGGCGATGCCGCGGCCGGAAATGCTGCGCCCGAGGGCTGCATAGTCGTCGGCAAGCTTCAGAAGCGGCGTCTGCACGCGCTTTGCGTTGGCCTGGTATATGGAGGCGTGCTCAGGATCCTTTTCGGCAAGCTGTTCTGCCAGAGATTCCGCCATGCGGGCCATCATGGCGGGACTTGCAAAAGTGTGCGGGTTCTTGTCGTGCCCGTGACTGTCGTGCCCGTCGTCATCTTCGGGCAGAAGGTCATCCATGCGGCTTGAAATGTCGATGACGACGGAGTCTTCCTTCATGAGCTGCGACATTTTTGCCGTATCTCCGAGAAAGCTTTCCAGCCCGAGCCCGTTGATGACAAGAACGTCGGCCCGGGCAAGGGCACGTCTGTCCTGCGGCGTCATGGAATAGTCGTGCGGACAGCCAGTTCCGGCGGGAAGAAGCAGGTCCACGGAGGTGTCGGGCACGTCTCTTGCCACCTGTCTGAGCAGAAGCCATACGGGAAAGACGGAAGCTACAAGTTCTCTGCCGGAAGCAAGGACGGGCGAAGATGCGCCCAGCACCAGGCAGAGCAGAAGAGAAAAAAAGATTTTCATGAGCGATCCTGAGAGGGAAGAAGCTTCCCGTTGAAGGTGACCGTGCGGCGGCAGGGAAAAAAAGAAGCCGGATGTCATCGTCCGGCATGCCGTGAGGGCGGCCAGAGAACAAAAGAGCTTTAACCTGCCGGTCTGTCAAGTCCCGGAAGGAGCGTCCGGACCACGGAGAATGGGGACGAGCCGATGCGCCCCGCAGTGCTTCGGCGGCGGAGTAGGAGAGCCGGAAAGGGGCGGTGCGTAACAGATTTCCGGCACGCCGCATGGGGCTGTTCAGAAAAATTTCCGCATGCTCCGCGTGACTTGACGCCTTGTTGAGCATATGGGACCTCTCGGCCATTCTGCACGGCGTGCCGTGAAATCCCGGCAGGAAGGGAGGTCCCGGCGCGCTCGAAGGATGCGTCTTTCATGCGGCGGAGCCGCTCTTCAAGCTCGGATCCTTCTTCTTTCAGTGGCGTTTCAGGGAGAGCCGCTGACGCGTGAACGGCTTTGGCTCCGGCGTCCATGGAAACGGGCCGGACGCCCCGGCAGGAGCGTCGGCGAGTCGCAGACACAAAGGCAGTGCGGTTTCGGACGTGATGCCCGGAACCGCACTGCCGGAGAAAAGAGAAGAGCGTTACGCTATCCGCCTATGGCGGACATTCTCTTGTGCGCCACGGGGCCGCGGCTTGCGGCGAGTATTTCCGCGCCCACTGGCTTGCGGGCGACCGCGTCGATCATGATGCGCTTTACCTCGTCCATGCCCTTTTCACGCATGACGTCCCGTATGGGATACTCCCTGTCGTCGAAGAGGCAGGTGCGCAAATTGCCTTCCGCCGTGAGGCGAAGCCTGTTGCAGGACTGGCAGAAGCTCTGCGTCACTGAAGTGATGAGGCCGAAGCTGCCTTTGGAGACGCGCCCGTTTTTATCCTTGAGCTTCCACAGCTTTGCCGGACCGCGTTCCTCGGCGGCCTGTCCTTCGTTTTCCTGACCGTCCTTTCGGCGCAGGACCACGGGGTCGAGAGTCCAGTGCCTGCGTGCTTCTTCCAGAATGTCGGCCGCGGGCCAGAACAGGTTGTTCGACCAGATGGTGGAATCTCCCATGGGCATGAACTCGATGAAGCGTACGTCCACGGGCCAGTCCATGGCCATGGCGGCCAGGGCGGGCAGCTCGTTGTCGTTGACGCCGCGCATGGCCACGGCGTTGATCTTGAGGGGAATGCCGAGATCGAGCATTCGGTGCATGTTGTCGAGCACCACGGGCAGCATGTCCCTGCCGGTGATGGAGGCGTACTTCTGCCGGTCCAGCGAGTCGAGGGACAGATTGACTGAAACGCCCAGGTCGCGGAGCGTTTCCAGCGCGGGAGCAAGAAGCGTGCCGTTTGAGGTAAGCTTGAGGGCTACCTGAGGAAATCGCCGGTGTATCTTTATGAGGAACTCGAGAAATCCCTTTCTGGCGAAGGGCTCGCCGCCGGTGAAGCGCAGCTTGTGCACGCCGAGCTCTATGGCGGCCTCGATGATCCGTTCTATTTCCTCGAAGCGCAGGATGTTTTCATGCGGGATGAAGGGCACGCTGTCGTCCCGGCAGTAGCGGCAGCAGAGATTGCAGCGGTCCGTCACCGAAATGCGCAGATAGCGCACCGTTCTGCCGTGGGCATCGGTGAGCGGCGAGGGAAGAGCTTCGTTGGGTTCCGCCATGGCTCAGCTCCTTCCGCAGTCACTCATGTCGCCGTTCAGCTTTTCCAGCGCATGAGGCAGCACGGGCAGAAGCGCGGCAAGATTTTCCTGCGCGGCCCGGCGGCTGCCGGGCAGAGCGATGAGCATGGTGCGTCCGAGCGTTCCGGCAAGACAGCGGGAGAGCACGGCGCGCGGCGTGTGGGTCAGGCCTTCGGAGAACATGACCTGCTCGAATCCCGGCAGACGACGATCCAGCACGGGAATGAGCGCCTCGGGCGTGAAGTCGCGCGGGGAGAGTCCCGTGCCGCCCGTGGTCACGATGAGTCCCCAGCCGGAGGCGGCAAGCGTCTTCACGAGCTTGCGCAGGGCGGCGGGATCGTCGGGCAGCAGGAAGAGCTGACTTTTCGCCGGGGAGAGTTCCTTCAGCATGTCGAGAAGCACGGGACCGCTTTCGTCGACGCGCTCTCCGGCATAGCCCTTGTCGGAAAGGGTGATGCAGGCCACGGCGAGGCCTTCGCCGCTCCAGGCTTCAGGCGCGGGACGGGGATCGGGCAGAGGTGCGTCGTTCACTTCGAAAAGCAGGGGCTCGTCGGTCTTGAACAGGCCGCTCTTGCCGCCGGACTTGAGGATGAGGCGCACGTCGCGGATGACCACGTCCTTCTGCACGGCCTTGACCATGTCGTAGATGGTGGCTGCCGCCACCTCGGCGGCAACGATGGCTTCCATTTCCACGCCGGTTCGTCCGGCGGTGCTGGCCGAGGACTCGAGAATGACGGAAGGCGGTTCGTCCACCACCTTGAAGCGCACGTCCGCATGGGTGAGCGGCAGAGGGTGACACATGGGAATGAGTTCGGCCGTCTTCTTGGCCGCCATGATGCCGGCCACCTGCGCCACGGTGAGCACGTCGCCCTTGGGCAGGGCGCGGGCCTTGAGCAGTTCGAGGGTGTGGGCGTTCAGTTCCACCACGGCGCGGGCGATGGCCGTGCGCTTCGTTTCCGCCTTGGCGCTCACGTCCACCATGCGGGCGCGTCCCGAGGTATCGATATGAGAGAAGTCAGACATGGGATCCTCGGAAATTACGCCTGGGGAAGAACCTGCGGACGGAAGGAAATGCGGAAGCTGTCGCCGGGCTTCACCACGCCGCCCTTGAGGATGCGGCAGAACACGCCGCGGCGGGGCATGATGCAGTCGCCCACCTGCTGGCGGATGGCGCAGCCCATGTGACATTCCTTGCCGATCTGCGTGAGCACGAGTTCGATGTCGTCGCCGATGACGAAGCGGGTGCCGATGGGACAGGTGTAGAGTTCCACACCCTCGGTGGTGATGTTTTCGGCAAAGTCGCCGGGATGGACGTCGGCTCCCATGGAACGCATGTATTCGATGTCTTCCATGGCCAGCAGGCTGAGCTGACGGTGGGTGCCGTCGGCATGGACGTCGCCCTCGACGCCGTGGTTGGCCACAAGCGTCACCTGCGGCTGATTGACTTTCTTTTCTCCCTTGCGGGCACTCGTGGATACGGCAACGATACGCATGATATTCTCCATCCTTGCGGAAAAACGGTTGAGTTGCTGGTGAACTGGCGGCTAGGGCCTTTCGTTGACGATACGTATTTCCCGGGCCTGAAGAGCTGCGGGAATGTCCCTGTCGTGCGTGGCGCATACCACGCTTACGCCCTTTTCGCGAAGAGAGCGCACAACATTGAGTATGGCCTTTTCGCTTGCCGCGTCAACATTGGATGTCGGTTCATCGAGTAAAAGTACAGATGGGGAGAGAATAAGCCGGGAGGCGAGGGCGATGCGCTGCCTCTCGCCGCCGGAAAGCTCTCCGGGCCCGCGCGAGGCCATGCTGTCTGGATCGGAGAAGCCCACGGCGAGCATGCTTTCCCGGTAGCCTCTGCGCTGTTCCTCTGTTCCGAATCCGCGAAGGCGCAGCCCGAGGGTCACGTTCCAGAACACGGAAGCCTTCATGAGATAGGGTTCCTGAAGCAGCAGCGTGATTTCCTTTCTGGGCTCGCTTTCATTGCCGAAGTAGCGCAGCGTGCCTGATGTGGGAGTTTCCAGAAAGGCGAGGAGCCTCAGCAGCGTGGACTTGCCGCTGCCGTTCCTGCCGGTGAGTGCCACGGTCTCGCCCCTGTCCATGGAGAAGAAGGGAAGATGGAGCGCCGTGATGCTGCCATAGCATTTGGTGAGCTCATGCGCTTCAAAAAGAGTGCTCATGCGCGCCCCTTGTGTCTGAGCCAGGTCAGAAGAAAGTTGACCAGAAAGGCGATGAGAAGAAGCACCAGCCCGAGCGCGATGCCCTGGGCGAATTCTCCCTTGCTGGTTTCGAGGGAGATGGCCGTGGTCATGGTTCTGGTGGAGTAGCGGATGTTGCCGCCGAGCATCATGGCCACGCCCACTTCGGTGACCACGCGGCCGAAGGCCGTGACGCATACCATGCCGAGATCGTAGCGTATCTCGCGGATGGTGTGCAGGGCGACCTGTGCGGACGAGGCTCCGAGCGTGAGCAGAGTTTCCCTGCATCGGCGGTCGAGGTTTTCCACGGCCTGCGCCGTCCAGGAAACGACGATGGGCAGGGCCAGAATGCTCTGGCCTATGACCATGCCGGGCACGGTGAAGAGCAGACCGAACTGTCCGAGCGGTCCGCGGTAGGTAATGAGCACGTAGACGACGAGACCGATGAGCACCGTGGGGAAGGCCAGAAGCGTGTCGGAGACGAGACGAATGAGCTTCTTGCCGGGGAAGCTGGTGTAGCCGAGCAGAAAGCCGAGCGGCAGCCCCAGAACGGTGGCGATGATGAGGGCGCAGCTTGTGGAGGTGAGCGTGGCCTCTATGGCGGAAAATGTGGCGTCGTCCATGTGCAGCAGAAGGTTTATGGCCTTCTGCATGCCGTCGCTGAAATATCCCATGATGACCTGCGGAGAAAAAAGGGAACGCGGGCCGGAGGTCCGGCCCGCGCTGCGGCTTACTTGCCGGCGTTGGGGAAGAAGAGCTGCTTGCCTTCCAGCTTGTAGTCTTCAATGAGCTTCTGAGTCTTGGGGCTCACCCACCAGTCTTCGAACTTCACGGCGAGATCCTTCTTGACGTTGGGGCAGAGCTTGGGATTCGTGGTGATGACGCTGTACTGGTTGAAGAGCGCGCTGTCGCCCTGCACGACGATGGCGAGAGGATTGGCCGCGCCCTGCTGGCTTTCGTACTTGATCCAGGTGCCGCGGTCGGTGAGGGCGTAGGCGCCCTTTTCGGCGGCGATGGCGAGAGTGGCCATCATGCCCTGACCGGCGGAGATGTAGAAGGGTTCCTTGTCGGGCTTCAGGTTGAACTTCTTCCACAGATTGAGTTCGGCGGAATGGGTACCGGACTTGTCGCCGCGGCTCACGAAGCCGGCCTTGGCGTCATAGATGGCCTTCAGCGCCTCGCCCGTGGTCTTGCCCGCGATCTTGGCGGGGTCGGACTTGGGGCCGACGATGACGAAGTCGTTGTACATGACCTGACGGCGGTCGATGCCGTAGCCGTCGTCGATGAACTTCTTTTCCACGTCGGGGGCGTGGACGAGCAGCACGTCGGCGTCGCAGTTCTTGGAGATTTCAAGCGCCTTGCCGGTGCCCACGGCCACCCACTTGAGGTCGATGCCGGTTTCCTTCTTGAACACGGGCGCGACATATTCCAGCAGGCCGGAATCCTGGGTGCTGGTGGTCGTGGCCATCATGAGGGTGTCGGCAGCCTGCGCGGGAAGCGCGCAGGAAATCGAGAGCAGGGCTCCGAAAAGGAATTTGCCGAAATGGTTCATGGATATGCTCCTTGTTATGGTTGCGGCCCTTCGGAAGTGAAGAGCCGGCGTTGTCAGTCCGTGGAAAGGGTCACGGCCCGCGCGGGAAAGCTCAGATAGACCCGGCTTCCCTGACGAACACGAAGACGCGCAAGATGCGTGCTTTCCTGCACGGCGTTCATTCTTGTGCCGTCGGCAAGCTCCAGCACGAGAAAGGACTCCACCGTGTCCTCATGCAGGGCGGCCACCGTGGCGCGCACCGGCCCCTGAAGGGCAATGGGCGCTTTTTCCGAAGAGAGAACAATCTGCTCCGGATCGATGCGGACCGTGGCCACCTGGTTGATATGCAGCTCCGAGTTCAGAAACTGTCTCACGTCGCACCTTGCCGTGATGACGAGGTCGGAAAAGGTGGTCACTTCCACGCTTGCCGCCCGCATGCCCGTGCGTATGCCCGTGATGATGCCGATGAAGGCATTGTCCGGCTCCTCATCCGTTGCCTGACTGCCTGCGGAACTGCTTTTTACGATGCGCTTGGCCTCGCCTCCGGCAAAGTCCAGAAATTCCGCGATCTGTGCCGTTTTCTGCTGCCCGAGATAGGCCTGAACCACGTTGAACGGCACATGCAGTTCCAGAAGTTCCAGACCTCTCGCGTAGCGTATGGCGCGCGGTCCCGCCATGCCCGGCGCAAGTCCCATGCCTTCGGCCACGGCGTAGAACTTCCTGCGGACAAAGCCCTGGTCGAAGTGAAGAAAGGACTCGCTTTCGGCCTCGGGAAGACTGAGTATGCGCCGGATGTGCTTCATGCATGAGACGGGCAGAAGCACGTCCCTGCCGCCGGGGTCGGGAACGTGCACCATGCCCGTCACCGTGTCCACGTCCTGCCGCACGTTCAGGCTCAGCGCTTCACCGAGCCTGAGCCCTCCGTAGCGGATGAGCAGAAAAAGCAGGTGCAGCCGGGCACGGACAATTTTTTTTGCCGTGGTCGTGGCTTCCTTTTCCCATGCTTCCCAGCGCAGCGTGAGCTGCTCAAGCAGGCTTCTGGTCAGATGTTCCTGAGACAAGGTGCACTTCGTCGTTTATCCGTTCCGCCCCATGGAAATCACGGGACGGGCGCATTTATGAAACCATGCCGTTTCATAAATGACATAAAACGGTCATGGTGCATACGCTGTGAAAAATGTCCGCTGCTCAATTATGAAATGAGATACATGGACAAATACGCATTTCAATATAACGCAAAATTTTTCCATGAGCAATACTGAAATGGGGAAATCGTCACTGACCGATTTTTTATTTCAAAATTATCATATTTCTTTTCAGGATGATTGCCTGAAAATGAAATGCAGCCGAAAGGCCGCGTTTTCCGTGCACTGCGCGGGAAGTCGGAGACGGCTTTTCTTTTTCCTTCAAAAGTCTATACTCCGCACAGTATCATTCCATTTACCCGGGAGAAGTCATGAAGTCCTTTCTTACCCTGAAATCGGTGGACGAGGTGCTGTCGCTCGTCAAGACCTTTGAGCCTCTTGAAGAGGAAAGCGTTCCGCTGGACGATTGCGCGGGGCGCTGCCTTGCGCGGGACTGGACGGCGCCCGAAGATCTGCCGGGCTTCGACCGCTCCACGGTGGACGGGTATGCCGTCCGGGCTCGGGACGTGTTCGGTGCGCAGGAAGGTTCTCCCGCGCTTCTGGAATGCGTGGGCGACTGCCCCATGGGAAAGGCTCCGGACTTTTCGCTTGCGCCGGGACAGACGGCGCGCATACTCACGGGCGGCATGCTGCCCGAAGGAGCGGACTGCGTGGTCATGGTGGAATATTCCCGTCCTGCGGGGGGCAATCTGGTGGAGCTCGTGCGCACGCAGGCGCCGGGCGACCATGTGCTCGAACACGACGAGGATGCCGCCGTCGGGAAGACGCTCATCGCTGCCGGACGGCGTCTGCGTCCCCAGGAAATCGGTCTGCTCGCGGCTCTCGGGCAGGTGCGGGTGCCGGTGAGGAGGCTGCCGCGCGTGGCCATTCTTTCCACGGGAGACGAGGTGGTTCCCTTTGACGAGAAGCCGCTTCCCGGGCAGGTGCGTGACGTGAACTCCCATTCCCTTGCTGCGCTGTGCCGTCAGGAGGGCGGCGCATGCGTGCGTTTTGAGGGACTTGTCCGCGACGATGTGGCAAAGCTGGAAGAGGCCGTTCGCCATGCCCTGGACTGGGCCGACGTGGTGCTGCTTTCGGGCGGTTCCTCGGCTGGCATGCGGGATCATACCGTGGACATTTTTCTTTCCATGCCCGGCGGAGAGCTGCTGGTGCACGGAGCGGCCATCAGTCCCGGCAAGCCGTTCATCCTGGCCCGTTCCGGCAAAAAGTGCCTTATGGGGCTTCCCGGGCACGTTTCGAGCGCTCTCGTATGCGCCCGCGTCTTTCTCGCTCCGCTTCTCCGCCATCTTCAGGGGCAGGAGGAACCCGTTCCCGCAGGCGTGCGGGCCGTGCTCTCCCGGGGCGTGGCCTCGGCTCAGGGCCGCAGGGATTTTATCCGCGTGAAGCTCTCGCGCACCGAAGAGGGCTGGACGGCCGAGCCGCTCACCGCCCCTTCCGGGCTCATTTCCGGCCTGGTGACGGCCGACGCTCTGGTGGTCTGCCCGGAAAACAGCGAAGGACTGTACGCCGGACAGGAAGTGTTTGCTGAACTTCTGCGCTGAGGCGGCGTCCCGGCCCTCTGCCGAAGGACGCAGCATGGCCGACTTTTCCGTGAGCGGCCCCTTGCCCTTTTCCGTGAGCCCCGGCATGGCGCACCGGTTCCTTCGGCGCAGGCCGGACGGGGAGGCGACGGCGTTTCTGCCGCGCTGCGTGAATCGAATGCATCATGGCGCACTGCGCCAGGAGAGAACATATGCCCAGACATACCTATCTTACCATGAAGACTCCCGACGATGCGCGGGAGCTCTGGTTCGCCCGCACGGACGAACTTCACATGGAACTTTCCGAAGAGGAAGTCCCGCTTTCTGCCGCGCTGCATCGCGTGCTTTCCCGTCCCGTGGAGGCGAGGCGTTCCTCGCCGGCGTTTCACGGCGCGGCCATGGACGGCGTGGCCGTGAAGGCCGAGGATACGTTCACGGCCTCCGCCCGCAGACCGTTGCGTCTCGAGATCGGCAAAAACGCCTTCTGGATCAATACCGGTCGCCCCATGCCCGAGGGCTGCAACGCCGTGATCATGGTGGAGCATCTCAACGTGGAGGAAGGCGGAAAGTTTGTGGTCACGGAAAAGGCCGCCTTCCCCTGGCAGCACGTGCGCAAGCTCGGTGAAGACATGGTGGCCACGGAGATCATTCTTGCGCCGGGGGTGGTCGTGGGACCGTACGAGCTCGGCGCTCTCGCCGCGGCGGGCGTGACCCGTCCGCCCGTGTTCCGCAGGCCGGAAGTGGCCATCATCCCCAGCGGCTCGGAAATCGTGGCTCTTGACGAGGCAAAGGAAGAGGATCTTCGAGCCGGACGGGCGCTGCCGGAATTCAATTCCCTCATTTTTTCCGCCATGGTGGAGGATGCGGGCGGCCATGCCCGCGTGTGCCCCATCGTGCCCGATGACGTGGAGCGCATCCGCGCGGCCATAGCTTCGGCCGTGGGGGGCGGGGCGGATCTCGTCATCATGAACGCGGGTTCATCCGCAGGAAGCCATGACTACACGGCCGACGTCATTGCAGGCATGGGCGAGCTTCTGGTTCACGGCGTGGCCGTCATGCCGGGCAAGCCCACGGCCCTCGGCATTGTGGAAGCCGGGGGGCGCAGAGTGCCCGTCATCGGCACGCCGGGCTATCCGGTGTCCGCCATCGTGGCCATGGAGGAATTTGCGCTTCCTCTGCTTGCCCGCTGGCAGAAGCGGGGCGTCAGGCGTCGCGAGTCCGTTTCCGTCATCCCCTGCAATCCCATTCCTTCGCGTCCAGGCATGGAGGAGAGGGTTCGCGTCAAGCTCGGCATGGTGGACGGCACCTGCTACGCCGTCACGCTTCCCCGCGGAGCCGGCACCGTGACCAGCCTTTCCCGTGCAGACGCCGTCATTCCCATAGAACGCGACCGCGAGGGGCTCGACGCGGGAGTGCCCGTGCGCGCGGAGCTGCTCCGCACCCGGGAAGAGATAGAGGGCGCGCTGCTCGCCGTGGGCAGCCATGACAATACGCTGGACCTCATCGACAGCATGCTGAGGCGAAAGCATCCGGGCTTCCGGCTGACCTCGGCTCACGTGGGCTCTCTCGGCGGTCTTCTCGCGCTTCAGCGCGGTCAGTGTCATCTGGCGGGAAGCCACCTGCTCGACGAGGAGAGCGGCGTATACAACCGACGGGCCATTCAGGAAAACATGAAGGGCGTGCCCGCTCTGCTCGTGCAGCTCGTGGATCGCGAGCAGGGCATCATGGTGCTGCCCGGCAATCCGAAGAACATCGTGTCCTTCGAGGATCTGTGCCGCGAGGACGTGCAGTTCATCAACCGGCAGAGAGGCAGCGGCACGCGCGTGCTCCTCGACTACGAGCTTAAAAAGCGCGGTCTTTCGCCCGCCCGCATACAGGGCTACCGCGACGAGGAGTATACGCACATGAACGTGGCGGCCGCCGTGCTTTCCGGCCGTGCCGACGCGGGACTCGGCGTGCGCTCCGCCGCCGCGGCCCTCGGGCTGGACTTCATTTCCGTGGGCGTGGAGGAATACGATCTCGTCATTCCGAAGCGCTATGCGGAGGATGCGCGAATTCTGGCCCTTCTTGACGTCATCCGCTCCGACGAGTTCAAAAAAAGCGTGCAGGAGATGGGCGGATACGGCACGGACAGAACCGGCGAGATCATCTGGGAATACGACGGAAAATAACGGAAGAGACGCTCGTCTTCCCGCGGCCTCCCGGGTCGTGGGGGGCGGGCTCTTCTTGTTTTGCCGGACGCTCCGGCGGCGCCCGATCCGCAGAAAAGCGGAGGAGCACACAACGCCGCATAAAAAAGGCTCCGACGTCTGGGCTTCAGACCTCGGAACCATGGGACAAAGAGCGTGTCATTCTGAAAAAGCCTTCGGGAAGCGTTCGTGCGGATTTCCGGACAGGAAAATCTTCCCGAATGTTTGCCGCAGGACAGGAAAACGCGGAGAGCGGGACTTTTTGTCTGCGCCCCCCGAGGATGATTCTCGTCAGGAATCGGCCTGCGTGCTTTTGGGACCGACGTATTTCTTCATGGCCAGACTGCACTTGCCGGTCTTGATTTTTCTCGGCGTGGTCGCATTTTCGGAAAGCTGCACGCTTGCGGGCAGGCAGGAGCGGATGATGTCGAAGGTTCCGTCCTTCTTCCATGCCGTAAAGCGTCGCCATGCCGTGACATAGCTGCCCATGTCGCGGGGCAGGTCGCTCCAGCGGCAGCCTGTGGTAAGGACATAGAGAACGGCTTCGAGCGTTTCGCGGTCGCTCTTGCGGGGACGTCCCACCTTCTTGCCCCGGGCGAGAAACGGCTCTATGCGTCTCCATTGCTGATCGCTGATGAATGCCATGCCGTGATCCTTTATTTGATGATGTGTTTTTCGGTTCAGACGGAAAACGAAAGGGTTTCCAGTTCGGGAATGGAAAGGTCGAGATGAAAGAGCTTTCCGCCGTCGTCTTTGTTCATGCAGAGCCACCGCATGAGAAGAGATACCATAAGAGTGGCGGTACCCGCTACGGTGAGCACGTGAGTATTCATGGCGGCGCCTTCCAGATTTCCTGAAACTTCACCGGGATAAACTCTGGAGAAGGGGAGGGCGAAGGAACTGTCGAAAAGGGCGAGTCCTTCGTTTCTCGCCACGGACCCCTGCACGCAGGGCACGCCGGCCTTTTCGGCTTCGTGTTCCAGCATTTTTTTTCTGGCCACGGAATCGAGGCAGTCCATGACCGCGTCCGCGCCCTTGAGCAGGCCGGGAAGATTGCTTTCGTCCAGAGCAACGGCATGAACTTCAACTTTCATGTAGGAGGCGAGCTCCAGCAGGCCTTCGCGACATGCCTCCACCTTGAGACGGCCGAGGGTTTTTTCCGTGCAGAAGTGCTGACGGTTGAGGTTGCTCTCCTCAAAACTGTCGGGGTCGCAGAGCACCAGATTTCCTGCGCCCATGCGTGCCAGAAGTTCGGCCACGTGTCCGCCGAGGCCTCCGCATCCGGCCACAAGAATTCTGGCGGAGAGCAGGCGGGAGAGCGACTGTGCGGAAAAGGCGCCCCTGCAGCGGCTGAAGCGTTCCGGCCAGAGATCCCGGGACAGAAGCTCCGCCATGACGGCGCGTTCCGTCATTCCCGTTTTCTCGGAAAGCAGGCGTATGCCGGCTCTGGACACGTCCGTTTCGTCCGCCCTGCGGGTGATGAAGGGCTCGAGCGCTTTCAGCAGCGTCTGTGTGTCCGGAAAAGAGTCCATTTAGCCTCCTCCCACGGCGGGGAAGTAGGCCACGCGGTCGCCGTCGGCAACGACGCTGTCGAGTTCGCTCTGGCGGCTGTTGATCATGACGATCTTGATTTCTTCCAGAGGTATGCCGATGCGCGAGGCCAGTTCTCCGGCCGTGACGGAGGCTTCCCCGTCCTTCAGGGATACGGAAAGGCCCGTTTCCGGCTCGTAGCCGGGAACCATGTCGCGCAGGGTTGTGCTCAGTTTTATCAGTATGCTCATGGTCGGAAGGTCCCGCGCGGAGAGGCTCCGCGCGGGACGGGCAGAGGTTACTTCTTTATCCAGTTGAAGGTGGTCTGCAGTTCTTCAGGCGTGAAGTCGAAGGTGGTGTTGTGAGGCGCCACGGGCTCGTCGGTGAAGAAGTCGGGCAGATGGTCGGCGGCTTCGGTGATGCCGGCACGACGGTTGAAGTCGATTTCGGTGGACAGGATGCGCTGGCCGAGGGTGACCACGTCATCGCCGGTGAGCTTCCAGCCGAACTTGGCGTTCAGCATGTCCACGATGGCCGCAAGAGCGTCCGGGATGTCGAGAATGGCGAAGGCGGTGAACAGGCACAGGCCCACGCTGTCCACGGAAGCCGTGGCGATCTGCAGGTTGCGGGAAAGCTCGATCTGACCGTCCTTCTTGAGCGGATCGACCTTGCCGCCGCAGGAGAGGATGTTGGCGGTCACCGCGTAGCCGGCAGTGTGGTCGGCGCCCATGGGGGTGGTGGCGTAGGTGACGCCCACGCCCTTGACCGCACGGGGATCATAGGCGGGCAGGCTCTGACCCTTGACGCAGGGCACTCTTCTCACGCCGAAGACGCGGCCAGTGGTGGCCGTGCCGCAGCCGATGATGCGGCCGAGCGGGGTGCCTTCGCTGATGCCCTTCATGGCTTCCATGACGGCCTTGCCGTCGCCGAGCGGAATGCCGCCGCCGGCCATGGCAACGCCCACGGCAACGCCGACGTCGATGGTGTCCACGCCGATGTCGTCGCACATATGGTCGAAGGTGCAGATGAGGTCGAGGTCGTCGATGTTGCTGTGGGGACCGAAGCACCACAGGGTTTCATATTCGGGCCACTTGCTCTTGAACTTGCCCTTTTCGTCCGGGAAGATGCCGCTGCAGCGGATGATGCAGCCGCTCATGCAGCCGTGGGCCACGGCGCCTTCGCCGCCGCGTTCCTTGGTGAGCTTGTTCATGCGTTCGCCGGAAACGGCTTCATGATGCTCGAACTGGCCGCAGGTGAAGTTGCGGGTGGGAAGGCCGCCGGCTTCGTGCAGGATGTTCACGAGAACGGCGGTGCCGTATTCGGCAAGGCCCTTGCCCGTGATGGGATGGCTGGTGAGAGCCTTGGCAAAGCGCTTGGACGCGGCCTTGAAGCCTTCTTCGTCCACGAGAGGATGGTTCTTGCCGCCTTCGGGATTGATGATGATGGCCTTGAGGCCCTTGGAGCCCATGACGGCGCCCACGCCGCCGCGGCCGGCATGACGCTGCGGACGCAGCTCGCGGTCCGTGAAGGCGATGCTGGCAGCGGTAAGCTTGAATTCACCGGCTCTGCCGATGGTCACATAGCTGCAGTCCTTGCCGTACTGCTCCACGAGCTTGGCCACGGCGTCGAAGTTGTTGAGACCGGCCACGGTGGAAGGCACGAGCTTCGCGGAATCCTTGCTGATTTCAAGCTGCCACCATTCACCTTCGGTGGCCATGTCCTCAACGATGATGGCGAGAATGCCGAGCTTGGCGAGATGGCCGCCGGGCTGGCCGCCGGAGTTGGATTCCTTGATGCCTTCGGTCAGAGGGCTCTTGCAGCCCACGGAAATACGGTTGGAGTTGGGGCTGTTGGTGGCGCCGAGAAGTCCCGGGGCGAACACCAGCTTGTTGTGCGGTCCGAGCGGGGTGCAGATGGGGTTGACCTCGCGGGCCACGATGGTGGAGGTCAGGGCACGACCGCCGAGACCGGCGTATTCTTCGGGGATGTCCTCAAATACGCAGCTCTTGGTGGCCATGTTGACACGCAGGAAACGAAACATGCCGTGCTCCTTGTTTTGGGGGATTCACAATTGAGGAATATGCTCCTTTATGCCGACCATAAGACCCCTGTATTTTTTTCGTCAAGGAAGAGAAAAAACAATCACGCTTTTTCTTTTGCGGGGGCATTTCGTGACCGTCCGAAACGGGGAGCACGGCGTCATGTCGTCGGGAGGCGTCCGCCGGGAGGGCTACTTCGTCCAGGAGAAGAACACCGGATCCTTTCTCGTGCAGGGCGGCACGGCGACCTTCGCGTAGCCCATGCTGATCGTCGACACGAGATGGAAGTTCTCGGGCACGCCGTGGGCCTTCTTGAAGTCTTCGTCATTGAAGAGCGCTTCGGCAAAGCCTATCCAGCAGCAGCCTATGCCCTCATTCTCGGCCGCGAGCATGAAATTGCCCGCGACCAGGGAGCAGTCGTACACGTCCCAGTAGGAGGTCTTGTCCCCGTAGATGACGAGTACGGTGTCCGCGTGGTAGAAAATGTGATAGTGTTTCTTCCTGAGCCAGGATTCGTACTGCCTGAGCTGAGGATAGTCGTCGAGATGTTCCAGCACCTTCTTCTTGATGCTCTCGGACAGTTCGTCGATTTCCTTTTTGTTCTGAAGAACCACGAATCCCCAGGGTTCCATGCCCGAGCCCGTGGGGGCCTTCACGGCAAGAGCGACGAGCCTTTCGAGAACTTCCTTCTCCACGGGTCTTTCGGTGTAGGTGCGTATGCTGCGGCGCTGTTCAATGGCTTCAATGACGTTCATGAGACAATCCTCGCAGGATGATGGAAAAGACGGCGGCGCTCCCTGCGGCGAGGGCAGGGCCGCCGGAAGGGAAAAGGCCGGGGATCGGGCCCCGGCCGGGAGCCGGACGCCGGGAAGAGGTCCGGCAGACGATGCGGGGCGGACGCCTGAAAGACATCCGCCCCGCAATGGCGTTTCAGCACGGAAGAGGTCCCGTCAGGACAGGACGACCGTGAGCGCTACTTGTTGAGGGAGGCCACGCCTGCCTTGGCAACGTTGGTGTCTTCCTGCACGGAGCCGCCGCTCACGCCTATGGCGCCGACGACAACGCCGTTCTTGTCCTTCAGAAGCTCGCCGCCGCCGAAGATGACAAGGCCGTCGTTGGTGACTTCAATGCCGTAGAGCTCGCCGCCGGGCTGGGCGGCCGCGCCGAGCTCGGCGCTGGACATATTGAACATGCGTGCCGTTTTGGCCTTCTTCATGGAAACGTCGATGCTGCCGAGGAACGCACCGTCCATGCGGCAGAAGGCCTTGAGGTTGCCGCCGGCGTCGATGACGGTGATGTTCATGGGAACGCCCTGTTTTTTGGCGAATTCGAGCGCGCCGTCCACGACCTTCTGCGCCTGTTCGAGCGTGAGGTCACCGGGAAGCTGAAGTTTGCTGACATCGACGGCTGCAGAAGCAGGAGCGACCAGAGCGGCCAGAAGAGCGCAGGTGAGAAGAATGCGACGCATGATGCTACTCCGTGTTTTGCAAAAGGCAGGCATGGCGAAAAAGCAGGCCATGCGTGCGCTTCCGGTTTTTCTTCCTTATAGCCCAGCGGAAAAGCCGTTTCAAGGGGCGCTGCTTGTTTTCCGGCAGAGAGGCAGGGCGGAAACGGCGTCAGCTTCCTTGTCTCAGACCGAAAGGAGATAGCAAAGTGGAGAACTATTCCTATTAAAAATAGCGGGTCGGTAGAGGATTGTCCCTTGCCGGCCTCACGGTGAGACGGAAAGGAAAGATTTTCATTTTTCATTGTATTCAATGGAGTTATATTTATTCAAGAGCGTGTGTGCGGAAGAATGTTACCTCCGGGACTGAGAGGCGCAAAGTAGGCGGAAAACGGATAATTTTGAAATGGAATTTTGAAATGGAATGGAAAAAGTTCAGCGCTTGTTTTTTAAGTCACACGGTAATATGCCATGATGATTGATTATTTTATTTATTGAATTTTGAAATGAAAAAGTTATTTTTTTATTTTTTCAGAACCTTTGACTTTTTCACAGCAGTACCGTAGGACAAATACAGTACAAGTCTCTTATCCTCTTGCTAACTACTGCTACCAAGGAGTTACTATGAGCACTGATGTCAAATGCATGTACCAGGGTCAGATCACTTCTTTCTTCATTCCTACTGTTACTCTCGTCGGTCCCAACTGCAGTAAGGAAATTCCCTACCGCCTGAAGAGCCTTGGCGCCAAGCATCCTCTTATAGTAACTGATAAGGGTATCGTTGCCTGCGGCATCCTGAAGCAGATCACCGACATTCTCGATGAAGCCGGTGTGTCCTATGTTGTGTTCGACGGCGCTGTCCCGAACCCCACCGACAAGAACGTGCATGACGCTGCTGAAGTCTACAAGGCCAACGGCTGCGACAGCCTCATCACCCTCGGCGGCGGCAGCTCTCACGACTGCGGCAAGGGCGTCGGCTTCCTCGTCAGCAACGGCGGCAAGATTCAGGACTACGAAGGCGTGGACAAGTCCTCCAAGCCCTTCCCGCCCTATGTTGCCGTGAACACCACCGCCGGCACCGCTTCCGAAATGACCCGTTTCTGCATCATCACCGACGTCGCCCGCAAGGTTAAGATGGCCATCGTCGACTGGCGCTGCACTCCCAGCGTCGCCATCGACGACCCCGTCCTCATGATGGGCATGCCGCCTTCCCTCACCGCCGCCACCGGTATGGACGCCCTGACCCACGCCGTGGAAGCCTATGTTTCCACCGCTGCCACTCCCATGACCGACGCCTGCGCTGAAAAGGCCATTGAATTCATCAACCGCTATCTGCGTCGCGCCGTGGCCAACGGCAAGGACAAAGAAGCCCGTGAAGGCATGTGCTACGCTGAATACCTCGCCGGCATGGCCTTCAACAACGCCAGCCTCGGCCACGTGCATGCCATGGCCCATCAGCTGGGCGGCTTCTACAACCTGCCCCATGGCGAATGCAACGCCATTCTGCTGCCCTACGTCTGCGAATACAACCTCATCGCTGCCCGCCGCCGCTTCGGCCGCATTGCCACGCTGCTCGGCGAACGCACCGAAGGCTACACCGCCAACCAGTCCGCTGAAGCCGCTGTGAAGGCCATTCGCGAACTGTCCCGCGACGTGAACATCCCCGAAGGCCTCATCGCCCTCGGCAAGAAGTACGGCAAGGAAGTGCGTGAAGAAGACATCCCGATCATGACCGCCAACGCTCAGAAGGACGCCTGCGGCCTGACCAACCCTCGTACGATGACCGACGCTGCCGTGGCGGCCATCTACAAGAAGGCTCTGTAAGAGCGGCATAACATGATGCCGGAGCAAGACTCCGGCGTCAGCCTGGTACATCCACCTCCCCGATGACGGGCGCGCATGGTCGGCATGCGCGCCCGTCTCTTCTTTTAAGGACGGGAGAGTGGCGCAAAAGACCGTCAGTCCCGGATGCACGGTACGGACGCATGACATGCACGACGGGCATTTCGCTGACGGCGGAAGTGTATTCCGCCTGCTCATGCCCGTCGGCGCGACTGTCTGAAGGCAGAAGAGGGGGGGGAGTCGTTTCGTTGCGGAAACGCTGCCGATCCTGAGGTCTTTGCAGGGAGAGCCTGCATGAGGCAGTCCGCACGGCGCTGTGCGAAGGTCCGGTCTGAGAAGACGGGAAGGGAACCGCGTTTTTCTGCCCCCTGCGCCAATCCAAAAGCGTGCGGCAGGGCAGATATTGGACGCCGTCGACCCGGCAGCGAACGCGCAGGGAGCCTCAGGGCGAAGAAATGCTCATGTTCCGCCTGCCGGGGCGTTCTCCCATGTTTCTGACAGGGCATGAAAAAAGGGCTGCTTCCTGGGAAACAGCCCTTTTCCGGTCAAAGGAAAATGCCGTTATTCGGCTTCAAGGAAGGCCTGATAGGCCATCTTGCTCGAATAGATGTCGGGCACGGAAGAAAGCTCGAAGGGACTGTGCATGCCGAGGAGGGCAGGACCGGCATCCACCACGTCCATGCCGTAGGCGGCAAGGAACAGCGCCACGGTGCCGCCGCCGCCCACGTCCACCTTGCCGAGCTCCGCAAGCTGCCAGGGAATGTTTCTGGCATCGAGCACGCCGCGCATCCAGCCGATGTATTCGGGATGGGCGTCGTTGGCGCCGTACTTGCCGCGGGAGCCGGTGAACTTGCAGAAGGCCACGCCGTAGCCGAAGAATGCGGAGTTCTTGAGCTCATGACGGTCCTGCCAGTCGGGGTCCACGGCGGCGTGCACGTCGCCGGACATGGCCTTGGTGTTCATCATGATTTTGCGGAAGGGAGTTTCCGGTTCCCAGGCTGCGGCCATGTCTTCCACGCAGTACTGGAAGAAGCGGGAGCTTGCACCGGTGGAGCCGTCGGAACCGATTTCCTCCTTGTCCCAGAAGATGAGGCAGCTCGTGTATTCGGGGTCTTCGGCATCGAGCAGGGCGCGCAGGGCCGTATACACGCAGATGCGGTCGTCCTGACCGTAGCCGCCCACGATGCCCTTGTCGAGGCCCACGTAGCGGGCGGGACCGGCAGGCACGGCTTCGAGTTCCGCGGAAATGAGATCGTCTTCGCGGATGCCGTATTTCTCATGGAGAAGCTGGAGAACGCGTGCCTTCACGGCTTCCTTGGGAGCCTTGTCGTCGTCCTTGTCGCTGTCGGCAAGCACGGGCTCGTGGCCGAGAATGACGTTGAGCTTTTCGGCGTCGAAGGCTTCGGAGAGCTTGAGTCCGCCGTCCTTGTGGGCCAGATGCGGCAGAAGGTCGGCAACGGTGAACACGGGTTCGTTTTCTTCTTCGCCGAGGCAGACGCGGATGACTTCGCCGTCCGACTTCACGATGACGCCGTGCAGGGCCAGAGGACGGGCAAACCACTGATACTTGCGCAGACCGCCGTAGTAGTGGGTCTTGGCCTGACCAACGCCCACCTGTTCGATGAGCGGATGCTGCTTGAGGTCGAGCCTCGGGCTGTCGGTATGGGCGCTGATGAGGCGAATGCCTTCGGAAAGCGGTCTGCGTCCCCGGCGGGCCACGAAAATGGCCTTCCCGTGCAGAGCCTGCCAGCCCTTGCCGGTGCCGAAGCCTTCGACGTAGCCGGCATCCTTGAGTCTGGCAATGACGCCGTCCACGGCTTCGCGTTCGGTTTTGCATTCGGAAATGAAGCGGATGTAGTCGTCGGCCAGAGCGCTCATGGCCTGACGATCTTCGGCCGAGCGGTAGATTTCCCAGCCGGATTTGGAAGAAGAGGCAAGTTCGTCCATGATGACCTCGAAATGATGTTGTCCCTGAGCGGATTTCTTGAACCGCAGGAGGGCGGAAGTCTGCTTTTCCGTCGCGGCAGAGTGGATGTTCTGCCGGTCGTTATGCATGCCGTCCGCGAGGGGCGGCGATATTCCTTATCAATATAACCATGCGGCGGCGTTCGTGAAGGGCCTCAGCGTCCGATTCCGCAAAGCGCATCCTTCAGCACCCGGGCGACGTCGGGAAATTCGTCGTCGTCCATGGTTCGCGGATCGAGCTCGAACGACGCGTCGCCGAGTCTGCCGACGAGCGGGGGATCCGTGGAGAGCAGGCGCATTTTGAGCTGCGTTGCGGAACATCCGGCGGGGTGAACGCATACCAGCGTGGTGGGCATGCCCTGCTCGGGGAAGGAGCCGCCGCCCACGCGGGAAAAATCTTCCTTCAGCGAGCAGGAGGCGAGTCCAGAGAGCTCTTCGGCAAGAAGATCCCTCAGAGCCGCGGCCCGGTTTTTCAGGGTTTCCTGGTCCATGCTCATGCGGCACACCGTGGGAATGGCTTTGCGGGCCGTTTCCGGGTCGCGGTAGAGACGAAGCGTGGCCTCCAGCGCCGCAAGCGTGAGCTTGTCGCAGCGAAGTGCCCGCAGAAGCTGATTTTTTTTCATTTTGTCGACATATGCCCTTTTTCCCACGATGATGCCGGCCTGCGGACCGCCGAGCACCTTGTCGCCCGAGAAGGTGACCACGTCCGTTCCCTGGCGCAGGACTTCGGGCACGGTGGGCTCGTCGTGCAGTCCCCAGCGGGAAAAGTCCATGAGACTGCCGCTTCCGAGATCTTCCAGCATGGGAAGGCCGTGGGCGTGGGCGAAGTCGGCCAGCTCATCGGCAGGCACGCTCGAATGGAATCCGATGATGCGGTAGTTGGAGGGATGCACCCAGAGCACGGCCCGGGTGTTTTCCGAAAGGGCTCGCTCATAGTCGGCAAGATGCGTGCGGTTGGTCGTGCCCACTTCCCTGAGTGTTGCGCCGCTGCGTTCCATCACATCGGGAATGCGGAAGCTGCCGCCTATTTCCACAAGCTGCCCGCGTGAGAGTATGACTTCTCCGCCCTTGCACAAGGTGTCGAGCATGAGCAGAACGGCGGCGGCGTTGTTGTTCACCACAAGCGCCGCTTCGGCGCCCGTGAGCGAGCAGAGCAGTTCTTCCACAATGCTTGTGCGGCTGCCGCGCTCGCCTGTTTCAAGGTCGAATTCCAGGTTGCTGTAGCCGGACGCGGCAATGCGCACGGCTTCCCGCGCTTCTCTGGCCAGCACGGAGCGGCCGAGATTGGTGTGAACCACCACGCCTGCGCCGTTGATGACCCGGCAAAAGCGGGGACGGTCCTTTTTTTTCACGACCGCCTGAAGACGGGGGCGTACTCGTTCCGGACTCAGCGCGGATTCATCCGTTATGCGTCTGGACCGTATGTCTTCGCGAAGCTCGTCGAGCACGGCGCGGCAGCTTTCCAGCAGCACGCTGTGCGGCGTGGCGGCAAAGTCTTCCTCCAGCCAGCGGAGGCAGGCGTCCACCGAAGGAAGCGAGCGGAAAAGTGACGACATGAATGCTCCTGTGATGAGGGGAAACGCCCTGTCGGAAATACGTTTCCGACGGGGCAGGGGACGTCAGTGTGGGGCTTTATCCCGCCTGACGGGAAGCCTTCAGCAGCGAGGGCCATATGGTGAAGAGCTCCGAGAGCAGATACAGGGAGCCGCACACCAGCACGGGCTTGGTGCCCGCAGCCTTTCCGGCGGCGGACAGGGCATCTTCAAGAGAAGGCACGGCCGTGGCGGACCTGCCGAGCAGGGCGACGAGGTCTGCGGCTCCAGCAGCACGCGGGTTGTCCTTTATGGTGGGCACGAAGAGGGGCGCGTCGCCGGCCACCTGCTTCACCAGGGAGGTAAGCTTTTCCGGCTGCTTGTCGGCAAGGCAGGAAAACACCACGGCGCCGGGACGTTCTTCATTGCTCATGGAGGATACGGCAGACAGAAGGGCCGTCATGCCGTGAGGATTGTGGGCTCCGTCCAGCCACATGGCCGGATGTCCCTCTCCGGCAGGAGCAAACTGAAGTCTTCCGGGAATGAACGCCCTGCTGAGGCCGAGCGCAATGGTGTGCGCGTCCGTCTTCCAGTGGTAGCGCTGGCAGAGCATGACCCAGGCAAGGACGGCCGTCTGGGCGTTCATGTGCTGATGGGCTCCTCGCAGACCGAGCGTCACGTCGCCAGGCAGAACGGAGCAGGCCTTGAGTTCGTCCGGCAGGCATTCCCACAGGGCTTTGCCCGCAGGACTGCCGTCGCAGCCTTCGGCCGTGGGGCAGCAGCACAAAGGAATGCCGCGCTCCTGCGCCTTGGCGAAGAGAATGTCGCGGGCTTCCGGTTCCTGCGGGGCGCTGACGGCCAGCGCAACGCCGGGACGCAGTGCGTCGGACTTGTCGTCGGCAATGGCGGCAAGCGTGTCGCCGAGCACGTTCATGTGGTCCATGCCTATGGGCGCGAAGCATACCATGTCCACGGGAAGAGCCGTGGTGGCATCGTAGCGGCCGCCGAGTCCGGCCTCAAAAATCATGAGGTCGCTCTCGCTGGTCTGGAAGGCGGAAGCCGCCATGACCGTGAGAAGCTCGAAGTAGGTGAGATCCTTCTCGGCCTGCACGGCGCTTCCGGCAAGCGCGGGCCACACCCGACGGGGCAGCATGGTGTGATTGAGCTGAATGCGTTCCTCCGGCCACACGAAGTGCGGCGAGGTGTAGAGCCCCACGTTCATGCCGTGGGCCATGGCTATGGCCTGAAGAAAGACCGACGTCGAGCCCTTGCCGTTGGTGCCGACGATCTGTACGGCCGGACAGCGGAACTTGTCGAGCCCGAGGGCGTGCAGCGCGCGTTCCATGCGGCCGAGGCCCATGTCCATGTGGAAAAGTCCGAGGGAATCAAGATGGCGCAGCACTTCCTCATAGGAGTGGAAGGGGGCGGACTCGGGCAGCATGCAGCAGGAGAGAGTTTCACTCATGGGCGGCTTCTTTCTTGGCTTTGACGGCGGCGCGCAGCCATTCGTACCAGGCTTCCAGACCTTCATGGTTGCGGCAGGACACTTCCATGACGGCGAGGTCGGCGTTCAGGGCACAGGCGTGGGCACGGGCCTTCTTCACGTCGAAGTCCACATAGGGAAGCAGGTCGATCTTGTTGAGAATCATGGCCTTGGCCTTGTGGAAAAGGTAGGGATACTTCTGGGGCTTGTCGTCCCCTTCGGTCACGCTGAGCAGGGCGATCTTGGCGTCTTCCCCGCAGTCGAATTCCGTGGGACAGACGAGGTTGCCCACATTTTCTATGAAGAGAATGTCGAGCCCTTCGCAGTCGAGGGCCTGCAGAGCTTCGCTTATCATGCTGCTGTTGAGGTGACAGCCGCCTTCGGTGTTGATCTGCACGGCCTGCGCGCCGGAAGATGCCACGCGTCTGGCATCGTTGTCGGTCTGAAGATCGCCTTCAATGACGGCCATGCGGAATTCTCCCGCGAGGTCGTTCAGCGTGCGTTCGAGAAGCGAGGTCTTGCCTGAGCCGGGGGAGCTGATGAGATTGAGAACAAGAGTGCCGCGGCGGGCGAAGTCGGCGCGAAGGCGTCCGGCTATGCGGTCATTGGCCTCCAGTACGTTGCGGACAACGGGAATTTCCATGATGTGCCTCGGATGGTTCAGATGTGACGGATGGGGAGAAGTCGGTGTCACTCCGCTTCCAGATGGTCGAGAAAAATGCCTTCTCCGCCGATGACGCTGAAGGGAACGGTTTCGCCGCAGGCAGGACAGGGCGCATAAAGGGCGTTTCTGTCTTCGGGGGTGAATTCGTGGCCGCACAGACAGCAGGAAAGGCGCAGCGGCTCTTCCACAAGTTCGAGCTTCGCCCCCTCGTCGGGAGTGCCTTTCGTCATGACCTCGAAGGCCATGCGCATGGCGTCGGGCTGTACCTGATCCAGTACGCCGTGCCGTATGCGCAGAAGAGTGAGACGGTGTGCTCCGTGACGGGAAAGTTCTTCCCGCGCTATGTCCATGACGCTTGCCATAAGGGAGAGTTCGTGCATGGAAATGCTCTATAGGAAAATGGCCTGACCGTCCACTGTGGCAGAATTTTTCACATGAGCGGGCAGCTTGTCATGGCCCCGGCATCTCGGCTATAGAGGACGTAAACAGCGCTTCGCGTTGCGGAGCATGAGAGGATGACATGGGCAGAACTTTGCGTCTTTTCGCCTGTGCGGCGGCCATGCTGGTCGTTGCTGTGGGCGTGGCCGCCTTTTTTAAGGATGAACCCGGCTATGAGGCCGGACGTTCGGAGATATCGGGCAAGATCGTCGGTCTGACGGAATTTCAGGAAAGCAGGGAAGACCATGCGGTTTCAGCCGTTGCGGACGGCGGGCGGGCTGGTGAGTCTCTGCCGTCATCCTCCTCTGCCGGCGGCAAAGGCTCCGTGGATGCCGACACCCGGCAAAGCGACAGGGTCGCGTCCGCTTCCGCCCCCTTTGATACGAGACCGGCAAGCATCGAGACGGAAAGGTCGTCGGACGCCGTGATGGCGGAGAAGGCCGGGCGGCCGGAAAAGATGAAGGAAAAAGTGTCGGCTTCCGCAGCATCTTCCGTCGAAAAGGAAAAGAGCGATGCTTCTTCCGGCGGAGACGAAAAGGGTGCGCCGGCAAAGGGCGAAAAGCAGGAAAGTCCTGAAAAGCAGCCGTCGGACGCTGCTCCGATTCCAGCGACCTCCGTCGGGAGTGCCGAAACGCAGCCTGCGAAGGAAGCAGGGCAGAAAAATGTCGCTTCCGCAGAAGCGGAGCAGAACGGCCAGACGTATGAACGCGTGGTGACATCCGCGAAGTTTTCCATGCAGGGCAGTCAGATCAAGCTGACACTGCAGGGCAACGCGCCCATGGTGGGACATTATTTTACCCTCGGCAACCCCGACCGCGTGGTCCTTGATCTTGCCGGCAACTGGGAAATCGACGTTCCGCGCGTGCCGAGCAACCGGCTCATTCAGGCCGTGCGCGTTGGGCAGCACGACGACAAGACCCGTCTTGTCTTTGACATGAAGACCACGGGCAGGGCGGCGCTTGTTCCCCTGAACCGCAATGCGCTTGAGCTGCGCATCCAGTAGGATGACCGCATGAACGTGAACGGCAGACATTACCGTACCATATGGACGGAAGGCGAAGGCGCGGACGAAACGCTTTTCATCATTGATCAGACGGCGCTTCCCCATGAGTTCAGAACACGGGCGCTTTGCAGCGTGGATGAGGTATGCCGCGCCATACGCGATATGTGGGTGCGCGGCGCTGGGCTCATAGGCGCCACGGCTGCGTGGGGCGTGTGGGTGGCCGCCCGCACGGCCCCGAAGGACGATTTTTGCGGATTCGTTGACCGGAGCATGGAGGCGCTGCGTTTGACCCGTCCCACGGCCAGCAATCTGGTGTGGGCCCTCGAACGGCAGAAAAGAGCCATGGCGGGACTGTCTGGAGAGGCGGCCGTTCGCGCCGCGCGCGCCGAGGCGCAGGCCATTGCCGACGAAGATGCGGATTTTTGTCGCCGCATAGGGGAGCACGGGCTTTCCATCATTAAAGAAGCGGCGGAACGTCATCCCGACAGGGCCGTGAACATACTCACGCACTGCAATGCCGGGTGGCTGGCCTTCGTGGACTACGGCTCTGCGCTCTCTCCTGTGTACGCGGCCCTCGATGCCGGCATTCCCGTGCATGTGTGGGTGGATGAAACAAGGCCCCGCAATCAGGGCGCGAGCCTGACCGCCTGGGAGCTTGGCAGGCACGGCGTGCCGCATGATCTTATTGTGGACAACGCAGGCGGTCATCTCATGCAGCACGGCATGGTGGATCTCGTCATCACCGGGGCCGACAGAGTGACGCGCTGCGGCGACGCGGCCAACAAGATAGGCACCTATCTCAAGGCCCTGGCCGCCTTCGACAACGGCGTGCCTTTCTATGTGGCCCTGCCTTCGTCCACGTTTGACTTTACGCTGCGCGACGGCGTGCGCGAGATTCCCATCGAGGAGCGAAGTGCCGACGAGGTGCGCATGATTTCCGGACTTTCGGCTCAGGGGAGGGCGGAAGGCGTGCTGATCTGCCCCCAGGACACGAAGGCCCGCAACTGGGCCTTCGACGTGACGCCCGCGCGGCTCATTACTGGACTTATCACCGAACGAGGCGTGTGCGCCGCTTCGGAGCAGGGCATTCTTTCCCTGTACCCGGAACAGCGCGGCGTCTGAGGATAAACGCATGAGCGAGGAAGAAGGATACGTCAAATACCGCTGCGTGCATGAATATGGTCCGGCCCCGGAGCATCCCGACTGGACGGCGCTCAATGAGCTTCGGACCGATCTTGTTCGCGCCGGACTCGTGGGACAGCTCGAAAACGGCGTCGGATACGGGAATCTTTCCCTGAGGGCAGGGCAGGGCTTTGTGGTCACGGCCACGGCCACGGGACACATTCCCGTGCTCGGGCCGGAGCATTACTGCCTTGTGACCCGCTGCGACATCGACGCCAATACCGTCTGGTCCGTGGGACCGGCGCAGGCCAGTTCCGAATCCATGACCCATGCGGCCATATATGAGGCGTCGCCGGTCACGGGCTGCGTCATTCATCTGCACCATGCCGGACTCTACGATCAGCTTATTCGGGGCAAGGCTCCGGCCACAGCGCCCGGAGCGGCGTTCGGCACGCCGGCCATGGCGCACAGCGTGGCGGAACTTGTGCGGCGTCATCCTGCGGACGGCATCATCGCCATGACGGGTCACCAGGACGGTTTTCTCATGTACGCTCCCAACGTGGAGCATATGCGCGACCTTCTGTATATGCTCTCGCAGGGCTACATTCCCTGCTAGACACGGCGCGGCAGAAGCACCGGACTGCACGGGCAGGGCGACGGATGTTGGGGGAAAAGGCTCGGGAGAAGCGCGGAGAAATCGGCCTGATCCTCGCGGGCATCACGCAACCATGGACATTGAACCTGCATTGGAAGCATCATGAATAAAATAGGCATAATCGGCGGCAGCGGTCTTGATGATCCCTCGCTTTTTGAAGTTTCCCGCGACATGGCGGTGAGCACGCCCTACGGCGAGCCGTCCAGCTCGCTCAGGGAAGGCAGCATCGGCGGCGTGCCGGTGGTGCTCATGGCGCGGCACGGCCGCAGGCATACCATTCCGCCTACGCAGGTGAACTACCGTGCCAATCTGTGGGCATTGAAGGAAGCCGGATGCACCCATGTGCTGGCCAGCACGGCCGTTGGCTCTCTGCGTGAGGAAATCGAGAGGGGGGATCTCGTCATCCCCGATCAGTTCATAGACTTCACCCGCTTGCGTCCGCTGAGCTTCTTTGAGTCGTTCGAGCCGGGCAATCCCGTGCATACTGCCATGGCCGAACCTTTCGACGCCGCCATGCGACGGGCTCTCGCCAACGAGCTTTCAGCTCTGGGGTATCGTTTTCATGACGGCGGCACCGTCATCACCATTGAAGGGCCGCGCTTTTCCACAAGAGCGGAATCGAGAATGTTCCGCATGTGGGGAGCGGACATCATCAACATGAGCATTGCCACGGAAACCGTCATGGCCAACGAGCTGGGCATTCCCTACGCCGCCGTGGCCATGAGCACGGACTATGATTCCTGGAAGGATGACGACGCGGTGACATGGGAGGCCATTCTTGCCGTGGCTCAGAGCAATGCCGAAAAGGTGCTGGAGCTTTTCAGACGCGTGGTGCCGACTCTTGCCTGATGGCAGTCGATTCGGCATTTCGACATGAATCTGTTGGGCAGAGGCGGGGAGCGTTGGCTTCACGCCTCTGTTTTTTAAGCCGAGGGGGAGATATGCCGACTGGAACTGGGGGAAGCGTCTTATTTGAGAAGGGCAGAGGGGAAAGCGTATCGGCCGTTCGGATGGACGGCCTTTTTTGTGGCTTGTTTGCAGCCTGAAGGCTTTTTTCGACGTCTTTTGGCACTCCGGGAGGCCGGAAA
>JAXUUT010000088.1:0-29884 GCA_037230945.1 bacterium
ACCAGGCGGCTACAAGAATGATGGCTATGCCGCCGCGCTGCGTGACGGTGCTGTCGGCGAAAGGTATGGCCAGAATAATGAAATACAGGGCTATGCCGGCAAAAAGAGCAATCTTGGGAAAGAGGGGCTGCTTATTGACTTCGAGATTGGAAGGAAGTTTCTGTACATCGGAAGAAGGTGTCGGATCAGACACTTGAGAAGAGGACATAATTCCGCTCCTGCAAAATTACGGTTAAGATAAACTTCCATCGTCGGCTTGAAACGAAAAGAAGTTCAACATCGGAAAATCGGAACAACATATGTCTATGGCGAAACATATTGTATTCCGATTCAACTCGACATTCCGACAGCAGCAATCCACTGCTGTCAATCCAACCTTCTTACAGATGGCAAAATACATTATAAAAAGAACAACACTATCGTGTCATTCTTATAAAATCCTCTGCTCACTGACTGAGATATTCATTACTTTCTATTACAAAAAAAACTACTGTTAGTGACAAAATAATCAAATGAATTGATAAAGAAATGATGTTATCAATAAAGAATTCTTGAATTTTTTTTGTAATATATAGTAAACCATCCTATCTTTGTGAAAAATTTACTCTAAAAAAAAAGACAATGCAAGATCCCTTATTGGGAATTATAATCATTTTTTTTAAAAAAATAAATAATATCAATATATTATATATATTTTTTTAAAGTTTATTTTTACATTTTTGTCATATCCGTCTGGCATTTAACAAAAAGGTCATGCTGCCCATAAGAATCCTTCTGGGCAGCATGACCTGAGACGCCTATTCTTCTTCCGTATAATAGGAAGATTCGGCGATTTTCATGGGCATGAGAATGACGGTGTATTCGGCATCCTCGGAACCGGTGATGCCGCAGGGGCCCTCCGCGCCGGTGAACACATAGTGCAGAGAAGCGGACTGAAAATGACCGAGTATGTCCATGAGGCTGCGCGTGGGGAAGGCGATGACTTCCAGATCGCCCTTGAAGGAGCCTTCCAGATGTTCGGTGGCGGAACCCGTTTCCTGACCCTGAGCGGAGAGTTCCACTTCTTCGGGAGAGAAACGGAAGTAGGTGCAGCGGTCGCTGTCGTTGTTGAAGATGAGCAGACGGTCGAGGGCATTCAGCGTTTCACGACGGTCCACGTCGAGTTGAGACGTGTTCGCGCCGTCGAGTCTGGCCAGAAAGCTCAGGTGATCCGGGTAGCTGAAGTTGGCGCTGCGGGGAATGCTCAGGGTCTCGCTTCCGGAACCCGTGCGGATGTGGAAACGGCGTTCGCTGATGTTGAGCATGACTTCGTCGCTGCCCAGCCACTTGCGCAGTTCATTGACGTATTTCTTCTGAATGAGAAGGCCGTTTTCAGGCAGAAGATTCGCCAGGGCGTCATTGATGAAGCGGACCATGGCGAACTGATGACCGTTCAGACCGCACACGTCCACCTTTCCGGCATCGCCGGCCTTGAGGTACAGGCAGGCCAGACCTTCGGCGCTGTCGTCGTCGCTGATGCAGAAGGCCACGCGGTCAATGACGTCCTGGAAGAAGTCGCCGGCCCACAGCACGGCACCTTCTTCGGGAAAGGGAGGAAGAGGCTGGAACCATACCGGGTCAACCGTGGGAAGCTTGTAGGAACGGCGTCCCTGTTCCACGGAAAGAATGTGCGATTCCTCGTCCAGTCGAAGACTGATTTCTCCTCCGGGCAGACGGCGCAGAAGCTCCACAAAGGCTCGTCCGTTCACGCCTGCCGTTCCTTCTTCCTTTATCTCCGCAGGATAGGTGCCCGTGAATTCGATGTTCACGTCCGTGGACATGATGGTGAGTCTGTCACCGTCGGGAGACTTCACGGCCTGAAGCCAGATCGAACGCAGATAAGCTGCTCCCGCCTTGCTGGGAATGATGGAAGCCGCTTTCTGAAGGCCTTCGATGATCTGTTCCTTTTTTACGGTTAAATACATGGTTTTTCCTTGTAGTAGAAGGTTTAATATCGCCACTTTGTTCCTATCTTATTTAACACATTGTAATTATTGAATAATATAGGAACAGAAAGAGGAACCTCAAGTAAGATGACGCACATTCAGGCCGGTTTTCGACCTCCCTGAACGCCGTTTGCGCACTGTTTCGTCAGCTTTGTGACCAGACTGTGCACATCTTTGTTCGTAACTTTAAGTTTTTCAATCTTTTTCACGGCATACATGACCGTTGTGTGGTCTTTGCCGCCGAAAAGAAGACCTATGGACGGGTAGGATTCCCCGAGCAGGCTCCGGCACAGATACATGGCGATCTGCCGGGGATGGGAAAGTTCCCTGTTGTTTGTGTTTTCGCGCAGTTGCATTGAAGTGCAGCCGTAGTGTGCGGCCACGGCCGCAAGGATGGAATCCGCATCTGCGGTCATGGTCTGACCGGAGCGTTCCAGAATATGGGCAAGTTCCGGGACGGAAGGCATCTTTTTGTCTTGTTCATAACGCAGACGAAGCTGTTCCAGAATGCCCTGGATGTGCCGCAGACGCAGACAGCGTCTGGCCAGCATGAGCGCCGTGGTCCGGTGCGCGGGCAGACCGGCCTTTTCCATGCGCATCTGGGCGAAGCGCAGGCGCACGTCGAGATCCGGCTCGGGAAGCAGAAGGGAAAGGCTGGAACAGAGCCTGTCGTGCAGCTCGGGAAGAAGGACTGCGTCCAGCGAAATCGTGCCGAGAAAGAAGGTTCTGCCGGAAAGAACGTCGAGGAGGGCCGCAAGTTCCCTCTGCGCATCGGGGGCGTTTTCCAGAAGCTGAAGATCGTCGATCACCAGGGCGTCACACCCTCGCGTGAGGCGCTGAAAAAAGTCGGGGGAGCGGCGAAAGCGCGTCAGCATTTCGGTTCCGGAAAGGAACAAGGCTCTTCCATGGAAACGCTCGCCAAGCTGTCCGAAGGCGGCGCGCGAAAGATGGGTCTTGCCCGTGCCGGAAGCTCCTCGAAGAAAAATGACGCGTGGTTCCTTCTGCAGAGCGAGGCGCAGAAGTCTTATGTCGTTTCTGTTGCGGCCGCTTGCGAGAAAGTCGTCAAAGACGGGAAGGCTGTCCCGCGGTTCGGATGAAAGGGGCGCGTAAGGGAGGGGGGGCTGTTGCTGCTGCGGCCACTTATAGCGCAGCGATGTCCGGGTACCGAGCACGCTCCGGGCAGCTTTTTCCAGCGCGGTGCGTCCCCGGTTGGCATACCAGCGAAAAAAAAGTTCGTGAGGCATGGAAACGGTGAGCACACGGTCTTCGCCGTCTTCCAGGGAGAAGGAGAGAGGGGAAAACCATTCCGGCGTTCTGCCGCCGAGACGTCGGCGAAGCAGTTTTCTGACGAGCTGATCGTCGGTATCTGAAGCTGCGGCAGGAGAAGGCGAGCCTTCTTTCGGCAGGCTTCCGGCCTCTGCGCAGGCCCTGGGAAAGCTGGAAAGAACTTTCATGCGTATTCGGACGATGTTCGTATTGCGGAGAAACGATGGAGTCGGCGCTTATAATCATGAGCAATGCCATAAGGTTAAGCGCTGATCCGTCAGTATTCGGCAGGGTGCTCACAGACTGCCGGGCATAAATTTTTTTACCAGAAAACGCTTGCATAAACAAGCAGTTTCTTGGTTATATACGTGCAGGGGCGCGCGCTCCTTTTGTTTTCCTTGAAATAAAAGCCTTGAAACGTCAGACGTTATGATAAAAAAATATCAAATTTTTCGCGCACTGTCCGTGCGCGTGCTCTGTTGTGTGCTCTTCGGCTCGGCCGTTGCCGGAGCGTGGCAGCTTTTTCAGCACGAGGATGAGCTGCCCGGCTATGTGCTGGCCGAGGAAGTTGCCGCCGCCGGCGGGATGGAACTGTTTGATCAGGCGGTGAAGCCTCACGATTTTTCTCTTGGGGTCGATGTCGATAATCCGGGAGAAACGCAGCTTGCCTCTCTGGGAAGCGGTCTTTCGTGGATGCGCGAGTTCTGGGAAGGCGGCGGAGTGTCGTCCGGTGAAGACGCCGGAACCGCCCCCCGCTACGATGACTCCCTGAGTGCGTTCCTTTCCGCGAGGGAAGGCATGTGCATTCCGAACTATTCCGAGGCCGTGCCGTGGGAAGAGGATTCCCGCTACATGGTGGAGGATTCGGGATGCGGAACCGAGATGTTCCGCAGCGCCGTGCGCAGCGGCGACAGTGCGGGCGCGCTGCTGGTGCGCTGGCTGGACAACAACGAGGTCGATCAGGTCGTGAAGGCCGCCTCTTCCGTATATTCCATGACGAAAATCATGCCTGGTCATCTGTTCAGCGTGGAGCGGGACAGGCAGACGGAACAGGTCAGCCGGCTTTTTTACGACATCGACGAGGAGAGCCGTCTTGTCGTTGAGCGCACGGAAAACGGTTTTTCCGCCCGCGTGGATGTTTTTGAGTTCGACACCAGACTCGTCAAGGTGAGCGGCACCATTCATTCCTCGCTGTTCGAGGCCATGGCCGATGCCGGAGAATCCGCCAATCTGGCCGTGCGTCTGGCCGACGTGTTCAGCCATCAGATCAACTTCGTCAACGAAGTGCAGGACGGCGACACCTTTGAAATGGTGGTGGAAAAGAAGTATCTCGGCGACGACTTCCGCCGTTACGGCGACATAGTGGCCGCCCGCTTCGTCAACGACGGGGAAGCGTTTGAGGCGTTCCGCTTTGTGGACTCGAAGGGGAAAACGCACTACTTTGCCGCCGACGGAAGCTCGCTGGAAACGGAATTTCTCAAGGCTCCCCTCAATTTTACCCGCGTGAGCTCCGTGTATACCATGCACCGCAAGCATCCCATCTTCGGCAAGGTGCGTCCGCATCAGGGCGTGGACTATGCCGCGCCGCGCGGCACGCCGGTGAAGGCTCTCGGCGCGGGCAAGGTGACGTTCCGGGGCTGGAAGAACGGCTACGGCAACACGCTCGTCATCCGTCACAGCGGAGGCATAGAAACGCAGTACGCGCATCTTTCCCGCTTTGCCTCGTCGCTCAAGGTGGGACAGAAGGTGGATCAGGGAGAAGTGGTGGCCTTCGTGGGCGCCACGGGCACGGCCACCGGGCCGCATCTTGATTTTCGCGTCATGAAGAACGGCCGGTTCGTCAATCCCGACACGCTTTCCGGCTCGCGTTCCGCGCCTGTGTCAAAAAAGGATCGCGCACGTTTCATGCAGACCGTGGCGAGCGCCCGCTCGCTGCTTGACAGCGATACCGCCGTAGCGGAAAAATAGCGCAATATTTTTCGTATGTGCCCAAGGCTGGCGCATCCTTCCTGTGAAGGGGTGCGCCAGCCTTTCCGTCCCTGTATTTTTCTCCGGGCCCGAAAGGGCGGGAACAGAGTCATGAACGAATCCGACTTTCAGCTTTCGAGCTACAATTACGATTTGCCCGAGGAACGCATAGCCCAGTATCCTCCCGAAAAGCGCGGCGCTTCGCGCCTCATGGTGCTGGACCGGGCGAGCGGGAAGAACATCCATTCCACGTTTTCGCACCTGGCGGATTTTCTTCCCGAGGGAGCGCTGCTTGTGGCCAACAATTCCTGCGTGGTGCCCGCGCGTCTTTTCGGCCACAGGCCCACGGGCGGCAAGGTGGAGCTGCTTCTTCTCACGCCTCCTCCTCTGCTCAAGGCCTGCGCCGTGGCCGAGGCGGACGGCTGGAGCCGGGCTCAGGCGGAAGTGCTGCTTCGTCCTTCCCGCAGCATTCATGTGGGGGACCGGCTCGTCTTCGGCGACAGCATTGCGGCCGAGGTTTTGAAAAAAAAGGAGTTCGGCCAGCATGACGTCATGCTGTTCTGGAAGGGCGATCTTGTGGAGTGCATGCGGCTCATAGGAAAGCTGCCGCTTCCTCCGTACATCAAGCGCGAGCAGAGCAGCGAGGACATGGCCCGCTATCAGACCGTGTACGCCGACAGGGAAAAGTCCGGCAGCGTGGCCGCGCCCACGGCAGGTCTGCATTTTACCGATGAGCTGCGCGAGGAGCTGCATCAGCGCGGTTTCGGCTGGGCCGAGGTCACGCTGCACGTGGGCTACGGAACCTTCAGTCCCGTGCGCGAGCAGGACATTCGCGAGCATCCCATGCACAGCGAGTATGTGGAAGTGTCGCCGGAAACGGCCGGGATCATCCGCGAGGCCAAGGCGTCCGGCCGCCCCGTGGTGGCCGTGGGAACCACCTCCTGCCGTACCATGGAAGGCTGCGCCGCGCAGAACGGCGGCGTCATTCCCGAAGGCGGATGGCACGGCTGGACCAGCATATTCATCTATCCGGGCTTCCGCTTTCAGGTGGTCGATCATCTCATCACCAATTTTCACCTGCCCGAGTCTTCGCTCATCATGCTGGTGGCGGCGCTCTGCGGAAGAGAGCGCATCCTTGACGCCTATGCCGAGGCCGTGCGTGAAAAGTACCGTTTCTTCTCCTACGGCGACGCCATGTTCGTGAGATAGGAACAGCGTCAGGGGCGTGGCCCCGTTTTCATCGAAGTGCGCGGGAATCCTGTCCGCGCACTTTGGGAAAGGGAGCCTCGGGCTCCCTTTTTCATGAAAGACATGAGACGGGATCGCGTGCCGCATCTTTTCTGGACAGGCACGCATGACGGAAAATTTTAAACGGTCTGCCGTCAGGAGAAGAGCTCATGAAGGAACTTGTATTCATCAACGGAACCATGGGAGTGGGCAAGACGTCCACGGGCAGAGAGCTTCTTTCGCTGCTGGCTCCAGCGGCGTTTCTGGACGGAGACTGGTGCTGGACCATGGAGCCCTTTACGGTGAATGAGGAAACGAAGGCCATGGTGCTCGACAACGTGGCCCATGTTCTGAACGGCTTTCTGCACTGTTCGGCGTACCGGCATGTCATTTTCTGCTGGGTCATGCATGAGCATTCCATCGTGGAAGAGATCCTGAGAAGGCTGGACGCGTCAGACGCGCATTTTTCGCTCTTTACGCTCACGGCCTCGGAACAGGTGCTTTCGGCGCGTCTTCGCAAGGACATTGAAGAAGGACGGAGAAGTCCCGGCATTCTCGCCCGAAGCCTTGAGCGGCTGCCTGGCTGCGCGGGCATGAAGAGCCGAAAAATTGATGTGAGCCTGCGGACGCCGAAGGAGGCCGCCGAAATCATTGCGGCGGCTCTGAATGTGTCGAAACGATGAGATGGTGAAAAAAGAAAACGACTTTCTTTCACGAAAAGTCGTTTTCTTTGAGAGGGCGATGAGGGGAGAGAAGCTCCCTTTTGTCATTTTGCTATTTCCCATATGGTCACGGGAACGGGCACGTCCTGTTCGGTGAGCGGGGAAACGGGCAGGCTGCATATGCGCTTGTGGCGGAGTTTGTGGTCGGGCAGCGTGTCGAGAAGATGGTGGAAGATGTCCCTGCCCGGCTCCGCTATCCATGCCCTGCCTCCCGGTTTCAGCATGAGGGAAAGAAAGGCGGCTATGGGAGCGGCAAAGTCCTTTTCATACATGATGTCGCCCGCCCATATGCGGTCGAAGCTTTCGGGCGGCAGCGTGGGGCATCGCCAGTCCATGACCTCGAAGCGCACGCCCTCGATCTGATTGAGAACGGCGTTCGTCTTCGCGTATTCAAGTGCTTCCGGTTCGTAGTCCATGCCGGTGACCTCGGCGCCGAGCCAGCGGCCGAGCAGGGCCGTAAAGCCCAGACCGCAGCCCATGTCGAGGCAGGCCCTGCCTTTGATGTCGTCCTGCATTTCCGCGAGCCATCCTGCGAGAGCCAGGGATGAGGGCCATATTTCATTCCAGTAGGGGAGACGGTCTTCTCCGTTCTTCTGGTCCATGTCGGCCCAGAGCTTGTCCATGTCGGCCCGGCGGATGTGCCATATTCTGCCGCAGGACTGAAATAAACGGTCGAAGGGCGTGAACTGTTCCATAGCGTTCCTTGTCTTTGTGCGTTGTTTGTGAGCGTTGAACGTCTGCGCCGGCGCGGCGTCCTGTTCGGGAGAGAACGGCGGCGCGAAGGGACGGTCCTTTCCCGCATGTTCTGCTGCGTGGCCTGTGGACGAGCGTTTTTTTGCAGCGGCTCGGGGCGTTCCGCCGCTTGCCGCTGCTTTTGCGCGGACGGGAGCAAGGAGCATAATCCTTTGTCCTTCCTCCGTGAAGGGGCCCGGGAGGGCCCCGGCAAAAGACTTGCCCGCCGGATGCAATAAGGATATCATGCCTGTTCACCATGACTTTCCGTGACGGAAAGCCGGTAGTACGGGGTGAGCGTACGGGGCGTCGGCTTCGCTTTCTGCCCCTTTTGAAACGACGTGCGCGCCTGCCGACGCGCCACGCACAGATAAAAGCAGGTTTGACATGGAGAATAGGGGCGAGGACAGAAAGGATTTCGCCAGGCGTTCCTTCAGGAAAAATGACGGAGAACGCGGCGAAGGTCGACGTCAGGAACATTCGGAAAATTTCCGCCCGCGTCGTTTTGAACGCGGCGACGACGAGCGCCGTGACGGGCGCAGGGACTTCAGAAAGGACGGCTACAAGCCGCGCTCGGATCGCACGCCGTCGCGCAGGGGCGATCTCGGAGCCATTCTGGATCTGGACAACGACATTCTGCACCTTGTGATGCGTCGCGCTCAGATGCTCGCCCGCCTGCGTCGCGGCGGACGCCTCGCGCCCGAAACGGAAAAGACCCTGCGTACCGCGTGGGAAAGCAAGGCCGCCCGCCTTGCCCGCGACAATCGTCTTTCCCGCGATCTTTTCATGCTGCTTCAGACCATTGAGCCTCTGACCCGCATGGAAGAGGAACAGGGCTTCTACAATCTCGCGCCCAACGGCGAAGAGGTGGACATCCGCATTCCCGCTCCGTCCGACACCGTGGCGGCCCGCTGCTGGCTGGCCGTGGCCGCGGCCGCAGGTCAGGTGACCTGCATTTCCCGCGTTCCTCTTACCGACGCCGTGGTAAGCGGCGTGAAGGCCCTCAATCAGACAGGCGGCCAGCTCTGGTGGGAAGACAACGGCGACGTGCAGAGCCGCGGCGGCAACGGTCTTGCCCGCAACATGGACAAGGTGATTCACGTGGGCGACGACGCCTTCAACCTCTGGCTCGTCATCGCCCTGTGCGTGGGCATGCCCGCAAGGCTCAAGCTTACCGGCGACAGTTCCCTCCGCTTCCTCGACATTGCGCCTCTGCGTCATTTCCTGCCGCAGCTCGGCGTGCGCCTGACCAACGTCATTCCTTCTCAGGACGGTCTTCCCGTGCGCATGGAATGTTCCGGTCTCATGCCGCGCGAAGTCCGTCTGCCCGACGATCTTCCCGAAGATTTCACGGCCGCCCTCGTGCTGGCCTCTCCGTTCTGGGAAACGGAGTGCCGTCTGACGCTGCCTGAACGCGAGCCCCGCCTGCTGCCGCTCGTGCTGGATGTGCTTTCCGGCTGCGGCATGAAGGTGGAAAGAAAGGGCCGCGACATTTTCGTGCAGCGCGGCGAAGTTTCCGTGCCTGCCCGTCCAGTGGTGCCCATGGACGCTTCCGTGGCGGCCACCGTGCTCATGTTCCCCGGCTTCAACGGCGGTCGTGCCGTGCTGGAAGGCGTGTGGGGAAAGAATGCGGCGTCTTCCCTTGTGGAAAAGATTCTTCGCGGCGCGGGCCTCAACGTGAAGTACGGCGCTCAGCAGGTGGAATGCACCGGCAAGGAGCGCGAGACCGCTGCTCCCGCCCCCGAAGTTCTGAAGGCCGTGATCGAGGAATGTCCCGAGCTTCTTCCGCTCTGTACGGTCATCATGGCGGCAGCGGTGCATGAGGGAGCGAAGGTGACCCTGCCCGAAATGCCCGACGAGGACCGGCACGTGGTGACGGCCTTCCTCTCTCGCTGCGGCGTGGAGGAGAAGGAAGGCGCGCTTGCTGCCGTGGAAGAAACGGTGCCCGGATCCTGGGTGGCTCCTTCCGCGCAGTGGGCCATGGCCTACGCGCTTGGGGCCTTCCTCCGTCCGAATCTGCACCTTTCCAACCCCGGCGTGATGACCGGTCTGTTCCCGTCCTTCTGGAACATGTACAACACGCTGCCCCGTCCTGAACTGAAACGCAAAGTCGAGCAGGAGACTGAAGATGCAAAACCCGCGCGCAGACGAGTCATCGCCCACGGAGTCTATGGAGAGCTTCCTCCTGAAACCGCTTCCGGAGACGATTTCTGAGATTGAGGCTCAGATGGCCGTCATAGAGGCGGTGCAGAAGGAGTGCACGAGGAAGATACGGGAACTCATGGATGCCGAAGACGTGGAAAAGGGCATAGTGTTCCCGCAGGAAATACATGAGCTGCACCAGCAGAAGAACATGCTGGAAACGCACATGCAGTATCGCAGAGTGCGTTTGAACAGGCTCAGAATGTATAAAGGACTTGCCAGATAGCGCCGGCGCACGGACGTTTTGACACGGGGCCCTCCGGGGCCCCGCGTCGAGGAAATGCGGGAGGAAGGTCTGTTTGTTCTTCCCGTGTCGGCGCAGGGCAACCAATGAGGATATCATGAGCGAAAATCATCAGTGCCGTCAGTGCGGAACCTGCTGCCGCAAGGGCGGGCCGGCTCTTCATAAGGAAGACGCGCCGCTTCTTGTGGACGGCGTGCTTCAGCTGCAGGATCTCTGCACGTTCCGCGCAGGCGAGCTCGTGCGCGACACCTCCAATGACCATGTCGTGCCGCTGCCCGAGGAAATCGTGAAAATCGCCCCTCCCTACGGCTCCCGTCCCGACGACTGGACCTGCCGTTTTCTCATGGGCGACAACCGCTGCTTCATTCACGACAGCGCTCCTGCGGAATGCCGGGCCCTGTTCTGCGACGATCCTTCCGCGCTTCTTGCCATGCATGGAGAGGACAGACTGGACCGCAGGGCCATACTGGAACTTCTTCATGCTCCGCAGTGGCTCATGGATTCCGTGGAGGCCCACGAATCCCGCTGCAACTACGCGGCGCTCATAGAGCTCGCCTCCCATCTTGAAAAGCAGGAGGCCGCCCGCCGCGCTCTGGTGGAAGTCGTGGAATACGACAGGGCCTTCCGCGAGCTCGTCATGGAAAAGGGCAAGGTGCAAAAGGAAATGCTGGACTTTCTGTTCGGCCGTCCGCTTCTGCACACCGTCATCATGTTCGGCATTGACGCCAGGCATAATGCCGACGGCAGCATCACCCTCGTGCAGACCACGAAGGCGACATTGAAGGGGCACGAATGATCATAGTCACGGGCGGCGCCGGCCTCATCGGCGCAAACATGATATGGGAACTGAACCGTCAGGGCGTGGACGACATCCTTGTGGTGGACAATCTCGCCTCCACGGAAAAGTGGAAGAACCTCTCTCACCTGCGCTACAGCAACTACATGCACCGCGACAGGTTTCTTGAAGAGCTCCGTTCCGGCAAGAAGCTGGAAGGCGTGGAGTGCGTGATTCACATGGGCGCGTGTTCCTCCACCACCGAGCGCAACGCCGATTTTCTCATGGAGAACAACTTTCACTACACGGTGGAAGTCTGTCTTGCCGCTCTTGAGGCGGGAGCCCGATTCATCACCGCAAGCAGCGCCGCCACCTACGGCGACGGCGAACTCGGCTTTTCCGACTCGCTTGAACTCATGCCGAAGCTTCGTCCGCTCAACATGTACGGCTACTCGAAGAAGCTTTTCGACATGTGGTGCATGCAGCACAAGCTGCTCGGCGAAGTGGTCAACCTCAAGTTCTTCAACGTGTACGGCCCCGACGAATATCACAAGGGCAGCATGATGAGCATGGTCTGCCGCGCCGTTCCGCAGGTGAAGGAGACCGGAAAGATCCGTCTGTTCCGCTCGGACAATCCCCGGTACGGCGACGGGGAGTCCGTGCGCGACTTCGTGTATTCCAAGGATTGCGCCGCGCTCATGCGCTGGTTCATGGAAACGCCTTCGTGCAACGGCATATTCAACGTAGGCACGGGACACGCCCGCAGCTGGAACGATCTGGCGAAGGCGGTGTTCGCCGCCATGGACCGCCCGGCGGACATCGAGTATTTCGACATGCCCGAGCATCTCAAGGGCAAGTATCAGTACTTCACCGAAGCCGACATGGGCTGGCTTTCCCGTGAAAACTGTCCGGTGAAGTTCCACACGCTGGAAGAGGGTGTGGACGACTACGTTCGCAATTATCTTCTGCAGGACGATCCGTATCTCTGCACGCTGTAGAACTACGGTTTTCGGCATGAAAAAAGGGCTCCGTGCACGACGCACGGAGCCCTTTTTTCATGTCGCGGGAGCGAAGATGTTCGTGCAGCTACATGTCCACGGCCTCAAATACGGCGACGATGCTGTTTTTCGCGCGCAGCTCCAGCATGGAGCCGTTGATGTTCCACTCGTCGACCTTCGAGAACATGGTGTGGATGTCGCGGGACTGTTCCTGGCCCTGCGGGCACATTCGCAGGGTTGATCCGCCGTCCGTGAAGCGCAGGGACTCGTCCTTGCGTTTCCAGTTCATGAAGAAGTTGTTGCAGCCGTCGGAACCCGAGGCCTGGCCGTTGTCCCGCAGGATGAGATGGGGTTCCGGCTGATCGGGATAGAGTTCCACCTGTCTTCCGTTGAGCTCGCGAAGACGCCAGTAGGTCTGAAGAAGCGGAGCGGAGGCGTAGTTTTCCGTGGAGCAGACGCCGCCCTTCTGCACGAGGAAGACGTTGGAAGCCTCAAGGTGTCCGTCCTGAAGACGGCCTTCCAGCACGACGGAGGAATTGCCGCTGGTCTGCAGAATGCGGCTGAGCTGATCGTACCCCTTGCCGGAAGGCTGAATGGGAATGTCCCGCTGGGAATTGCATTCGGAAAATACGGGCTGACCGTTCTGCCGTCTCAGCTCGCCTTCGAGCAGAAAGCCCTTGGAAGGCCAGGAAATGTCGGCCTTCTTGAGTTCTACGGGCTGGGGGGAGAGTCCGTGCAGAAGCAGGTTTCCTCCGGCCTCGCGCGTGGCCGTGACGGGCTTGAGCGCACCGCGCGTGATTTCTATGGTGCGGTTTCTGTCCCTTTCCATCCACGTGCCCATGTACTGATTGCGGTCGCCGTCCTGCGTGAGCAGGGCAAGGCCGCCGTCTTCAAGGTAGAGATGCACGGAGACGTCCTTGCCGGAGCTTTTCAGCACGCCCTTGTAGCTCGCGGGCGTCTTCAGAGGGGGAAGCTGATTTTCTCCGGGAACGGTGCGGTAGAGCAGCACGTTCGGCGAGGCGGGCAGAGTGATGACTTCGTCGGTCTGCGTGGAAAAGAGCGTTTCGCCGCTGTGCAGAATGGAGGCTGCAAGCCTGACTTCGGAAGGAACGGTCTGTTCCAGATAGTAGACACGGAAGGGAATAGTGCCGCTGCCGGATGCGGGCATGATGGAATTTGCCGCGGGAATGGGGGAATGCAGCGGATAGAGCTGTACGCTCACGATGACTTCCGGCGGAAGGGCCATGCGTTCGCGGTAGAAGAGCGTGCCGTCCAGCCTGCCCACCTGGGTGCGGCTTTTTTTCCAGGTCACGGCGTTGCCTTCGGCGTCGGTGAATTCCAGGGTGCCGGATCCCGCCTGTCTGAGCACGAGCTTCTGTTCCCTGACTTTCCCGCCGGGAGAGTCCATGGTGGCAAGCGTGAGAACGCCGCTTTCAAGCTTCCAGCTTACGCCGGAAAGGGCCGTCTGGTCGGGAATTCCGAGCGCTCCGTCCTCATCCAGATAATAGAGCCGTTCCTGATCGTCCACCCATGCGCCGCTGATGCCGTCGGTCGTTCCCGAAGAGGCGACGCAGGAGGCGAGCAGAAGCGAGCAGAAAAGAAAGAGCAGTATTTTGCGCATGCTGATCCTCTGTTTCAGGCCAGGGCGACAAGATCGTACTCCCTGGTCTCTACAATGTCGGCTTCCACCATGGCGCCGGTTTCCACGCCCGGGCCGCTCACGTAGGTCAGACCGTCCACGTCGGGAGCCTGGAACCACGTGCGGCCGGTGTGAAGACCGGGCCATTCATCGGAACTTTCATCCACCAGCACTTCCATGCGCTGGCCGGCGTATCCGGCGAGGATTTCCTCGCTGATGCCGCGCTGAAGTTCCATGAGTTCGTCCTTCCTTGCTTCCTTGACGCTCTCGTCGATCTGGTCGGGCATGGCTGCGGCCACGGTGCCCTCTTCAGGCTGGAAGGCGAACACGCCCATATGGTGGAAGCGGTTTCTTTCCACAAAATCCATGAGCGTGCGGAAATGTTCGTCGGTTTCCCCGGGAAAGCCCACCATCATGGTCGTGCGAAGGGCGGCTTCGGGGAAGAATTCGCGTATGCGGTCCACGGCCTCCTGCGGATTGCCGGAGAAGGGACGGCCCATGCGGCTGAGAATGTCCGGATGGGCGTGCTGCAGGGGCATGTCGAAATACGGGACAAAGGGTTTGCCCGCCTCCCTGAGAAAGCGGAGCAGGTCACGGGTGAGACCGCCGGGGTAGAGATAGAGCAGGCGCAGGCGTTCCAGACCGTCGAGGGCAAGGAGCTTTTCCAGCAGAAAGCGCGGATCCCTGCCGAAGTCCGTGCCGTAGGCGGTCACGTCCTGCGCCACCACGATGAGTTCCTTCACGCCGTCGTTCACGAGGGCCGAGGCTTCCGTCACCAGCTTGCCGGCGTCTTCGGAAACGTATTTGCCGCGGATGGAGGGAATGGCGCAGAACGAGCAGTTGTGCCGGCAGCCTTCGCCTATCTTGAGCCACGCGTAGGAAGGGCCGGTGCTGAGAAGTCGTCCTTCGGCCGGTGCTTCCAGGCCGAGCGCGGCGACGAGCTGATCCGCCCAGGTGTCGATGTCGTCGGTGTGAAGCCAGAGGTCCACTTCCGGCAGCTCGGACTTGAGGTCGGCAATGCCGTAGCGGCCCGGCAGACAGCCGGCCACGGCCAGAAACGGCCTTTTGTCCTTCGGCAGATCACCGAGATCCGCAATCATCTGCAGGATGGTCTGCACGGATTCCTGCACGGCGGGAGCGATGAAGGCGCAGGTGTTGATGAAGACAAGGTCGGCCTCTTCAGGCGTGTCCACGGTAAGAACGGGGCCCAGGGAACCCAGCAGACGTTCGGTGTCCACACGGGTCTTAGGGCAGCCAAGACTTTGGGAATAGATACGGAGCATACTACCTTCGAGCAGGCCTGGACTTGTCAACGGCAGTGGCCTGAGATATCCCTTTTTGCCATGAAAACAGCCTTTCGGCAAGGAGACCCCATGACACGCCCCCAGACGCTCATTCTCGCCACCCGCAATCAGGGCAAGGTAAAGGAACTTAAAGAACCGCTGGCCCGCTTCGGCTTTGACGTGCAGAGCCTGCCCGACGACTTTCCCGAAGTGGCGGAAACGGGTTCCACCTTTGAGGAAAATGCCCTCATCAAGGCGCACGCCGTGGCGGACGCGCTGCTCGTTCCGGCGGTGGCCGACGATTCGGGCATCGAGGTCGATGCGCTCGGCGGGGCTCCCGGCGTATATTCTGCCCGCTACAGCCTCGACTGGCCCGAGGTCGAGGGCGAGAGCACGGATGCGCGCAACAACAGAAAGCTTCTTGCCGCGCTTGAAGGCGTGAGTGCGGAAAGGCGCACCGCTCGTTTTCGCTGCTGCATGGCCATGGTGTATCCTTCCTCGTGGAAGGACAGACCGGAAGACATCGTGGTGAGCGGCGCATGGGAAGGAAGCATTGTGGAAAAGCCTTCGGGAAGCAACGGCTTCGGCTATGATCCGCTTTTTCTTGATCCGGCAAGCGGCCGCACGGGCGCGGAACTTTCCCGCGAGGAGAAGATGGCCCGAAGCCACAGGGGAAAGGCGCTTGAAAAGCTGCTTGAAAAGCTGGAAAGGCGCGAGAACGACCGCTGATGCGAGATGTTTTCGCATGCGTTTCAAGTATGGTCTGATCATGAAAAAGCCCCGCATTCCCAGGAATGCGGGGCTTTTTCATGCCGTTGCGGAGTACGGCGCAGGCGTGCAGTTCCTGCGCTTCAGGCCGTGTCCGTCACAGGCAGACGGCAGTCTACTTGTTTCTCAGCGGAAAATGGATGTGGGGAGTGTAGGAGTAGCTTTCGCTGAAAAGAGGCGAGGTGATGATGTAGTTCGCCGTGGCGCGGTTGTTGGCGATGGGAATGTCGTAGACCTGCGCGATGCGCAGAAGCGCCTTCACGTCGGGATCGTGGGGCTGGGCCGTGAGCGGGTCGGAAAAGAAAATGATGATGTCGATGTGGCCTTCGGCCACCTGGGCGCCTATCTGCTGATCGCCGCCGAGCGGACCGCTCAGGTACGGCGTGACGGGAAGGCCCGTTTTTTCATTGATGAGATGAGCCGTGGTTCCGGTGCCGCAGAGAAAATGCCTGGCGAGAATCTGACTGTGTTCGGCACACCACTCGATGAGGCTTTCCTTCATGTTGTCGTGGGCGATGAGCGCGATGTGCTTGGTGGCGTTTACGGTCTTTTCCATGGGTTCCTCACTTGTTCTGGCCGGCGCGTCCGGCCTGCACGGTAATCTGCCTGACCGGCTCATGATAGAAGGTCAGTGTGAAGCCTGTATGAAGCCGCTCAGGTTCAGCGGGAGAAATGGTCGAATCCCGCCGAAGCAGGGCGTTTTCCGTTGAGGGTAAGCGTTCCCTTCCGTACACGTCCGAGCAAACGGCAGGGAGAAGCAGGCGTCTGCGAGAGCGCGGGCCACAGTTCTTCCGGGCACGTTCCGACAAGGGCATAGTCCTCGCCGCCGTCAAAGGCGAAGCCGGGCGCGTCGACGCCCGTTTCTTCCGCATGGCGCAGAATTTCCCCGTCGAGCGCCTCTTCGGGAAGAATGATGTCCGCACCGAGTCCGGTTTTGCGGCTTGCCAGAAGACGCGGCAGGTCCCGGGCGAGTCCGTCGGAAACGTCCATGAGTCCGATGCGGTCCCCGGCGTCGTGATCGACGGCGAAGCGGGCCAGAGATGCGCCGTCGAAGGCCAGCGGTTCGGGCCAGAGATGCGCCGCGCAGGCCTTCGGCCAGTGTTTTTTCACCTGTTCGATTTCTTCGGCTGTGCGGGCGGCTTCAAGACGCGTGAGACCGAGGCGCGCAAGCCCCGCGGTTCCGGCAAGAAAGATGACGTCGCCTTCTCTGGCCGCACCCCGGCGAAGTCCACGGGGCAGCGCTTCCGGCAGCTCTCCCCAGGCCGTGACGCAGACGCTGACCAGACGGGACTTCGTGAGATCGCCGCCGGAAAGCGCCAGGGAAAACCTGTCGCATACGGCTTTCATGCCTTCGCAGAAGCCGGAAAGCCAGGCTTCGTCCTCGCTTCCCGTAAGCGTGAGCCCTATGGAGAGTCCGGAAGGGGCGGCTCCGCTTGCCCCCACGTCGCTTACGTTGACGGCTGCGGCCTTGAAGCCGATGTCGAAGGGCGTGAAGTAGCGCCGGCGAAAATGCGTGTCCTCGGCGAAGATGTCGGTGGTCACGGCGAGCGGTCCGCTTCTTTTCAGCACGGCGCAGTCGTCGCCGCGGCCGAGCAGAAGCGAGGGGTGGTCGACGGGGAAAAAGCGGCCCACAAGGCCGAGTATGTCGTCTTCGCTGGCAATGTTCATGCCTCTACTCCAGGGTGAGATAATCGGCGAGTATGATTTTCAGGCCGAGTCCGGGAAAGTTGACCCGGTACTTGTCCGGCGGGATTTCCTCCACGATCTTGCCGCGGCCGAAGAGGCGGTGGCGGCAGAAGCCGAGCTTCTTTTTTGCGGGCTTCTTGTCCGGGTTCTCGTCCAGCGTCCGGCCGTTTCTCACGGCGTCGCGCACTGCGGCCATGTAGGCGTCGTCGGCGTCTTCGCGGGAACGGGGAGAGGGTTCGAAGTCCCGGTCGCGGGGCGGCCAGTCGTCGTCATCTTCCTGCTTCCGGCGGCTTCGGAAGGACGGATTTTCTTCTTCCCCGTCCTCGTTCCAGTGCCAGGAGCGGCGGCGGTTCTGTGCTGAGAATCCGCCGAAGGCGGGGGCAGGCTGCGGGGCTTCCTTTATGCGGCGTCTCGTGAGCGCACCGCCGTAGTTTTCATAGATTTCGTCCAGAATGTCCGAGGGTAGCTCGCGCACGAAGGGACTCGGCGAGGCCGGTTCCTGTCCGCCGGAACTGCGGCTGTAGAGGCTGAGCGGAACGAAGAGGTCGAGCGTGTCCTTGGCTCGCGTGCAGGCCACGTACATGAGACGGCGTTCCTCCTCGAAGTCTTCGGGACGCACCAGGGCGTGGCGGGAGGGAAAGCGGTCTTCCACAAGGTCGATGATGAGCACGGCCGACCATTCCAGGCCCTTGGCGGAATGCACGGTGGACAGCGTGATTTTCTGATCCCCGTCCTCGTCCTCCGGCGCTTCTTCGGGACTGTCCAGAGAAATGTCGGCAATGAAGAGCTGAAGATCCTCGTAGGAGGAGGCGATGGTGGACATTTCTTCGAGCCCCTGAAGACGGCGGGGCCAGTCGTCGGGAAAAAGTTCCTCCATTTTGGGGCGGTAGTGGTCGAGTATGCGTCCTATCACCTCTTCGGGGCGCGGGCCTGTCATGCGCAGCTCGTTGATGAGGGCCATGTTTTCCAGAAAGTCCGGCCAGCGGGAGCAGGCCTTTTTGAGCGCCGCCTCGTCGCCGCCTCCGGCGAGCGCAAAGAGCTTGCGCGAGGTCTTCGGTCCTATGCCCCGGGAAAGCGCGGCAATGCGGTCGAAGGAGGGCAGGTCCAGAGGGTTGTTCACCAGACGCGCGAAGGCCATGACGTCCTTTACGTGGGCGGCTTCGGCGTAGCGGAGTCCGCCGTACTTGCGGAAGCCTATGCCGCGCTTGTTGAGCTCAAGTTCCAGATGATAGGACTGGTATCCCGAACGGAAGAGAACGGCTATTTCCCGGGCAGGCACCGTGGCCAGCAGCTCTTCGACGCGTCTTGCCGCAAGCTGGGCCTGCGTAAGATCGCTGAGAGGGCGGTACAGCGTGACCGCGGCTTCCGGGGGCGCGGGACGGCGGGAGAAGAGGTGCTTGCGGTAGCCTTCCGTCGTGTTGGCGAGCAGGCTGTTGGCAATGTCGAGCACGGGCTGCACGGAGCGGTAGTTTTCTTCCAGCCGGATGATGCGCGTGTTGTGAAACAGCTTGGGAAAGTCGAGAATGTTGTGCACCGTTGCGCCGCGGAAGGCATAGATGGACTGCGCGTCGTCGCCCACGGCCATGATGTTGCCCTCTTCCCCGGCCAGCATGCGCACAAGGCGCGCCTGCACCTTGTTGGTGTCCTGATACTCGTCCACCATGATCTGGGAAAAGCGCATTTTCTGCGCCTGAAGAATGTCCGGCTTGTCGAGGAAAAGCTGTTCGAGCTCGAAGAGCAGATCGTCGTAGTCCATGAGCGCGTGTTCGCGCTTGTATTTGCGGTAGGCTTCGCCGAGCTCCACAAGATCCGAGGCGTGCGGAAGAAGGTGCTGCGCCTCGCGGCGAAGCACTTCCTCAAGCTCCATTTCCTTGTTGCGCGCCTTGCTGAGCAGGCCGAGCACGGCCTGCGTGCGCGGAAAGCTGCGGTCTCCCTTGCCGATTTTCAGGTTTTCCTTGCAGGTCTGTATGGCCGCGGTGCTGTCGGCCGTGTCCATGACGGTGAGGGAGCCCCCCGTCCAGTCCGGGCTGAAGCGGCGGAGCACGGAAAAGGCGAAGCTGTGGAAGGTGCCCCCCTGCACGCCGAGGAGCTGATGATCCAGAAGGCCGGCTGCGCGGTGCAGCATTTCCTGCGAGGCCTTGCGCGTGAAGGTGAGCAGCAGCATGGCATGCGGGTCGAGGCCGTGCTCGGCCAGCCACGCCAGACGGTAGACGATGGTGCGGGTCTTGCCGGAGCCTGCGCCCGCAATGACGAGCATGGGCCCTTCCGGCGCGGTGACGGCCTGTTTCTGGGCCTCGTTGAGAATGGACAAGTCAAGCATGATGGGATCAGTCTGCGACGGGAGCGTCGTTGTCGTCGGAAGGGGAAGACGTGTCGTCGGGCGCTCCGGCTTCGCGCAGGCGTCTCCAAAGTTCATCCAGGCCGAGCTTCGTGACGGCGGAAACCACCACGGGCTTCTGTCCGCCGAGTATGGCTTCCCAGGTCTTCTGCTGGGATGCGCGCTCCTTGAGCGTGCATTTGTCGGCCTTGGTGAGCACGGCGATGACCGGAAGCTTTCGGGACCTGGCGAATTCGGCCATCATGCGGTCGGACTGCTGCACGGGAATGCGGCAGTCGATGAGAAGCGCGAGTGCCCGCAGTGTGCGGGTTTCCTCAAGATATTTCTGGATGAGGGCCGCCCAGTTCTTCCGCTCCTCGTGTCCGCGCCTTGCGTAGCCGTAGCCGGGCAGGTCGGTGAGACAGAAGCCGTCTGGCCGGACCAGAAACAGATTCACCGAGCGTGTCTTTCCCGGTTCGGAACTTACCTTGGCCAGTTTTTTCCTGCGGGCAAGGGCGTTGATGAGCGACGACTTGCCCACGTTCGAGCGGCCGGCAAGCGCTATCTGCGGCATGTCGTGCGAAGCGTCTTCCAGCTGCTCCAGCGTGTAGAGCGTGGCCAGAAGTTCCAGCACGGGTTCGGAACATCTGTTTTTTTCGGCGGACGGGTCGGTCATGGCGCTCCTCCCGAGTTGACAAAGTGAGCCTCAATCGGACAATATATCTTGCTTTGCGGAAAGAGCCGAGATTAGCCTGCTTGGGCAGAAAAGGCAAACATTCCGCGGGCGGCCCCGCAAGACGGGGCATATCCTCCGCTTCGGGAGAACAGGACGGGCCCCTCTTCGGCCGGTCTTGAAATTTTTACAAGAAATATCATATTTTTGCCTGGAGGCATCATGTATTCCACTACTGACTTTCGCCGCGGCCTGAAGATCGAGATCGACGGCACTCCTTACGAAATCGTTGAATTCCAGCACTTCAAGCCCGGCAAGGGCGGCGCCATGGTGCGCACCAAGCTGCGCAACATCCTGAACGGCCGCGTGGTGGACAACACCTTCCGTTCCGGCGAAAAGGTGGGCAAGCCCGACATGGAACAGCGCGACATGCAGTACCTGTACCGTGAAGGCGACGACCTCATCTTCATGGACATGACCACCTATGAGCAGATTTCCCTGCCCGTGGCCGACACCGACGGCAAGGCCGACTGGCTGCTGGAATCCCAGCAGTGCCGCGTGCTGCTCTACAACGGACAGCCCATCGACATCGAAGTGCCCGTGAGCCTCGTGATGACCGTGGTGAAGACCGAACCCGGCGTGAAGGGCGACACCGTTTCCAACGTGACCAAGCCCGCCACCCTGGAAACCGGCGTGACCATTCAGGTGCCGATTTTCGTGAACGAAGGCGACCGCGTCAAGGTCGATACCCGTACCCGCGAATATCTCGGCCGCGATTAATTCGCACTCTTTCCTTTCGCGCTGTCGGCAGGACGTTTCGCGCCCTTCCGGCAGCGCTTTCGTTTTTCGGGAGAAAAACGCCTTCCGAAGCCTTTTCGGAACGGTTTACTCAAGCGTGAAGGGGATCATCAATGTACGGACACAGACTGGTACGCGAACTGCTGGGACTGCTCTTTCTTTTCTGCGGTCTGCTCATGCTGCTCAGTCTCTGGAGCTATCACGCCGGTGATCCCACCTTCAATCGGGCCGTCAGCATGGACGCTTCGGCCGTTCAGAACTCCGCGGGCCTGTTCGGATCCTATCTGGCGGGCTTTCTGGTAGACTGCTTCGGCATAGCCTCCTTTCTCTGGGTCATATTCTTTCTGGCCGTGGGCGCAGGGCTCGTGTCGCGCTGGCTGGTGCTCAAGTGGTATCGCTGGATCGGCTATCTCATGCTTTTTTCCTGCGTGCTCGTTGCCGCGAGCACCTTTGACGTGTCGCTGCACGGCATACACGGCGGAGGACTCGGCGGTCAGTGGCTGTCCGCGTTTTCCTATCTCTTCTTCAGCCCTGTGGGCTCGTTTCTGCTGTGGCTCTTTGTGTTCCTCATAGCCATGGAGCTTTCCTTCAGCATATCGTGGCTGACGCTCCTTTCGGCGGCCTTTGCCTGGGTGATGAAGAAGATTCCTTCCTTCGGCACCACGTACGACCTGCCCGTTCCGCATCTTCCCAGGGCGCTTTCCCGCCTGTCGGGAATGGCCGCCGGCTGGGGAAGGCAGCACTCCGGCAATGTCCGCCCCCGGGCGGTGCTCGACATCGTGTTCGGCAGAAGAAAGGATGCGGATGAGCCCGCGACTCCTGCTCCCGTGCTGGAAATAAAGATGCCGGAAATGGAATCCGGACCGAAAAAGGCTCCGGAACCGGAACAGGCGCCGACGGATTCCGGCATCAGAGACGAGGACCTGAGCGATCTTCTGCGGCTGGTGGAGCATCCGCAGGTTCCCGAAAACCGGGGAGGAGCTTCCGACGAGGAAGAACATCGTTCCGGCTTCGCCGCCCAGGCCGTTTCTTTGGGGCCGGACAGCGAGGAAAAAGACGTTTCCGGTCAGATTCCGGTTCCGGATGCGGGCGTGAATGTCGTCCCTGTGGCTGCGCAGGAAGAGGACGAGTTCATCCTTGAGCTTGAGGATCCCGTCGAGACGCCCGAGCCTGCCGCCTCTCAGCCTGCGACGCCCGATCTTGCCGCTTCTCCCGTCATCGAGAATTCTCCCGCCGCGTGGACTTCGGAGCCCGCGGCTGCGCCCGTTGCGGAATCTGTGTCCGTTCCGGATTCGTCGGTATTTGCAACGACAGTTCCGACGGCCGTCGAGCCGGCGGAAGAAGAGCTTTCTCCTTCGGCGCTGGCCGCGCTTTCCGCCCCGGCCCCCGCAGTGTCTGCGGAGGATTTTCCTGCCGTGGTGCTGGCTTCCCCCGTGACGGCGCAGCCCGTGCAGCCGGTTCCGTCCGTGCCGGTCGCCTCTTTTTCTCAGGCTCCCGCGCGGGAGAACGAGCCCGCGCAGTCTGCCCCCGTGCTCATGTCCCGGACGGCATCTTCCTTCTCCTCTTCTTCTGCGTCGGAGCACAGGGATGCGGCCTATGCCTCCGTGAACGCCGCCGTGGCCGGAGCCATGGCCGAGCAGAAGGAAATTGAGGCTGCCGCCGCGCCTGCTGCGCCTGCGTCCGTGCTGCCGAAGCGCAGGAAGCTCATGCTTCCGTCCCTTGACCTGCTTTCCCCCCTGCCCGAGGACGAGAAGGCCAACCGGCCCGATGAAATGACGCTGGCCAGACAGGGCAATGCGCTCATCACCTGTCTCAAGAATTTCAACGTGAACGCCACACTTGCCCGCATCACGCCCGGCCCCGTGGTCACCATGTTCGAGGTGCGTCCGGCTCCCGGCGTCAAGGCCACGCGCATTACCAATCTGGCCAACGATCTGGCCATGTCGCTCAAGGCCGTGTCCGTGCGCATGCAGGCTCCTGTTCCCGGCACCGACACCGTGGGCGTGGAAGTGCCCAACGAAAGGCGCACCACCGTGCATTTCCGCGAAATCGTGGAAAACGAGAACTTCCGGCAGGCCAAATCGCTTCTTACCGTGGCGCTCGGCAAGGATACCGGCGGTCATCCCGTTTCCGCGGATCTGGCCAAGATGCCGCATCTTCTGGTGGCCGGCGCGACCGGCGCGGGCAAGAGCGTGTGCCTGAACGCCATCATTCTCAGCCTTCTGTACCGCGCCCGGCCGGATGAGGTTCAGATGATTCTGGTGGATCCCAAGCGCGTGGAACTTTCCATGTACGCCGATCTTCCCCATCTCGTGCATCCCGTGGTCACGGACATGGACCTTACCAAGAACGCACTGCTCTGGGCCATTGAGGAGATGAACAGGCGTCTTTCGCTGTTCTCCAAGGTCAAGGTGCGCAACATCACCGGCTACAACGACCGTCAGGCCCGGCTTCGCGCCGAGGTGGAGGCCGGAGGCCCCGTGCCCGTGGACGAGGAGACCGGCGAGCCGGAAGATCTGTCCAACATGCCGTTCCTCGTCATCATCGTGGACGAGCTGGCCGATCTCATGATGGTGAAGCGCAAGGAAGTGGAAGGCAGCATCGTGCGTCTGGCCCAGCTTGCCAGAGCTGCGGGCATCCATCTCATCATCGCCACGCAGCGTCCCAGCGTGGACGTGGTCACGGGTCTCATCAAGGCCAACTTCCCCTGCCGCATTGCCTTCAAGGTGACGAGCGGTCAGGATTCGCGCACCATCATTGACGGTGCGGGCGCGGAAAAGCTGCTCGGCATGGGCGACATGCTCTTCAAGCCCAACGGCGGCATGCTGCAGCGCCTGCACGGCGCCTTCGTGAGCGACGAGGAAGTGTCCGCCGTGGTGGAATTCTGGAAAAAGCAGCAGCCGCCGAACTACAAGGTGGACTTTGCGGCGTTCGGCAACGACGATTCGGACGATGCCGAGGACTTCGGACAGCCCGCATCCCGCGGCAACGAGATCGTGGACGACCCCATTTACGCCGAAGCCGTCCAGTTTGTTCTGGACAACGGCAAGGTTTCCATTTCCCTGCTTCAGCGGCGTTTCCGCATAGGCTTCAACCGTGCGGCCCGCTTCGTGGAACAGATGGAAAAGGACGGCCTGCTCAGTCAGGCCGACGGCACGCGGCCGCGCAGCGTGGTGCATCGCTGATTGCCCGGTCGGACATTTCCGGCTTTCGACGAAGGAAAGCCGGCTGGACGCGGCGGCGCTTCCATGCCGGGCTGCGGACAGATCCGCAACTGCGTATTCATGATTCCGGCAAGACCGGAAAGGAGAAACTGCCATGACGACGATACTCGACGGTAAGGCCACCGCGGCGTCCATACGCGCCGCCCTGCGCGAGGACATAGCAAGGGACAGGGAAAAGGCCGGACGCGTGCCCTGTCTGGCGGTCATCCTGGTGGGCGATGACCCGGCCTCGCAGGTCTATGTGCGCAACAAGGAAAAGGCCTGCGCCGATGCGGGCATGGAAACGCGCTCCTACAGAAGACCCGCGTCCATACTTCAGGAAGAGCTGGAAGCGCTCATTGCCGAGCTTAACGCCGATCCCGCCGTGGACGGCATTCTTCTTCAGCTTCCTCTGCCGGAGGGGCTGGACGCGAGGCCGTGCATCGACGCCATCAGCCCGGAAAAGGACGTGGACGGACTTACGGCCGTGAATCAGGGGCGCGTGGCCATGAACGAGCCCGGCCTTCGCCCCTGCACGCCTGCGGGCATACTCGCGCTTCTCGATCATTACGGCGTATCGGTGAGCGGCAGGAGAGCCGTGGTCATAGGCCGCAGCAATCTGGTGGGCCGTCCCATAGCCCTCATGCTCGGCAGCCGCGACCGCAACGCCACCGTGACCATGTGTCATTCCCGCACGCCCGACCTTGCCTCCATCTGCCGCGAGGCCGACGTCATCGTTGCCGCACTCGGCAGGCCGCGCTTTGTCACCGCCGACATGGTGAAGAAGGGCGCCGTCATCATCGACGTGGGCATCAACCGCGGCGAGGACGGAAAGCTCTGCGGCGACGTGGATTATGCGAACGTGGCGCCCCTGGCTTCCGCCATCACGCCCGTGCCCGGCGGCATAGGGCCCATGACCATTTCCCAGCTTCTGGTGAACACCGTCAAGGCGTGGAGGGCAAGACTGCTCAGCTAGACGGTAGGCCGTCCGCCCCGGGCGGCTCCTGAGACGCGACTCATGTTGAAAAGGACGACTCCTTCTTTGAAGGCGTCGTCCTTTTTCATGCGTCTGTGTCCGCGGGCCGGCAAGAAAAGCTTTTTGCGCCTGCGTCACGGCAGAGGACAGGTTCTGCGGCGTCGGGGAGGCGTTTTTGCGGGTTTATTTGTGCAAGGCATCGGTCACTGAGGGCTCATGCTGCGGACTGAGCGGGATCAGTCCGCCTTTGACCGGAGACAAGGAAAGCCGCCGTCCTGAAGAGAACGGCGGCTTTCTTTTCACGAAAACGCGGGGGGAGCGGGGCTCCTTTCTGCGTCTTTAGTCTTCCTTGTGTTCGCGACGTTCGCGGCGTTCACCACGACGTTCGCCGCGGCGCTCGCGGCGTTCGCCGTCGTTGCGTTCACGGCGGGCGGGACGGGCCGTGTCTTCGGGCTTCCATTCGATGCCCTGTTCTTCGAGCAGCACGGCCTTGCGGCTGGCACGGATGCGGTCGCCGTTGATTTCGATGACCTTGACCACCATGTCTTCGCCGAGGTGAGCCACGTCTTCGGTCTTTTCCACGCGGTTGGTGTCGAGCTGGGAAATGTGCACCAGGGCCTCGAGGTTGGGCAGAATTTCCACGATGGCGCCGATTTCAAGGATGCGCTTGACCTTGGCGTTGTAGTTCTTGCCGAGCTCGGCGTGCTGGTCGTAGTAGAGCACCATTTCCTTGGCGGCCTGCATGGACTTCTGCGTGGGGGCGAAGATGGTGATGCGGCCGGAATCCTCGATGTCGATGGCGGCACCGGTGGCGCTGGTGATGGCCTTGATGTTCTTGCCGCCGGGGCCGATGATCATGCGGATGATCTCGGGATTCACGAACACTTCCTCATGCTGGGGAGCGTAGGGAGAAAGTTCGCGCACGGCGGGCATGGCCTTGGCCATGACGTCGAGAATGTGCAGACGGGCCACGCGGGCCTGTTCCATGGCGCGGGCCATGACTTCGGTGGGCAGGCCGTTTATCTTGATGTCCATCTGAATGGCGCTGATGCCGTCGGCCGTGCCGGCAATCTTGAAGTCCATGTCGCCGAGGGCGTCTTCGTCACCGAGAATGTCGGTGAGCACGGTGTAGGTGTCGCCGTCCTTGATGAGGCCCATGGCCACGCCGGCCACGGGAGCGCTGATCGGCACGCCCGCGTCCATGAGGGACAGGCAGCCGCCGCACACGGCGGCCATGGAAGAGGAACCGTTGGATTCCACGGTGTCGGACACCACGCGGATGGTGTAGGGGAAGCTTTCGGGAGAAGGCAGAACGGCCTTGAGGGCGCGTTCGGCCAGATGGCCGTGACCGATTTCGCGGCGGGACACGCGCACGGACTTCACTTCGCCCACGGTGAAGGGCGGGAAGTTGTAGTGCAGCATGAAGCGCTTGGTCTCATCGCCGTTCAGGGTGTCGACCTTCTGTTCGTCGGACGTGCTGCCCAGGGTGGTGACGGCAATGGTCTTGGTTTCGCCGCGGGCGAAAATGGCGGAGCCGTGGGCGCGGGGCAGCACCGAGGTCTCGATTTCGATGGGACGCACGGTCTTGGTGTCGCGGTTGTCGATGCGGGTGCCTTCGTTAAGCACTCTCTGACGCACGAGCTTCTTTTCGAGGTGCTCGAGCACTTCGCCGATGGCGGCCTGAGCCGCGGGATCGTCGGCATAGCGCTCGTCGGTGGCCATGAGGGCCTTCACCTTGTCCTTGACGGCCTTGCGGGCGTCCTTTCTGAGCAGCTTGTCGGGCGTGCGGAGGGCGTCTTCCATGCCGGACTTGATGGCAAGGTCTTCCACATAGGCGAAGAGTTCGGGGTCGTCCTGCTTGGGCGTGAATTCGGTCTTGGGCTTGCCGGCCAGCTTCACGAGCTCTTTCTGAGCGTCGATGAGAGGCTGAATGGCCTTGTGGGCCCAGTTCAGGCCGTCGATGAGATCCTGTTCCTTGACGAGCTTGGCTTCGCCTTCCACCATGACCACGGCGTCGCGGGAAGCGGCGAGCACGATGTCCATGTCGGAGCGCTTGAGCTCCTCAGTGGTGGGATTCAGCACGAACTGGCCGTCGACGCGGCCGAGACGGGCGCCGGCCACGGGGCCCGCGAAGGGGATGTTGGAAATGCAGGTGGCCGCGGAAGCGGCGGTGATGCAGAGCACGTCGGGGTCGTTTTCGCCGTCGGCGGAAATGACGGTGGCGAGCACCTGCACCTCATTGCCGTAGCCCTTGGGGAAGAGCGGACGGATGGGGCGGTCGATGAGACGGGCCACGAGGGTTTCGTGGTCGCTGGGACGGCCTATTTCGCGGCGGAAGAAGTTGCCGGGAATGCGGCCGGCGGCGTACATGCGCTCGGCATATTCCACGGTGAGGGGGAAGAAGTCCTTGGGCGTTTCGAGCTGGGCTTCACACACGGTGACGAGGGCCACGGTGCCGCCGCACTGAATCCAGATGGCGCCGTTGGCCTGACGGGCCACGCGGCCCGTTTCCAGAATGATTTCCTTGCCGCCCACGGTGGCGGACACACGAGTGCTGTTGAGCAGACCCATATGGTTACTCCTGGAAGGAGACTCCGTGAAGAAAGACGAAAGCTTCGCCTCTGTTCGCGGATGCTCCTTCCTCGCGTTGAGGTTGAGGGGAAAATCCCCTTTCATGCAGGATGGGGGAGCGGAATGTCTCCCGCTCCCCCTTGTTTCCGGATCGTTCTCCGACTACTTGCGCAGACCGAGCTTTTCGATCAGGGCACGGTAGCTCTGAATGTCGGTCTTCTTCAGGTAGTTCAGCATCTTGCGACGCTGGCCGACCAGCTTGAGCAGGCCGGTGCGGGAGTGGAAGTCCTTCTTGTTGGCCTTGAAGTGGTCGGCAAGACCGTTGATGCGGGCGGTAAGAAGGGCGATCTGAACTTCAGCGGAGCCGGTGTCGCCTTCGTGCTTGGCGAATTGGGCGATAACGGCCTGCTTCTGAGCGGAATCCATAGCCACAGCGGTATCCTCCTCTCTGGCATCTGCCAGAGGTTAGTGGGTAAAAAGCCCCCGAAGCACTGCCCAGACAGGACGATTCCTGTCCATGCGGGCTTCTGCCAGAGCCAGAGGCGAGCCATCCTGCGCCAGAATGAGGGCGCGTTCGCCGGATTCGAAGGTTCCGAATTCCGGCAGATGGGGAACGGGTATGCCGTTTTTCAGGTTCGCTTCCTGCATTTTTCCGACGGAAATGTTTTTCCAGCCGGGCAGGGCGGCGCTCATGGGCATGATCCATTCCGGCAGCCTTTCGGGCTCGGCAAGGATTTCGTCCAGCGTGTGGGCGACCTCCAGGCCAAACGGGTGGCTGTATTCCCGGGTCAGTTCCGTGAGCATGGCTCCGCACCCAAGTCGAATCCCCAAGCTGTGGGCCAGGGACCGTATGTAGGAACCGGAACTGCACGTTACCCGGAATCGCACGTCCGGCATGTTCACCCATTGAACAGAGGCGTGCGAAACATGTATGGTTTTCACCTTGACCGGCACTTCCTTGCCGGCGCGGGCCAGCTTGTATAAGGGCTGGCCCTGGTGCTTTGCGGCGGAATAGGGCGGAACGGGCTGTTCCGTCACATCCAGCCAGGCCGTCACTTCGCGCCGTGCGGCCTGTTCAAGCTCGGAGCCCGGAGCGAGGTCTTCCTCACTCAGAGCCGTTTCGGAAACCACGGCTCCTTCGGCATCCCACGTGTCGGTGGTCACGCCGAGCCGCAGCGTGCCGCCGTAGGTCTTCACCCCGCCTTCCATGAGATAGCCGGAAAGCTTGGTGGCGTTGCCGAGCAGCACGAGCAGCACGCCGGTCGCCATGGGGTCGAGAGTGCCCGCATGGCCGATTTTCTTCTGCCCGAGCCTTTTTATGCGGGCGATGGCCTGCGCGGAGCTGAGCCCTTTGGGCTTGTTGAGTACCAGTATGCCGTGCTGCTGTTCCATGCGAGAAGTCTATGTACCTTTAATTATCGGGATAGTCCAGTCCCGGCGGGGTTGCCCGCCCTGATCGCCGTGATGAGAACTTTTCCCTGAAATGATTGAACAAATAACGATGAGTCACGTCGTTGAGCGACGCGTCGAGCACTCTTTTTTCACGAGTCTTTTCCTGCCTTGGAAAAGCGCGGAGGAAGGACACGCGTCGCCGGAAGGCAGGAGTGTCCGGGACCGTCCGCAGCGGGAAGCCCCTTGCGGTTAGTTCAGAAGCGGCCGCGACACGGGATGCTGGGCTTCCACGTGATCTTCCACTTCCGTGCCCTTGGGAGGCGTGAACTGAAAGTCCTTTGCGCTGGTCTTCGCATCGGGCGTAAGATCCGTAAGCTCTATGGTGTTGGTGTTGCCGTAGAAGTCCATGACCATGGCGCGACGGATCAGAAACGTGGAGGGATCAAGCCAGAGCTGAGC
>JAXUUT010000011.1:0-4989 GCA_037230945.1 bacterium
TGGATTTTCTATTCCAGCTATCTCCCGAAGCATTGAAAAAACGATTGGATAGGATTCAAGAAACGCTTGAGAGCCTTGACGAAGCAATCGCATTTCCAATCCTTCCAGAAGAACTTCAAAAGGAGCTGGAAGGTTCCCGTGCGCGGCTTTCCGAGTATTACGAGCAAGTCTCCTCAGCGTTTGCAGCCGTATCACCACATCAGGCGAAAAAGTTGTCTTCACATACTCGAAAGAAATCATAGAACCTCCATTGTGAGATTAGACTGTGGGTCAAACAAGTATTGTTCCGGAACGCCTTCCCTGCGCAGGGCATCCAGGACCTTGGGACTATGCCGTTTGCCCCGCACCGTGGCGGAAACCAGCTCCGCCGTGACACCTATGCGCCGCCCAAGTTCCGACATGCTCAAACCTCGTTCAACAAGGACGGCCCGGATTGCATAGCGAGCCTCATAACGTAGGCGTCCGCATTCTTCGCGGGTCATAAGTCTTCCTCCAGCTTGCGCTTGCGTTGACGCGCCGCCTTCATCTCCAGAACCGCAGCCCCATAGTCTCGGAGCTTCCTGTCTTCTTCCGTCATCAAGTCCAGTCCCAACGCGCGCGCCGCAACGCGGAATGGTTCCACGTTGCCGGTGGCGCGGCAGAAGGCCAGCAGTGCCAGAATGGAGGGAGGATGCGACGTGTCGGAGGGGGCCAGCCACTTGTCCAGCGTGGCCTTACTGATGGACAGGGTATTGCCACCCGTCAGCTTGATTCCCGCCCGCTGTGCTATCTCGTTCAGCCGGTCGGCAAGCATCTTTCTTCCTTCGCCTTCCGGCGCTCCGGCGGCATCGCGCATGGCGGTTTTGATGGCCGCCATCACGCCCGAAAGCCGGACTGCGTCGTCAAGTAAGGATAGCTGCTTCATGGCCTGCTCCTGTCCAAACGCCGCTCGCGCCCGGACGTTGATTTAATGGGACGGGCCGGATAAAGTCGGCTTGCTTACTGTTGAAAACTTCAACCGCCCGCAAGAAAAACTTACAAGATTTTGCGTGAATGTCAAAGCAAAAACTTGGTTGTAAGTTCTAAATTTTCTTGTTTTTCATAACATAGTGAATTTACAGGATAAAAATTATTCTTGCGGTTGTAACTTTAGTTGTAGGTTTCGCCCGATGAAAGATACAACTGCACAAGCAGTACTTGCTAGACTTGTTAAGGCAACAAGTTCTTCTTCCGAAGCTGCACTATCTGGCCCCCTTAACATTTCTGCCCAAGCGATTTCTGATGCCCGTCGTCGGGGGAAAATTCCCGATGCTTGGATTAGAATTATTGCTGATAAATTCAATGTTTCTGCTGACTGGCTTTTTTTTGGTCGAGGTGTCATGCGATTGGACAATGCGTCTTCTGTCACGCCTAACGCCGCAGATAAAGTTGGGATTGATAATTCGTTACAAGCGGTGCCATTACAGGATACGAAGCTAGAAAAAGAATTGGAGATGGAGAGAGGGGAACGTCGCGAGCTAGCAGCAGAAAACCGCAGATTGCACCAAGAAAAAGAAGAACTTTACAGAGAAAAAGAAGAACTTTTGCGTGAAAACGGGGAACTCAAAGCAATGGTTGCCCGACTGGAGGAGCGCAAAAATCGACTCGCTGTCGCTACGGATCAGCCTGCGCAACATAGCGGCGTTGCATAATCAGAAAAGACAAAAAAACAGCCCTGCTTTTGTGTCAAAAACGACACGCGGCAGGGCTGTTGTATTCTCATTTGTCGTGCGGAAACGCTCTTGAAATAGCCTTCCGTTCTCAAGTCTTTTTTCGCGGCCTTTTTTAGACGTCGGACCACCATAAGCCCGCGCCTGGCCTACATATAGCCGACATCTAGCCGACTGGATGACGCCATACCGTCATTCTCATTTCTTCTGCCCCCCTATAATAAATAAGCGTGTGTGTGCGGTGATATTTTTGAAGAGGGGGAGACCAATGTCACTCAGAATGAAAAAAGCCCTCACGTTTTACCGTAAGGGCTTGATTTCACTGGAGCCAGCTTGGAGACTTGAACTCCAGACCTACTGATTACGAATCAGTTGCTCTACCAACTGAGCTAAGCTGGCGCTTCGGACATTCTTTGTATTGGTTTTCATGGGGGATGTCAACACCGCAGGAGGCATTTCCCGCAGGAATGGCGACTTCTCTACTGCGCGAGGGGGACGGTGAAGAGAAACATGCCGCCCGGGCCCTTTTCCGCCCGTATCATGCCGCCGTGTCTTTCCACGATGTGCTTGCATATGGCAAGACCGAGGCCTGTGGATGATGGCGAGACCCGTTCCTTTTCCACGCGGTAGAAGCGTTCGAAAATGCGTTCGCAGTCCACCGCCGGAATGCCCGGTCCCTGATCGGACACGGTGAACACGGCCATGGACTCAAAGGGAGACGGTTCGCCGGTGACGGTAATGACGCTGCCCTCTGGGGCGTAGCGGCAGGCGTTTTCCAGAAGGTTGCGGAACACCTGCGTCATGTAGTGAGCGTCGGCCCTGATGTTCATGCCTCTGTCCATATGGATGTCCACGGTCAGGTTCTTTGCTTCCAGATGCGGTGAGCAGGAGTCGAGGGCGTCTTCCAGCACGAAGGCCGCGCGCACGCAGGTGAGCTGAAGCGGCACCGCGCCGCTCTCCAGCTTGGAGAGCTTGAGCATGTCTTCCACGAGCAGCGCCATATGTCTGGCATTGCGCAGTATGGTGGTTGTGAATTTCTGCCGGTCTTCCATGTGATGGGGCGGAAGATCCAGTATGGTTTCGGCAAAGCCTATGATGGTGGTGAGGGGGGTGCGCAGCTCGTGCGCCACTTCGCCCATGAACTCGCGGCGTCTTCTGCTCATGCGTACAAGATCGCTTATGTTGTGGAACACCACCACGGCATATGGGGCTGATTCGCTGATGAAAAGATTGTCGTGATTTTTGAGCGGCGTGATGCGCACGCTCAGAATGATGTCCTTGTCGAGCGTGATGCGGAACGCCGGAGACGAGTGCGGGTCGGGAAGAAAGTCGTGCAGAAAGGCGTCGAGCATTTCCCGGAAGGTGGAGCCGGGTACAACGGCCGAGGCCGGCATGCCTACGGCGCTTGTGGTGAACAGGCTGCAGAAGGACGGGTTGGCCTTGAGCACCACGCCCTGCTTGTCCAGAATGAGAACGCCCTCGTCGAGACTGTCGAGAATGCTGTCGAACGATGCCTGATGCGGAACCTCAGCCTTGTCTGAAGTCCGGGGCGCGTCGTCTGCTTCCGCCGCCGTAAGATCGGTAAAGCATGATTCCCTGTTCGGAATGATGGAAGGGGCCTTCATGAGCTATCCCTTGCAGCGATAACCTATGCCGCGCACGGTTTCTATGATGTCGGCCGCTTCGCCGAGGCGCGCGCGCAGGCGCTTTATGTGCGTATCCACGGTTCTGTCGTAGCCGTCGAACTGATAGTCCCATACGGAGCTGAGCAGCTCCTCGCGGGAACGAACGCAGCCGGGGTTCTTCATGAGATCCTGAAGCAGGCAGAACTGTATGGCCGTAAGTTCCACGGGCTTGTCGTTCACGGTGACCTTGTGGGCCTGCGGGTCGAGGCACACCCCGTGACAGCGGAGCATGGGATCGTCGTCTTCCTGTATGGCGCGGCGGCGCAGCATGGCCTTCACGCGCAGCAGAAGCTCGCGGGTGTTGAAGGGCTTGACCACGTAATCATCGGCCCCGAGTTCAAAGCCCACGATGCGGTCCACGTCGTCGCCGCGGGCCGTAAGCATGATGATGGGAATATGTTCCGTGCTTCTGTCCTTGCCGAGTTCGCGGCATACGGCAAGCCCGTCCATGCGGGGCAGCATGACGTCCAGCAGTATGAGAGCCGGTCTGCGGGCGCGGGCCAGCTCCAGTGCAGTGCATCCGTCCGCCGCTTCCAGCGTGGCATAACCTTCACGCTTCAGATTGAAGACCAGCAGATCCCTGATGTCCTGTTCGTCGTCCACAACAAGTATGAGGCTTTCGCTCATGATTTCCTCAATATTGCATCAAATGAAACTTCGGAGCCTGCGACTTTCGGAAGAATGACACATTTTTATAAAAAAGAGAAGACTGTCACACAATTGACACATAACTGCCCTCAGGCAGACACTGTAAGTTATTACGCTGCCTTCTCATGAGGGAACAGCCAAACCTCAGAGAACAGAATGGCCGTCGTGCCCCTTGTGGCAACGGGCATGACGGCGACACCGGCTCCATACCCGCAGGAGGCCGGATAGAATCGACCCGGGATTTTCCTTTCCGTCCCGGGTCGATTCTGTTTTAAGCGGCCTCGCATGGGAAAGCTGTCACGCAACTGCCATGATTCTGCCGCGCTGCGGTCACGGGGCTGCAGTAATGTTCCTCCATCAGAAGGCGTTCCGAAGTTCTCTCTGAACGTCGGAGAGGAGCGGTCGCATGGTCGTCAAAAAAAGGATTCCCTCATGATCAGGATAGGCATCAACGGCTTTGGACGCATCGGCAGATATCTGCTTCGTGTCATGCACCTTTTCCCCCAGTGCGAAGTGGTCGTCATCAACGGTCACCGTGCGAGCAACGAGGAAATGGCGTATCTGCTCAAGTATGATTCCGTGCACGGCCGCTTCCCCGGCAAGGTGGAATCCACGGAAAACGGCATTCGTCTCGACGGCCGTGAAATCATCATCACCCGCTGTGACAAGGGGGAATGGAAGTGGGGCGAATACGGGGTGGACATCGTGGTGGACACCTCCGGCACGCTGAGAAAGCGTGATCTTCTGGCCCTGCACATGAACTGCGGCGCAAAGAAGGTCATCATTTCCGCTCCCTGCAACGACGCCGACGCCACCATCGTCATGGGCGTGAACCAGGACATCTACGATCCGACCAGACACGACGTCATTTCCGCCGCTTCCTGCACCACCAACTGTCTTGCTCCCGCCGTCAAGGTGCTGCACAACGAATTCGGCATCCTGCACGGCCTCATGACCACCATTCATTC
>JAXUUT010000048.1:0-4979 GCA_037230945.1 bacterium
CGTGGTTTCGGAAAGAATGTCGTCGGCCTCGAGCTGATTGCCGAGGGCGGGAATCTTGCTCTCGAAGTACTTGGCGTTCATGGAGAGCACGCGGCTGAACAGGTTGCCGAGGTCGTTGGCGAGGTCGGCGTTCACGCGGGTGATGATGGCTTCGGGGGAATAGGAGGCGTCGGAGCCGAAGTTCATTTCGCGCAGCAGGAAATAGCGGAAGGCGTCGAGGCCGAAGTGCTCGGCGGCCTTGAGCGGATCGACCACGTTGCCGAGGGACTTGGACATCTTGGTGTCCTTGACGAGCCAGTAGCCGTGCACGTTGAGGTGCTTGTAGAGCGGCAGGCCCGCGGCCATGAGCATGGTGGGCCAGAAGATGCCGTGGGGCTTCAGAATGTCCTTGGCCACCAGATGTTCGCCGGGCCAGTATTTTCTGTAGTTGCCGGACTCGTCGTTTTCATTGTCGGGCCAGCCGAGGGCCGTGATGTAGTTGGCGAGCGCGTCGAACCACACGTAGCTCACGTAGTCCTTGTCGAAGGGCAGTTCTATGCCCCAGGTGAGGCGGGACTTGGGACGGGAGATGCACAGATCTTCCAGCACGCCGCCCTCGAGCATGGCGAGGGCTTCGTTGCGGTAGCGCTCGGGACGGATGAAGTCGGGATGGTCGAGGATGTACTGACGAAGCGCATCCTGATATTTGGACATCTTGAAGAAGTAGTTCTTCTCGCTGATGTACTCGGGCTTGGTGAGATGCTGGGGGCAGAGGCCGTTTTCCAGTTCCTTTTCGGTGTAGAAGCGCTCGCAGCCGTAGCAGTAGTGTCCGCCGTATTCGCCGAAGTAGATGTCGCCCTTGTCGTAGAGGCGCTGCAGGAGCACCTGCACGGCCTTCATGTGATCGGGATCGGTGGTGCGGATGAAGCCGTCGTTTTCAATGCCGAGCTTGGGCCAGAGATTGCGGAACACGCTCGAGATGTCGTCCACGAAGGCCTGCGGCGTCACGCCCGCGGCGGTGGCGGCCTTGACTATCTTGTCGCCGTGTTCGTCGGTGCCGGTCTGCATTCTGGCGTCTTCACCGAGCATTTTGTGGAAGCGCTTGAGCGTGTCGGCCACGATGGTGGAATACGCGTGACCCAGATGAGGGCGCGCGTTGACATAGTAGATGGGCGTGGTGATGTAGTAGCTTTTCACGACAACTCCTGCTGAAAGAGCGTTGATTCTTGGTCGTTCTCTGGAGCGACGGGGCGTTCGGGCCTGTCGCTCCGCGAAAAAAAGGCATGGAGGCCGGACGGTCAGGACTTCTCCTGCTCCGCCGCATGGTCGGGCGCGCTTTTCTGCTCGCGTCCCGGACGGGGACGGCGGCTTTTGTCGTGCGCTTCCTGGTGGTGATGCGGACGCTTGCGACGGTGCGTGGCCTCTTCGGAATTCATCATGCTGGGCTCGTGGGACACGGGCGCGGCGGCCTCGTCCCCGGGATCGAGTTCGGCCAGATCGTCGTCCAGCGTTTCGGGCGCGGCGGAAACCACCATCATGCCGCTTGCAGCCTGCGTCTTCTGCTCCTTGCCGGAAGGAGAGGAGGGGCCTTCGGTGCGGGTGGGCTTGAGCGCCTGCCAGTCCTCGAGGCTCATTTCCATTTCCTGTCCGCCGTCGGGCAGCACCACCACGGAGTTGCGGAACATGTTGCTGCGCAGCACCCTCATGGGGCCTTCGGTGGTCTGGTAGCGCTTGCCGAGTCTCGGGCAGCTTCTGTGAAAGGCGTCGTAGTTTTCCTGCTCGTAGCTGAGGCAGCACAGAAGGCGTCCGCAGATGCCGGAAATCTTGGCGGGATTGAGAAAGAGGTTCTGTTCCTTGGCCATTTTTATGGTCACGGGGGCGAACTTGTGCAGGTAGCGGCGGCAGCAGCACACCATGCCGCAGTTGCCGAGCGCGCCGAGCATCTGGGTTTCGTGGCGCACGCCTATCTGACGCAGTTCTATGCGGGTGCGGTACTGGCGCACGAGATCCTTCACGAGATCGCGGAAGTCGATGCGCGTGGGCGCGGTGAAAAAGAAGACCATCTTGCTGCGGTCGAAGAGAATCTCCACGTCCACGAGCTTCATGTCGAGCCTGCGGTCCGCGATGCAGCGGCGGCAGAACTGATAGGCTTCCCGGGAGAGCACGGCGTTGTCCTGTGCGGCCATGCGTTCCTCTTCGGTGGCGCGCCGGGCCGAGGGCATGGGGGCGGCGTCCGCCTCTTCCTGTCCGTCGTCGTCGGAGTTCTGGCCGCTCATGCTCTCCACGGCCACGTTGGCCGCCTTGAGCACGCGTTCCATGTCTTCCTGCCAGGGCCGCTGCCAGACCACCTGACCGCAGTTCAGGCCGCGTTCCGTCATGACCATGGCGCTGTCGCCCACGGCAAGGGGCGCGTCGTCCCCGGTGTCGTGCAGGCAGGCGAGCACCTGTCCGTAGCGGCTGAAGCGTATGCCTATCGTCTGTTTCATAAGCGCGAAAAAAAGTTTTGAGGATGAAAAAAGGCGGGCCTGGCCCGCTGGGAATCTTTTGGAAGATATCCTTCCGGGAAAACACTTGTCAATGCCCGAAAGTCCGGGCGGCGCGCCGTTTGCGGCCTCAAGGACGGGCTGTCATCTCCGCGCCGGCCCGACGCCGTTTCCGGCAGGGAGGGCGCAGGTGCGCGGGAGAGGCCGGATGCGAAGAAAGGCGGCAGGTTCCTGCCGCCTTTCGGTCACGAGGTCAGCTTTTGCCCCCGGAGGGAGCGGCGGGAGAGGTGATGGTCACCTCGTGCGTGATGGTCGCCTCTCCGTGCGCAGGCACCTCAAGTCTCCACTCGTAGCAGGAGCGCTCCTCGCTGAATTCGGCTGCGGGCCTGCTCTTCGTCTTCACGTTCATGGAGGCGTCGCGCAGTATGGGGGCGGCGCTTTCCGCGCACACGTCCACGGCGCGGTCGTGACCGTTTGCAATGTCCGTTCTCCAGCTCCACTGTCTGGTCCTTGCCGTGACCGGAACGTCCGTGTCCTTTGCGCTCAGCTCATGCGTCTTCAGGGTCACGAGCTGATCCACGCCGAAGAAGATCTCCTTCTGTCCGGCGTTCAGGCGGAAGAGTCCGCGCGCGTTTTCCGTGCCGTTCACAAGAAAAAGCGCCTGTCCCGAGGGCAGAAGCGGCACCTGCTCCGAGGCGAGGGTTGCCGTGAAGAACGCCCTCGAGTCCTGAAGCGGGCGCACGAGGCGGCAGAATGAGGCCGGAAATTCATGGGCGGCGACAAGGCGCGTGATCCGTCCTTCGGCAGGGACGTCCATGCGACCGAGGGACCAGCGAAGGCCCGTGGCGTGGTTCTGCACCGCCGCGCTTTTTGCGTCCGCGGCCCTTGCGGCCATGAGGTTGGCCGGGCGCATGACGGGCCGCTCTTCGCCCTCGATCCACGAGGGAAGCGCGGGCGGCTCCACGCTGTGCAGATCTTCGGCGGAGGCGAGCGTCACGTCCACGTCCGTCCAGTCCGCGCCGCTGTCCTGACGCATGACGGCGTTCATGGCCACGCGCACCAGCCCCGTTTCTTCTTCGGCCGTCACGCGGTACGACGGCTGCCAGGAAGCGCCGGGCAGAAAATACGTCCAGCGCGCCGTCACCGGGCCCTTGCCGTCGATGACGAGGGCGCATTCCTGCACGGCGGCATTGTGCTTGCCGAGCGCCTCCATGCGCGCCTCGAGCTTTTTCATGTCCTTTTCCAGCGCTCTTTTGCGCGCGGCGAGCGCCGTTTCCCGCTGAGCCAGGCCGTCAAGGCGCGTTCTGCTTTCCTCGGCCTGCGCTTTCAGCGCCTGCAGGTCGCCGGGCTGGAGGGACACGGGCGGATCGGACCAGAAGCGGCGCTCGAAGGACAGCGTCTCCCGCTCGGCGGCCACGCGGGAGAGCTCCGCGCGCAGACTTTCCATGTCGCCCTCAAGCGCCTCCATGGCCGGGGAGGGGGAGCTTCCGGTCTTGAGGCGCGATTCCAGCACGACGCCGGAGGACAGGGAAACGGAAAGACTCTCCGCATCCGCGCCCGCGGGCAGGGTGAGAACGACGTCCTTTTCCGGCCTTACGGTCTCCTCTTCCGTGACGAGCGCGCCTGCCGGGTACAGGGTGACGGAAACGGGCCGCGCCTGCGCGGGCAGAACAGCGGTCAGAACCAGTGCTGCGGGAAGAAGGAGACGGAGTTTCATGTTCAGTCCTCGCTTTGGATGGCCTTCAGGAAGTCGCGGCGCTTCTTCCGCTCTTCCACAAGAAACGCGCCGGTGATGGACGCGGGATTCTGCATGATTTCCTCGGGCGTGCCGGAAGCGATGATGGTGCCGCCGTTTTCGCCGCCGCCGGGACCGAGGTCCAGAATGTGGTCGGCGGAAAGGATGACGTCGGTGTTGTGCTCGATGACCACCACCGTGGCCCCGCGGTCCACGAGCCGGTGCAGCACGCTGATGAGCTTGCCCACCTCGTGCATGTGCAGGCCGGTGGTGGGTTCGTCGAGAATGTAGAGGGTGCGGGGCAGGGACTTCTTGCCGAGCTCGCGGGAAATCTTGATGCGCTGGGCCTCGCCGCCCGAAAGCGTGGTGGCCGCCTGACCGAGGCGTATGTAGCCGAGGCCCACGTCCTCGAGCACGCCGAGCCTGCGTTCGAGCGCGGGGTAGCTTGAGAAGAATTCCCGGGCCTCGCGCACGGTAAGGTCGAGCACCTCGGAGATGTTGAGGTCCTTGTAGCGCACTTCCAGCGTTTCCCGGTTGAAGCGGCGGCCCTTGCACACGTCGCAGGTGACGAAAATGTCGGGCAGAAAGTGCATTTCCACGCGTATCTGGCCGTCGCCCTTGCAGGTTTCGCAGCGTCCGCCGGACACGTTGAAGCTGAAGCGGCTCGCGGTGTAGCCGCGCTTCTTGGCGTCCGGGGTCATGGCGAATATCTTGCGTATGTCGTCGAACACCTTGGTGTAGGTGGCCGGGTTGGATCGCGGCGTGCGGCCGATGGGCGTCTG
>JAXUUT010000010.1:0-4919 GCA_037230945.1 bacterium
CCGCCGCGTTTAACGCCGCGAGTGAATCGCGGCTACTTGCGGCCGTCGACCGGGCCGCTCGAGAGCTGCCCGGGGCCCCAGAGCGTTGAGAGACAGTTGTCCTTCGCAAACGAAGGTTTCCCAGAGCGTTGAACCAGCGCACTCCCCTCCCCATCTGGAAATCTCTTCCAACCACACCGATGTGACCGCGAAGCGGGAACATCGGTCGGCCACCACAGGCGGGTGCGGCAGCACACGCCTGCACTGACCGGACAGCCCGAACGGCGTCCGCCGAGCCTTACGGCCTTGGCGTCACATCCTCCCGAGCCCTGCCGCTGTTTCAAAGCCCGGTTCCCGGCATCCGCACGGCCCCCGCCGCGCGGCGCAGCCGCAAGGCGAAACAAGGGGGCGCGGGGGAAATTATTTCCCCCGCCTGCCTTTCCTGCCTTTTCTGCCTTTCCTGCCTTTCCGGGGTCCGGGGCGGGGCCACGGCTGCACCTTTCTTTTCCGCATTGCTTTTGCATGACGCCAGAAAAATGTGATCATGGACACATTTTCCATTCAATGCTCCTTCATCTCGTCCATGATGAACAAAAAAATTCCGCATATTCTTTGTCAAAAGATGCTGTTGCATCCATGAAACAGCCTGTCCTGCGCCGGTTTTTCCGCATAATCCATTTTTGAATCAATTATTACACAATACTGCAACGACTTATCGTTCTTTTTCTTGCCACAAAGCGTCGACTGCGATATAGTTCCGCTCCCTGCCTTTCCTGTCCGTTGCCGCCTTCAGGGCGCTTTCCCCGGCCTCGGAACACGGAACGGCGCCACCCTCAACCCCTTCACGCCATGCACGACACCACAGGATCAGCGCCGGACGGCGCAAACAAACGGAAGCCGGCATTTCTCCATGATCTTCTCGGCATGGAGCTTCTCTCCTCGGAGCCGGGCACGGCCCGGGCCAGACTCAGGGTTGAAGAAAAGGTCTGTCAGATCTTCGGCTTTCTGAGCGGCGGGGCCTCTCTGGCGCTTGCGGAAACGCTGGCCGGATTCGGCTCTCTTGCGCTTTGCGGCGAGCACGAAGTGCCGCTCGGCATTCAGGTGAGCGCGAACCATGTTCGCGCCGTGCCCATGGGCGGCGAAGTCACGGCCACGGCAACCATTCTGCATCAGAGCCGCGGCATTCACGTGTGGAACGTCGACATCGTCGACGACGAAGGACGACTCGTTTCCACCTGCCGCGTCACCAACCGCATCACGCAAAGGAAAAGCCCATGAGCAACCGACAGTGGACCCGCATACGGGAATATGAAGACATTCTCTTCGACTTTTACCACGGCATTGCCAGAATAACCATCAACCGGCCGCACCGGCGCAACGCCTTCACGCCCGCCACGGTTTCCGAAATGGGCGACGCCCTGCGCATATGCCGCGAATCGGCCGACATACGCGTGGTGGCGCTGACCGGCGCCGGAGACAAGGCCTTCTGCAGCGGCGGGGACATGAACGTCAAGGGCCGCGGCGGCTACGTAGGGCAGGACGGCGTGCCGCGCCTCAACGTGCTCGACGTGCAAAAGCAGATACGCTCGCTGCCCAAGCCCGTGATAGCCATGGTCAACGGCTTTGCCATAGGCGGCGGGCACGTGCTGCACGTGGTGTGCGACCTTACCATTGCGTCGTCAGGCGCCCGCTTCGGCCAGACCGGCCCGAGGGTGGGGAGCTTTGACGCGGGCTTCGGCTCGTCCTATCTGGCCCGGGTGGTGGGCCAGAAGAAGGCCCGCGAAATATGGTTCCTCTGCCGCCAGTACAGCGCGGAGGAAGCGCTTGCCATGGGGCTCGTGAACAAGGTGGTCGAACCGGAACGCCTGGAAGACGAAATGGTGGAATGGGCGGAAACCATGATGCAGCACAGTCCGCTTGCGCTGCGCATGATCAAGGCGGGACTCAACGCGGAACTCGACGGACAGGCGGGCATACAGGAACTTGCCGGTGACGCCACGCTGCTCTACTACCTCACCGACGAAGCGCAGGAAGGCGGCCGCGCCTTTCTGGAAAAGCGCCGTCCCGACTTTTCCAAATCGCCGACCTTTCCGTAGGAGGCCGCCCCATGCATCACGACACGCTTCTTTTTGAAGGCCGCGCCTTCGGGCCCGGCGATCTCGACAAGCTGCGCGCCTCGTCCCGTCGCTTCGTGCGCGAGGAGCTTGCGGCCTTTCTTGAGGAATGGCATTCAGATTCCCCCACCGTTGCCGTGCAGAGCTCCGGTTCCACGGGAACGCCCAAGATCATGCACGTGGAAAAGGCCCGCATGAGAGCGAGCGCCCGCATGACCTGTTCCTTTCTCGGACTCAGGGCGAACGACCGCGCCCTTCTGTGCATGCCGCTGCGCTACATAGGCGCAAAAATGGTGGTGGTGCGCGCGATGGAACGGGGACTCGACCTTCACTGCGTCGAGCCTTCCGGGCATCCGCTGAAAGGCCTCGACCGCGCGCCCGACTTTCTGGCCGTGACGCCCGCGCAGGCGTTTTCCTCGCTGGAAGACGCCCGCGAAGCCGAACTTCTGCGCGAAACGCGGCACGTCATCATCGGCGGAGGGGCCGTGGACGCGGCTCTCGGCCGCAGACTCCGGGACTTTCCCCACGCCGTGTGGTCCACCTACGGCATGACGGAAACGCTTTCGCACATCGCCCTGCGCCGGCTGAACGGGCCGGAAGCCTCGGAATGGTACGCGCCCTTCGAGGGCGTGACCCTGCGCCTCACCGACGACGGCGCGCTTTGCATATACGCCCCCGCGGTGTGCAGTGCGGAACTTGTCACCAACGACCTCGCCGTGCTGGACGCGTCGGGCCGCTTCCGCATTCTCGGCAGGAAGGACAACGTGATCAACAGCGGCGGCGTAAAAATCCAGATCGAGGAGCTGGAAGAGCTGCTTCGGCCCGTGATGCCCTGCCCCTTCCAGATCACCGCCGTGCCCGACGAAAAGTTCGGGGAAGCCGTGGTCATGCTGACGGAAGGCCCGGAGGAGGAAGACTGGACGCCCATGTTCGCCCGTCTGCCGCGCCATGCCCGTCCGAAACAGACGTTTCACGTGCCCGCCCTTCCGCGCACGGGTACGGACAAGCCCGACCGGGCCGGGGCCCGACGCCTGGCTTGCGCCATGAAGGAGCAGCTCCATGACTGAACAGCACCATTCAGACCGTCCGCTTCCCCTGCGCGCCTACATTGCGCTGGCGCTGACCGTCGTGTTCTTTTCCGGCGCGCTTTCCGGCGTTCCGGGCGCGCTCGGCTGCCTGGACTTCACCACGGTGAGCGGCTCCTTCGGACACATCGCCGGGGAATTCACCTTTCTCGGCAAGGGCGGCGGCGGGGCGCGTCACGGCTTTCTTTTCGCGCTGTCGCTCGTGCCGGGCATCATGCTGGCCCTCGGCGTGGTGGAAATGGCGGAAAGAATGCAGGCACTGCACGCCGCTCAAAAGCTGCTCACCCCGCTCATGAAGCCCCTGCTCGGTCTGCCGGGCGCGGCCGGTCTCGCCCTCATTTCCAGCCTCCAGAGCTCGGACGCGGGCGCGGCCATGACCAAAGACCTGCACGACAAGGGACTCATCACGGAAAAGGAAAAAACCGTGTTCGCGGCCTTCCAGTTTTCCTCGGCCTCGTCCGTCACGGTGTACCTCAGCATGGGCGTCGCCCTTTTTCCGTTCCTTGCCGTGCCGCACCTTCTGCCCCTCGGCGTGATCCTCTTCTACAAGGTCGCGGGGACCAACCTCATGAGACTGTATCTGCTCCTTGCGGAACGAAAAAGGGAGGCAGCCTGATGGACAACCTCTATTCCGCCTTCGTCGAAGGCACGGTCAAGGGCTGGAAAGTCGCCACGCAGAACATGCTGCCCAACGTGGTCATCGCCTTCACGCTCATCGCCATGCTTCAGACCAGCGGCCTGCTCGACGGCCTCGGCCGGGCGTGCGCGCCGGTCATGGAGATTTTCGGCCTGCCCGGTGAGGCCGCTGCCGTGCTCATCTCCACATGGTTCTCGGCAGGCGGCGGCGTGGGCGCGGCGGCGGGGCTCTACAGCCACGGCATCCTGAACGCCGGGCACATAAGCATTCTCATGCCCGCCATCTTCCTCATGGGCGCGCAGATACAATATGCCGGACGCATTCTCGGCGTGGCCGGCGTGCACTCCCGCCATTACCCCGTGCTCTACGGCATAGGCATGCTCAACGCCGCCCTCGCCATGCTCACCATGCGGCTCTTCGTGTAGCCCTTCTCCCCTTCAACACCAAAAAGGCCCGGCCGAAAAAAAACTCTTCGGCCGGGCCCTCGTTGTTCTGAAAAACAGTCTCACTTCTTCCGCTCAAGAAGATCTTCGGGAGCCTCCTTTTCCAGCTCGGTGAGGGCGTCTTCCAGCTCGTTGCTCAAGGTGTTGGCGCGGCGCGGCTCCCAGTCGGCAAGGGCGGAACGCATCGCGTTCAATTTCTCTTCCACCTTCTTCGCGCCGGGCATGAGGAGCTTTTTCGTCTCCTCGGGAATGTCGGCAAAGCGCAGGGAATCGGGCAGATATTCGGCAAGCTCCGTCACGCCGCGCTTCATGCCGGAGGGCCCCCAGCGGTCGAGCTCCGACCACACCAGCGCCGACAGCTTCGGCCACGCAGCCGTCACTTCATCCTCGTTGTACGTCCATGCCCCCACGCGAACCTGCAATATCTTTCCCATACTATTTTCCTTTTTTTTTGCCCCGAGTAACACCGACTCCCGTCTGCTCCGGACACGCTGTACGGGCGCATAACTTGCACGACGCCCGCCGCGTTTAACGCCGGAAATAAATTCCGGCTGCTTGCGCGACATTTTCGAGACTCCCGAGTAACGCAGCCGCCCGTCTGCTCCAGACACGCTGTACGGACGCGAGGCTTGCACGACGGTCATTGCGTTTAACGCCGCGA
>JAXUUT010000094.1:0-28737 GCA_037230945.1 bacterium
AAAAAGCTGAAAGGAATGAGGGGGCCCGGGGGAAATCATTTCCCCCGGCGGGGTCAGGGGCGGCGCCCCTGCTCTCTTCCCTGCCTTCCCTGCCTTTTCTGCCTTTCCTGCCTTTCCTGCGTTTTCAGCTTTCTTTACTGTTCCTTACGGAAGGCGACGGCGCAGGCGCCGCCCACGAAGAGGGAGCCGCCGACGATGTTGCCGAGGGAGACGAAGAGGAGGTTGGCAAGGATGCCGGGCATGGTGAGGGAACCGGGGGCGGCGGCGAGGGCTTCGGGGGAAGAGGAGGCGAAGAGTCCTGCGGCGAGGTAGTACATATTGGCCACGGAGTGTTCGTAGCCGGAAGCGACGAAGAGCCAGATGGGGAAGAAGATGAGCAGCGCCTTATGGGCGAGGGCATCGGTACGGGAGGAGAGCCACACGGCGAGGCAGACGAGCCAGTTGCAGAAGATGCCGAGCACGAAGGCTTCGGAGGAGCCGAGGGAGGCCTTGGCGACGGCGGTGCGCAGAACGGCGGCGGCCACCTTGCCGCCTGCGGAGGCAAAGAGGCCGGAAGCATGGAGCAGGCAGGCGACGGCCACGGCTCCGGCGAGGTTTCCCAGATAGACGAGGGCCCAGCTTCTGAGCATGGCGGGCAGAGAAAGGGTTTTGCGGCGCACGGCTTCGGTCATGAGGCAGTTGCCGGTGAAGAGTTCCGCGCCGCCCAAAATCACGAGCATGAGCCCCGCGGGGAAGAGGAGGCCGGAGAGACAGCGGCCGAGGCCGTACGTTTCCGGCGAGGCGGAAAGATCGCAGGCGATCACGGTGGAGCCGAAGGCGGCAAGGGCTATGTAGGCGCCGCCGAGCACGGCGAGCATGAAGGCGCGGTCAACGGGCAGCTTTGCCTTGGCGCGCATGGCGTCGGCCACGGCGTCGAGCGTTGCTGCAAAGGTTCTGTCCGCCATGAGTTTCCCCCGTCGGTCGTTGAGGTGAGGCAGGCGCGCCGCCGAAGGCGCGAAAGCATGGCCGAATCATCCGAAAGGCCGGGGCGCTCCCCTGCCCTTTCGCGGCAGAAGCAACGACACTTTCCTTCCCCGCGGCATGATTTCCCGCAAGGGAGCGTGCATTCTGGCAGAGTTCGGGAACTTTGGCAATGTTCAAAACAGCACAAGCAAGGCGGACGGAAAAACGAGCAGGACGGGCGGCTCCGGCCGGGGGATTGCGCGGCCTCTGCCGACCATGCAGGGAGACGCGGGGCGCCCCCTCACCCCAAAGAAGCCGAGGCAAGGGCAGAGTTTCGCGCGGTCGGCGGCCAGCCGAAACAGCGCCGTGCCGAAAGACGGGCTTTCCGGCCATCCGCAACCATGGAGGCACGGCATCGCCCGTTCTGCCCAGCAAAAAGCGCCCCGTCGTCCGCAAGGACTACGAGGCGCCTTTTTACATGACGCACGGCCTGAGCCGACAGCGTGAGGAACGCCAGACCGGTCAGGCGTTCCCGCATTGCTCGTGGATGGATTCAAGAATTTCCCGGCGCATGTCTTCTCTGCTGACGTATTCCTCAAGCGAAACCATGACGGCATCGCCGGCTATCCACGCGCCTACGCCTGCAATTACGCCGCCCACGCCGGCTCCCACGGCGGTGCCTACACCAGGCACGACGGAACCTATGGCCCCGCCTATGGAAGCCCCGGCAGCCATGCTGCCGCCTGTTGCGGCTCCGGTGGCGAGCTTTCCGGCCACCAGCTTGGCAATGGTGGTGGCGGCAACTTTCATGGCAGGCTTGCTCAGCGCCTTGGCCGCCACCGCGCCGGCGGCCAGACCGAGCGCCGAACTCGCCCCCATGCGACTTTTAAAATCAATGGTGGCTTTTCTGTCCAAAAGGTCCAGGAAGCTGCCGTCCAGCGCAACTACCGTCACTCCGGCTCCCGGCGCCTCCGTCAGACGGAATTTCCGCCTGGCTTCATCGAGCAGGTAGTCGTACTCCTCCTCAAGCTGCCCGAGATTGCGAAGCTGCGTTTCAAACGCCGCCGTGTCGATGCCGTAATAGAGGTTCTCCTCAAGCTTCTCCTGCAGGTACTGCTCTCCATTCCTCACAAGCGTGTTCGCTATGCGCATGTATTCCGCGCCGAGGCTGTAATACCAGTCGAGAAAACGGTCCACGTTGGCTTCCATGGCGCCGCAAATGCGGGCATGCGACAGCAGCACCTCCTGTTGCGCCTTTGCGATGAGATCAGAGTAGTCGCGCTTCAAGCTCTGAACTTCATCATAAAATCCGCTGCGATACAGTACACCGTCCACCTGCACGACGTATTCCGTCGTGGTCTTTTTCAACGCTTCCACCTGCTCTTCCATAGAAGCGCTTCCTGCGCTTGAATCCAGTCCCGCAAACAGGAAGGCCGCCCCCAAGAACATCAGCGTGCCGACCACGGAGAACCAGAACACGCTTTTCTTGTCGCAGGGGGGAACCTCCGTGGACGGGATGGCGCGGGCAATGAAAATCCTTCTCCGCTCCGAGGGCGGAATCATGACCGGCATAAAGGCCGCAAGAACGCTGCCGAAGGAAAACACGGCAAGAAGCGCCGTGAACAAAACGTACACCACGCCGCCCTGAACAAGCTGCGAGAGGAAGTACATTTCACAGGTCTGAAGATACGACGAAGCGTCCAGCACATGATTGATGATGTTGCTGCCGGTCATGATCGCGATGGTGCGGGAATCAAGGGCTTCCTTGATGCTGGCATATGCCGGAGCGTCGTAGCAGCCCAGGAAGGCGGCTCCCACCTGAAGCAGAAACGTGACGATCACCGCGCCCCAAAGACTCCAGCCCATGACGCGACTGTAGATGAGCCACGGAACAGACTCCGCTGGCGTCCTGCGCGCCATCGGCCCATACATGGCCGCCATGAAAAGAAGCGTGAGCCCCATGATGCCGAAATCGACCGGCGACATGGCCGCAAGCCTGACCACGCACAAAAACGACAGTCCCATGGCCAACACGACGTTCACCAGAAAAAGCATCAAGCGCCGGGACAAGAACCAGGCTATCCATCCGCCGGAACGGTAGGTGAGCAAGTTGCGCGTCTGCCCTATGACCGCGCAGTAAAAAAGAAAAAGAACATGAAGAGCGAAAAAGAACATCATGCACGCAAGCAGGAACAGCATGGGCAGATCGGCAAGAAAATGCCGCATCAGCGCAAGCAGCGCAATGTAAAGCGCGGCGTAGAAGAACATCGTGCGTTTCCGACGAAAATACAGCGTCTGCCGCGTCTGCTCATCGTCAACCTCCACGCTCCTCCAGCCCGAAAGCATCTCCCTGAACGTCATGAATCTTCCCCCTTGCAAACGTTTCCCCCGCGCCCGGCTTAAGGCCCCCTCTCCCGAAGGCGGCAAAACCTGCACGGCAGGCCGCGTTCCGTCCCGAAACCGCGAACGGTGCGCCTTTCCGCACCTTAGGCAAAACGCTGCCGCCTTTCAAGGCCGCACGCAAAAAATCCCGGATGCCCCCGGCCGAGGGCGCAAAAAAAGCCGCTTCACGCGGCATGAAGCCGACACGAAGCGGCCTTCCGTCGGGGGAAAGGCACGGCGTTTCCGGCACGCGCCGTTTCTGCGGCAGCTCGTCACGCATTGACGTTTTCCGAACGCGCAATCCACGCTTCCGGGCGTTTTCCCCTGTGTTCCGGCGTCGCTCTCGTGATTTTTTTTACACTCGCCAAAACGCCGAATTCCTGTTATCCTTGGCAGATACCTAAAACTCTCAGGGAGAAGCCATGACAAGACACGCCTGCCCCTACTGTTCCTCGGAGGATCTCGGCATCATCGACGTTCTGGGCAAGTCCTATTCCGTAGGCTGCCGCGTCTGCGGCATGAGCGGCCCGCAGGGAACCACCGTGGAAGAGGCGGAAAAGGCCTGGAACGGACTCTGTCTTAAATTCTGCAATCACTGCATTTCCCGCCCGTGGGGACGAGCGCTGGCCAAGCGCGTTCAGCAGCTTTCCGAGGCCGCCCTGTGCGCGCCCAGGGAAAACACGCCCGAGTGACATTTTCCGCTGCCCGAGTGACGCGAACGCCCGTCTGCCCCGGACACGCCGTACGAACGCGGGCGTCGGCCGGGCTCCTGACGTCGCCCGGAGCCCCCGAACGCTGAGAAACGGCAATTCTCTGTAAACAAGGGCCTGCCTGAGCGCTGAGAAACTGTGGGTCTCTGCAATCAAAGGTCTGCTTGAGCGCTGAGAAACGTTTTTTCGTGGCAACCGAAGACCCGCCCGAGCATTGAAAAACGGCTGTCCTTCGCAAACGAGGGACAGCCCGAGCGTTGAGAAACGTTTACGGCCCTTGCGTCACGCACTCCCCTGCCCTTCCCCGTTCAGCGCTCCGCGCCCGGCGTTTTCCCCCATCTTCGACAACAAGCTGAAAGAAACAAGGGGGCGCGGGGGAAGCGGCAGCCGTTGGCGCGAAGCGCCTTACGGATGGCGACAGCAGCGCTATCATTCCCCCCGCTGCCTTGACATTTTCCGACGCCCGAGTGACGCGAACGCCCGTCTGCCCCGGACACGCTGTACGAACGCGGGACTTGCACGACGTCCGCCGCGCTTTACGCCGCGAGTGAATCGCGGCTGCTTGCGGACGTCGGCCGGGCTCCTGACGTCGCCCGGGGCCCCCGAGCGCTGTCAAAAAGCTGAAAGAACCATGGGGGCGCGGGGGAAATGATTTCCCCCGCTGCCTTTTCTGCCTTTCAGCGCAGTTCCGGGGGAAGCTGGCGGCGCGTGCGTTCGGACTCAAACGAGTTTCGGCAGTGATCGGGTTCCCGGAAAAAGAGGAGATCTATGACGCGTCGGGGCCAGGCGCGGACGCCGCTTTGCTCCCAGCGCCAGGCTCGGGAAGAAAGGGTTTCGTCGGGCCAGCCTGCGAGGAGCGCGTTGACGAGCTGATCCGCCGCAATGAGCACGGCTTTGAGGTACGTCACAGAGCAAGGCCTTCGGGGAGGGAGTAGTCGGGGCTGACGGCCTCGACGTCTTCGGCATTGCCGGCGGCGCTGATGGCATCCTCACATTTCTGCCTCTGTCCGGTAAGAAAGCCCACGGCCACGGCGAAGGCTTCGGCTTTTTTCACGATGCGGGACACGAGTTCGGCCTTGTCCATGCCGCGGCCTTCTGCGAGGGCGTCGATGAGAGGCGTGCGTGCCGAGCTGTCGGCGAGCCAGGCGCGGGCTTCGGCTTCCTGCTTGTCGAAGGTGAGCAGTTCCGAGGCGGGATAGGTGGACACCAGCGCCGACACGGCCTCATCGTAGGCGGCGTTGACTTCCACAAGCCTTGCCGTCTTCACCTCTTCAAGGGAAGGCGGGGCGGGCGGCTCCTCATCGGTGACGAGTTCGGGGTGCTCCCTGGCAAGCGCATCAACAGCGCGCCACTCCTCTGCCCAGAATCCATGATTCGGAACGTGACGCGGAACGTCTTTGCTTGTCACGACATAGCTTCCGTCTTCTCTGCGAACAATGCTGTCGTACATCAATATTTCGTCCTTATGGCAAGAATCACCTGCGTGTTGCCGTTTTTCACGTTGACCGCCGAACCTCCGGCAAGACGTCCGGCGAAAAAGCTGGCTACTGTGCCGTCAGCAGCACTTTGCAGCCTAATAAAACCCCATGATCCGCCGTCTGGAAGATACTGAACCGCGCCGTTCGGCGAAATGTTGTAAAACATGACGTCGCTGCCATTCAGCACATGATTGCCGTCCCAAGTAAGCTCTCCGCTCGGGGTGCCCAAAAGTACCGTGTAGTCGCTCGACGAGCGAGCGGCCAAAAGCTGAAACGCCCCCTGCAATACCCCTCCGCCAAGAGAGTCGCAGTTTATGCCGTACAGATTGAGGGCCGCGCCGTTCGTTTCGTTCTGCGAGCGCAGGGAAAGGCGGGACGTGCCGTCGTCGCGGCCGACAAGAGCCACAAAGTCCACCAGCGACGACAAGAGTCGTGCGTCAAGCGTGCTTGCCCAGGTTCCGTCGCCGCGCAGGGGGCGATTCTGTGCGCCCTTGGCGGGAGCGGGCACGAGTCCGGCCGCGCCTGCCGCCGAAGACGTGGCGCCTGTCATTATGGTAGTGGCAAGAGATTCATTAGTTTCCGCTTGCGCGTCATGATCTGACTTCACATCTGCCATAAGTTGGCGGATAGCGTTGTTGATGCCGGAAGGCGGACAGCCTTCGGCAATGTTGATGCCCGATATCGTGGTGTTCAGATTCGGGTCGTCGCTGTAATCCCTGACGGCCATGCTGCCTCCTTTGCTTTGTTGCCGCATCCGGGAACGCCCGGACGCCTCAGCCCTTTCTGCCGCTCATGCGGGGACGCACGAGCCTGCGCCTTCTTGTGCCGTTGTCCGTTCCGGCCTGCGGAAGGGAGTGCCCGTCGGCTTCCGCTTCCGCGGCAACGGCTGCACCGGAGGGGCTCACGGCTTCGGAAAAGCGCGCGGGAGAAAGACCGGAAAGGTCTTCGGGCCGCCCCACCCCCTCGAAAACAACGGAACCTGCGGGCCTGTTCCATTCCGCAAATCTGGCCTGCGCGCGTTTCTGCGCGTCGAGGCTCCGCATGCCTTCCAATGTGTCGAGACCGGCGCGGCCCACGAGCTGCCCGAGGCTTCTTTCGCCGTTGTTTCCGGCAAGCATGGAAAGCCCGGCAATGACGGCGGCGGAAGCAGGATCGCTCCGCACCGCGTCCCATGCCTGATTCGTGTACTGCATCCGCCTTTCCGTTTCCGCAAAGGGAGAAACAAAACCTTCAAACATATGATTACCTTAGAATAAATATTCACTGGAGTGCCGCGAAAGCTGTACCGCTCCGGACACGCTGTACGGTCTCTTGACTTGCACGACGCCCGCCGCGCTTAACGGCGGAAGTGAATTCCGGCCTACCGCCGCCCGAGTGACGCAATCGCCCGTCAGCCCCGGACACGCTGTACGGGCTCGGGACTTGCACGACGGTCATTACGTTTAACGCCGCGAGTGAATCGCGGCTACTTATGCCCGTCGGCCGGGCTCCTGACGTCGCCCGGGGCCCCCGGGCGTTGAGAGAAAGCTGAAAGGAATGAGGGGGCCCGGGGGAAATCATTTCCCCCGGCGGGGTCCGGGGCGGCGCCCCGGCTGCCTTTCCGGCTGCTCCGGCCTGTCCCCTTCCACATTCCTGCCTTTCCTGCCTTTCCTGCCTTTCCTGCCTTTCCTGCGTTTTCTGTGTTTAGAACAGTCCGAGGAGGCCGCCGAGGGCAGCGCCGCCGAGGGCCCAGGGGCTGGTGAGGGCTGCGGTACCGGAGAGGCCGGAGAGGGCTGCGCCGGTGCCCCAGCCTGCGAGGCCTGCGCCGAGCACGTTGCCGAGGGTGGAGCCGGAGCTTTGCTGACCGGTGGTGGTGGTTGTTCCGCCGTAGCTGCCCTGAATGAGGTTGTTGTAGTTCTGGAGGGCCTGGAGGGGCTTGTTCTGGTTGTAGTTCCAGCGGTCGATGTCGGCGTTGATGAGCTGCTGATTGTAGTCGTCGAGCACGCCGCCCGCTTCGGAGAGGGCGGCGGCGTCGGCATAGGCCTGATTGGCGAGCTGCTGACCGGTCTGGGCGGCGGCAAGCTGCTGGGTCGTGCCGGCATTGTAGAGCTGACCGGCGGAGGTTGCGGCATCGGCGCGCCTGTCCCAGAGGGAGGAGTACATATCGTTTGCGAGATTGTTTGCCGCGTCGGCCGAGGCGGCGGCGTGGGCGCCGGAGCCGTAGCGGCCGGCGGCGCTGAAGTTGCCGTTTATGGCCGACTGGGCCTGACTGTTTGCGCGGCTGTAGAGCTCGTCGACATAGGGATTGTCTTCGGAGGCCATCTGATTGAGGACATTCAGGCCCTGATTGTTTTCCAGCGCCTGGCCCGAGGTGATGTTGCTTACGGCGTTCGAGGCGCTGGTAATGAGGGGACTGCCGTTCTGCGCGCGGTCGGCCTGCATCTGGAGGGCCTCCTTCGACCAGTCGGACTGAGCGGCCACGGTCTTCCCGGGGTAATAGTCCGGGGCGAGCTGTCCGTTGTTGTAGAACTGCTGCGCGTGCGCGAAGATATCCTGAAGATAGGGCTGCTGATTGACCCACGGGTCAGCCTTCTGCACCGTGGTGGAGGAGCCTCCGCCTTTTCCGCCCATGTTGTTTTCTCCTACAGTTTTGCCGTCCATGCGGGCAGCGATTCTCTGGCGTACACGGTCACGAGACCGGGCACGTTTTCGTTGGTGTCGTAGTACCAGCACGCGCCGGGCACCTCGCCGATGACCCTTGCGCCCAGCCTGCGAATGAACTTCACGGCGCGACTGTTGCAGAGGGGCGTCACGCCGATGAGGGTATCGAGCCTGAAGGAGCCGCTTTCGTTTTTCTCCCAGAGCATGGAACCCAGGGAGAACAGACCGAAGCCCAGCACGGCGGAACGTCTGTCTCCGGTGCGGGCCGTGCCCATGGGCAGCGTGCAGAAATGCACCCGCGCGCTCTTTCCCTCAAGATTCGTGAGATACACGAAGCCGCACGGCACGCCGCGGAACAGAACGATCCATGGATGCACGTCGTCCTGACGCATCCAGCGGCAGAAGGCGGGGCCGTCCACGGGGGGCATGCAGTAGGTCACGGCGCGATCGCGTCCGGCGGCGCGCACCGTGGCCCAGAAGCGCATGAAATCCCTGTCGGAAAGGTCGGTCTTGTAGATTCTGGCAAATTCTCCCATGCCTACGCCCCGAACCTGCCGAGCCCGCCGAGAATGCTGCCGAGCGCGGAGGAAAGAACATCGTTTTCCTGCAGCGCAGATCCCGCAGAAGCCGCGCCGGAGGCGACCGCGCCCTGCAGGGGATTCACGCGAAGGCCGGACGCCGCCGCGCCGGAAACGCCGGAAGAGCCCGACGGCACGGAAGGCACGCCGGGGCCGAAGTTTCCGGCGGAAGGCTGAGCGCCGAGCGCAAGCGCGTTTCCCGCGCCGGGCATGAGGGAGGCGTTGAACACGCCCTGCCAAGAGGCGTCGGAGGCATTCTGCGCCGTCCCTGCGGGGGAAGCGGCCCGCTGGAAGAGTCCGAGCAGACCGCCGAGGGCGGAGGCGTCGAAGTTCTGCCGCCCGGCGGGCAGGGATGCGCCGGAAGGCACGGCCGCGCCCGCGCCCTGCGAGGGATTCACGCGAAGGCCGGGGGCCGACGTGCCGGAAGACGTGCCGGAAGAAATCTTTCTCTGATACAGTCCTGTCATGCGCTTGCTCCTTGTTTCTGTTTCACGCCGCTTCCGCCGTCGCCGAGAAGCGCCCAGGCAAAGGCGCATTCTCCCGGCGGCGAGGCAAAACGAAAGGTCATGCCGCCCTGCGTCATGGCGGAAAGCCACCACACGGCGGAGGCCGCGGCGGCGTCCAGCGGAATGAGCAGGGCCAGACGTCCCGCCCGGCAGCGTTCGTCCCGAATGGTAAGCTCCGTCTCTCCCGCGGCACACGTGGCCGTGCCGACATTGGCGGTGTCGCCGCGGAGCGCGGCGTTCACGGCCGAGGCCAGGGCCAGCATCTGCGCGGGCGTGGCCTCGGGCATCTGCGACACGAAAGTCGCCATCGTTTCCCTCCTGCAACACGAAAAAATTCCCGGCGCGCCGGACGGCCCGGGTCCTGAGATTGCCGCCGGGCGCCCGCCCCTCATGCCCGGCTGAAAAAAGGCGCGCCCCGCTTTCCAGCCTCAAAACGTCGTGCTTCCGGCAACGCCTGAGTCCCGCCCGTTGCCGCGCTTTTTCTGCGCACGCAGGCAACCCGGCGCGCCTCTTTCGCGTCTCCGCAAAGCCGGACGGCCCATTTCTTCAGCGTCTCCGCGAACCTGCACGGCGCGCCCCGCTTTTGCGGGCTTCCGGCAACGGGGGCCCCGCGCCCGGCGGCGTCACCATCCGCCTTCCTTTTCCACCAGCGCTTCCACGCCCACGGCGTGACTCCACGAGGCTCCGGCGGGAATCTTCACCCGCGCGGCCAGGTAGACGGTGGAAAGATGCTGACAGCACAGCCCCTCGCGCTGCTGCGGCGCAAAGACGCCGAAACGCCGCTCGTCCATCTGCCGGCTGCGGAAAATCGGCATGGCCTCGGCGGCCGCCGCGTCCACGAGCGGACGCAGGCCGTGAAGCATCATTCTTTCGCCGCCCGTTTCCGCCGTGTCGATGACGGCCTCGAGCGCGTCGCCGTTGAATCCGGCAAGCCTGTGCTCCGTGGAAAAGCAGGAAAGCCCCTTGCGGCCGTTCCTGAGCGCCGCCGAATCGAGCGAGGCGAAGGGCAGATGATCGAGATCGCCGAAGGCATCCAGCTCTTCCAGCGTGAGGCCGCGCGTGTAGTCGGCAAACAGCGTTTCCATGGCCATTTCGCCCCACGACCAGCGGTCCACGGCGTAGTTGTAGACAAGCACCCTGTCGAGCACGCCCGGCGGCGCGGTTTCGGAGGGAAAGGCCCACAGAGTCAGACGGTTCTGGGCATCGTGCACGCCGGTCACCTCTTCCAGACGGTCCGAGGCGCAGGCGTCGAAAAACCACTGATCCACGCGCTCCACGCCTATGCCCTTCACCGAGGAACCGTCGGTCATGCGCCAGCCGTCCTCCGAAAGGTAGACGCACGCGCCGCCGCACACCACGGGCGAGCGCGGCGCAATGCAGCCGCGTTCCCTGTCCACCTCGTCGAACTGGAAGATGTAGGGCATGCCCACGTAGGTGGCGCGCCGAATGCCGCGCTCCAGAAAAATGAGTCCGTCCGCGCCGCCCACGCCGCCCACGACGGCCTGCACCCTTCCGCCCGTGGGAAAGATCTGCATGTCCGACTGCACGTACTGCGCCTCGTTGCTGCCCGGCTCCGGCCACTCGTCGGGCCGGTCGAGTCCCGACCAGCGCACGGCTTCGGGGCGATCCGTCAGGCGGCCCAGCACCAGAAAGTCCCGCACCACGCCGAGCACCTCGCCCGAAGGCGCGCCCTCCACGGGCAAGAACTCTCCGGCGCTGCCCGAAGTCACGGCGCTTTTCATGAGCGTCGTGCCGTAGAGCGCGTACACGGCAGAACCGTATTCGGCAAACTCACGCACGTCGGAAATCGCCTGTCCGGCGTATTTCTCCGCCCACTCCCCGCCTTCAAGCGCATATATGCCGCTCTTCACGGCGGCAAAGGTGAGCAGATTGCCGCCCGTATCCTTCAGGGAAAAGGCGGCAAGCACCCGCTCGGAAAGCGCGGGATGCAAAAGCGGCGACAGCCCGGAAAGCGGTCTGTAGCCGCGACGGGCCGGAATCACGTTCTTCGCTTCCGGAGCCTGCGCGCCGTCAAGAAGCGCGGCGTCCGGCTCCCACGGCCCGAACTCAAGTCTCGTCATGCCTGCTGCCATTCCACCACCTCCTGCCACACGGCGCTTCCTCCGGGCCGCGGCCTCCAGAGCGCCTCATCCTCTGGCGTTCTCTGCCACAGCGTTTCGGGCACGTCGTCGCGCCGTGCCCACGTCCAGCCCTTGTACTCGAAAAACACGCTCCCAAAGCCCAGCGCCGAGCCCGTGCCGGAAAGCGCGAGCACCCGCACGAGCAAAGCCGAGCCGTTGCCGAAGGCGTCGCCCGCGCACGCAAGGCCGACAAGACGCATGATCGCCATGCCGCCGAACGCGCGCCCCCCTGCCTCTTCCGGCACGACCGGCTTCACGCGAAAAAGCGTGAAGAGCGAAAAAGCCGCGGCCCCGTCCCGCGCCGCAAGGGGCATGAGACGAAAAAACGCCGCGTTTCCGCCCGCCCGGGCAGAAAGCGCCGGGCCGTCCACAAGGCGCACTCTGGCAAGGGCCGCCCTCTCTCCGGCCACCGCCTTGCCCTCTCCGGAAAGGGCAAGCTCGGCCACCGCAAAAAACGAGGCCGCAGCTTTCCCCAGACCTTGCGAAAGCCCGGATACGCGCACGCGAAGCGCCTTTGCTCCCTGCGAGGACACGGCAGAAAACGCCGCTCTGCCGTCGCGCAGTCGGGCAAACGCCATGCCTGCCGCGCTTTCCGCCGCTCCCCGCACGGAAAGGGGCCGCTCTCTTTCCGCCTGCACGGAGCCCGAGGCCCGGGCGCCTTCCTTCAGCGCGTCGCCGCGCACGCGAAGGACAACGAGCGTCTGCCGGGATGCCGCCCCGGCACTCTTGTCAGAAAGCCCGACGCAGCGCTTGCGCAGGGCAGAAAAAGACTGTCCGGCACGCGCCTTTTCCGAGGCCGAAAGGCCGTACACGCCCGCGCGCGTCCAGAATCCGTCGTCGAGAGACGCGGGAAGCGCGTCGAGCACGCCCCACGCGTCCAGAGCGTCGATGCTCTGCGGCGGCGGAAGTATGTCGAAGAACTCCGCCACGGGCTAATCCATGGTGAGCGTGAGATTCTTGGCGTTCACGCGGTAAATGTCTCCTGCAAGCAGCTCCTTGGGCGTGGTGATGCTGCCGTACCACACAAGGTTGCCGCTCGTGGCCGCGTCGAAGAGCCCCCAGGCCACGGCCGTGCCCCAGCTCGCCGTGGCCGTGGGAAACTCCAGGGCCGCCGAGTTCGACATGCTGCCCGAAGACGGCGTGCCGAAAGTCACCTGTCTGCGCGCGTACGAGCCGCCCGACACCTCGGTGCCGCCGCCCGTCTCGCCCGGGGCCACGGTAAAAAGCGCGAGATAATACGGCCCCGCATCCTTGAACAGCGTGAGCAGCCTGTCTTCGCCGTGATTGGTCAGACTCATGTCATACCCTCCTTGTCGGGCGCATGGTGATGTTGGCCGTGAACCGCGCCCGCTGTTCACTCTCCTCCGCCTTCCTTTTGGCGGCGGCATAATACTGCGTCCACGTCTCGAGCGGCACGCTTCCTCTTGTGAACGGCCCGCTTTCCACCAGCGCGCCGTACAGATACAGATCCGGGGCCGTCAGAAGCACGGCGTTGTCCGGCTGATTCTCGCCGAGCGGCTCCACTTCCGCGTAGTAGGTGAGGTACAGCGTGCCGTCCGCATCCGGCGCAGGCAGAAGAAACAGGTCGCGCCCGATGATGGTGTACTCCCGCACGCTTCCCGGAACTCTTCGCTGGCCGTAGGTGTCGGGCGGCGCATAGGCGAGGTTCGCCGTCGAGCCGTCCTGCGCCTCAAAGGTGAGATCGCGCATCTCCAGAAACACGTCCCAGTTGCCCGGCTGCCTGCGCCACGGCAGAGGCACCGCGCTCTGCCCGGCAGAGACGTCGGTTTCCGCTCTTCTTTCCATCACCCGAAGCCGCAGTTCCCGGTTCATGCGCCGCTCAGCAAGCGCGATGAACGCAGGTATGCGCTCCGTCAGATCGTCGCGGCCGAGATAGTCGGCCACGGCTTCGCAAAGTCCTTTCCAGCTTGTGAAATCAGCCATCTTTTCCCCCCAGAAAACTGCCAGTCCGCTTATGGCCTTGTCCCCCCGAGGCGTCGGGGCAAGGCCCTGCCCACACACAGCGCCGGAGGAAAAGCGCCGTCTTTGCCGCCCCTCTTCCGCCCATGAGCATCGGAACGGCTCCGTCTTCAAAACGCGCCGTCCTTTTCCAGATTGCCGTCAGCGGCATGAGCGCTTGACATCATCAAGCTTTTGCCCCAAAATCAATCGTGAGGCTTGAGGTGCGCTTCCTTCAGTGGGAGTCTTGAACGCATTTTCGAGCCTTTTTTATTTTCCCCCTCATGCCGACAACGTCTCTGCCTTCAGCGTAGCAGAGCCCGGACGCGCGGCACACGGGGCAGAGCACGGCGCAAAAAAACGGACGCAAACCCCTGTTCTGCGCCCGCTCTCAACGTTCCGCCCCTTCGTCCAGCTCTCTCCTCCCGCCTCTTTGTGCCTCCCGCAGGGCCCGGCCAAAACAGCGGCATTCCCTTGCGCATTTTTGACGAATCAGGCATGATGAGCCCATCAAAGACCTGTGACGGTTCTCCGACAGCAGAAATTTCGCCCTGCTGCGTGACGGTCTCTTTTCGAGATGACGTGAATGGTGAGGAAGGGCGTTCACCCGAGAACCTGAGCAGGTCTTTTTTTGCGTCCTCGCTGCGGGCGCGCCTTCCGCGTCGTCCGGCGAGCCCGCAGGCCATAACGCAAGCTCTGCCCCCGAACCCGCGCCCGCAATGACCGGAAGTCGGCTCTTGCCGGAAGCGGGCATTTCAGGCATACTTTCCTTCATTGAAGGCTTCACGTCAGCAGAAAATCCTAGTGGCTGCGCACTGGCAGGAACGTTGTTCCTGAGACCAGACATGGAGAGCGGAGGTACTCCCGTGAGGCCTTCAACAAATTTTTTATTGTTCCCTGTCGGCTGAAACACCGTTTTCAGCAGCACGTCTCCCCTTTTCCCGCCATGAAGGGCGAAACGACGTTTTTCCCGTCGTTCAGAATGTCCGGTCCCTGCTCGGCGGCCATGTCCGCCACGGCTTCACAACGTCCTTTCCAGCTTGTCGCGTCAACCATCATTCCTCCCCTCCGAAGTATCCGAGCAGGCCGCCGAGCCTGTCCCCCAACCAGTTGCCCGCCTTGTCCATGCCCCAGGAGATGACCGGTTCTGCGAGCACAGACGCCGCACGGCCCGCCGCCGTGACCGCGCCGACGGGAGCCGTCGCAAGGTCTGCCACGTCTACCAGAGGCGTCCCAAGTCCCGGCTCACGGTTCACATAGCCAGGCTCATCGGCGGGAAAACGATACTGGTCGGCAGGCACGGAAGCGTAAGCTTCACCCGGAGCGAGCGCGGCGGCCGTTCCTGCCCCGCCCGCAGCCCACGGCAACGCTCTGTAGATATTCGGATCGTCAGGATTGAATGTCCCACGATTCTGGACGGACTTGATCTGATTCGGCTCTTTTACCATCCAATAGCCTTTATCAGGAACATGGACATAATCCAGTTCCTGAACCGGCTGCCCGGCACGACGCGCCGCGCGTTTTTCCGGCAGTCCATACGTTCCTTTCAGATAGACATCCATCTGATGAGGACCATACGGCGCAGGCTGTTCGGCGAAATAAAAGCCCTCGCCATAAGCGCCCCGACTGTTTATCTTATCTTTGGAAAAAGCATCAAAAACGGCGTCTGTATTGTGGTGAACGACAAGAGGTCTGCCCTCAGCATCAACGACTTTGGAAGAGCGCTTGACATCATCAAGCTTTTGCCCCAAAATCAATCGTGAGGCTTGGGGTGCGCTGCCGTTGGCAGTCTTGAACGCATCTTCGAGCCTTTTTTTATTTTCCACCTCATGCAGATAAAGTCCCTGTCTGTCTTTACCGGTCTTTACAACAACTTCCCCGGCATAATCCGTATCGCCGATACGCACGGGCGCGGATATCACCGACGTGTCGTACCCTCTCCCCTTCCAGTTGCTTTGCTGGTCAAACACCGTTCCCTTTCTGATGATATCCGGCACGGCAGCGAACGCGGCCGACTTTTCCCGCCCTATACCGTGCCCCATCGAGTCTTTGACGCCTTCAAGGTCAAGCCTTACGTCTCCAAGCTCCGGGCTTCGCACCACCCCTCGAAACATCTCGTCATACCATGCCGGAACTTTTTCCGTCAGCGGTACTCCATCCTTCTGAAATTCTTTTCCGGTCAACGTCACTACCGGTTCCCCGGACACTGCTTCATTATAGGCTCTTGCCGCAGGCCAGTTCCCAAACCACGCCTTGAAAAACGGGCTTTCCGTGCCCATGTCGCGGTACAGTTCCCCGGCCGCTTCCACTATCTCGGGATTATCCGCCCATCCTTTGGGCAAATCGTTGTAGTCGAGGCTGTCGGCAAACTTTCCGAGCAGTCCCATGAGCTTCTGCGGTATCTTCGCCATCACACCTTCTCCAACGTCGTGCGGAAGGCACGGTTGTCAGGATCGTTCAAAAATTTCCGCATAGCCTCGGGATCGTTCAGAATGTCCAGTCCCTGCGCGGCGGCCATGTCCGCCACGGCTTCACAACGTCCTTTCCAGCTTGTCGCGTCAGCCATCATTCCTCCCCTCCGAAGTATCCGAGCAGGCCGCCGAGCCTGTCCCCCAACCAGTTGCCCGCCTTGTCCATGCCCCAGGAGATGACCGGTTCTGCGAGCACAGACGCCGCACGGCCCGCCGCCGTGACCGCGCCGACGGGAGCCGTCGCAAGGTCTGCCACGTCTACCAGAGGAGTCCCAAGTCCCGGCTCGCGGTTCACATACCCCGGCAAGTCCGCAGGCCATGGATATTCGTCAGCAGGAATGGCCCGTGCGCGATAGTCCTGCACGGGCACAAAGGCCCGTGCTTCGCCCGGAGCGAGCGCGGCTGCGGCTCCTGCTCCGCCGGCAAAAAGCGGCAGCATCCCCTTGCGGAGCGCGTCAATCACGGGTATATTGGAGCCATTGGAAACGCCGTCAGCAGAGACACGCTCGCTGCGTATTCCGTGCACATCATGTGTATCGGTCAAAGGATGGAAGGCGGAACCATCCGGCGTTTCCCAAAAGCGGCTCTTCATTTTGAGGAGCCGTTTATTATTTATGGGATTCACCTGATGCAGATAGGTAAACTCTTCAGAAGGACGCAAAGAGCCTCGTCTCCCTGTGCTGATCCCTAAAACTCCAACGCTTTCAGCATATGGTTTATTTGCCCGCACATAGAATCTGCCCTTACCGGTAGTTAGAGACTCAACAAGATCTTCTATCTCTTCATTGGACATATGCCCGTGTCTGGCATCCCAATAATGTTGAATATCTTTTCCTGTGGCGGCCAACTTTCGAGTATGGAACGCTCCATTCTCTTCCTTTGCGGCTTTAAAAATATCTCTTGGCAATCGCTCTTGAAACTCGAACACCGGCTCATTCATGGGCAACGCGCCTTTTGATGCCTTTTCAAGAAGGTTCAGCAAGCGCCGCCCATCCTTGGAATAGACCGCCGCTTCCGCATCATCCGGGGCGAGGGCCGACCATCCTGCCATCAGTCCCAGAAGACCGCCGAGCTTTTTCCCATCCATCATCACACGCTCTCCAGCGTCGTGCGGAAGGCACGGTTGTCAGGATCGTTCAAAAATTTCCGCATGGCCTCGGGATCGTTCAGAATGTCCAGTCCCTGCGCGGCGGCAATGTCCACCACGGCCACGGGAATGGACGCCACGCGCCGGAACACGGGCGCTTTTTGAAAGCCGCACTTCTGCGCGTTCTGCTCCGCCCTGTTCTGCCGGATGATCTCCGTCACGTCCTGAGCGCGGGTAATGATGCCCTCTTCCGTCACGAAGTCGGAAACGCCGTCCGCGCAAAAAAAGCGCACGCCGCGCGCGCCCTGCGAAAGTTCAAGCATGAAAGTCTCCTTTTTTTCCGAAGCGTAGCAGAGCCCGGCCGCGCGGCACACGGGACAGGGCAAGGCGCAAAAAACGGACGCAAAACCCTGTTCTGCGCCCGTTCTCAACGCTCCGCCCCTTCTCCAGCTCTCCTTCCGCCTCTTTGTGCCGCCCGCATGGCCCGCCAAAAAACACCAGCATTCCCTTGCGGAGCGCGTCAATCGCCGGCATATTGGACTCAGTGGAAACGCCGTCAGCAGAGAACGCTCGCTGCGTGGCCCCTCCCTCCGGGGAGTGTGAGGTATCAGGATGGAAGGCGGAACCATCCGGCGTTTCCCAGAAGCGGCTCTTCCGTGAAGGGCCGCCTTTTTCATGCGCCGCGTTCTTTTCGGGGAGCGCCGTGCCGCTCAGGCAGACACGAAAAAGGCGGGAGCCGCGCGCCCCCGCCTTTTAATCAGGCCGACTTCAGGTCGGCAAGCACGCCGGACGAAGCGTCGTTTCTGGCTTCGAGGGTGCATTCCACGAGCACATGGCCCTTCAGGCTGTCGCCGGTGACGGCAAGGCGTTCTTCGGTGAAGCCGCGAAGGTAGGCCACCTTCCAGTACTGGGGATCGAGCACGAAGGCGCAGGTCTTCGAGAAGGGCTCAAAGGCCTGCACGCGGTTGGGCACGAGCTTCAGGGCGCCGAAGTCGGACACGTACACGTCGATGACGGCGGTGGCCTTTCGGCGTTCGGCCTTTTCCATGCGGGTCGTGCCGCCGGAAAGCACCTCGCTCATCTTCACGCGGATGTCGGGGGCCATCATGATGCGGTCGGGGTTGCCGCCCGCGTTGTAAATGTCGGTGAGCAGCGCCTTGAGCATGGCCTCGGTGGGCACGCGGGTGGTTCCCGCCGTGCAGGCCGTGCCGGGAAGAGAAGCCCTGGCGCCGTCTTCCGTGGCGTAGTTGGTCTGCATCCAGCAGGGAAGCCCGGTCATGAGTCGGCCCTCGCTGGAACCGTTGTCCGCGCGCGCCACCTTGTTCTGCAGAAGGGCGTATTCCACGTCCTTCTTGAGCTCGCGGGTGCGCAGGGCCATCTGATAGGCGTACTGACGGGACACGCCCGCCTGCTTCACGGCCTGCGCCGTGCCGGATACGTTGATGCCCTTCCTCAGAATCTGCGTCTTGTTGGAAAGCTCCGTGGTGAAGCTTTCGGAAAACGCCGTGGTGTCCGCGCCTTCGAGCGCGGCGTTCTCGGCAGGGCTGGCCAGGGTGTCGGTCTGCCATTCGTGCAGGGTCTGCGTGGCCTCGGACTTGCCGCACATGGACAGAAAAGGCGTGTCCGTGGGGGCCACGTTGAAAATCATGTCCATGAGATCGCGGGGCTTGCCCTTGAGATTCGCATCCCTGAGCTGACCGGATACCGTATTTGCCATGTCATGTCCTCCCCTGAGGGCTTGATATTACCGTTGATGCATGAAGAGATTTGCCGGAGAGTTGAAAGAAGGCTGTTAATGCCAACGAAGGCCCGCCCTCGCCCGAACAGCGCGAAAGCCAGTCTGACGCCACCGCCCGTCAACCCGGGACACGCTGTACGGACGCGGGGCTTGTACGGTGGTCATTTCATTTTTCCGACGCCCGAGTAACGCTATTTTCCATTTGCTCCGGACACGCTGTACGGACTCTTGACTTGCACGCCGCCCGCTGCGTTTAACGCCGGAAGTGAATTCCGGCTACTGGCGGTCGTCGGCGCGACATTTCCCGATGCCCGAGTACCACCCGCGCCCGTCTGCTCCAGACACGCTGTACTGTCCCTTAACCTGTACGGTGGTCATTTCGCTTAACGGCGGAAGTGAATTCCGCCTGCTCATGCCCACCGGCCGGGCGACATTTTCCTTTTCCCGAGTGACGCCACCGCCCGTCAGCCCGGGACACGCTGTACGGACGCGGGGCTTGTACGCTCGCGCGTCGCTGACGGCGGAAGTGAATTCCGCCTGCTCCTTCCTCGCGGCGCGACCGCCTGAAGGCTGGTCGCGCTCCCCCGAGCGTTGAGAAACCGGCTGACCCGCTGCCAACGAAGGCCCGCCAGGGCTTCGAGAAACGGTCATTCCGCTGCAAACGAAAGTTTCCCGGAGCTTCGGGCGAAGGCACGGCGTAACCATCTGGAAATCCCTTCCAACCACACCGATGTGACCGCGAAGCGGGAACATTGGTCGGCCAGCCGCAGGCGGGTACAGGGCACACGCCTGCACTGAGGTTGCAGCCCGAAACGCGTCCGCCGAGACTTCCGGGCCTTTGTGCTGCTCTCCTTGCCGCCATGCCTTGTCAAAGCACGGCTTTTCGCGTCCGCACGGCATGAATCTTCCCGTCCCCTTTGTCCTGCCGAACCGGCGAAGCCGGGAGGCAGAAACAAGGGGGCGCGGGGGGAATTATTCCCCCCGCACTGCCTTGACATTTCTGCCGCCCCAGTACCGCCCACGCCCGTCTGCGCTGGACACGCTGTACGAACACGGGGCTTGTACGACGCCCGCTGCGTTTAACGCCGGAAGTGAATTCCGGCTACTTGCGGCCGTCGGCCGGGCTCCTGACGTCGCCCGGGGCCCCCGAGCGCTGTTAAAAAGCTGAAAGAAACAAGGGGGCGCGGGGGGAATTATTCCCCCCGCACTGCCTTTCTGCCTTTCCTGCCTTTTCTGCCTTTTCTGCCTTTCACATAGTTGCTTCGAAGAGGGCGGCGAGGGCGTCGGTGCTGTCGGGGTTGTGGGCGAGGGCGTCGCGGGCGCGGGAGGCGCGGTCGGTGGATCTGTCCGAGGCGCGCGGGGGGCGGACGCTGGGGGCGTCGGCGACCTTTTTGACGGCGGCGGCGCGTCGGGCGGCGAGGGCGTCGTAGAGCATGGCCTTGGCGACGAGCTTGACCTCGTACCCTTTGGTCAGGCCGTTGACGGCGGAAGGGGGGCAGCCCTGCTCCTTCATGTATTCCGCGAGGTTGGCGGCGAAGGTTCTGCCGTTGAATCCGGCGCCCATGAGGGCGCGAAGTTCCGGCTGCACGCGGGCGAACTCGTCGGCCATGGCGCGGGAGGCTTCGGCGGCGCGTTCGGCTTCGTAGCGGCGCGCGGCCTGCGTCACGCGCTCCTGCACGCGGCGCACGGCGTCCATGCGGGAGGCGCAGGCCTGACGCAGCTTCACAAAGGCGGCGGGATCACGTTCCGCAAGCGCGTTCCAGTCCACGGAGCCGTATTCGGCTTCCACGATCTGCTTCATGGCGGCAAGCGCCTGCTGAAGCTCGGCGTTGGCCGCCACGGCAAACTGCTCCTCGCGCTGCCTTGCGGCCTGTTCCTTCTGCCTCGCCTGCGAAAGCTCCGCGGCATGGGCCTGCTCGCGCGAGTGCACCGCGCTTCGCGCCTCGGGAGAAAGCGCGCTCCACAGCGCCTCTTCAAAGCCTTCCGGCATGGGCACGTCCGCAAGGCCCTCTTCGTCCTTTCCGGCGTCGTCCTCGGCGTCATCGGCCTTGCCTGCGGCGTCCTCTGCGGCAGAGCCGGTCTTATCTTCGGCAGCGGAGCCTTCCTCGTCACGGCCTTCGTCGTCCCGAACGTCTTCGGGCATATCCTCCCCCTCTTCGGAGCCGCCTTCCGCCCCGCCGTCAAACAGGGAAGCTATGGCGTCCACGTCGTACACGCCTTCCGCTTTTTTCTCCATGTCGTTCATGCGTTCTCCTTCACGGCTCTCACGGCCGCATTCAATGCTTCATCCTTGCCATGTTCCTTGAGCGCGGCGCACTGCAATTCCCGAAAAATTTCCTTTTTCACCTCTGCAAGCGCCCGCTGCATTCGCCACCAGTCCTCACGCTTCACGCCGTCGGCACTGGCGCGCCACGCCTGCACATATCTCGCGTCAAGCCGGTCAAAAGCGTCCCGGAACACCCGACTTTGCAGAATGCGTCCGGCTTCCAGCGCTTCCATCCGCTCTTCATGCGTCATTCTTCCCCTCCCACAAAGTAATTGAGCAGTCCGCCGAGCTTGTCCGCGCCGTAGGAAATTACAGGATCCAGCAAAGCGGCAGCGGCCTTTCCCGCCATGCCCTGCACTCCCGCCATGACCGCAGGAAGTTCCGCAGGATTCCATGCTTCTTCCAGCCCCGGTTCCGTGTTCACATACCCCGGAGCATCGGCAGGCCATAGGGTAAGCCCGGCACCAGAACCTGCGCCCGCTATGGCGGGTGCTTTCAACTTGAGCTTTTTCAGCTGTTCCTGTAAGGTATTTTCAAAAGGGGTGCTGACAGCAGAAATGGGACCGCTGCCAACCTGCTCCGCAGGCATCTTCATCAGTGAAGGTGAGAATATGGAGGAGTTCGGCCCGCCCTCCCAGTACCCTCTTTCCTTCAACAAATGTTCCACCTTTGAGGTTTTCGGATCGTACACGGTAACGGTTTGAAAACCTTTTTTGTATGGCAAAATAGGCATATACCATGACCTATCCTGCTTGCCAGCAGGATTCCACAACGCCTCTTTTGCTACCGGATTCTTTCCAAGAACATTTGGAATAAGTACCGTATCCGGAGAATCGTAAATCTCCCGATATCCTTCAGCTATCTGTTCCGGCGTCCAATCATCTTTCTGAAAACGCTGGATAAGCCCATGATTATTGAAATAGCCATAGTTTCCGCCATATTCGGCCGAATTTTTCAAAGCATTTGCCGCATTCGGACTTTCCAGTGTTCCTGCTTTGCTTCCTCCATATTTTCGGCCTGCAATGGCCTTTTTCACTACGTCCAGAATATCCGGTCTTACCGCCCCTTCCGCATCATCCGGCGGCGAAGAAGCAGCGATAAGTCCCAGCAGGCCGCCGAGCGCCTTCATATCCATCACCATCCTCCAACGCCCTTGATATTCGTCAGGCCGCTGCCTCTCTCGCCCATTTGAAGGCGAGTCTGATCGAGTTCCTTTTCCATGCTCATTTCCATGGCCTTCAAGGCGAGCTGCCCTTCCGCCTTCTGCTTTTCAAGTGCCATCTTGCTCTGCGTCTCAAAGGCCTTGCGCTGCGCGTCCGTCTGCGCCTTCCACGCGTCAAGACGCAGCCGCTCCAGCGTTTCCGCCTTCTCAAGCTCGAATTTTTCCCGCTCAAGACGCAGCTTTTCCTTTTCAAGCTCCAGCTTCCTTTCCTCCGCCGAAGGCGCGGCAGGCGCGCTCCTCATGGCCGCCTCGGCCTTCTTGGCGTCCTCTTCCGAGCCGAAGAAGCGCTCCGGCGATTCCAGTCCCGCGGCTTCCGCCATCTTGTGGCAGGTGTAGACCACGTTGGACAGATGCACCGGCGAGTTCGCCCCGAGACGCCCCATGAACGCCTGCTGAAGCTGCAATATCTCGCGACAGGCCGCCACCAGCTTCATGCGGTTGCCCGTGCCGAGTCCCACGGCCACGGCTATGTCCATGTCCGGGTCCCAGTTGCGCGGATCAAAGGCCATGAAACGGCCCTTCAGCCGAAGCTGCACCGCCTTGTCGTGATACCGGTGCAGAAGGTGCAGAACGTAACGGCCGAGCGGCTTGAAAAAGGTTTCGGCGTACACGCGCGCAATGAGCTCCAGACGCTGATTTATGGCCTCTTCCATGATGCTCGCGCCCGTGGCCGTGTTCTGGAGCGTGTCGGCCTGCAGGCTCTGCGTGCGGCTCGACACCCCCGTGCGCCGCTCGATGAGCGTTGCGCTCATGTCGAGCCCGGCAAGCGCGTCCGACGACGAGGCTGTCACGGGCAGCGGCGTTATGGTGGCGTCGCCGCGCACGCGATGCACCGCCCCCACCCCGCGCGCCAGCAGACTGTCGTATTCCACGCTGCCGCTCATGCCCTCGTTCACCACGAGCTCGCCCTGATTGGACAGCGCCAGATTGTCCAGATACTGCCGCGTCATTTCCGTGCGCAGGTCCTGCACGTCGGACACGAGATCCGCCAGACACAGCCCCACCACCTGATGCGGCATGGGCACCGAACAGGCCGCAAAGAGCGGCGCACGATACAGCGGCCATTCCTCAAGCTTCAGAATGCGGCAGCTCTCCCCCTCGCCGCAGAAGGTGGCCTTCACCTTTTCGTCAAGCCCGTCGCCGTCCAGGTCGAAGTCGAACCACGCTTCATAAATTTTGTATTCCCGAGCCGCCCCGCGTCCCTCGCCCCGCACCGGCCCGAAGGCGTCGTTCACCGCGCGGCCCACTGCGGTTTCCGGCATTTCGTCCGCGCCGTCCGCAGGTTCCAGCTCCTCGATGAGCGCGCGCGGATACCCTTCGCTCACAAGCTCCGAGACCGTGCGCCTCTGCCAGCAGGCAATGAAGCGCGCCTTCTCCACGCTTTCCGCGTCCGCCGACACGATCACGTTCTCCGGCGGCACGGCGTCGATGCGTATCTCGCGCACGGTCACGGTCTGATGCACGGTCACGTCGTAAAGCGGCCCCTGCGGCGACGCGTAACGACGCACCTTCACCGCGCCCGGCGTTTCCATGTCCAGCGAGGGGTCCATGAGCAGCGCCACGGCCTCGGCTTCCGAAAGCCCGGTGAACTGCCTCACGCGCCGCTCCCTGCGCTCCGGACAGTGCGCCATGCACCAGCCCGCCCGCTGATACAGCCCGTCGGCAAGCACGTCGTGCACCAGCGAAAACATCCGCCTGCCGAACACCACCTGATTCACGTACAGCGTGGCGTCCTCGGCGGCCTGTTCCTGTTCGGGCGTCTTCGGCTCGAACCGTATGATCTCATCCGTGCAGAACACCCGCATGAGTCCGGGCTTGGCCCATTCCACGGTTTCCATCACCGTGCGGTCGACATAGGTCGAAAGCCCCTTGCCCTCGCGCTCCTCGTCCACGCCGTAGCCGTAGCCCAGATACTTCTTCTTGAGCGCCGTGCGCTCCGAGGAAAGACGCGAGCCCTCCCCTCCCATGCACGATTCCATTTCCCGCGCAATCACGCGGCGCGCCCGCTCTTCTCTGTCCTTTTCGTCCATCAGCATACCCGCAGATTTCTGCGCGGCGGAAGCCTGTCAAAGCCGCCCCGCCCCGCCACGTTGTCCAGCCCCATGGCCAGATACCGGAAGGCGTCCGCCCCGTGACTCGTCCAGTCATGCAAAGGCCGCGCCCGAAAGTCGTTCGCCTTTTCGTCCCATTCGCGCTGGTACAGACGCAGAGCTTCCAGCCCCCGCGCACAGCGCTTCTCGTCAAACCAGCAGCGCGGCAGAAGCAGCCGCACCGCATTTATGCCGTCGTCCACCGTGGTCATGGGCAGCACCCGCCCCCGCACCCCGAGCCGCTGCAGCGTCTCAAGCCGCGTCGTGCCCGTGCCGAGCTCCGAAGCCGCGGCGTCGTGCGGCAGAAGATGCTCGCCGTACACGTACCCCTTTTCGCCCAGCACCTTTACGTAATGATCCAGCCCCGCCCCCGACGCCTGATAGTAGTCGATGACGTGCACCTCGCGCCCCACCACCTGCGCGAACCAGATGGCCGTGGAATCCGAAAAGCCGAGATCCCACGCCGTCACCACGGGAAATCCCGGCTGATACGGCACCGCGGCAATCTTTCCTTCCCGGCCGAGCTGCTCCATGAGCCTGCCGTAGTACGCCCCCGCCACCGCCGCCGTGAACGAACACTCATATTCCTGCTCGTATTCCGACTCGTCGGTCTCGCGCCGCGCCACGGCCAGATCCTCTTCCGAGAGTATTCCCGTCTCGGAAGCGCGGTACATGAGCGCCGCCCATTCCTCGTCGTGCAGCCTGGCGTTCTCCCATACCTTCCAGAGCGCATTCCGCCCCTTGGGCGTGCCCAGGAAAAGCGCCCGGCCGTGCGTGGCCAGAATCATGGGAAGCACGATTTCCGACCACATCGAATAGGGCATCTGCGCCACCTCGTCGAACACCACGTCGCACAGGTTCAGACCGCGCAACGAATCGGGATTCTCCGCCCCGTACAGACGTATCCGCGCCCCGTTTTTGAAGTCGACCCGAAGCTCGCCCTCGTTCACCTTCGCCCCGGCCGCCAGCGCGATCTTCTTCAGATAGTCCCAGGCCACGTCCTTGGCCTGCCGGTACGTGGGCGCAATGTACGCCCCGCGGTACGACTCCCCGGCAAGCGTGGCGTTGCGGCACAGCCGCGACACCGCAAGCACCGTCTTGCCGAAACGCCTGTGGCAGACAAGCACCCCGAAACGCCGGGCATCCAGCGCTTCCAGCGCCTTCTGCTGCAGCGGCCTCAGCCGTATGCGAACCTCGCTCATCTCTCCTTCCTTACAAGATCATGCCCGACTCCCCCGAGGCCCTGCCGCCTTCCCCCCGGGGGGCGCGAACGCCCGATGTCTCGCCGTCGAAACGGGCCCGGACGCCGCGCAGAGCCCCCGGCCCGCGGACGCCCTCACCCCTGCCCGACGGCTCCGCCGATGCGGAGCCCCGCAGAGCTCCGAACCGGCCCGTCTGGGGAAACGCGAGGAACGGCGGAAGCCTCCCTCACTCTCCCCCGAAGAGCACCACTTTCACGCTCTCGCGCACGTCGGCTTCTATTCTGTCGGTGAACATTCCGAGGTGCCGCCCCAGAAGCTCGAGCGCCTTGTTGGCGCTCCGCGCATCAAAGCGCCACACCCCGCGGCCCTCCTCGTCCACCATCTGCTCGCCCCGCGCCGTGAGCACCGGAACCCGCTGCATGGATCGCTCAACTATCTCCACCAGCGAACGCACCACATAGTCCGCATCCACCCCCGTCCGCGCCGATACCCCGGCACGCGCCGCTTCCAAAGCCGTCTGCACCGCAGGCTCGTGCAAAAGACGATACGCCGCCCGCGACGCCCCCTTCTCCGAATACCCCGCACGCTTCGCCGCCTCCGCGCCGTTCATGTCCACAAGGTATTCCTCCACAAAACGCTTCTTCCTGTTCGTCAGTCCCATAACTCGTTCTTTTTCATGATGATATTTGAAGCGGAAAAACGGAGATGCAGGCAGACAGGCAGACAGAAAGAAAGACAGACAGGGGCTCCGCCCCTGAAACCCCGCAGGGGCCCTGCCCCTGGCCCCGTCGGGGGAGATAATCTCCCCCGACCCCCCATGGTTCCGCCTTCGGCGGCTCTCTCATCAGAGCCAGCAACTCTCTTCAAAAAATGCAAGGCAGGAAAGGCAACGCCAAAGCCGGAAGGCTTGGCCGGACACGTTTCGGACTGCCCTCTCAGTGCAGGCGTGTGCGGCTGCACCCGCCTGCGGTGGCCGACTGTTCCCCGCAAAAGCGGGAAACAGTGCTGCAAGGAAAAAAAGTCACGCACCCGCCCAAGTACCACCACCGCCCGTCTGCTCCAGACACGCTGTACGGACGCGCCGATTCCCAGGCGTACCGCAAAAGCACGTCTTGACCGACACGCTGTACGGACACGGGGCTTGCACGAGGCCCGAGGCGTTTGACGCCGAAAGTGAATTCCGGCTACTTGCGGCCGTCGGCCGAGCTCCTGACGTCGCCCGGGGCCCCAGAGCGTTGAGAAAAATTGTCCCTTGCAAACAAAGGTTTCCCAGAGCTTCGGGCATACGGCACGGCATAAATCTTCCCGACCCATTGTCCTGCCGACCGGCGAAGCCGGGAGGCAGAAACAAGGGGGCGCGGGGGGAGCGGCAGCCGTTGGCGCGAAGCGCCTTACGGATGGCGACAGCAGCGCTATTATTCCCCCCGCTGCCTTTCCTGCGTTTCCTGCCTTTCCTGCGTTTCTGTTTTTGCGGCGCATTCATCGAGGCGGAAGGGGCACTGGGCGGCGTGTTTTTTTCTGGTTTCGGGGTCCATGGTTTTTCTGATGTCGTTGATGTCGTCGGGGTTCATGAGGTCGACGACGGAGAGCCCGAGTTTTTTGAGGAACCAGAGTTTGAGGGATTCGGCGCCGAGGGAAGCGGTAAGGCAGACGACGCCCATCTGGGCCTGCACGGTGGCTTCGGGCATGAGGAGGGGGAGGAGGAAGGCGCAGCCCATGGCGAGGGACACGGTGAGGCAGGCATTGATGATGACGGTAGCGGTCTTCTGGGCGATCGTACGCTGCTTGTAGCCGCGGCGCATCTGGCAGAGGGCGGAGGTCACGGCCACGGCGGCGGCCAGAGCGATGAGGGGCCAGGAGCCGCGCACCACGCCCAGGTATTCGGCGGCGTGTTCGGCGGAATCTCTGCCTATCTGGTCCATGGGGAGGAATCTCCGGTCACGTTGCATATCCACAGGGCGAGGGTTCCGGCGTCAGAGCTGTTCATCCAGATGCCGGGGGTTCCGTTCAGGGTCAGTCTTTGCAGGCTCGTGAGCACCGGCAGCGTCGGAAGCTCCGGGGTTGAGCTGGGATATGAGCACCCCTGCGCCGTCAGCAGCAATGCGGCGGCGCAGATCGGCAGCACGCGCCGCGTCCATTTTTTCCAGAAGCCGCACACCTGCCCGAAGCAGCGCGGCAAGAAGGGCCGTCCATGCCTCCACATCATTTCCCCGTCACGGCGCGCACGGCCTTCTTCACTTCGGGCGCGTCGGCATCGGCCTGCGCTCCGCGGTTCTGGGCAACGTGCCCGGCAAGGGCGTGCAGCCAGCGGTAAAGCGCGGCATACCATCCCGACGTCTGCGAAGGCGCAGGCAGCCACATGGTCACCACCGCCGCCACGCCGCACACGGAAAAAAGCACGCCGAGCACCACGGAAATCCATGCCGCGTCGGGATACTGCCCGGCCAGCTCCTGAAACGTGGAAAGCACAAATTCAATAACGGTATCTTCCACAACATCTCCTTGAATTCTTTCATATTTTTGCCTCTTGTTGCCTCACGCCGCCAGGGTGACGCAACGGCCCGTCTGCTCCAGACACGCTGTACGGGCACGGAGCTTGCACGGTGGTCATTTCATTTTACGGCGGGAGAGAATCCCGCCTGTTCATGACCACCGGCCGGGCGACATTTTCCGACGCCCGAGTATTGCGACTGCCCGTCAGCTCCAGACACGCTGTACGGTCCCTCCACTTGCACGCCGCCCGCTGCGTTTTACGCCGCGAGTGAATCGCGGCTACTTGCGGCCGTCGGCCGGGCTCCTGACGTCGCCCGGGGCCCCAGAGCGTTGAGAGATGGTTGTCCTTCGCAAACGACGGCTTTCCAGAGCTTTGAATCAGCGCTCTCCCCTCCCCATCCGGGAATCCCTTCCGTTACCGCCGCCGGAGTTTCGCCCACGCCCGTCTGCTCCAGACACGCTGTACGGACACGGGGCTTGCACGGTGGTCATTTCATTTTACGGCGGAAGTGAATTCCGCCTATTCATGACCACCGGCCGGGCGACATTTTCCGACGCCCGAGTATTGCGACTGCCCGTCAGCTCCAGACACGCTGTACGGTCCCTCCACTTGCACGCCGCCCGCTGCGTTTTACGCCGCGAGTGAATCGCGGCTACTTGCGGCCGTCGGCCGGGCTCCTGACGTCGCCCGGGGCCCCAGAGCGTTGAACCAGCGCACTTCCCTTAAAAAATCTGGAAATCCCTACAAACCACACCGATGGAACCGCAAAGCGGGGCCATCGGTCGGCCAGCCGCAGGCGGGCGCAGCCGCGCACGCCTGCACTGAGTTTGC
>JAXUUT010000128.1:0-28131 GCA_037230945.1 bacterium
GCAAAGGCGTCGCACAGCATGGAGGTATTGCCCTTCATGCGGGGGCTTCCGTTCAGAATGAGGATGTTCTTGCTCATGAGTTTTCTCCTTGTGCAAAAAATGCGGATGATGAACTGCCGGACTCTGAGGGAGGAGGCAGCGGACATGCGTGAAAAGGCGTCTGGGCGGTGCTCTACAAGGAATGCTTGAGCCTGCGGCTTACCATGAGCTCGAGCTCGTCGTCCGTGCTCTGGCGCAGCACGTCGTCGATGTCTTCGAGCACGCGGCGTTTGGCCTGCTCGTCGCGGTTGGAAAATCGGTAGTTGAGCGGATTCAGGTAATGAATGCCGTCATAGAAGACGTCTATGGTCAGGTTCTGAAGAAAGGCGCGGAGTTCTTCGATTTTTTCGCGCTCCGAAGCCTCGGTGAACTCGCCGCGTGCGGCCATGTCGAAAAGAGGCGTATGCCTGAACACCGTCATGCCCGTGGTGGTGATGAGCTGAGGATGCACCTGATTGAACATCCTTGCCGTGTCTTCGCCGCAGACCTTTCCGTTTCCCCTGCCGCCCATGCCGAGGATGTAGAATGCAGTGTAGCTGATGCCCGCCTCATCCAGCCGGAGAAGCTGTTCCACCGACTGCGCCGAGGTCTGTCCCTTGTTCATGAGCCTGAGCGCCTCGTCGTTGCCGCTTTCCGTGCCTATGTAGAGATGACGCAGGCCCATGCCGCAGAGTTCCCGCAATTCTTCCATGCTTTTTCCGGCAATGTCGGCAATGCGGCTCTGCATGCTCACGCGTCTGAAGCGGGGGATGCGGCGTGCAATGACCTGCAGGTACGTGCGCAGCTTGTCCGAGGGCAGGGCGAAAGGATTGGAGCCGGTCATGTATATGGCCGTGTCGTCGGGAAAACGCCCCTGAAGGGTCGCGATTTCCTCTTCAAGCTGTATCGGCGTGACCGCCATGAAGGGATATCCGCGCGAAACGTAGCAGAACCGACACCGGTTGTACGTGCATCCCTGCGTGGCGCGAAGAAGCTTCCTGCGGCGGGCGCATGGCAGGTTCCGTGAATGTCATGGTCATACTCCTGATGAAGATACCTTTGCTTGTCTGAAGAAATATTTAGTAATCACTATAAAAATGTCAAGAGCTTTTTCCGCAGTGATGCAGGGAAGACACCGCGTTCAGTTCAGAGGCTGGGGCAGCATGCGGACGGCAAGAGAGGCAATGGCTTTCAGCTCGGACTGAAAGAGGCCGTCCCTGGCCTGAATGGAGAGCCCTTCGAGCATGGTGTTCAGCGCGCCGGAAAGGGCGGGCACGTCCGTGTCCGGGGGAATCTGTCCGTCATTGATGGCGCGTCTGAGCCTGTCGGAAAACATCTGCTTCGTTTCCATGCGCAGCGCTTTGACGGCTTCGATGATTTCCGTTTCCGCGTCGGAAATGTTGACGGCGGCAAGCACGACCATGCACCCGCAAGGCGTTTCGGGAGAAAGAAGTATCTGTGCGGATTCGTTGAAGAAGTTTTTTACGGCGCGGTAAATGTCCGGGTCGGCCGCAAAGCGCCGGGCAGGCTCCTTCCAGTAGGTTTCCTCATAGAAGTTCACGGCTTCGAGAAAAAGCGAAGCCTTGTTGCCGAACGTGGCATAAAGGCTCGGGGGATTGATTTCCATGGCCTTGCACAGTTCTGCAACCGACGCCGGGGCATAGCCCCGTCGCCAGAAGATTTCCAGGGCTCGGCGCAGGGCCAGCGTGCGGTCGAAGGCCCGGGGACGGCCCTTGCAGCGGCGTTCGGAAAGAGAGGCATTTGCCGACATAGGGTAAGGTTCCATGAAGAAAAGGGAGGTTGAGAGGAAAAAGTTTTTATAATGCCTGCTTTACAGGCAAACGCATTTTTCTGTGCGTATTTCAAAGAAACTATACGGGAGAAATAGTTAAAAAGAAAGCATTATATTTTTTAGCGTATGCTAAAAATATAAAAGGGCTTTTGTTCGACCCCGGTCTGCCGGTGAAGAGCGTGCTTTTCCCCGCTTCGTCTTCCGGCAGGAGGACGTTCGGACCGCGCAAACGGGCCCGGGGCGGGATGTTCGGTGCCGCCCCGGGGCGCGGGAGCAGAAAACGCAGCATGCCGGAGGTGGAGCGCAACGCTCCACCTCCGGCATGACAAGGGTTCAGTTCGGGGGATGGGGGGGCGGCGGAGCCTTCCTTTCGGAGAAAAGCCCGGACCGGCCGTCGCCGGAGGGAAGATCATGAATCCTCCGCCGCAGGCTTCCACAATCAGGCATGCGGGCCGTGCCCGGGACAGGTTTCGGCGTTCCGTGCGAAGACGGTTCAGGGAAGCTTGTCGTAATCGGCGTCGCTCACGGGCTCCTGCCACTCGTTCCGGGTGTTTTCTCCCGGCACCTCCACGGCGATGTGCACGAACCAGCTGTCCCTGGCCGCGCCGTGCCAGTGCTTGACGCCTGCGGGAATGTGGACCACGTCGCCGGGGTGCAGCTCGCGGGGCTCCTTGCCCCATTCCTGATACCAGCCGCGTCCTGCTGTGCAGAGCAGAATCTGTCCGCCGCCTTCCGTGGCGTGATGGGTGTGCCAGTTGTTGCGGCATCCGGGCTCGAAGGTGACGTTGCCGATGGTCACGCCTTCGGTGGAGAGCATGTTCAGGTAGCTGTTGCCCGCAAAATATTTGGCATAGGCCGTGTTGGCGCCGCCGCGGGCAAAAATGCCGGAAACCTCGGTTTCGGCGTCGGTTCTGGTGTCGTTGAAGGCTTTTTTGACTTCGCGGGTCACGGCTTCGGCGAGAACGGCGTGGTTGGCCGGAGTAAGATGGATTTCGTCCGCGCCCTGTGCAAAAGGAACCACGGAGGCGGCGTCGAAGAAGAGGGCGCCCGCCTTTTCCACCATGGGACGAAGCAGGCCGGGCAGAACCTCGCTCTTGGCGAGGGAGCCTTCAAAGAAGGATGCATAGGGGCTCTTGACGAGATTCAGCCTGGGCGGGCAGACCACCAGAACCTCGGGAGCGGCGAACTTCGTGCGCTGCTGCCATTCGCCCTTACGGACTATGGACGCCAGTTCCGTCACGTTCTTTGCGATGTCCTCGGCGCTCTGGTTGCGGTCTTTTCTGAGGTCGTTGGTGCCCAGCATGATGATGACCATGTCGAGGGGCATGTGGGAGGAGAGCGCGGCGGGCAGGTAGGCGGCTCCGTTCATGCCCGCGCCGGGAATGATGCCTGTGCCGGATTTTTCCGGGCTGTCGATGCGCGTGGTGCGTCCAGAAAGGCCTTCCACGATCACCTCGTAGTCGCTTCCGAGCAGAGCAGCCATTCTGCCGGGCCAGGCCGTGCCCTCGGGCAGGCGGCTCACCACGCCCTGCGCGTCTTCCACGTAGCCGAAGGTGTTGGAGTCTCCGAAGACCATGATGCGTTTTTTGCCCTCGGCCGCTCCGGCAAGGGCGGCAAGGCCGAACACGAGAAGACAGCACACGGCGGTGATGAAGGTTTTTCTTTTCATGCGGGCTCCTGTTGTTTGAACGATGGTTTTTCCATGATCAAGAATAGGAGGCCCGGACGCGTTGTTTGAAGAGCTTTTTCTGCCGAAAACTTGCCTGATCCTTCTGGTGCAGGCGTGATGCCGCCAGGGGACGGAAATGCGCGTTTTTGGCATGCCGGGAGAAGAACGCATGACGCGAAGGATGAACCCCGGACGCCTGCGGGAGAATTCACCGCAGGAGGGGCGGGAGAAGACGGGAGAAGGCGGGGGAGGCGTGTTCTTGGGCAGAAAAGATGCCTTCAGAACAGAACAAAGCCCGGCGGAAACGCGCCGGGCTTTGTCGAGAGAGAGATACAGGTCGAAGTCGCCGCAGGCGCGCACGGTCACTTGAGATTGAAGACCCTGCGCACGGTGTCCACGGCCTGCATGGTGTATTCGGGATTGGCGGCTTCGTGGAAGCGGTCCTTCATGAAGGATATGGGCTCATGATTGAAGCGGCGCACCAGCGAGTCGGCCATGATTTCGAGGGCTTCGCGCGTGGCGTCGTCCACGGGGCCGAGGCGGTGCAGGGTCTTGGCGAGTTCCTCTTCCATGATGCGCTGGCCGCGCTCCACGAGCGCCACGATGGTGGGCTGAAGGGTGAGGGAATCCAGCCACTGATGGAAGGCTGCGGTTTCCTCGTCCACGATGGCGCGGGCCCGCACGGCCTCCTTGCGACGTTCGGCAATGTGCTCTTCCACCACTTCCTTGAGATCGTCGATGTCGTAGAGATAGATGTTGTCCAGCGTGTTGACCGAAGGCTCGATGTCCCGGGGCATGGCGATGTCTATGAGGAACATGGGGCGGTTCTTGCGCTTTTTGAGCACGTCGCGCATGTCGGAGGCGTGAATGATGGCGTCCGGCGCGCCGGTGGAGCTGATGACGATGTCGGTGTCGACAAGGTGGGTGAAGAGCTGGTCGAAGGGCACGGCCTCGCCGCCGAGCCGGTGGGCCAGCTCTTCGGCGCGGGCATAGGTGCGGTTGGCCACGCGGATGCGCTTCACGCCGGCCTGCCTGAGATGCATGGCCGCAAGTTCCGCCATTTCGCCCGCGCCTATGATGAGGGCGTTGTGCCGGCTCATGTCGTCGAATATCTGCTTGGCAAGCTCCACGGCGGCGTAGCTTATGGACACGGCGCTGGAGGCCACGCCCGTTTCCGAGCGCACTCTTTTCGCCACGGAAAAGGCCTTGTGCAGCAGACGGTTGATGATGGTTCCCGCACAGTGGCTCTGCGTGGCCTTGCGGTAGGCGGCCTTGAGCTGGCCGAGAATCTGCGGTTCTCCGAGCACCAGGGAATCGAGGCTTGAGGCCACGTTGAAGAGGTGGCGTATGGCCTCGTCGTTCTTGTACTGATAGAGGTAGGGTTCAAGCTCCTCCACGGTTCTGCCGCGGGCTTTGGCCCAGCATTCCAGGGCGCGCCGTCTGGGGGCGTCGCCTTCGCCGACCACAAGCACTTCCACGCGGTTGCAGGTGGAGAGAATGAGCGACTCGCTGATGCCGTCGGTGGTGGGAATGGCCCAGGTTTCGGGAGAGCAGAAGTTGGTGAGCGCGAACTTTTCGCGAATTTCCACCGCGGCGGTGCGGTGGTTGATGCCTATGAGGTGAATGGTGCTGTTCATGATGTTCCTGAAAGAAAAGAAGGTGTCGGCGCGTTCGATTGTCGTGGAAGGGAACGGCGGCTAGAAGCCGTGCTGGGTGGAAAGAACGGTGTTCACCACGAACATGGAGAACAGCGAGGCGGCAAAGATGACAAGAGCCAGAATGGCGGGCTTGCGTCCGCGCCAGCCGAGAGCCTGCCGCTGATGGAAGAGCAGGGCGTACACGGCCAGAATGAGAAGGGATATCCACTCCTTGAAGTCGCCGCTCAGAAAGCTCCCCCAGCTTATGCGTGCCCAGAGAAAGCCGCACAGAATGCCGAGACTGTAGCAGGGAAAGCCTACGAGCGTGGCCATGGCGTTGACCCTGTCGAGAGCCCCGAGGGCGGGAAGATCCTTGCGGAAGCCTTCAAGCGGCGTCTTGTGCTTGATGGCGCTCTCCTGCCACAGAAAGAGCGCGCCCGCTCCGGCGGCCACGGCCATGACGCCGACGCCCACGAAAATGGCCGCAAGGTGCAGGATGAACAGCGGACCGGCCAGCGGTAGGGATCCCGGAGTGCCGGAGAAGCCGAGCGCGCAGGCGCCGAGGAAGAATCCCCAGGGAGCCACGAAGTGCAGGGCGATGTCCATGTTCTGGCGTCGGGACACGAGAAGTCCGGCCAGCGCGAGGCACCATGAGAGAGGCAGAAGATAGAAGCCTCGCGACACGGCGCTGAAGGCGCCGTCCGCAATGCTGATGATAAGCCACAGCGTGTGTACGGCAAATCCTGCCGCGCACAGCAGGCAGGCCAGTTTTTTCACTCTGGCGGAGCGCCCGAGCACGCCTGCCAGAGAGGCGACGGTGGCGAGCGCGTAGAGAGCGAGGCACAGATAGGAAGGAACGTCAGTCCAGGTCATGGATAATCTCCTCGGCGGAAAGGGAAAGGTCTTGCGGAAGAACGGGAACGAGCAGCGCGTGAAGGGCGTTCTTGTCCCTGCGGGCAAGGGCATCCATGAGCTTGTCGCGCAGAGGACGGGCGCACAGGGCGCGGAATACGGCCGCGTCGGCGTCGCTGCCGAGACCGAGGGCCAGAAGGCGGGGACGCAGCGCCTTGAGAAGCAGCGCAAGGTCGGCATAGCCTTCCTGCAGCCATGTTTTCAGATCTTCCTTCAGGGCTCTCGCCAGCGCGGGACTGCATCCTCCCGTGGAAAGCGCCAGCGTGATGGGACCGCTTTCCACGTGGGCGGGCACGATGAAGCTGCCGGAGGCGTCCTTTTCCAGGGGGCCCGCCACGTTGCAGAACACGCCGGAGGCACGGCACAGCCTTGCCACGGCGGAGTTTGCGGCCGCGGAGGGCGTGGCGGCAAAGGCCAGCGCAACATTTTCCAGGTCTTCGGGACAAAAGGCGCGTCTTTCGAGCGTGAGCGGCTTTGCGTCGAGTCCGGTCAGCGCCTTTTTGAGCGCCGCCTCGTCGGGATCCGGGTCCACGACGAGAAGGGACGCTGGGCGGCACGACAGAAGGTCGGCAATCTTGCGTCGGCCCACGGGACCGGCGCCCACCACAAGGCAGCGGATGTCGGCAAGACTGAGGAAGAGAGGATAATAACGCATGGGCAAGGTATAGCCTTTACCGGGCATCTCGTCCAGAGACGCGACGGCCTTTGGGGAAAAGCATGGGGAAAACACTGGACGAACGATGAAAAAAGAAGTAGGGTTCTCCGACTTGAATCTTCAACGCTGCGGTAAATCGGGCGACTAGGCGACTGTCCGCCTACCAAGGTGGGTATGGGCGTACCCGTGGGTCCGCAAATCATCTGAGGAGTGTACCATGAAAGAAGGCATCCATCCCAAAGTTTACAAGGCCAAGCTTGTCTGCGCCTGCGGCAATGTCGTGGAAGTTCTCTCCACCAAGGGCGAAACCGTGCATGTGGAAATCTGCTCCGCCTGCCATCCTTTCTTCACCGGCAAGCAGCGCTTCGTCGATACCGCCGGCCGCATTGACCGCTTCCGCAAGAAGTACGCCAAATTCGCGAAGTAACGCTGGTTCCGGCGTCATCTAGAGCCGGGAACGAGCGGAACCTCCCCAGGCTTTCCTGGGGAGGTTTTTGAGTTTGGAGCTTTGCGGACCGCTCCCGCACTGAGAGCGGACGCTGGAAGAGCCGCGCTTTTTGACGGCGGATCCGCCGACTGGCGACTTTTGCGCCTTGCGGTGCGTACGGGCACTGCCGGGGTGAAGGGCTTCCGCGCAGAGTCCCGGATCTTCATCGGCTTCCGGGAAAGGGGCGGACGTCGACGTGTCCGGCAAGGGCACGGAAAATGCGCGTTCTTCCGGCTGGAAAATTTCAGGATATGGCATGAAAGCTGTTCGTTCTCTTCTGCGTCTCATGACGCTCGCCTCCGAAGGCTGCGCGCTGCCGCTCGTGGGCGGGCAGGCTGTCATGGAAGGGGTGCTCATGCGCAACGGCGCTTCCTACGCGCTGGCCGTGCGTCGCCCTTCCGGCTCCATTTCCGTGGAAAGCCGCCTCTGGCGCACCATGGGCCCGCAGGGGATTCGTTCCGTGCGCTTTCTGCGCGGCTTTCCCGTTCTGGTGGAAACGCTCTCCAACGGCGTGAGAGCGCTCAATCGTTCGGCCGACCTTTCCATGGGAGACGACGATTCCTCGCCCATGTCCCGCTGGCAGGTGGCATTCACCCTGCTCATGGCGCTTGCCGCCGCGGTCGTTCTTTTCGTGGCCGCCCCGCATCTTCTGGCGCTCGGCATGGAACAGCTCGGGCTTTCCGGCGGCATGAAGGGCCTGTCCTTCCATCTGTGGGACGGCCTTTTCAAGTTCGTCATGTTCATCGGCTACATCGCCGTCATTTCCTTCATGCCCGACATCCGCCGCGTGTTTCAGTACCACGGCGCGGAACACAAGACCATTCATGCCTTCGAGAAGGGCGGCATGGTCACCGTGGAAACGGCCCGCGCGTGCAGCCGTCTGCATCCGCGCTGCGGCACCACCTTTCTTCTTTTCGTGCTTTCCGTGGCCATCGTGCTTCATGCCGTGCTGGTTCCGCTGCTGCTCATGGTGTGGGATCCTTCCTCGGCCATCGTGCGCCACGCGGGCATCGTATGTTTCAAGATACTGCTGATTGCGCCGGTCAGCGCGCTGGCCTACGAAATCATTCGCTATGCGGCCACGCTGAAAAAAGGCTTCTGGGGCACGCTGCTGCGCGCGCCGGGGCTTCTTCTTCAGCTCCTTACCACGCGGGAGCCCGACGACGGGCAGCTTGAAGTCGCCGTTGCGGCGCTTCGTGCGGCCCTCGGCCCCGACAGTCCCTATGCCGGCCGCTTTGAATCCCCCGACCCTATCGTGATGGAGTGACTATGTTTGCTAAACTGGAAAATCTGGAAAAACGCTACGAGGAGCTGGAACAGAACATGGCGGACCCCGCGGTTCTGTCCGACCCTGAACAGTACCGCAAGATCGCCAAGGCCCGCGCCGACGTGGAACCCGTGGTGCTTGCCTACCGTGAATATCGCGACCTCCAGAAGCAGCTTGACGAAAACAAGGAACTTTTGAGCGACGAGGATCACGACATCCGCGAAATGGCGCAGGAAGAGATTCGTCGCATCGAGAAGGAACTGCCCGAGCGCGAACACAAGCTGCGTCTCATGCTGCTTCCGCCTGACCCGCTGGACGAGAAGAATACCGTGCTCGAAGTGCGCGCCGGCACCGGCGGCGAAGAAGCCGCGCTTTTTGCGGCCGACCTTTTCCATATGTACTGCCGCTACGCCGAGCTTCAGCACTGGAAGGTGGAAATCATTTCCGAAATGCCCACGGACTCGGGCGGCTACAAGGAAGTCATCGCCCTTGTTTCCGGCAAGCGCGTCTACAGCCGCCTGCGCTATGAGTCCGGCACGCATCGCGTTCAGCGCGTGCCCGCCACGGAATCGCAGGGCCGCATTCACACTTCCGCCGCCACCGTGGCCGTCATGCCCGAAGCCGAGGAAGTGGACGTGAACCTTCGTCCCGAAGATCTGCGCATCGACGTGTACCGCGCTTCCGGCGCGGGCGGCCAGCACGTCAACAAGACCGAATCCGCCGTGCGCATCACGCACATTCCCACCGGCATCGTGGTCACCTGCGAGGACGAACGCTCCCAGCACAAGAACAAGGCCCGTGCCATGAAGGTGCTTGCCTCGCGCATTCTTCAGGCGGAACAGGAGAAGCAGCACGCTTCCGAAGCCGCGGAACGCCGTTCGCAGGTGGGGTCCGGCGACCGTTCCGAGCGCATACGCACCTACAACTTCCCGCAGGGGCGCGTGACCGACCATCGCATCAACCTTACCATGTATTCGCTCGACCGCTTCATGGAAGGTGAAATTGAGGACATGATAGAGGCGCTTGCCGCCCAGGCCCAGGCCGATGCCCTGAAAGCGGAAGTGGACGCCAAGGGAGAATAACGAAATGAGTCAGGATTACACCGAAGGCGCAGCCGGCACCGAGTCCGGCGTCACTCTGGAAGACGAGCTGAAGGAACCGGACATGTACCGTGTCCTTCTCCACAACGACGACTACACCACCATGGACTTCGTCGTAAAAATTCTGGAAGAGGTGTTTCACAAGACTCAGGAAGAGTCTGTGGCCATCATGATGTCCGTGCACCAGAAGGGCATGGGCGTGTGCGGGGTGTATCCGAAGGAAATAGCCGAATTCCGCGTGGCACAGGTGGCGGGGAGGGCCCAGCAGGCCGGTTTCCCGTTGCGCTGCACCATGGAGAAGGAATAGTTGAGGCGGCGGTCGCGCGTTGGCGCGGCCGCCGCTTTTTCATGCGGGCCGCGACGGCACGGGCGCCGGTCTCCCCTGAACGGTGGGGCCGCTCCTGCCCGCATGCGAAGAAGCCGCAGGTGCGGGAAGGCTGCGTATTTGCAACGACGGAAGCGTTGTTCTGCGGCGCCTGCAAGGCGGCATTTCCGGAGATTTCCCTTTTCTCCGAGTTTCACGCGGCGTACGGGAAAGTCATGCTTCAGCCGCTTGCAATCTCTGTTTCAGGCAGGTACAATCAAGGAATGTTTCCAGAAAGAAGAGGTATCCGCCGATGATGGCACGTTCTCTGATGCAGGCGCTGGCGCTCGCCGTCATGGAAATGCGTTCCCGCCGCCACGAATGTCTTACCGTGGAACATCTGCTGCTGGCCATGACCCGCGAGCAGCTCGGTCGTGTCATACTCAAGGGATGCGGCGCGGACATTCCCACGCTTCGTCATCAGCTTGAAGAATATCTTTCCCGGTATCTGCCCGCCGTCGCTCCGGAACAGCCCGCCCCCGAGAGCGAGGTGCTGCAGACCGAGACGCTGGAGCGCGTGCTGGAACGTGCCGTGTCACATGTGCAGTCCTCGGGGCGCAGGGATACCGACGTGGGCGACGTGCTGGCCGCCATGTTCGAGGAGCCCGACTGCTGGGCCGCGTTTTATCTGCGCAAGCAGGGCATAGACCGCCTGCGTGTTCTGGAGTTCATTTCCCACGAGCTGCCCGAAATTCTGCGGCAGGCCTCGCAGCGGCGCAGCGCACAGCCGGAGGAAAAGGAGGAGGCTCCCCAGGCTTCCGCGCTGGAGCGCTACGCCGTGGATCTGGTGGAAAAGGCAAAGCAGGGCAGAATCGATCCGCTTGTGGGCCGGGAAAACGAACTTGCCCGGCTTTTTGAAGTCCTTTCGAGGCGGCGCAAGAACAATCCTCTGCTCGTGGGCGAACCGGGCACCGGCAAGACGGCCATAGCCGAAGGGCTGGCCTACCGCATAGCGCAGGGCAATGTGCCCCGCGCCTTCCGCTCCATTGCCGTGTACGCGCTCGACCTCGGCTCCCTTCTGGCCGGATCCAAGTACCGCGGCGATTTTGAGGCCCGCATCAAGGACGTGGTGAACGAGCTCAAACAGAAGCCCGGCTCCATTCTCTTCATCGACGAAATTCACACCATCGTGGGAGCAGGCGCCACGAGCGGCGGTTCCATGGACGCCTCGAACCTGCTCAAGCCCGTGCTGGCCGCGGGAGAGCTGCGCTGCATAGGTTCCACCACCCACGAGGAATACCGCAATCATTTTGAAAAGGATCGCGCCCTGAGCCGCCGCTTCCAGTGCATCGACGTGCGCGAGCCTTCGGAAGAGGACTGTCTTGCCATTCTGCGCGGTCTTCAGAAGCGCTATGAGAAGTTTCACGGCGTGCGCTACTCCAAGGGAGCCGTGCAGGCGGCCGTGGAGCTTTCGGCCCGTCACGTTCAGGACAGGCTGCTGCCCGACAAGGCCATAGACGTCATGGACGAGGCAGGAGCTGCCGCCAGCCTCAAGCCCGGATTCCGTCGCGGCTCCGTGGTGTCCGTGCAGGACATCGAGCGCGTGGTGGCCCGCATGGCAGGCATTCCCGCCCGCAGCGTGAGCCGGGGAGAAAAGGAGCGTCTGAACAGCCTGGGCGACGACCTCAAGGCCCGCGTGTTCGGGCAGGACCATGCCATCGACGCCGTCGTGCGCGCCATACTGCGGTCCCGCGCGGGACTCAGCCGGGAAAACCGGCCCACGGCCTCCTTCCTGTTCCACGGGCCCACGGGCGTGGGCAAGACTGAGCTTGCCAAGACGCTGGCCGAACTTCTGGACGTGGCCTTCGTGCGCTTCGACATGAGCGAGTACATGGAAAAGCACGCCGTGGCGCGCCTTATAGGTTCGCCGCCCGGCTACGTGGGCTTCGAGCAGGGAGGCCTGCTTACCGAGGCCATACGCAGGACGCCCCATGCCGTGCTGCTCCTCGACGAGGTGGAAAAGGCCCATCCCGACATCTACAACGTGCTTCTGCAGGTGATGGACTACGCCACGCTCACCGACAATACCGGCCGCAAGGCGGACTTCCGCAACGTGGTGCTCATCATGACCACCAACGCAGGCGCGCGGGAAATGGAGCAGGCTCCTGTGGGCTTCTGTTCCACGAGCAGTGCCTCGGATCGCAGCGCCGGAGCGGTGGAGCAGACCTTCAGTCCCGAATTCCGCAACAGGCTCGACGCCATGATTCCCTTCAACAGCCTGAGCCGCGAGCTCATGGGGCGCATCGTGGACAAGACCATGGCGGCCCTCGAGCCGGGACTTGCCGCAAGACGCGTGTCGCTGACCCTGACCGACGCGGCGAGAAACTGGCTGGCCATGCACGGCTTTGATCCGCGCATGGGGGCAAGACCCCTGCAGAGAGTGGTACGCAATGAGGTGGAGGATCAGCTTGCCGAGCTTCTGCTGTTCGGAAGCCTTGAGAAGGGCGGCAAAGTCGTGGTGGACGCCGTTTCTCCCGATGCACAGCACCTGACGCTCTCAGCGAGCGGCCAGAGGGCGTGATGCCTGCTCCTCTTCCGTGGCTGCCCGAAGGATGTCCGCTGTGGTTTCCGCCTCTGTGGCAGGCTGCGGAAGGCGGGCTGCTCATGGCAGGCGGGGATCTTTCGCCGGAAAGGCTGCTGTACGCCTATGCCCGGGGCATTTTTCCGTGGTATGAGGATGGTTCGCCCATACTCTGGTGGTCGCCGGATCCGCGCTGCGTGCTTTTCCCGGAAAAGCTTCATGTGGGAGGAAGCCTGCGGCGTGTTCTGAACAGCGGGCGTTTTCGTTTCAGCGTGGATGCGTGCTTCGGCACGGTCATCCGCGCCTGCGCTTCCGTCCCGCGGGAGGGGCAGAACGGTACGTGGATAGTGCCGGACATGGTGGAGGCCTATGAAAGACTGCATGCGCTCGGTCATGCCCATTCCGTGGAGGTGTGGCAGGACGGTGCGATTGCAGGGGGACTGTACGGCGTGCTCATAGGAAGGGCCTTCTTCGGAGAGTCCATGTTTCACCTTCAGCCGGACGCTTCCAAGGCGGCCCTGGTGCATCTTGTGGCGTGGCTGAAGGAGCGGGGCGTGGAAATGGTGGATTGTCAGCAGACGACGCCGCACATGCTTCGTCTCGGCGCCGAGGAAATTTCAAGGGCGGAATTTGCCGCCAGGCTGCGCAGGCTGTGCGCTTGATGCGCAATTGACGGGCGTGCTGCCGGGCTGACCGCGGCAAAGGGCATTTCGGGCTGAGCCCGGGGACAACACAGAAAACGGCGGGTTTTTCCTGCCTGGGAGCAAAAACATGAGCGACGTAGTGGAATTTGAGCATACTCCGGATGGATTCACCGTAAGAACCGGTCATCCTCTTCTTGGAGACATTCACGCGGACTACAACAGCGTGGGCCCGGATCAGAGACTCGGCACGGCGCGCGTCTTTCTGGTGAGCGCGGCGCTGGACTGCTTCTGCGGTTCGCTGAATGCCGCGCTTCTGGCCCGCGATGTGCAGTATCATCGCATCGTCGGCACGGGACGCGCCGTCAAGGAGGAGCGTGAAGGCCTTTCCTATGTGACCCGCGTTGACATCGACGTGCGCGTGGAGGTGGACGACAAGGACGTCGACACGCTTGAGCACTGCCTGAAGATCGTGAAGAGCTGCATGATCACCCGTTCTCTCATGAACGGCGTGGAGGTGGGCATTCACGCTGAACGCGCCTGATGCGCGACGCTGAACGAGTATCCCCGGGGAGTGGTCTTTCCGGGGATTTTTTTGTCTGAAGGCGTGCGGCGCCGTGCGTGGGCAGGGCTGAGAGCGCGCGGCCGCGTAGTCCCGGCCGATTGCAGAGCTCGACATCCCATTGTCATGAAAGGAATATTGCTCTACTATGCGCCTGATCGGAACGTTCCATTTCGGTACGTTCCCCCGATGACCCTGAGGAGGGTATATGAACAAGTGTTTCCTTTCTGCCGCTGCGGCCGCCATTCTGAGTTTCGGCATTGCCGGACAGGCCTTTGCCCTGCCGGAACCGGACATGTCCCCGAAGTACACCTATGAGCTGAAAGACGTGATGAAAGTCGACGGACGCCAGGGCGTGGCCTGCGACGGAAAGTACATCTACGTCAGCTGCAGCAAGGTGCTGTACAAGTACGACATGGACGGCAAGCTTGTGCTGAAGAACGACAAGCCCTTTGAAACCGGCTACACCAAGGCCGTCAATCACCTCGGCGACATCGACGTCTACAACGGCGAAATTTACTGCGGCGTGGAAAATTTCATGGACGGCGTGGGCAAGGACATTCAGGTTTCCGTGTACGACGCCAACACCCTGAAGTTCAAGCGCGCCTTCCCCTTCAATGAGGCCTCCGGTCAGCTTGAGACCTCCGGCATTACCGTCGATCCCGTGAAGGGCACGGTGTGGATGTGTTCCTGGGTGGGCGAGGAATCCGGCCGCTATCTTTATGAATACGACCTTGACGGCAACTATCTGCGCAAGGTGCATCTGCAGCCCGTGCCGCAGTGGGTGCAGGGCGTGTTTTACTATGACGGCTCCCTGTTCCTGACCGCCGATGACGGCACCGCCGACGACAATGAGCCCGATCACCTCTATCGCGTGGACATTTCTTCCGCGAGCTATGCGCCCGTCATTCTGGAAAAGACCTTTACCGAGACCATAAAGCAGGGTGAGATCGAAGGTCTTTGCGTCGATCCTTCCACCGGCGATCTTCTGGTGCATCAGAATCGCGGCGCGCGCATCGTTCTCGGCATGACCAAGGGCATGTATCCGGGCTATAAGTCCGAAGTGCACGAAATTTACCGCTACAAGCTTACGCCCAACAAGTAGACTCTCTCCACGGTTGTTTTGCCCCTGCTGCTTCGGCAGCGGGGGCTTTTTCATGCGCTGAAGACATGGTCTTCCCCATTTTCAGGCCGTGCGGAAGACAGAAAGGGCCCCTCTGACGGCAGAGGCGGACCGCCGCTTTAACATGCCTTGACGACGCTCTTTTCCGACGGTGCGGATCGAGCCTGAACGATGGGCAAAAAAGCGTCGAGGAAAAGAGGACAGGGAAAAACGTCTTGTGTTTTTTGTGGTTTGCCTTTTTTGTTCCAATATGATATTATAGTAAATTAGTGTTTCATCATAAAAGGGTTGCGTCATGTTGGAATGGCTTACGAGCGTCAATAATTTCGTCTGGGGTCCGTGCATGCTGGTGCTTCTGTTCGGCACCGGCCTGTATCTTACGATAGGACTGCGTTTTTTTACCATCCGCAATTTTGCCCGGGGAATGCGTCATGCCTGGGCCGGTCGGCGTTCCGATTCGGAAAAGGGTGAGATTTCTCCCTTCAATGCGCTCATGACGGCGCTTGCCGGCGACATAGGCACAGGCAACATCGTGGGCGTGGCCACGGCCATTTACATGGGCGGTCCCGGTGCGCTCTTCTGGATGTGGATGACGGCACTCGTGGGCATGGCCACCAAGTTCAGTGAAGTGCTGCTTGCCGTGCATTTTCGCGAGCGCACGCCGGGCGGCAACTGGGTGGGCGGAGCCATGTTCTTCATCAAGAACGGGCTCGGCTCCCGCTGGATGTGGCTCGGCAGCGCCTTTGCCCTGTTCGGCATCGTGGCCTGCATAGGCACGGGCGCCATGGTGCAGAGCAATGCCATAGGCGGCGTGCTCGACACGAGCTTCGGCGTGTCTCCCAAAATTTCGGCTGCGGTGCTGCTGGTGCTTTCCAGCGTGGTGCTGCTCGGAGGCGTGAAACGCATTGCCGGCGTTGCCGGTCGCATCGTGCCCGTCATGGCGCTCTGCTATGCAGGCATGTCGCTTCTGGTCATCATCATGCACATAGGCGAAGTGCCCGCCATTTTCGGCATGGTGCTGCGTGAGGCCTTCTCTCCCACGGCGGCGCAGGGCGGCGCGGCCGGAGCCTCCATCATGCTGGCCATACGCATGGGCATGGCCCGCGGCATCTTTTCCAACGAGGCCGGTCTCGGCACTGCGCCCATGGCCCACGCCGCGGCGTCCACCAGCTCTCCCATGACGCAGGCCACCATAGGCATGCTCGATACCTTCATCGACACCATCGTGGTGTGCAGTCTCACCGCCTTCGCTCTTCTTCTGACCGGCGAGTGGACCGACGGACAGCAGGGAGCGGCCATGACCTCCGCGGCGTTTGAAAGCGTGCTGCCCGGCATAGGCAGCATCATGGTGGCCGTGTGCCTTTCCCTGTTCGCCTTCACCACGGCCATGAGCTGGTGCGTGTACGGCGAGCGCTGCGCCATTTATTTCTTCGGCGACAAGGCTCAGATTCCCTTCCGCGTCGTGTACTGCCTCGCCATTCCCGTGGGAATTCTTACCAAGCTTGACCTGGTATGGCTGCTGGCTGATACCTGCAACGCCCTTATGGCCATACCCAACCTCATCGCCATTCTTCTGCTCAGTCCCGTGCTGTTCCGTCTGGTGCGCGAAGAGGAATCGAAGTTCCGGGTCGAGTGCGACAGGGACTGACCGGCATTTCATGACGGAAAAAGGCGGAGTCTTCGGGCTCCGCTTTTTTTTCGGTCGGGTCCGCAGCAAGGGCAGGGCTTTCGCGTTGCAGGAAACGCCGCCTCCCCGATGCGAAGAGAGGAACCGGGCCTTCTTTTCTCGAACGGGGCATGACCTGCGGAAAGCCCCCTCGGCGATGATCAGGGACGTGTCGCCGCGCTTCGGATGCGTGCCCGGAAACGAGGCGGAGGCTGAGAGCCGTGCCCGAGTCTTTCGGGCAGGAGAAGGATTAAAAAGAAAAAGCCCGTCGATGACGGGCTTTCTTTATGTCATATGGAGCGGGAGACGGGATTTGAACCCGCGACTTCAACCTTGGCAAGGTTGCACTCTACCACTGAGTTACTCCCGCGTGGCGTGAACAGACGTCTTTTATAAAAGATGGCGTCACCTGTCAATAGAAAAAGCGGGAGAATCATATTTTTGGGAAAGATTTAATGGAAAAACGTGCGGGAACGTTTTTCTTGCGGAAAAGAAGAGGAGAAGCGGGAAAAAACAGGAAGCGCTTGCAGGCGCAAGGACGCAGCTCATGGAAACTTCGGACGCCGTTGTTGCCGAAGGTTCTGGGCATCCGGTGAAAGCGGCAGGAAAATGAACGTCCGATCACGGGAGGTCTGGCGAAGGCTCCCGTGCAAAGGTTTGGGGAGCGAAGAGCCATTTTTCATCGCTTCGAGCGAGCAGACAAAATCCGTTGTGCCGAAGGAATGTCGCCATCATGGACGCGAAGTTTCATGCCGGAAAAAGAAGAGGGCCGTCTGCCGAAAACGGCGAGACGGCCCGGGAAAAGAAGTTTAGTCTTTCAGAAAAGCGTTGCGGAGTGCTCGTTACTTCTTGGCCGGAGCGGCGTAGTCATAGCCCTTCTGGTCGGAGGCAGGGGCGTTTTCCACCTTCGGAGGACGGCTGCCGTTGGGGGACGGCTTGTAGTCAAGCAGCGTCTTCCAGTCGGGGCAGCCGGGGGCGAGCTTGCGTATGGGCTTGAGGGTACGTCCCTTGAGCTGCGGAGAGTCGGCCGCGTAGCGGAAGGCACGGTGTATCTGCGTCCAGGGATTGTCGTCCTTCTTCACGCAGTAGGGCTCGTCGCCGGAAATGGGGTTCAGGAATTCCCATACCACTTCGCCTTCGGGGGTCACTTCAAACACATGGCCGTTGTTGGTGGCCGTGATCTGCCAGTTGCCGTTGGGCAGCTTCTGCGCGGCGCTCTGGTAGGCGGAATAGAAGCTGTTCTGATCCTTGGTCTTGAAGGACCATACGATCTTGCCGCCGTTGAAGGTGCCGTCGCGTTCTATTTCATAGGCGGCGCTGTAGTTGCCGTTCGGGCGCATGGTGCCGTTGTCGAAAATGCTCACGTTGCCGTTGGGCAGCCAGTTGCAGTCATGAGAGCCGAACAGAATCTGATCGCCGTTGCGGGCGTAGCCCTGTTCCTTGGTGCCTCCGCCATAGGCGTAGGGGTTGCCCCAGCGCCAGACCATCTTCTTGGTCTTGCGGTCGATGATATACATTTCACCCCAGTCGCGGGAGTTCACGAGATACTGGTCGGTCTTGGGGTTGTAGCGGATGGAGTTCCAGTGCGTCCAGTCCGGGCCCGCAAAATAGGCGGGCATGTAGCCGAAGGGCAGGTGATAGTTGGGGTCCCACTGGTCCTTGGCCGTGCCGATGTGATCCTTCACATGGAATTCCCACACGATCTTGCCGCTGGGATCCACTTCGATGATGGCGTCGGGCCATACGCCTTCCAGCACCTTGCCGTCAGGATACTTGAAGCCGTCCTTGTAGATGGTGGGATCCTTGGGATCGCGTCCCTTGGCGATCATTTCGTCCCAGGACATCTTTTCCCACACGAGCATGGCCGTGTTGCCGTTGGGCAGCCGGTCGAAGCCGTGGTGAGCCACCTTGTTCTCGTCGCGTATGGTGTATTCCCATACCACGTTGCCGTCCCAGTCATATTCGCGCAGCGTGCCGTGCCAGCCGCCGAAGGTCACGGGAGCACCCGGTCCCTGTTCTGCGCGCAGAAGATTGCCGTTGGGAAGAAGCTCCGACATGAAGGCCTGACGGCCGTGATTCCATTCATGAACCACGTTGCCTTCCAGGTCGATGAGGTACGTCTTGGTTCCGCCCAGATGGTTGGTGTAGAGGACGTAGCCGCCGTAGGATTTTTCCTTCTGGTAATGAAGGACGCCCAGAGGACCGCAGATGGCTTCATAGGCGTCGGACACGGACGGAGTGGCGGCCATTCCCGCGACAAGAGCCGCGCCGGCCAGGAATGCAACGAGTTTACGCATGTGTTCCTCCTTGGGTGAATATGCGCAATGAACATTCTAGTCATATTTTTCACAATACTCTATGGAAGTCAACTAATAATTAAATAAAAAACATTTAAATAGGAAAAACTTCAATAAAAATACAGGCATATCCTGCATTTTTTCTTCCGGAAGCCTTCCGCGACATGCTTTTTGTTACAAAAACGGTTTTTCCATTGACAGCGGAGAAGCTGTGCTGAACAATGGAAAAAAATTTCGGTAACTATTTCATGTCCCAGAAACGCCGCTTCTTCGTTCTGTTCTGTCTGGCCTGCTGCCTGTTTCTTTGCCTGCCCGCTCTGACGCTTGCCGCCAATCCTCCCGATTATGAGAGGGCCAAGGCGAATCTTGCGAAGCTCCAGGCCGGAAATCCCGGCCCCAATTCCTGGCAGGCCTGTGCCGATGAGTTCCGCAAGGTCTACAACAACAATCCCAAGTGGAATCTGCGCGTGGCGGCGCTGTTCCGATGCGGCGTTGCTCTGGAAGAAAAGGCGCGGGTGACGAAGTCGAAGACGGACGCGAAAAATGCCGCGTCCGTGTATGAGCAGTCGGCAAGCAAGTTTCCGTCCAGCGCGCTGGCCGACGATGCGCTTTTCCGCGCCGCCGTCGTCTACAACGAGCTTCTGAACGATCAGAAAAAGGCCCGCGTTCATCTGGAGCACATCGCAAGACGGTATTTTCGGGCCGATCACGCGAAAATTGCCGCTGAGTACCGCGAACAGATGGACGGCAAGAGCGGCAAAAGCAGTGCATCGTCTTCCTCAAAGGAAACGGTCAAGGTCAGCCGACCGCCGAGCGGCGCCGGATCTCAGATGCTGGCCGCACAGCTCGGTCTTTCGGTGCGCACCATCATCATTGATCCGGGGCATGGCGGCAGGGATCCCGGAACCATGCACAACGGCGTGGTCGAGCAGGACGTCAATCTCGATATTGCAAAACGTCTGCGAACCATTCTTCAGAAGCTCGGCTACAAGGTTCATCTTACGAGAAGCGGCAATACCTGGGTTTCTCTGGCTGAACGGGTGAACTTCTGCCGCAGGAACAAGGGCGACCTTTTCATTTCCATCCATGTGAATGCTTCGGAAAATACGGGCATCAGCGGACTTGAAACCTACATTCTGGATTTTGCCCGCACAAGTTCCGTAAGCCGCCTGGCCATGGTGGAGAACGCCGACAGCGGCAGGCTGGGCGACATGGACAAGATTCTGACCGAAATCCTCACAGGCGCGCGCACCACGGAGTCGCGTCGTCTCGCCGACCGCATTCAGAAGAATACGCTGAGCTATTTGAAGAAAAACGGCGCTTCCACGCATGACGGAGGGGTGAAGGGCGCGCCGTTTTTTGTTCTCGTGGGCTCCTCCGTGCCCAGCGTGCTGGTGGAAGTGGGCTACTGTACCAACAAGAAGGAGGCCGGAAGGCTCAAGAGCAGCAAGCACCGGCAGCGCCTGGCGCAGGGACTGGCCAACGGCATACATGCCTACGCACGCAGTCTCCGGGGCAAGTAGCCTGCATTCCGGGTGCCGGATGCATTGCCGTTGCAGGCCGCATTCCCGTCATTTTTGCAAAAGGCGCCGGAGCTTCTGAGATCGGCATGGCGGAAGTTCCGGCTTTGCCCCGTACCGGGCCGGAGAGGGAAGAAAATCTTCCGTCGCTTTCAGCCGTGCCGTCCGCCAGTCTGGAGCGGATGTTTGCCGATGGAATGTGACGCGCGAAGCTCCGGCAGAAAAAAGCCCCCGTCCGCAGGGAACGGGGGCTTTTCGCGTCACGTGTGGCCGCTTCTCGTCATGTCGAGACGGTCGCATCCTCAGGAGGAAACTCAGGCCTCGGCCTTCTTTTCCTTGTCGGCAAGCGTCTTTCCGGTGGCGTCCTCGATGATGCGGGGCGCTTCTTCCGCGGTGGCGTCATACATGTGCACGTCGAGCTGCGGGAAGGATATCTCTATGCCTTCCTCGGCAAAGACCTCGTTGATCTTGAGCATGATGTCGGAGGTGATGGCCATGCCGTCGTTGTACTCACGCACCCAGAAGCGCAGGATGAGGTCCAGAGAACTCGCGCCGAAGTTGACGAAGTAGGACGTGGGTTCGGGATAGAAGAGCACCTTGGGATGATCCTTGGCGATCTTGAGCAGCAGCTCAAGGCAGTGCTTCACGTCGGTACCGTAGGCCACGCCCACGGCTATTTCCTTGCGGACGCGGCGGTTGTTGTGCGTCCAGTTCGTGAAGGTGCTGTTCAGGAAGCTCGAATTCGGAATGAAGATGATGGCGTTGTCGTAGGTTTCCACCATGGTGGAGCGTATGTTGATGCGCTTGACCACGCCGGTGATGGTGCCGACCTGCACCACGTCGCCTTCACGGATGGTCTGACCGAAGATCACGGAAAGTCCGCTCGTAAAGTTCTGCACCATGTTCTGAAGACCGATACCGATACCCACGGAGAGACCGCCGGCGATCATGGAGAGGCTGGAGAGATTGAACCCGAGGGCCTTGAGCGCGTAGAGGCCGAACAGAGCCCAGAGCAGGCACTTGTAGATGACCTGCATGGGGGCGAGCAGGGAAACGGAAATGCGGGAGATCTGCGCCTGCATGCCGGCCATGAAGGTGTTGCCCACGGCGAGCAGGGCTCGGGTGAGATAGAACGCGATGAAGATGCTGAGAATCTGCATGGCGTTCAGCGACACGTCGCCTATGTTGAAGCCGAGGGTGGCCATGTGCTGCAAAAGGAACCAGCCGCCGGGATAGGCCATGATCCAGAGCACTGCGGCCATGACGGAAACAAGCAGCACCACGGGCATGATGAGGGCCATGGCAAGGCTGGCCATGACGGCGATGGTGCCATCCTTGGGCAGATGCGACTCTATGAGATGCTCCACCTTGAAGAGGGACACGCAGAGCATGATGGTCACCGTGATGGAGGTGAAGCACATGCTTATGAGAATGGACAGGCGGGAGAAGCCGACCAGGCTTATGATGAGCGTGATCCAGAGCTGGATGGTGTAGAGCCTCATGATGGTGCGCGGCAGCGGCTGAGGCGGCAGCGGCAGGGAGCGGGTCTTCCAGAGGTCGACGGCCTGCACGATGACCCACGCCACGCAGATGAACAGCGGGAAGGGATCGAAGTTGAGCAGCACCATGCCTATGAGCAGGGGCGGGAACATGGGCCACAGCGGGGAAAGACGCGACCGGTTCGGGTTTTCAAACTCGTAGAGATCCCAGGCTAGAAGCATCTGGCCCCAGCACAGGCACATGGTGCCGAGGGTGGCCACGATCTGATAGAGCTTTCCGTCGTCCCATGCCGAAAGGTGGATGGATATGCCCACGGCTATCCAGATGGCGCTGTTGCGCATGACCCTGTCCACCCCGGCCTGCATCTGTTCCGGCAGTCTCTTGCGCGCAGTGTGGCGCAGGGCGAGACCGAAGAGCAGGCAGAAGAGCAGGGATGTGGCGATGCGCGTGAGCATGGAGAAGAAGGCGTCCATGCTGCTCGGCAGCTCCGTGGTCAGACGCAGGGAGAAGAGTTCCTCGAGAGAGCTCAGGTTGCGTATGTCCCTGCCCCAGGCCACCACGTCGTAGAAATGCCCCGAAGACTGGAAGTAATAGTTGTTCCAGAGCGTGGGCATGTTCTTCATGACTTCGTCGATGCGCGTCTGCACCTGCGTGATGAGCTCAAGCGCGGGATCGATGATGCGGTCGTACTTCGTCTGAAGATTGGAAATGTTCTTGTTGGCTTCCTTGAGGCGGCTCGAGAGCTTGCCGCTGACCTCGGTTCCCTGTCCGGAAAGCGACTTGTCCAGAAGCGTGAGCGCCTGTTTTTCCTTTTCAAGTTCTGCCTGCGTGTTCTGCAGCGGCAGTATGAGAGCCTGGGTGCGCTCCTTGATGCGGTGGAAGCGCTCCACGAGCACGGTGAGATCGGACGGCATGCTTCCCGTGGCCTGGGAGAGCGCGTCGAGCTTCTGGAATTCCTGCTCAAGCAGGGAAATGCTCTGGTTCGTGGCGGACGAAAGATCGGAGAGACCGTCCTTGAGCGTCTGCGCGTGTTCAATGATGCCCGCGAGCTGGGCGTTGTGCGTGGCGAGCAGCGCGTCCCAGGCCTGCTGAACGCTCTTGGCGGCTTCGGCGGCGCGTTCTTCTTCCGCCTTCTTGGCCTCTTCCGCGGCCTTGGCTTCGCTCTCGGCCTTGGCCTTGGCCGCGGCCTCGGCTACTTCCTTGGCGTCCGGGGCATTGTCCTCGGCGCTCTTGTCGGCATTTTTATCGGCCTTCTTGTCGGACGACTGCGCCGAGTTCTGGGCGGCCGAGGCTGAAACGACGGCAGGACCGGCGTTCAGACAGGACATGGTGAAAAAGAACGCTGCAAGAAGGGCAATGGTGAAACGTCGCATGGTTGTTCTCTGAAGGCCGGGCTGGCATCAGCGGGCGCTGAGGGTGAACGAAAGGGAAACTCTCTGTTCCATGTGTTCCGGAGGCAGGGGAATGACTCCGGGAGTGCGGACGGCGGCCATGACCGCGGCGTCGACTTCGGCGTTGCCGGAAGGATGGCTGATGCGGCAGTCGCGCATGGTGCCGTCGGCCCAGATGTCCAGTTCTACCACAGTCGTCCACGAACCGGAAAGCCCGTTAGGCATGATGACGTGAGGTGCGATGGATTGTCTGAGCATTTCTGCGTAGCTCTGCACGGGAGCGGGAGCATTGCCGGTTCCCGCGTCGCCCGGTCCGTAGGCCATGGCAAGAGAGACCAGCGACTCGGCCCCGAAGGGAGGATAGGGGTAGGGCGCGGCATTGTGGGCGGCGGCGCACAGCGAGGCGTCGGCCGCGGGCGTTGCCGAGGGCTGAATCACGGAGCATCCGGCAAGGGAGCCGGACGGCGCTATCTTCAGCTCCACGAGAGCCATGCCACGCGCGCCTTCGGGCTGCTGCCACACGCGAAGAATCTGACTCAGCACCTGCGTACCGTAGCCGCCGGAGATGTCGGCCGTGGCGCTGAAGGCGGAAGAGACGGAGGGAAGGGCGGAGCCGGCGGCAAGGGCGATGGCGCAGGCAAGAGCCGTCTTGCCCGGACGTGCGCGGAAAAGGGACGCCTTTCCGGAGGAGAGGGCGCGCGCGAGCGATGAGCGGAAGGAAAAAACATGCTTGCTCATAAAAACTCCAGAGCCGGTTCCGACATCATCGGAACCGGCGCTTGAAGAAGAGTTCTGACGGGCCTCAGCGGCCCATCATCTGCAGAGAGTTGAAGCTGATGACGAGATCCTGCTGTGCGGGCGTGGGAGGCGGAGGCAGGGTCTTGGTGCGTATGATGGCGTTCACGGCGGAGGCGTCGAACTCGGGTCTGCCGGACGAGCGCTCGATATGGCAGTCGAGCACGTTGCCCTGCTTGTCGAGCTTGATGCGCACCTGCACCACCATGTTGTTGCGGGAATAGGTGGGCATGCTCCAGTTGGGCTGGACGGCCAGAATGACCTGTGCGACGTACACGTCGTAGATGCCGCCGCCGCCCGGGCCGTCGCCTTCACCGCCACCGCCGCCGACGCCGGTTCTGCCCACCTGCTTTTCCAGGTCGGCCAGAGCGCGGGATGCGGAAGTGCCGCCGCCCTTGCCCGTGCTGTTGGAGCGGGCCTGCTTGCGGACATCGGCAAGAGCGTCGGCAAGAGCGTCCTTGCCGCTGCTGCTCTGCTTTTTGCTCTGGGCCTTGCTCTGAGTTTCCTTGCCGGAATCCGTCTTCTTTTCGGGCTTGGGTTCGGGCTTTTTCTCAGGCTTCGTTTCCGGCTTCTTTTCCGGTTTCGGCTCGGGCTTGGGTTCCGGCTTTGGTTCGGGTTTCTTTTCCGGTTTGGGTTCAGGCTTCTTCTCGGGCTTCGGCTGCTGCGGTATCTGTACCGGATCGTTCTTCGGCTCGGGCTTGGGTTCGGGCTTGGGTTCCGGTTTCGACTCGGGCGCGGCTGCGGGAGCGGGAGCCTCTTCGGGCTTCGGCGCAGGCGCGGGCTCGGCCTTGGGCTGGGCCGCCGCTTCCGTGGAAGCCACCTGCTTGCCGGTGACGGGGGGACGTGCTCCGAGCACGGGAGAGGGCAGTTTTTCGCCGCCCGGAGCTCCCATGACGAGACTGACCTGATAGACGGGCCGCGTGATGTCGAGCGGAGGACGCAGCGGCACGTACAAGATGAAGGCCAGCACTGCCAGATGGAGCAGTATGGATATGAAAAGACTGCTTATTCGCATGAGAGTGATATATGCCGTCTAGCGGCGGCGCTGCTGGGTGCTGCCGGACTGAGCGGGGGCAGCGCTTTCCGTGGAGGGCATGGCGACCACGCCCAGCTTTTCGATGCCTGCGGCCTTGATGCGGCCCATGACGTCCACGACGAGCCCGTAGGGCACGGCCTTGTCGGCCTGCAGAAAGAGCGCGCGATCCTTGTCCTTCACGAGCGTGACGAGACGCTCTTCCAGTTCTTCGAGCGGAACTTCGTAGGTGTCGAGATAGAGCGTGCCGTCTTCACGAACGGTGAGCACCAGGTGATCGGAATCGGTGGGCAGGGTGTCCACCTGCTTGGCCTGCGGCAGGTCGACGTCGAGGCCGGAATCCATCATGGGGGCCGTGACCATGAAAATGATGAGCAGAACCATCATGACGTCCACGAAGGGCGTCACGTTGATTTCCGAAACGAAGCCTTTTTTTCTGGCCATGGTTCGCCCTACCTGTCGCCGCCGCGGGAACGGTGCACGTTGACTTCACGCTGCACGCGGTTCAGGAAAATGCCCGCGAAGTTGATGAGGCGGGTTTCTATGCTGTCCAGCTTGCCGAGAAACATGTTGTAGGCGATGGTGGCGGGCACGGCCACGCCGAGGCCGATGGCCGTGGCGATGAGGGCTTCGGAAATGCCGGGGGCCACGGTGGCAAGAGAGGCGGATTTCATCTGGCCGATGGCGTGGAACGAGGTCATGATGCCCCAGACCGTACCGAACAGACCGATGAACGGCGCCGTGTTGGCGGCAGTGGCCAGAATGGAAAGATGCTTGTGCAGACGGTCGATTTCAAGACCGACGCCCTGGTTGAGCGCGCGGCGCACGGTTTCGACCACTACGCTCTCGTCGGCGCCGGCTTCCTTGCCGTCGTTGAATTCGCGCACGCCGTGCTGAGCCACGCCGTAAAGCGGAGAAGTGGGATCGCCGCCGAGGCTCTGAACGGCCTGACGCAGGTCGGGGGCGTCCGTGAAGCGGATGATGCCGGCCGTGGCCTTGCGTTCGGCGGCGGACAGCGTGACGATCTTGCCTATGATGACGGTCCAGCTGAGGATGGAAAGCGCAATGAGGATGACCATGATGAGCTGGGCGACGAGACTTGCGCTGGCAAAGACGGAAAAAATGTTGTAGTCCATGGGTGCTCCGAAGATATCCGATAGATTGCCGACGTGGAAACCGCATCGGCGCGGGAAAGGGGCCGCTTTGTTCATATGCTTGAGCGGCGCCGGATGCAACGAAAAATCCTGCGCCATCCGCGTGACGGAGGGCGTGACAGACTGCCGCCTTTTGCGCTAGAGTCCGGAAGACCTTGAAGGAGTTTCCTATGTTCTGGCGTCCTGTCTGTTGTGCGGCTCTTGCCTGTATACTGTTTTTGCCTGCGTCCGTCAAAGCCGGAGAACGCTACACCATGGAGCGCGCCGTTCTGTATGCGCTGGAAAAGAATCCCGACATAGAGAGCGCCAGGTTCACCGTACAGGCCGCGGAGTCCGCGCGCAAGGCGGCCAGAAGTTCCTTCGGCCCCTCGCTGGACGTGAACTACAGCTATTCCCGCTACAGCAAGGACAGGCCTTCCCGCTACGAGCCCAACGTGACCACCATGACGGTGCAGGCCAGTCAGCCTCTTTTTACCGGATTCAACCTTCTGAATACCTATCAGAAGGCCGCGCTGGAAGAGGAGCGGCAGGCGCTTCAGCTCGAGTCGCAGCGGCTTTCCGTGACGGCCGCCGTGCAGGAAGCCTTTATTTCCTATCTGAAGGCCGAGGCGAGCATCAGCAGCACCCGTCGTTCGCTGCAGCGCGCCCAGGCTCAGCTCGACATGGCGAAGACCGCATGGAACATCGGCCTTCGTCCCAGACTGGACGTTCTGCAGGCGGAAACGGAGCTTGCCAGAACCGAGGCGCTGCTCATCAGCTATGAGAACGACCGCAACGTATGGCTCACGCGTCTCAACACGCTGCTTGATCTGCCGCCCGACGCCAGCATCGACTATTGCGGCGATCTTGAGCTCACGCCTTTCAGGCGTACGCTCGAAGCCTGCCTTGCCCAGGCGCTGGAACATCGGCCTGACCTTCTCATGGCCAGAAAGTCGGTGGAAATGGCTCTCAAGGATCTCGGCATAACGAAAAGTTCCTTCTGGCCGCAGGTTTCCGCCGTTCTCGGCTGGTCCACCACGGGCAGCCATCTTGATGCGGCGGGCAGCCGGTACACGAAGAAGGATTATTCCTACGGAGAAATAGGTCTTTCCATAGACTGGACGCTGTTTTCGAGCGGCAGAAGAATGTATCTCACGCAGCAGGCGCAGAGACAGATTTCCGCGCTCGAGGCGGCCGTGCGTTCTTCCGTCAACAACTGCGCCTATGCCGTGCGTTCAAGCCTGCTTTCCACGCAGGACGCCTATCGTTCCGTCAAGGTCTCGCAGCGGGGCGTGGTCAGCGCGAAGGAATCTTATGAGGATGCCAAGATGCGCTATGAGCTTCAGTCCGGCTCCTATCTCGACCTTCTGACCGCGCAGGCAGCCCTTTCCGACGCCGAGCTTGCGGAAATATCTTCCCGTGCGGACTGCCTCATTGCTCTCTCCCAGCTTTACGAGACCATGGGAGAGCTGCGTCCGGATTTGAAGGACGACAAATCGGAGAATGCAAAGTCGAAGAAGTGACAGTTGCAGAGAAATCCGGAATGCAGCGAGGCAAAAAAGCAAATCATGATCATGCGCGTTCCGGAAAGTCATGCAGGAAGGCCTTTGAAGACGGCGGTCGGAGAAAACGGCCGCCGTCTTTTGCATCGTCGTTATGGGAAGGGTGCGTGAGGCTTGAAGAGTCTCGGAGGCCGGAGAGGGCTTCGGAAAAGAAGAGGCTTGCCCGGGAACGGGGGGAATGTGCTTCCGCAGGACAAGGCAGAAATTTTGTGCATTTGCACATGGCCGGTTTTTTTTCTTGATGGGAGTGCCGGAATGTTCGTGCAGCGTTTTTTGCTGCGGCAGGGAAGGTAGAGGACGACGGAGCAGTCCTGTCGTTCAGCGGGAAGGATAAAAAAGGCCGCAGCTCAGAGCCGCGGCCTTTTTTGTCAGGTGTGGGGAAGATGAATTACAGCGTGGCCTTGTAGGCGTCGGCGGACATGAGGCCGTCAACGGCGGCCATGTCTTCGGGCTTTATGCGGATGAGCCAGCCCTTGTCGTAGCAGG
>JAXUUT010000126.1:0-4757 GCA_037230945.1 bacterium
GGTCCCATGCCCCAGACCCGTGAGCACATCCTGCTCGCCCGTCAGGTCGGCGTGCCCTACATCATCGTGTTCATGAACAAGTGCGACCAGGTCGACGATCCCGAACTGCTGGACCTCGTCGAAATGGAAATGCGCGAACTTCTGAGCGCCAACGGCTTCCCGGGCGACGAAGTTCCGGTCATCCGCGGTTCCGCTCTGAACGCCCTGAACTGCGACGACTGGCAGGCTCCTGATGCCAAGTGCATCCTCGATCTGCTCGACGCCTGCGACAACTACATTCCTGATCCCGTCCGCGAAACCGATAAGCCCTTCCTTATGCCTATCGAAGACGTGTTCTCCATCTCCGGCCGTGGCACCGTGGTGACCGGTCGTGTGGAACGCGGCGTGGTGAAGGTCGGCGACACCGTGGAAATCGTGGGCATCCGTCCCACCCAGACCACCACTGTGACCGGCGTTGAAATGTTCCGCAAGCTGCTCGATCAGGGCCAGGCCGGTGACAACATCGGTGCTCTGCTCCGCGGCATCAAGCGTGAAGACGTGGAACGCGGCCAGGTTCTCGCCGCTCCCAAGTCCATCACTCCTCACACCAAGTTCAAGTCCGAAGTGTACGTTCTGGGCAAGGACGAAGGCGGTCGTCACACTCCCTTCTTCTCCGGCTATCGTCCCCAGTTCTATTTCCGCACCACCGACATCACCGGCGTCATCAAGCTGGCTGAAGGCGTGGAAATGGTCATGCCCGGCGACAACGCCACCTTCACCGTTGAACTCATCCATCCCATCGCCATGGCTCCCGGTGAACGCTTCGCTATCCGCGAAGGCGGCCATACCGTCGGCTCCGGCGTGGTGACTGAAATCCTGGAGTAATACCATGCGCGTGAACATCCTGCTCGCTTGCACGGAATGCAAGCGCCGCAACTACGCCACGGTTAAGAACAAGAAGAACACTACCGGTCGTCTTGAGGTCATGAAGTACTGCCCCTGGGACAAGAAACATACGACTCATCGCGAAGCGAAGTAGTGCTTCATAGCGCAGGCCAGTAGCTCCAACGGCAGAGCGGCGGTCTCCAAAACCGCACGTTGGGGGTTCGAATCCCTCCTGGCCTGCCATTTCTTTTGTCTTTTCAGTTTTGAGGCTAACATGAGCAAAAAACAGAGTGACGCCGCGGAAGCTAATTCCCAGGCAAAAGCGGCTCCCGCCACTGCCTCCAGCAAGTCCGGCCAGTCCGCTGGCGAAGATCGCGGCCTGATGGCGCGCTTTGCTGCATTCAGGGATTATCTTCTCCTGTCTCGCGTCGAGCTGCGCAAGGTCAGCTGGCCCAACTGGAAAGAAACCCGTACCACCAGCATGGTGGTGCTCGGCTTTGTTGCCGTCATGGCCATCCTTCTCGGAGTGGTGGATCTCATCCTTTCCAGCCTGGTTCGTCTGATCCTTGCCTGAGAGGTCGATTCCGTTCACTCTTTTCCACATCCGATAAGGGTAAAATACAATGGCTGAGCAAGAAAGCATCACCGAATTCCCTGTCAATTCTGAATCTGCCGCTCAGGATGCCGGCCACTGGTACATCCTGCATACGTACTCCGGCTTCGAGCAGAGAGTTGAGCAGATGATCCGGGAACTGATGCGCACTGGCCAGGACAAGGGCTGCATCCACAATGTGGTCGTGCCCACCGAACGAGTCATCGAACTCGGCAAGGGCGGTCAGAAGCGCACCACCACCAGAAAGTTCTATCCCGGATACGTCATGGTCCGCATGACGATGACCGACCTCTCCTGGCATCTGGTTCAGAACATCCCCAAGGTCACCGGCTTTGTGGGAGGGAAAAATCGTCCTGCACCTATGGGTCCTGGTGAAGCGGAACGCATTCTTTCGTTGATGGAAACCCGTCAGGAACAGCCTCGTCCCAAGTTCAACTTCGACCGCGGCGATGAGGTCAGGGTCATCGATGGCCCCTTCGGCGGTTTCAACGGCGTGGTGGAAGAAGTCAACTACGACAAGGGCAAGCTCAAGGTGTCCGTGTCCATCTTCGGCCGCCAGACGCCCGTGGAACTCGATTTCATCCAGGTGACCAAGGGCTGAGCCCTCACCCGAAATTTCTGCTCCGGATTGTTTCATCGACAGATGTCAGGCCTGAGCCTGAACCGCAAAATAAGGATTAACGACAATGGCCAAGAAAGAAGTTGCCAAGATCAAACTGCAGATTCCTGCTGGTGCTGCCAACCCCTCTCCGCCCGTTGGTCCCGCTCTGGGCCAGCATGGCGTGAACATCATGGGCTTCTGCAAGGAATTCAATGCTCGTACTCAGGATCAGAAGGGCATGATCATCCCCGTGATCATCACGGTGTATGCTGACCGCTCCTTCACCTTCGTGACCAAGACGCCTCCGGCTCCCGTTCTGCTGATGAAGGCCGCCAAGGTTGAAAAGGGATCCGGCGAGCCCAACCGTACCAAGGTTGGTTCCGTGACCATGGCTCAGGTTGAGGAAATCGCCAAGCTGAAGATGCCCGACCTGAACTGCAAGGATCTCGAAGGCGCCGTGCGCAACATCATGGGCACCGCGCGCAGCATGGGACTGGACGTTAAGTAACAACGTTCAGGCGGCAAGACGGCGTCCGTACGTGTGATATGTGGGCGCGTTCATCGCGCCGCGCCTATTTCGTTGGATTCGGCCGTACTGCCGGCATGAGCCGGCAGGAGATTCGAGACGACAAGCGCAAAGAAAGGAATACCATCATGCCTACGCATGGAAAAAAATATTGCAATTCGCTGGAAGGCATTGATCTGACCCAGCGTTTTTCCGTGGAGGACGCGGTTGCCAAGTCCCTTGGCGCTTCCTTCGCCAAATTTGATGAAACGGTTGACGTCGCCCTCCGTCTGGGCGTCGACCCCAAGTACTCCGACCAGATGGTCCGCGGTGCTGTTTCCCTTCCTCACGGCCTCGGCAAGACTGTCCGCGTGGCCGTGTTCTGCAAGGGCGACAAGCAGGCTGAAGCCCGTGCCGCCGGTGCCGACGTGGTTGGTGCCGAAGACCTCGTCGCCCAGATCAAGGGCGGCTGGCTGGAATTCGACGCCGCCGTCGCTGCTCCCGACGTCATGGCTCTCGTGGGTCAGGTCGGTCGTGTGCTCGGCCCCCGCGGCCTGATGCCCAACGCCAAGACCGGCACCGTCACCTTCGACGTTGCCAAGGCCGTTCAGGAACTGAAGGCCGGTCGCGTGGACTTCAAGGTTGACAAGGCCGGCGTGCTGCACGCCCCCCTCGGCAAGGTTTCCTTCGGACCTGAAAAGATCCTCGGCAACCTCAAGGCTCTGCTCGACGCTGTCGTGCGCCTGAAGCCTTCCGCCGCCAAGGGCCAGTACATGCTTTCCATGACCGTTTCCACCACCATGGGCCCCGGCTTCAAGGTCGACATGGCCCAGTGCAAGAAGTTCATCGAAGGCTAAGCGTGAGGCATCCCGCAAGGGATGCCTTCCGACTTTCCGATATTTAGGCTAGGGAAGGAATTTCGGGTCGAAGACGGCAGGTGACGAAAGTCTTAATAGCCTGCTCAGACAGATTCTTTGGCTCGGCATTCCACAAGACAAAACACCCAATCGTGAGGAGCATCACGTGAAGAACAGGTCTGAAAAAGCCGTAATCATCGAGCAGGTCAAGGAAGTTGCCTCTCGTGCCTCGTTTGCGGTTGTGACCGACTTCAAGGGTATGTCGGTGGAAGAGCTGACCGGGCTCCGTGTGGCGCTGCGCGCCGCTGGCGGCGAATATCACGTCGTCAAGAACACTCTTGCCCGCATCGCTTTAGCAGACACCGAACACAGCTCCATCTCTTCTTCGCTGAAGGATAACTGTGCCATTGCCCTTGGATTCAAAGATCCGGTCGGTGTGGCCAAGGCTCTCACGGACTTCGCCAAGACCAACAACAAGCTCGAGATCCGTCAGGCCAGCCTCGACGGCAAGCCCCTGACTCCCGCTCAGGTGGCCGATCTCGCCAAGCTGCCTTCCAAGGAACAGCTGCTTGCTCAGGCTCTGGCGACCATGAACGCCGTGCCCACCAATTTTGTGTCTCTCATGGCCAATATGGTTCGTCCTCTTCTGTACGCCCTCAAGGCTATCGAAGAGAAGAAGGCTGCGTAAGTCGCGCCTTTGGCTGCCATTTCGCCCCAAACCATCAAAGTCAAAGAATTTTTTTAAGGAGTCATTACCATGGCCGATATCACCAAGGAACAGGTTGTTGAGTTCATCTCCAACATGACCGTGCTCGAACTGGCTGAATTCATCAAGGAACTCGAAGAAAAGTTCGGCGTTTCCGCCGCTGCTCCCGCCGTTGCCGTTGCCGCTGCTCCCGCCGCTGCCGCTCCTGCTGAAGAAGAAAAGACCGAATTCGACGTCATCCTGAAGGAAGTCGGCGCCAACAAGATCGGCGTCATCAAGGTCGTGCGCGCCCTCACCGGCCTCGGCCTCAAGGAAGCCAAGGACAAGGTCGACAACGCTCCTTCCACCCTGAAGGAAGCTGTCTCCAAGGAAGACGCCGAAGCTGCCAAGAAGGAACTCACCGAAGCCGGCGCTACCGTCGAAATCAAGTAAGTTCCCTTCACAGCGATGTGAATATGAAGCCCCCTCAGCCCGAGGGGGCTTTTTTGTATTAAATCTCCAGGCCGCCGGAGCGTGAGGGACGGACGCAGAGATTCCTTTCCCCGGGGGAAAATGTTTTTTCGGCAGATTGTCAAATGAATTGCAACAGAAAGAGATTCCCGTCTTCCCGT
>JAXUUT010000099.1:0-27245 GCA_037230945.1 bacterium
AAAGATAATAAATTCATCTTGTTATCGTTAACTTTTTATCCGCCTGGGGACGCCACACAGCAGATATGCGGCAGGAGAGTTTCACACTTTCCTGCCGTTTTTGCGTTTAAAGTTCCTGCGGCTGATGATGCGTCGTTTCCGGGCCTCTGAAGTGTTGCACCCCAGCGCATTTCTTCCGTTTTCACAGTCTGGAGATTGCCGCGCCGCGGGGAAGACGACAGCCCGCATGAAGGACGCACCGCAGGTTACGGGAAACAGGATTTTTGTATCTTATTGTCATATGTCTCTATTTTTTATTTGACAAAAAAGAAAAGGTCAGGCAGGTATAGCCCCGAGGTAAAGATCATGGCTATATTCTTCGAACAGCTTGTTCGTCGAAACTTCCGTTTCGGACGAATGTTTTGCTCCCAGGCGCATCATATGCGCAGGGGGTCTGTGCCTGTTCGCTAGATAGAAACCTGCCTTTTTCTCCTGCGCCTGGGAGTCTTCGTGCGTTCTCCGGAAAGTATTCCGGTTCTTTTTTCCTTTTTTGCAAGGAACGCATCCCATGATTCGTCTCGAAGACGTCTGCAAGGCATTCGCAGGCGCGCAGGGCCCCGTGGAGGCCGTCAAACATGTCCACATCACCATCGAACGCGGCGACATATTCGGCATCATCGGCTTTTCCGGTGCGGGAAAGTCCACGCTGCTGCGCTGCATCAATCTTCTGGAGCGCCCCACGTCGGGCAGAGTGTTTCTCGACGATACCGACATCACGCAGCTGAGCGGCTCGGAAGTGCGTGCCGTGCGTCGTCGCATCGGCATGATATTCCAGCAGTTCAATCTGTTCAGTTCCCGCACGGTCTTCGGCAACGTCGCCTTTCCTCTGACCGGACGCGGCCTTTCCCGGGACGCCGTCGCCGCGAGGGTGAGAGAGCTTCTTGCCCTTGTGGGACTTTCGGGCAGGGAGGATGACTATCCTTCCCAGCTTTCCGGCGGACAGAAGCAGCGTGTGGCCATTGCCCGTGCGCTTGCCAGCGATCCCGAGGTTCTGCTCTGCGACGAAGCCACCAGCGCTCTCGATCCCCAGACCACCCAGTCCATACTTCAGCTTCTGCGCGAGCTGAATCGCAGGCTGGGGCTGACCATAGTTCTCATCACCCACGAGATGCAGGTCATCAAGGAAATCTGCAACCGCGTCGCCGTCATGGAGAACGGTGCCGTGGTGGAGCAGGGCGACGTTTTTTCCGTGTTTGCCAATCCTCAGCAGTCCGTTACCCGCAACTTCATGGAAATGACTTCCCACGTGGCCGGATTCCGTCGTCTCCTGAGCGATGATTCGCCCCTGCTGAAACTGAAGCCGGGTCAGTGCATTCTCAGCCTCCGCTATCTTGAACGCAACGTCTGCAGTGCGCTGGTCTCCTATCTTTCCCGCACCTACGGCGTGGATCTGAACATTATTTTCGGCAATGTCGAAATGATCGACGGGCATCCGCTGGGCGGCCTGATCGTCATTGCCGAAGGAACGGAGGAATCCATCAGAGGATGCATCGATTATCTTGAAAATATCCATGTAGGCGTGGAGGTGCTTCCCAATGCATGAGCTGCTCGTTGAATGTTTCCCCTATACCATGAAGTCGCTGCCCATGCTCTGGCGCAGCACGGTGGAGACCCTGCAGATGACGTTCTGGTCCGGGAGCATATCCTTTGTTCTGGGGCTTGCGCTCGGCGTCCTGCTCATCGTCACGAGGCGGGGCGGACTCATGGAAAACCGTCTGGTCTACGAAGTGCTGGACAAGTCCATAAATCTGTTCCGTTCCATTCCGTTCATCATTCTGCTTTTTTGTCTTCTGCCCCTGACCCGCCTCATTTCAGGCACGGCCATCGGCGTGCAGGGAGCCATCGTGCCTCTCGTCTTCGGGACGGTGCCGTTTCTGGCAAGACAGATGGAGTCTGCCCTGAGCGAGGTCAGCCCCGGGCTCGTGGAGGCGGCGCAGGCCATGGGCTGCGGCAGGTTCGACATCATATGCCGGGTGTATCTTCGGGAGAGCATTCCGTCCATCGCCCGAGGCGTGACCATCACGCTCATCAGTCTCATAGGACTGACCGCCATGGCCGGAGCCGTCGGCGCAGGAGGCCTCGGCAACTTCGCCTACGTCTACGGGCAGCAGCGCAGCCGCATGGACATCATCTATTCCACGGTCATCGTTCTTGTCGTCATCGTGACGGTCATCCAGCTTCTGGGAAGCCTGGTGGCCCGCATCAGCAAACACTGATTTTTTGAGGTTCATCATGAATATTTCCGCTCTTATCAAGTCTTCCGTTCTTGTTTTTGCTCTTTTTGCATCCGCAGCTCCCGCCTTTGCCGAGCAGGTGGTGAAGATAGGTCTTACAGGCGCCGTGTATGAAGAAATCTGGGCTCCCGTGGCTGAAGAAATGGCCAGGGAAGGCGTGAAGCTGGAATACGTGCAGTTTTCCAACTTCTCCCTGCCCAATCAGGCTCTGGCCGGCGGAGAAGTGGATCTCAACGCCTTCCAGCACCATGCGTTTCTGAGAAACGAGATAAAAAACAACGGCTATGAGATCACCTCCATAGGCGATACGTTCATCGTGGCCATGAATTTGTATTCCAATAAAATCAAGTCGGTAAGCGAGCTGAAGGACGGCGACAAGGTGGCCGTGCCCAATGATGCCACCAATGAAGGCCGAGCCCTGAAGCTGCTGGAAGCCGCCGGAGTGCTGAAGCTGAAGGAGGGCGCGGGAGCCTCTCCCGATCTTTCCGACATCGCCTCCACCCGTGTGCCTCTCGATTTTGTGGAGGTGGACGCCAACCTCATAGTTTCCATGCTGCCCGACGTGGCGCTCGCGGCCGTCAACGGAAACTATGCCCTGGACAGCGGTCTTACGGCTGATGAGGCACTGTTCAAGGAACCGAAGTATGACGACGACAGCTATACCTGCCTCATTGCCAGCCGCACTTCGGATGCCGACAATCCGGTGTTCAGGCGCATCGTGGAAGTCTATCAGTCTCAGGCCGTCATCGACGTATTCAACACCACGTTTGCCGGCTTTTTCGTACCTGCCTGGAAATAGGAGAATCTCATGAAGGAACTTTACGATATCATCCGGGACAGGGACCGCGTCATTGTGGAAAATATCCCTGAAGCCGCCCTGTCCGACACGCTGGGCCGCCGCCGCGGAACGGCTCAGGCGCTTGTCCGCCCCTTGTCCACGGAAGAGGTGAGCGCCGTCATGCGCTTTGCCTGGGAGCGGCGGATCCCCGTGACCCCGAGAGGGGCCGGAACCAATCTCGTGGGCTCCACGGTGCCCGACGGAGGAATCATTCTTGACCTGTCCCTCATGAACCGCATTCTTGAAGTGGACCCCGGGACATTTACCGTGACGGCGGAACCCGGCGTGCTGCTGCAGGATCTTCAGGCCAGAGTCGAGTCCATGGGACTCTTCTATCCTCCGGATCCGGGGGAGAAGGCGTCCTCGATCGGCGGCAACATTTCCACCAATGCCGGAGGCATGAGAGCCGTGAAATACGGCGTGACCCGCGACTATGTGCGCGGGCTCACCGTGGTGCTGGCCAACGGAGACGTGGTGGAGCTGGGAAGCAGAAACGTCAAGGATGCGAGCGGCCTGGACCTGAAGCAGCTTGTCATCGGTTCGGAAGGAACGCTGGCCGTGATCACGCGCTGCCTTTTGCGCCTTGTGGGGCGTCCGGAACATTCTCTTACGGTGCTGGTGCCTTTTGCGAGTCTTCATGAGGGAATACGGAGTGTGCCGTTGATTCTTCAGGCCGGACTGGATCCCACGGCCGTGGAATTTTTGGAGCGCAGCGTGGTGGCTCTCGGTGAGCGCTTCACCGGCATCAGCTACCCCTGCCCTCAGGCGGAAGCCTATATTCTGCTTACCTTTGACGGTCGCAGGGAAGACATTGAAGACCGCGTGGAACGTGTGCGTGACCTTGTGCTGCGCCACGGTGCTCTGGACTTCGTGCCCTTGCGCGATCCGGCCCGGGCGGCGGAGATCTGGCGCGTGCGCGGCTGTCTGGTGAAGGCCGTGGAAGCCATATCGGAGCAGGAGCCCGTGGACATCGTGGTGCCCATCGACAAGATTTCGGATTTCGTGTCCTATGTCCATGACGTTGAAAGGGAAGACCATATGCAGATGGTGGCCTTCGGCCATGCCGGAGACGGCAACGTGCATCTGTGCGTGATGCGGGGCCGTCGTTCCGAGGAGGACTGGAACAGGGATCTTGCATCCTGCATGAAGAAGATTTACGGGGAGGCCCACCGCCTGGGAGGCCTTACGTCCGGCGAACACGGCATAGGGCTGAGCAAGCGTCCTTATTATTTGTCCCATACTCCCGATGTCAAACTTGCCATGCAGCGCCGCATCAAGGATGCGCTGGATGAGCGTCACCTTTTGAACGATCATAAATCGTATCTGGCCTGAGGTGCACCATGCAGAATCTTTCCCGCAGAACTGCCGGCTTTACGGATTCCGTCATCCGCCGCATGACCCGCGTATCCCTGGAATTCGGAGCCATCAATCTTTCCCAGGGCTTTCCGGATTTCGATCCTCCGAAACCCATTCTTGACCGTCTGGCCGAAGTGGCCGCACAGGGCCCCCATCAGTACTCGGTGACATGGGGAGCTCAGAACTTTCGTGAAGCCCTTGCCGCGAAGCAGTCGCGCTTCATGGGGCGTCCCATTGATCCCGATACCGAGATCGTGGTCACCTGCGGAAGTACCGAAGCCATGATGGCCGCCATGCTGACGGTGACCAATCCCGGCGACAAGGTCGTCGTTTTTTCTCCGTTCTATGAGAACTACGGAGCGGATGCCGTGCTTTCCGGAGCTGAGCCCATCTACGTTCCTCTGGAGCCTCCCTTTTTCCGCTTTGATCCCGAGAAGCTCGAAGACGCCTTCAGACAGAAGCCCAAGGCCGTCATTCTGTGCAATCCTTCCAACCCGTGCGGAAAGGTCTTTACCCGTGAGGAGCTGGAGATCATAGCCGGGCTTGCGCGCAAGTACGACGTGTACGTGATTACGGATGAGGTTTACGAACATATCGTCTATGCTCCTCACCGGCATGTATACATGGCGTCCCTGCCCGGCATGGCCGAACGCACCATTTCCTGCAGTTCGCTGTCCAAGACCTATTCCATCACGGGCTGGCGTCTGGGGTACATCATTGCCTCGCCGGAAATCGTGGATCATGCCAGAAAGGTGCATGATTTTCTTACCGTCGGTGCGGCGTCACCGCTGCAGGAGGCCGCCGTGGTCGGACTGCGCTTCGGGGACGACTACTATCGTGACCTTGCCGCACTTTATACGGAGAAGAAAACGCTGTTCATGAAGGGACTCGATGATCTCAGGATTCCGCACACTGATCCCGAGGGAGCCTATTATGTTCTGCTGGACATATCGGAGTTCGGCTTTGAGAGCGATGTCGTCTTCTGCGAGAAGCTTGCCGAACATGTGGGCGTGGGCGCCGTTCCGGGGTCCAGCTTTTTCCGGGAGCCGGAGAACAGATATATCCGTCTGCACTTTGCCAAGAAGAAGGATACTCTTGAGGCGGCTCTGGAACGTCTGGCCGGCATGAGAAAGAAAATGTCGGGTCTGCGCGGATAAGCGGGGCAGGGAGGGCGGACAGCTTTCGTTTTTCGCGGAAAAGAGCCGCGCTTCCGTGTCCGGCAATGGCGCATTGTCTGAGTGCGTTTTCCTGAACAGAGGGAAGCGCTTGTGGCCGGTTGCGGGCTGAGCCGGTGAGAAGTCCGGCAAAGGAGGAGAATGGCGTTTGCGTCATTCTCCTCCTTTGCCTTGTGAGGGAAGTGGCCTTTTCTTCCTTCTTGCGGACGTGCCGGGAGACCTTCTTTTATTTAAGGAAGGAGCGGCATGGGAAGAAAAAAGCCCTGTCTGTCGTGCCGTCACGTCGGTTCACCTTTGTCTGCATCTAAAGTCTAGGCCCGTGATGCGTCACAAGGCGTTTTTCGTATATTTTCTCAGACAGTTGAGGGAAAAAGGCGAACGCTTTTTTGTGTCGACGGAATTTTCTGAGGACGAGAGCGTCTTCATGAAGGGAGCAGGGACAATGCGACAGGTCGGGGAATGAGCTGACCGTGATCCGCCTGTGTAAATTAAATATATACGGACGCATGCATCATGCCGCACGGGAAACGATGACTTTTTAATAATGGTTGACAGGTCATATGTGAAGCATATTCATTTATATATTATTTGTTATAAATATATTTATATATTATTCATAATGAATTCAAATATGTCATATTAAATTAATAAATATTATTATGCTCATATTGTTCGCGTAATATAGTAATGGTATACTTGTAATTTTTTATGAATATGTTTTTTTATTGCGTCATTATATGATATGATGTGTATAAGATGCAGATGATACGATGATGGAGTTCTATCATTTTTATTTTTGAATTGTATGTTTTGTGATGTTGGTACAAAATTTTCACTTGACCTGAGTATTCTTCGAACCTATCTTACATGAGATAGGATTAAACAGATATCGCTGCAGGGGGGAACCCCCTCTTCTGTTGAGTGAAGTATTGAGGAATGCATCATGGATGCCGTAGCATTGGGAAGGGATCCCATTCCGGGCGAGAGCCCGGCAGGTTTTGACGCCAAGTTTGAACCGGAGTACGAAGCTGTTCTTGCAGAAATCAGCAAGCTGGGGTCCGCCACTCAGGCCGAGCCCCTTTCATGGTCCAAGGTGGAGGAACAGGCCGAAAGCATTCTGGCCGGCAAGTCGAAGGACATTCTCATGGCCGCCTATCTTGGGGTCGCTCTGCAGAAAACGCATGGCCTTCAGGGCCTGTGCGACGCCATGAATCTTTTTTCGGCCCTGTTCACCTCTTTCTGGGAGACGGCCTTTCCCCCTCTGAATCGTCTCCGTCGTCGCACGAACGCCTTTGAATGGTGGCACGAAAAGGCATATGCGGAACTGCAGGCTCTGGACGATTCGCTTCCTCCTCTTTCCGACGCTTTTCTTCATGAGCTTCTCGATGCGCTGGATCGTCTGGATCAGCTTGCGGGCGAGCTCATGCCCGACGCCATGCCGCTGCGCGATCTGCGCGAAGCCATACGCCGTCTTCCCTCCCTGCCTCCGGAATCCGACCCTCAGCCCTCGCCTTCCGAAGACGGGCAGAGCAGGGAGAACGCAGCGACGGAGGCGCAGGTTCAGAAGATTCCGGCAGAGGAGAAGGCTGCGCCCGACGTTGCGGCGGCACCGCCTGCCGAACCTTCCCCGGTTCCCGAGCCTGCCGTTTCGCCTGAAAAGGAGGTGAGGCCGGAGAAGCCCGCTTCTGTCCCTTCTCAGCCTGCTGAAAAGGTCCCGCCGGCGGCTTCGTCCGCTCCGTCGCAGGCATCCTCTTCCGCCTCGGAGTCCGACGATGCCAGGGCGGCCCGCAAGGCGTTCGTCGATGCCTCGTGCCGTTATGCGTTTCTCGCGCACAAGGATTCCGCGCAGGATCCTCAGCCCTGGCAGATTTTGAGAATAGCGCTCTGGGGCGGCGTGGCGGCGCTGCCGCTTTCCGAGAACGGTCAGACGTATCTGCCTGCTCCCGATGCCGTGCGTCTGGAAGCGCTGCAGAGTCTGCTGAATTCCGGCAAGCTGGTGGAAGCGGCACTCGGCGCTGAGGATCTTTTTGCCTCGTCGCTGTTCTGTCTTGATGCCCAGGCGATCATAGACGAGGCGCTGGAGCGGCTGGGGGCTGACTTTGCTTCCGCCCGCGAGGTCGTCCGCGAGGAGACGCAGCGCTTTGTCCGTCGTCTTGAAGGCGTGGAGACGCTCAGTTTTACGGATGGCACGCCTTTTGCATCGGAAAGGACGAGAGCCTGGCTGAAGACGCTGGCGCAGCGTGCGCCGGCGGGCGGCCATGCTTCAGACAGCGGGCATTTGCCCGCCTCCGGGGCGGCAGCGGCTTCGGATGACGCAGTTTCCGTGGTCATGGCCGAGGCGGAGAGGCTGTTCAATGACAACCATGTTGTCGAAGCACTGGCAACGCTTGACCGGGCACAGGGAACATCGTTGGCAGTCAACATGATGTTCAGGGTGGAACAGCTTCGCCTTCTGTGCAGGGCTGGAGAATCGGCGGTCGCCGTTGCGCTGGCACGGGATCTTCTGGAAGAGAGCGACCGCAGAGAGTTGGAAATTTGGGACAGAGCCCGCGCGGTGGACGTGCTCACCGCCGTGCACGATGCCTTCGTGCTGGCGCGGGATGAAGAGGGGGCGAAGGCCGTTCACGGCCGGCTGTCCCGTCTGTGTCCTTCCGCAGCCGTCGGCTTGCGGCAATAATCATTAAGGAGTGCAGTCATGGCAAAAGAAGCCTCTATCGCTCCCAAGGAGCGTGTCAACATTGTTTACCGTCCCGCCACGGGGGACGCCCAGGAAGAAGTGGAGCTCCCTCTCAAGCTGATGGTGCTCGGCGACTTCACGCTGCGCGCCGATGACCGTATTCTTGAAGATCGCACGCCTGTGAGCATCGACAAGGACACGTTCAACGACGTGATGCGCAGTCAGGACCTCGGCATTACCGTGAACGTGCCCAACAAGCTCACGGATGAACCGGATGCGCAGATGAGCGTGGATCTCAAGTTTGAGACCCTGAAGGACTTCGAGCCCGACGCCATTGTTCAGAAGGTGCCGGAGCTGGCAAAGATGATGGAACTGCGCGAGGCGCTCAAGGCCCTCAAGGGACCGCTTTCCAACGTGCCCGCCTTCCGCAAGAAGCTGCAGGAACTTGTGGGCGACGAGGCGGCCAGGGCCAAGGTGCTTCAGGAACTCGGCATTGAAAAGTAGGGAGGCTGAGAAATGAGTCAGACAGAACAGGAAAAGCAGCAGACGGCGACGGAGGGTCTCAGTCTGCTTGATGAAATCGTCGAAGCCTCCAGACTGAAGCCTGCCGACGACGGCTACGCCCTGACCCGTGCCGGACTTCAGGCCTTCATCAAGGAGCTTGCCGGAACGAAGGGCGAACAGAAGATTTCCGGCGCGCTGGTCGACGAAATGATTGCCGAACTCGATGCCAAACTTTCCGCACAGGTGAATGAGATTCTGCACAACGAGTCGTTCTCCCGTCTGGAATCCGCCTGGCGTTCCATGAAGTTCCTGGTGGACAACACGGATTTTCGTCAGAACATCAAGATCGAGTTCATCAACGTGTCGAAGTCCGACCTTCTCGACGACTTCGAGGATGCGCCGGAAGTGGTCAAGTCCGGCCTCTACAAGCACGTGTATACGGCGGAGTACGGTCAGTTCGGCGGTCAGCCCGTGGGCGCCATCATTGCAAACTATGAATTCGGCCCCAAGCCGCAGGACATACAGCTTCTGCAGTATGTCGCCAGCGTGGCGTCCATGTCGCATGCGCCGTTCATCGCCGCGGCCGGCAAGGAGTTCTTCGGCATCGACTCCTGGGATCAGCTTCCCAATCTCAAGGATCTGCATTCCGTGTTTGAAATGCCGCAGTACGCCAAGTGGCGTTCCTTCCGCGAGTCGGAAGATGCCCGCTACGTGGGACTCACGCTGCCCAAGTTCCTGCTCCGTCTGCCGTACGGCGAGAATTCCGTGCCGGCAAAGAGCTTCAACTTCAAGGAAGAGGCCGTTCGCGACGATGAGTTCTGCTGGGGCAACACGGCCTTCTGCTTTGCCTCCCGCCTGACCGACAGCTTTGCCAAGTACCGCTGGTGCAGCAACATCATAGGCCCGCAGGGCGGCGGAGCCGTGGAAAATCTGCCCCTCTATCAGTTCGAGAGCATGGGACAGATGCAGACCAAGATTCCCACGCAGGTGCTCATTTCCGAACGTCGGGAATACGAGCTGGCCGAAGAAGGCTTCATTGCCCTGACCATGCGCAAGGGATCGGACAATGCGGCGTTCTTCTCCGCCAACTCCGTGCTCAAGCCCAAGACCTTCCCCAACACTCCCGAGGGGAAGGAAGCGGAAATGAACTTCAAGCTGTCCACCCAGCTTCCCTACATGATGATCATGAACCGCCTTGCTCACTACATCAAGGTGATTCAGAGAGAGAACATCGGTTCGTGGAAGGAACGCGTCGATCTCGAGCGGGAGCTCAACAAGTGGATCAGCCAGTATGTCACCGAGATGGACAACCCCGACCCCACGACCCGCAGCAAGCGTCCTCTGCGCATGGCGAAGATCACCGTGAGCGACGTGGAGGGCGATCCCGGCTGGTATTCGGTAAGTCTCATGGCGCGCCCGCATTTCAAGTACATGGGCGCGAGCTTCACCCTTTCGCTCGTCGGCAAGCTTGAAAAGCAATAGACGGGCATATTCTCACTGTTTGACTGTTTAATAAAGGAGTTCAATCATGCCTCTTACTTCGTATATGTCCGTCAAGGGCAAGAATCAGGGCGACATCAAGGGCAGCTGCAAGCAGGGCGGCGACAAGACCGACAAGATCCTCGTCTACGCCGCCGAGCACTGCGTGGAAATCCCCAAGGACACCCATACCGGCCTGCCCACCGGGCAGCGCATCCATCATCCCTACGTGGTGACCAAGGCCGTGGACGTGGCCACTCCCAAGCTCTACAAGGCCTGCTGCACTGGTGAGCAGTGCGAGGTGACCATAGACTTCTACCGCATCAAGGAAGACGGTTCGGAAGACAAGTACTTCACGGTCAAGATGGAGGAAGCCATTGTGGTGGAAATGTCCCATCACACCCCGCTGACCTTCCTGCCGGACAGCAAGCCCTATCAGGACATGGAAAAGGTGGCCTTCACCTATTCCAAGATCACCTGGACCTACAACGACGGCAACATTGAATACGTGGACGACTGGAACAAGTAGCCACGCATGACCTGACCAACGTCCGCCGGTCCGTCGACATGAAAAACGGACCGACGGATCCTTTTCATCCCGCAGACAGGAGATGCACATGACAGGTGTTGACATCAGGGCCCTGCTGGAAAAATGCAACGACTTTTCAACGGCGGCGCTCAACGCCGCTGCGGGACAGGCGGTCAACCGCACCCACTATGAAGTCACCATCGAGCATTATCTGCTCGCATGCCTTGCCGATTCCCGCAGCGACATTCCTCTGGCGCTTGAGCGCTTCGGCGTGGATCCGGCGAAGGTCGCCCGCGGCCTGAACGCCGTGCTGGACGACTTCCGCTCCGGCAATGCCGGGCGTCCGGTTTTTTCTCCCCTTCTCATAGAGCTCATGGAGTCCGCGTGGCTCATCAGCTCCGTGGACCTCGGACTGTCGCAGATTCGTTCCGGGGCCATGCTTCTGGCGTTTCTGCGCAAGAGTGCCGTATACGCGCAGGGCAGCTATACCGACGCGTTTTCCTCCATCAACAGGGAAGAGCTGCTGCGTGATTTCGAAAAGCTGGTGCAGGCTTCCTCGGAAACCACCATGTCTCTGCCGGAAGGCGGAGCGTCCGGCGGGCCTTCCGTGGCCGGTCAGCCCGGAGAGAGCTTCCTTGCCAAATACTGCGAGGACTTCACGGCCAAGGCCAAAGCGGGAAAAATTGACCCGGTGTTCGGGCGCGACGAAGAAATACGGCAGATGGTGGACATTCTGGCCCGCCGCCGCAAGAACAATCCCATACTGGTGGGCGAGCCCGGCGTGGGCAAGACGGCCGTTCTGGAAGGACTTGCGCTGCGCATCGTGGAAGGCGACGTGCCGGAAGTGCTGAACGGCGTGACGCTGCTTTCGCTCGATCTTGGACTGCTTGAAGCCGGAGCCGGCATGAAGGGCGAGTTTGAGCGCCGTCTCAAGGGCGTGCTCGATGAAATCAAGTCCAGCGAGAAGCCCATCATTCTTTTCATCGACGAGGCCCACATGCTGGTGGGAGCTGGCGGACAGGCAGGCGGCTCGGACGCCGCCAACCTCATGAAGCCCGCGCTGGCCCGCGGCGAGATACGCACCTGTGCCGCGACCACGTGGAAGGAATACAAGAAATATTTTGAAAAGGATCCCGCGCTGGCCCGCCGTTTCCAGCTCGTCAGACTCGACGAGCCTTCCGTGGAAGTGACGGGGCTCATTCTGCGCGGCATACGCGACAGCTACGAGAAGGCGCACAAGGTGCTTGTGCGCGACGACGCGCTGTCTGCTGCCGCGAGCCTTGCGCACCGCTACATCACGGGCCGTTTTCTTCCCGACAAGGCCATCGACCTCCTGGACACGGCCTGCGCCCGGGTGAAGGTGAGTCTCTCGTCCAAGCCTGCGCCTCTGGAAGACAAGGAACGCGCCAGACAGGCGGCGGAGCGTGAGCTTCGCGGTCTCCAGCGCGACGAGCGCAACGGCGTGAGTGTGGATGCCGGACGCGTGAAGGCCCTGGAAGAGCGCATTGCCGCCCTTCAGTCCGAGACGGAAGAGCTGACAGCGGAATGGAAGGAGCAGAAGGAGGCGGCCGAGCGCTACATTGCCTGCCGTACGGCCATGCTTGCCGCGGCCGACGCCGGAAAGGAGCAGAGTGCACCTTCTTCCGGAGAGGCGGAGACGGCGACCGAAGAGCGTTCCGATCCCGTGGCGGACTTTGAGGAGGCCAAGAGACGTCTTGAGGAGCTGCGCCGGAAGGGAAGCCTTCTGCATGTGGAAGTGACGCCGGACGTGGTGGCGCAGGTGGTATCCGACTGGACGGGCATACCTGTCGGCCGCATGGCAGAGAAGCAGGCCGTGGTGACCAAGGATCTGGATGTGCTGCTCGGTCGCCGCATCAAGGGACAGGACCTTGCGCTTCAGGCCATTACCCGCACGATTCAGGCTTCGGCCGCCGGACTGCGTTCTCCCGAGCAGCCCCTCGGCGTGTTCCTGCTCGTGGGGCCCTCGGGCGTGGGCAAGACGGAAACCGGCCTGGCGCTTGCCGAACTTCTGTTCGGCGACAGGAGCAGCGTCGTTTCCGTGAACATGAGCGAGTTTCAGGAAAAGCACACGGTCTCGCGTCTCATCGGTTCGCCGCCAGGCTATGTCGGTTACGGCGAGGGCGGCATGCTGACCGAAGCCGTGCGCCGTCGTCCCTATTCCGTGGTGCTGCTCGACGAGGTGGAAAAGGCGCACATCGACGTGCTCAACCTCTTCTATCAGGTCTTCGACAAGGGCACGCTCACCGACGGCGAAGGCAAGGAAGTGAGCTTCAGGAACACCATCATCATGCTGACGTCCAATCTTGCGTCCGACCTCATTCAGGAAATGACCGGCAACGACGCCGACGTCGACATGGACGCTCTTGTCAATGTCATTCGTCCCGTGCTTTCCGAGCACTTCCGTCCGGCTCTTCTTGCCCGCATGACCATCGTGCCCTACCGCAGCCTTGCGAGTTCCGCCATGCATCTCATCGCGGACCTCAAGCTCCGTTCGCTGGTAAAGCGTCTGCACGAAAACAACGGCATGAGCATGACCTATACGCCGGCCGTGGTCGATCAGATAGTGGCGCGCTGCTCCGAAACCGAAACGGGTGCGCGCAACATCGAATACATTCTGTCCGGTTCCGTGCTCCCGCGTCTTGCGCACAGCATTCTTGAGCACATGTCGGAAGGCGGCATGCCTGCCAGTGTGGCCATGGACGTGGCCGAAGACGGCTCGTTCAGCATGACGTTCGGAAATTAGCGTCAGTTGCGGGTTCCGGTGCATAAGCCGGAGCCCCGGCAACGGCGTGCTCTTTCGCCCGGATGCTCCGGCGTGCGCTTTTGCGGCGGAAGAGAAGGAAAATCATCTCACGTGTCCAAAAGTTCCGGCGTGTCCGGCCTAGGAACGCAAAAGATGGGAAAGAAAGCGAGGTCGTCGTGAAAAAGAGAGTACTGGTCAGCCTGCTGGAAGAAAATGAGGGCCTTGCCCGCGTGCTGTGTCAGGAACTGGCCCGGGCCGGACTTGACGCTCAGGCGCATTTCTGGGACGCCTCCCCGGAAAACATGGCATGGAGTCTGGCCGCACGGGAACTGGCTTCATGCAGCGCATGGGTCATTGCCGGAACGGACTTTGAGAACGGAAACGTGCGCAGAACGCTGTCCCTTGCCGCGCTCTGCGCGCAGGCGGAGTCCGGCAACGGTTTTCCCATTCTGATTTCTCCGTCGGGGAAAGAGCTGGACGCATCCTCGCTGCCCGATCCTCTGCGGGGGGCGGACGTGGTGAAGTCGGGGCTCGGCGTCAAGACCGCCGTGCAGGCGGGAACCTTCAAAAAGCTGACGCCGGAATACCGCCTGCGGCCTCATGCTCCTGCCGGACTCGGCCTGTGGTTTGAAGTCGGTCCTGCCTCAGCTCCCTGGGGCGGTGCGTTCGTTGCCGGAGGATCGGCGGATACGGACAAGGCCGTTCCCGATGTGCACGGCGTGGGCCGGGCCGGTGCCATTCCCGCCCGCTGCACGCTCCGCTATCCCGTGGAAGGCATCAGACTCGACGTCCGTCAGGTTCCCTGCGTGGGCTGGGGCGTCAAAAATGAACTGACGCCTTCCGACTCCTATTACGTACGCTTCGGCGCCATTCCCGACGTTGTGGCCTTCGGCCCCTTCCCGGATGCGGACGACGCCGAGCTCTATACCGTCAGTCTGATCTGACGGCGTGAAGAATCATGCGAGAAGGCCGGAGAAGTTCTGCTTCTCCGGCCTTTCCTTTTAATGGTTCTGTCCGGTCTCATGTTCCGGCAACGCGGCGTTACTGCGTTACTGTGACCTTGCCGAGAGGGTTCACTCGTGTCACGAAGTGGACGGGAAGCAGACCGCCGCTGCCGAACTTCAGCTCGGCGTTCAGGGAAAAGATCATCTGAAGCGGCGTGTTGGCGTCCGGGGTGAAATGGACGGACACATGGCACAGCCTGGGCTCGCAGTGTTCGACGAAGGCCGCAATTTCCCGCTCCATGCGGGGAATGTCCTCGCTTGTGAAGTTCACGCCGGTGCTCGTGAAGTCGGGAATGCCGAAGGAGTCACCGAGCACGGTGCTTCCCTGGCGGGTATTGAGAATCTTGGTGACGTAGTCGATGACGGACTCAAGCACGTCCTCGACGTCCACCGAGTCCCGCCAGTCCGTTTCATGCTGCATTTTCCGCAGGCGTTCAAGAAAGCGCAGTCCCGCCATGGCTATGTTCCCGCGCTGAAGACGACGCGTATCTTTCCTTCCGAGGGGGAATGTTCCACTTTGGCGGAAAGAGCGGCGCTGTTGTCCCTCGCTATGCCCGATATGCGCAGCCATGCGGGGTGCGTGGCTATCTGAATGCGGTAGAGGCAGCCTTCCGCAAGCTTCTGGTCGAGGCTGACATGACTGCCCCAGGCTCCCTGAAGATCCACGGAGAGCGCAGGCACGTTGGAGGGGTGGTAGAGACTGAAGTCGCCGGGCGTGCCGCTGCAATCGAGCGTAAGTTCCAGAGAGCCGTCTTCGAGCGTGCGCATGCTGGGATTGCTGAGCACGCCTTTGCCCGCCTTTTTTCCCTCGTTGAGGGGCTGCCATGGCTGCGGCGTCGGCTGAGGTTCGGCCGGAGTCTGCGTTTTTGGGGCAGGTTCCGGGGCAGGTGCGGGCGCGGGCGTGTCGGCCGAAGGCAGCACGGGCATGACGGAGGTATGTTCCACGCGGGTGAAGAGAAAGGCCAGAAGGTTGCCTGAAGATGCGGAATCCGTGCTTCTTGCCACCACGATGCTCAGAATGACGACGAGCACAAGCCAGATGAGCAGCATACCGCGGAAAAGAGTTCTTAGAGAGTTCATGCCGTCACCATACGTAGGTTATGCGGTCGGGAAGTTCGGGAGGCAGATTGTCGGTGTGCCGGAGCACGTCGGCCACGTTGTCCGGCAGGATGCGGACGGTAATCTGCCGGAGATTGGCGTTCTTCATGTCCTCGGCTTCGTCGGGGAAGTCCTCGGGGCCGAACACGCGTTCACCGTAGGCGAAGTCCCGCAGAAACTCCGTGAACGACGCATAGCTGCGGGTGAGCGTGAATGCGGGGAAGCGCAGCTCCAGCGAGACGGCGCCGCACTCTTCCGCGGAATACTGGAATTTTTCATTCCGCGGATAGTTGCGGTTGACGAGGCGGTTTTCCCTGCCCTGACACTGGAGCGTGAGCTCCGTGGAGTCCGGACGCACCTTCGCATCCACGTTGACGAGCGTGGGCTGAGAGCGGAGCAGCACGTAGAAGGTATCCTTCGGCGGGTCGGCGGCAATGATTTCGGCCCGGGAAAGCGTGCTGAGGAAGTCCGTGGTGAAGGGGAACGTGAGTCGGCCCCAGCGGGCCGCGACGAGTTCCCTGTCCTGTCTTGTGAGGAAGGGCTTGAGCTTGTCGCTGACGAAGGTCTGCACCACGCCCTCGCTGCCGAAGAGCGCTTCCACGTCGTCCTGCCTGTAGAGCGCCGCCGGACTGCTCAGCACGTCGCTTTCCCATTCCTGCTGGAGCATTCGTGCCGCCTGTACCGTGGTGCCCTGAGCGATGAAGTCGAGCATTCCGCTCAGAAGCGTCCGGGCCGGAGAAGCGGCGCCGTCCCGGAAGACGCGGAAGGCTTCGGTGAAGTCCTTTTCCGCCTCCGTGTACGGGCTGTTTTCCGGCTTTTCCGTGCCTCGAGTGGCATAGTGCGCGGCGGCGAGTTCCAGCGACTTCGACGGACTTGAGAGCGTGTGCAGAAGGTCCACGACCTTGTCGAGATACTGGTGCAGGTATTCCGAGGAGAGCAGAAGTTCCCTGAGCTGACCGGCATCCTGCGTTTCGGCCCTGAGTCGCTGGAGAAGCTGCGGCGAGGTGCCGACGACGGAGAGCAGAGCCTTCCAGTGAGACCCCTTCACCCCGTTTTTGTGCTGTATGAGCGAGACTTCGGCCATGGCGTCCGTCAGCCAGAACCGGGATATCCAGGCGGGGGCGTTCTTGGCGTCGCGCATGGGGGCGAGTTCCGAGGCCATGGCGTGGAGAAGACGCATATGCGGCACGTCCATGATGTCCGTGACGTCCGCGTAGGCGCTGAACACGTCGCCCTGCTGAACGTTGAGTCCCTCTTCGCTGAAGGTTTCGGCAAAGTTCTGCCACAGACCGGCATAGCGCTTGAAGTAGGCGTCGAGAAGAACGGAAAGCTCCTGATGCAGCGTCTGGTTGTTTCCGGCAATGTATTCCAGGTCCTGCACGGTGTCGCGGATGACGGCGTAGCCTGCGGCGGTATAGGCGGGAGGAATGCACAGATTGTCGGCGCTTGCGCTTCCGAGGTGAGGCCAGAACTGCGAGGTGCACACGGCCGAGCCCGGCATGTTCCGGTTGACGTTTTCCACGACGAAGGTGTTGAGAAGGTTGCCTTCGCCCCGAGTGAAGGACAGCGTGAGCAGGCTGCGCAGATTCTGCGAGAGCACGTCGAGCTGTTCGCCGTCCGGCGTCCAGTTCAGGGCGTTGATGATGAGCTGTCCCATGACGGGGCTCCAGTGTTCCTTGGAACTTCTGGTGACGGGAAACGCCGCCTGCGTTTCCAGCGGCAGGCTGCCGTGGGATACCCTGTCGGAAATGGCCGAGCACAGCCAGATGAGTTCCCGGAACACGTCCATTTCCGCATCGTCGTCCCTGGCGGAGGACGGGCGGGTGAGGAAGCTCTGGAAGCTGCTCAGCATGGGACTCATGATGTCGGCATTCACCTGCACGACGAAGTGCGCCTTGACCTTCTGTTCGACGCGCAGCAGCATGTCCCCTCCGAGAGTGGGCAGAAACCATGCCTTGCGGGCCTGTTCAAGGCGTCTGGCGTACAGCATTTCCTTATACAGTCTGTTGTACGTGTCGTCGTGCGACACGTCGGCAATGCCGGATACGGCTTCCACGGTCAGCACATGGTGCTGATAGATGGCATTGACGGCAAACAGGCCGCAGACGAACAGCATGAGGGTCAGCCATGCCGTCATGAGCACCACCTTCGTGGAGGCATAGAACGGAAGGCCGCCGCTCAGTGCCGTCGGCTTAGCCGAGGAAGGAAGCACGCGGGAGAGGAGGCCGCTCATGAATTTCGGTCGTCCGTCTTCTGCGGAAGGCGACGGGCAGAAGAAGACGCCGCGAAGGATAGGCGTTACCTGATGCGCCACCTCCCGGGTCAGGCCTTCAAGAACGATTTCCAGTCTTTCGCCGAAAAGGCGCAGGTCCCGGAGGGCCTTCAGCATGTCGCCATGGGGCAGATCTCCTCCGGCCGCAGCGGTACGAACGGCGTTTTCGAGCGTACGTGCCGCCGAGTCGGCGCAGAGGCGTCCGGCGCCTCCTTTCTCTTCCGCAAGCAGAAGGCCCAGAGGCTGATCGAGCATGGCGGAAGGCATGACGGACATGACTTCGTTCATGCCGGGCAGACTTTCCAGCCCCTGAACAAAGACGTACACGGGATAGCGCCGGTTCAGACTCAGCATGACCTGCTGTGAACGGGAGCGCAGACGCTGCCCGAGAACGGCAAGCTCTTCGTCGGAGCGTTTTTCAAGATCGCTCAGCGAAAGCAGAATCACCATGCCGCGCAGAGGCATGCGGCGCCTGTTGCGGGCCAGGGATGCCAGCAGCTCTTCCCAGTCCTGTTCCTTGCCTTCGGAGGCCTGACAGTGCAGCAGTACCGCCTGAGAGAGAAAATGCCAGTACAGCGGGGAGCCTTCCTGCCGGGGAACGGCATTGCCGAGGCTCCGGAACAGGGATGACATGCCCCCTGTTTCGTCAAGGGTCAGAAACCAGGGCTGACTGTACTGCACGCGCTGATGAAAGCGCAGCGGCGATTTCATCAGTATGTCCATGCCCGTCTGCCAGGCCTCGGCCATGCGTCCGACGGAAGCGGCTTCGCCTTCTTCCATTTCCGCCTGCTCGTCCATCACCTTGCGGACGAAGCGGCGCTTGTCGCGCCAGCGATACAGCGCGCGTACGCCGAAGAAGACCAGCACCAGACCGAGCACGCCGAGCAGCAGCACTCCCCCTGTGGCAAGCGGCCACTTCATCCACCATGAAAGTGCGGTCAGCAGGACGAAGGCCGCCGCCAGAATCAGCAGCCATAAAAGCCATATAAGCACCTTACCCAGAAAACGCATCGGAAAGCCCCTGCTCATCCCGCTTCGGGCGGGTCACCATGGGAATCAAAAGCCCTTGACGGGAATGTTGGAAAGAATGTCGGCGCAGTACAGGCCGAACGCGGCCACAACGACAAGCGGAACGAGCACATAGGCGGCCGGTTCCAGAACATGAAGCAGGTTCCGGCTTTCGGCGCGTGCCGTGGCCGGAGCTTCAAGGGGAGCGTCCTGCACGTCGATGAGCTCCCGGCAGGCCTTGCGCACCCGTGAGAGAATCTCCGGTCGACCGTACAGACGCCCCTGAAAGCCGTAGAGCAGGCACAGGGCAAACACGCGCACCACGTCCGCCCCCGGAGCGGACGGAGACACTCTGCACGCCGCTTCCAGACGCGCGGCAATGTCGTCCGTTCCGTCGTCCCCGTCTTCCTCGTCCGCACGGACTCCCATGCCGTCGAGCAGCTCGGTGAGACGCGTGAAGAAAAGCTGGCCGCCTTCGGTGGTGTGAAAGTACCGGCACTGAAGGCTGAGAGGCATCCACGACATGGCGTCGGGGCGCGGGGAATGAAGCATGCTCTCATCCGCCCAGGCGTATACGGCAAGGCGGCACATCTCGAGCTCCCGCCTGCGGACGTCGGAAAAGTCGGGCATCATGTCGCCGCCTGCCAGCGGCGCGGTCGCCCTTTCCTGTTCCGCCATCTCCGTCAGGCGGCGCTGAATCTCCTCAAGCGGCAGCGCAAGGCCTTCCGCCGAGCCGGAGCAGTGCAGCGCCTCGCTCATGAGGGGAGAAAAACGTTCCATAAGTTCCATGCGTCACCTCTGAATGACGGTAAGCTGCACGATGAGATCGTCCGGGCGCTCCGGCAGCATGAAGGACACGTCGCCCGTCTGCAGCACTTTTTGCCACAGCTCGTCGTTCTGATCGATCATGAAGTACAGCGTGTCCTTTCGGCGCGGCAGACCGGCGGGAGGCTGTTCCGCACAGCTCAGACGTATGCCGGGCAGCGCCTGCCGGGCAATGGCCGCCAGGTCCGACGAGGGGGCGAGCTTGCCGAGAGTCTGGACGCGGCGGGCGAGATTTTCCTGCCTTGAGGTGCGCAGAAGCAGCCAGTAGGCGTAGCTGTTGCTGCGAGCGCTCTGGGGCATGACGGTGCCGAGCACGTCCGGCTGCCGGAGAGGTTCCAGCATGAACGTGTAGGCCGGGCCTATGACGAGCGTGTTCACAAGCCGGGAAATGATGTTGGCTGCTGCGCTGAAGCAGTCGAACAGACGCTCGTGGTCGTAGGCGGGCAGGGCGCGGGTGCCCTGCGGCGTTTCGCCCAGAGGGGACAGCGTGGCGGAGAATACGGAAAGTTCGCCGACCAGACGGCACAGGCTCCTGTAGACCGGCCAGGGATGCATGGAGGGGGCGGCAAGATACTGGTCGAGTTCCGGCGCGTTGCGGCTGAGAACGCCGAGAATGCTGAAGAGCGTGATGCCGTGCAGGGAGGAAACGCCGGAAACGCCCGTGTCTCCCGCAATGATCTTGTATTCTTCAAGCTGTTTGCTGCGGGAAAGCAGCGTGTCTCTGACGTCCCGCACCAGGCGGTGCAGGGAGGGCACGGCGTTCAGGTCCACGCAGGCCGGGGCGAAGGATGAGTCGTGGCGTATGTGCTCGCCGTCTCTGACGAGCCTTGCCACGGGCATCTGCCACACGTTCTTTCTCTCTTCGGTGTCGAAGAAGAGACGCAGATTGTACCTGAGCGTCTGCACTTCCGAACGCGGGCCGTCGCCGTACAGGTCGGGAATCTGATCGGGCGTGAGCGGCGCGGAAAAGCGCATGGTTTCGGAAATGCTTCCGGGATCGTCCGTGCGGGCCACGTTGCCGCCCATCTCCCGGAATTCGGCCAGCCCCAGAAAGACCGTGAGAGGCGCTTCCGGGTTTGTCCATACGTCGCGGAAGGCCCGCGCGGGCAGCGTGGCGTTTCCGGGAAGCACCACCCATTCGCCGGAAGGCAGAAGCAGTTCCAGGGAGACTATCTCAAAGACGCCGTTGTCGAGAGCCGTTTCGTTGACGGACAGGCGACGGACGCCCCAGAGGTAGGGATTGAGCAGCGACAGGGCGGCGGAGAGACTGCGCACGGCCTGAAGGTGTTCCAGTTGAAAATGCTGCGGCTGCAAAAAGACGCCGTGCTCCCAGAAAAGGGGACTATCGTACACGTTCCACTCCTGAAATGCTGACGGATTCCGCACCAAGGCGGATCAGTGCCTGAAGGCTTGCGGCACTGTAGAGTCTGGTTCTGAACAAAAGGCCCTTCGTCTCCTCATGCACGGGAAAGGGCAGTACCGAGGAGCACAGCTCGGGACGCAGGTGTGCGTATCCGGCCACCACGGCCAGATAGCGGGCTCCTTCCATGCGGTCTGCGGCAACGTCGAGCGTGGAGCCGGGCTGGATGTGATACACGCGGCTGCTCAGCGCGTCTGCCTTCTGCAGATCGCCGTCCAGCAGCGTGTCTATGCCCCTGGGCGAAGCGGCCAGCGCCGAAAAGGCGGAACAGTCCTTGAGCTGATACACGCAGATGGTCAGCCCCAGCGCCGTGTCCTTTTCTCTGTTGAGCTCGGAAGATGCCTCTATGCGGAAGCGGATGCCGTCCTTTTCCTGATTCCACACGATGTCGGCAGGGTTCTCGACGGGAGAGGGCGGAGGCGGCAGCGTGCTTTTGCCCGCACCGCCGCATCCTGCCGTGGACGCGGCAAGAATCAGCAGGCAGAGAAGACCTGCCGGCGACGGTCGCAGAAGCCTGCGGCTCTGGCGTGAAGAGCTAGTCAATCTGCCCCTTCGATTGCGCGGCCATGCTGCACATGCCGGTCGTGTTGCCGTCGTTGTGCTTGGTGGTCGCCCCCTGGGAAACGGCGGCCTTGCCTTCGAGCGTCACCTTGACGGCCCCCTTGATGAATTCGCCCTTGCCGATGAACTTGGACGACACCACGCCGCCCATGTTCCCGGCTTCGTCGCCGTTCGATATGGTGGACTGAGACTTGACGTGCAGAGCAGGAGAGCCCGCGATGAACACCTTGGAACAGGCCGTGTTCGGCGTGACCATGCTGCACTGAAAGATGTTGACGTAGGGAACGGGCGTCGTGCCGGTGGGGGACGGCGTCTTGCATACGTCCGGCGGCGTGCTCATGCACGTTCCGCCCTGAAGCGTCAGCGCAAACATGGTTAGCCTACCTTGATGTGTTCGGCGTCGAGATCCATCTGTCCCTTCGCCCGTATGTCCGCGTTTTCCGAACGGACGCGCAGCGTCGTGCGGCTGTCCATACGCACTCTGCCCGCCCTGCGTTCCGCCAGATCGTCGACGTTTTCCTTCAGGCTTCCGTATCGGGAGGAGCGGCGGACGATGTTTTCCGCCAGTTTGTGGGCAACGGTCTGCATGACGGCAAAGCCCTGCAGAAGCACCTGCCCGCCGAAGGCCAGCAGACGGGAGCGTATTTCCATGCGTTTTCCTTCCAGCTTCACGTCGTCGCCGCGAAGCGTGAGCGACGAGGCGTCGAGTCCGGCGCGCCCGGCCTGAATGTTCAGCTCTTCGGCGCGCAGCGTGGTGCGCTTTGGCAGATGAAGCTCGGCTTCTTTTCCGTGACGCTGAAGCACGCTCAAAACCCAGGCTTCTCCCGAGTCCAGCAGCGCCACAAGCACCCGGTCGCCCCTTTGGGGCGCAAGCAGGCAGCTTTCGGCGCGCACGGCCCTGAGAAGACCCGATTCTCCGGCAATCAGCAGATCGTCGCCCCGGCAGGTCTGCACGGTGCCGGAAACAAGGCGGTTGCCCGTAACGTCCAGGGGAAGTGCGTATCCCATAATTTCCTTCTTTCTGTTAAAGCGACGGCTTGAAAGATTCCGCCCGAAGCAGTGCCGCGTCCGTTTTCCGTACGGAGGAAAGATCCGCTCCCGACATGTCCGCACGCGCAAGGTCCGCGGCGTGCAGATTGGCCAGGGTCAGTCTTGCTCCTGAAAAGCGGGCGAATTCCGCCGTAACGTGGGAGAGATCCGCCATGGTCAGGTCAGCGCCGGAAAAGTCGGCTCCCGACAGATCGGCGCCGGCAAGCCCCGCCTTCGGCAAGGATACCCCGGCAAGGCCGGCAAGCGCAAGACGGCTTTCTTCCAGATGCGCTTCGGCAAGATCCGAGCCGGAAAAGCGGCACCTTGAAAGGTCGCTGCCCGTAAGGCCCGCCCTTGCCAGATGGCAGCGCAGGAAGCTGGAGCCGGACAGATCCGTCTGCATGGCGATAAGCTGCGTCAGGTCGCCGTCTTCGCACATGATGCCCTGAGCCCGGCAACGTTGCAAGGTGAGAAGATGCGCCTTCACGCGGGTGAGGCGCAGGCCGGAAAGCTCGCACTGCAGGCACTGCGTCATGGTCAGGTCGGCGTCCTCGAAGTCGGGCAGCGCCGAAAGTCCGCGCAGCGTGGCCTGGGAGAGCGACACCCGGGGCCAGCGCACGCCGGTGAGAACGGTTTCGAGAATAAGCGCCCGCTCAAGATTCGCTCCGCCAAGATCCGCATGGTCGAGCACGGCCCGTATGAGCGAAACGTGCTTCATGTCGGCGTTTTGCAGACTGACGTTTTCAAGGCGCGCGTCTTCAAATGCGGCGTCCGTCAGATCGGCGTCATCGAAGAGGCAGTTCAGGATTTCGGCACGGGTGAAGTCGCAGGAGACGAGCCTTGCGCCGTTGAAGCGGCAGTTTTCAAGGTGCGCGTCCGCAAAGGAGCGTTCCGAAAGATCCTGACCGCTGAAGTCGAGGCCCTGAATCATGGTTTTGTCAGGCTGTGTGTTTTCCATCAGGCCTCCCTGCGCGCCGCAAGCACCGTGGCGGTGCAGTCGGCCTTGTCGAAATTCGTGCCTGCATCCGTACGTATGCGGTACATGTCTACGCCGTAGAGATTCGAGCCGGAAAGATCGGCATGTTCGAGACAGGCTTCCCGCAGGGAGCCCCGGAACAGATTCATGCCGTGCATGTCGGCACCGCGCAGGCAGGTGCGGGAAAAGTCGCCGTTTCTTGCATCCGCCCCGCGCAGGGACGCGCCGGAAAGATCGCAGTCCGTAAACATGCATTCGTGGGCACTCACCTGCGTGAGCGTGCATCCTGCGGCCTTCACGTCCGTCCATACGCCGCCTTTCAGCGAGCTTCCGGAAAAATTGCTTTTTTCCATGCTCGTGCCGTAGCAGAAGGTGGTTCCTTCCAGACGGGCGGAACGGAAGCTCGAGCCGTCGAGCACGGAGTCGTGAACATCCGCGCCGGACAGATCAGCGCCGTCGAAGACGGACTTTTGCAGGTTGCAGAAGCGCAGACGCGCGTCGGCAAGTGAGGCGTTTGCGGCGTTCAGCCCTTCCGCCGTGCTTTCCATGAATGACGCCCCGGCCAGCGACGCCCCGGCAAGAGTGGCTCCGGCAAGGGATGCCTTGCTGAAATCCGCATCCGGCGCGTTCAGGGCGGAAAGATCGGCCCCGTCGAGTCGTGAATCGACAAAGGAGGCTTCCGGCGCCGAGGCACCGGCAAGCGAGGCCCCGGCAAGGTCTGCGCTCGCAAGGGAGCAGCCGGAAAGATCCGCCCGGGAGAGATCCGCACCGGAAAGAGCGCAGCCGTCCAGGCGTGAACCGGAAAGGTTCGCCTCGCGCAGCACCGTTTTCGTCATGTCCTGCCCGGAAAGATCCAGCCCCGAAAGGTCCGCACCCGCCAGAGAGAGACCGGCAAGGCTCCCGCCGCCGGCAAGCAGCAGAAGCACGGCGCTTCTGTCCTGCGCGGTGTTTTCTCCGGGCTTTTCTTCTCCCGTGTCTTTTTCGCCGGATGGCGGTGTCTGCGGAGAAGACGCGGGTTCGGCGTCCTCGGAGTTCTCTTCGGAAAGAGGTGCGGCGGGCTCGTCCGACGGCATGGCTTCGCTGTCTTCCTTCGCCCCGTCGTCATCGTTCAGACCGGTCTCGTCAAGCATGCGGCGGAAGGCGTCGATGTGTTCGGATACGGAGCCGTCGGGAAATCCCGCCGCCTTTTCCAGTTTTCCGGCAAAGGCAGAAAGCTCGTTCAGGTCGGAAGGAATTTCGCCGTCGAGCATGGTCAGAAATCGCGCGGCTGCGGCCGGTTCCATGCCCGCCTGCACCAGCAGGGCTGCGGTGTCGTCTGCCGGGGCCGTCCCCAGCTTCTTCATGAGCGCCTCCTCGCCCCCCGGTCCCCGAAGGCTCAGAAGATCCTTCATGCCCTGCTGTATTTCTTCGGAAGGCTGCATCAGGGCAGAGAAGGAGGCAACATAGGCATCCACGGCGCTCTGCCACGAAGCGGCGTCGCTGAAATCTTCGGGATTGGGCTGCTCCATGTCCAGTACGCTGTTCACCGCCTGTATGCGCTGTTCGGGCACGCCTGCCTGTCTCAGGATATCGGAAAGTTCCGGAAGGGGTTTTTCGGCCTCATCCTGCACGGCCTGTATGTCTGCCGCCATGGACGTAAGCCGGGCCTTGGTTTCGGCGATCTGCTCCTCCGTCATCGGGGCAAGGCCGACTTCCGTCAGCACCTGATTGATGTCGTCGAGAGAGTCGTCGAAGCTGGAAAGAAGAGCGGCGCTTATGTCAGATGCCTTGAGAGTCCCTTCAGAAGAAGGTTCCGCATCGTCCTTGTCGGCAGGCTCTGCCTTGATGTCGTCATGACTGTTTTGTGAAGCGGCACCGCTTTTTTCCCCGGAAGGGGAGTCGGAGGGGGAGACTGCGCTTTTTGTCGCCTCTTCCGCCGTGAAAGAGGCGCCGACGGCGGCCGCGGCTGCCGGTGCCGTGAAGGAGGCTTCAGCAGGCTTTTCGTCGGGCGGTACGGCGATATCGCCGGGGGACGCTTCATCTGTCGAATCTTCCGGCTCCAGAACCAGACGGACCTGCGTTATGTCCGAGGCCTTTTCATCGGCACAGGGCGTCATGGCATGCCACAGAACAATGCCCGTAAGCTGATTGGGGAACAGCCAGACGGTGTCGGCCGCTATGGCGTGTTCACTCCAGGCGTCGTTTCGTTCAAGAAAAAGACGTACCTTTTTACCGGGCAGGGAGGTGGCAATACGGGTATGCTCGGGATGCAGCGAGGTAAGTTCCACCGTCTCGTCGCCCCGTATGCCTTCCGGCAGACGCTGGGCGGGCTGTGCGAGATTGAAGAAGCTCCAGTCGAAGTCGTCGGGCACGCCGGGCCAGCGGCTCTTGAGCCAGGCGCCGTCGTAGGTGCCCATGCTTTTCATGCGGCAGGGCCAGGCTCCCCGGGGGCCGGGACAGGCCGGAGCCCCGAAGGGAAGAGCAGAGTCGGCAACAGGCGCGCGTGTGACCTGCGCCGGCGGCAGTCCGGCGGGGTTTTCTTCCGGCGTGCCCCAGGTATTTGCCCAGATAAGCGGCATGGAGGCAAAGGGTTCTTCACCCGTTACCAGAAGGCGGCGGGACGAGGAGCCCACGCGCATGTCGACCACAAGGCCCGGCACGGTTGTTCCTGCCGGGGCGCAGGCGTTTGCGGCAAGCAGCCATTCGGCCTGTTTCTTGGGCAGTCCCGTGTCCATGCAGTCGCCGGGGGCGAGCGCCTGCATGGCGGCGGCAAAGGCCGCGTCGGCGGCAAGCAGCTTTCCCGTGAGAAGGTCGAAGCCGAATCCTGCGGTGAAGCACTGATGCAGATTCCCCCGCCACTCAAACGGCTGTGATGAAAGATTCAGCGTGTCCGGTTTGTCGATGGTCATGGCAGATGTCTTTTGCCGGTCATTCCGGCTTGGCGGCAGAGTCTTTGGTGGTGTCGGAGGCCAGTTTTTTGTTCAACGCGTCGATGCGTTCGTTCAGCTTGTCCAGCGCGTTCTTGATGGCGGATTCCGCATCCTTCACGCTGGCGGATACCTTACTCGTCATGACTTTGACGGCGTCCCCGATTTCCAGCACGCCGTTGTTCGAACCCTCGATCTTGCCGTTTTTCATGACCACGCCGGCAACCTCCACCTTGTTGCCTTTAATGCTGATGTCATCCTCGCCTGCTATGGATATAGTTTTCCCTGTAATGGCCATGGTATCTTTGGTGAGGAAGACCTGGCTGCCCTTGGCCTTCATGGCTGCCCAGTCCTCATCCAGAAAGACGAGAGAATTCTCTTTGTGATTGAGGGAGATGAACTCCTTCTCGATGGAAAGGCCGATGGTATTCTCGACAGGAGAGTTGTACTCCGAGGCTACGGAGATACGTGTGCTGGCGTTGTCTGCGGGATTTTCCGGCAGATTGTCAAATGAATTGCAACAGAAAGAGATTCCCGTCTTCCCGTAAAAA
>JAXUUT010000052.1:0-27105 GCA_037230945.1 bacterium
GTCAAACACTTTTTTCACCTTTTTTCGTTATTTTTGAATTTTTATTGATAACCATGTGATAAAACAGCATAAAAAAATCGGCCAAAGACAGGTCTCCGGCCGATTTTCAACCTCGTTTCAGCGCTCCTGCTGTCAGGAGCCACGTTTTACGGTTTTTCCCACGGCAAAGGACCGGGCAATGAAATCCCCCATGCCATAATATTCCTTGGTCATGGGAACAAAGGAAAGCGCATCAATAAGGGAAGGATCCGGCAACCCCTCCGGAGTCAGACAGTCGCTGCTGACCTTCACGTCCATGACCTCTCCCACAAACTGAATATGGGAACCGAGCTCGAGCGTGTGACGAAGCAGCAGCTCCAGCACGACGGGACACTCCGCTACATACGGCGCGTCCACATGCTCTCCCGGCTGCGGAGTCAGGCCGAGGGTTCTGAACTTGTCTTCCTGCCTGCCGGAAACGAGCCCGGAAAAATCGGCCTTGCCCACCATGCTGCGACTGGGAATGCTTATGGTGAAGGCCTTTCGCTGCTGAAGAGACTGGCAGGTCCATGTGACCTTGCGAAGAGAAACGGAAACACAGGGAGGCTGCGAGCAGCAGATTCCCCCCCAGGCGGCAGTCATGACGTTCGGTTTTCCCTGTGCGTCGTACGTTCCCACCATAAGAACGGGAGCCGGTACAATGTAGGCCCGAGGGCCAAATGAAATCAGCATGGATAGCCTCAGTTAAAGCGGTTCAACTTTAAAAGTTCCACGTCGCAAAAAACTGCATATGCGCGGACGCGCCCCGAAAGGTCGTGAAGACATCTCCGAGAAGAAGCGAACATCGCTCAGGCAGCTCTGACGGCGGAGCAGTTTCAAGAGGGAAGCTGCTCTAAAGCGGCTGGAAGGCCCACAGGGCTCTTCCATAATACATTTCCGACCATGCGGAGCCTGCCACGAAGCAAGGCGTCGTACCGTCACGTTCGGCACGCAGCTCATAGCCGTCTTCCAGCACAAACACGCGTCGGAACCTCAGTACGCCTTCTGCAAGGACGGCAACCAGAGCACCGTCTTCCACACAGGCTCCAGGCACGACGGCCACCAGTGCGCCGACATTGAGCACCGGAGCCATGCACGATTCCAGCACACGGAAAACCTGCACCCCGCTTCTGGTGAACTCCAGAGGAAAGACCTGCCTTCCCACTTCGGGAAAAGTGCCGTCCTGCGCCCGTACGGTACTGAACACAGGCAGCTCGCCCGGCCGATGTCCTTCCAGAGCCGGAGGCGGGGGCTGACGCAAAGCCGACGCCCCCTCTTCGCGAGGCTCAAATCCTTTTGCCGTGGGACTCATGAAGACCGGAGGCACACCAAAGCGCAGCCAGTCCATATGGACGTTGAAGAGGTCAGAAATGCGTACGCACCAGGACAAGGGGATGATCCCCCTTTTCTTGGCTTCCGAAATGCTCCCCTGCTGCAGATTAAGAAGCTCGGCAAGTTCCGCCTGCGTACGCTTCCGGGAAACAAAAAGCATTCTGGCATAGACAGCGTCAAACTCGTCCATATCCAGCCGTTCCATGCCATCCCCTCTATTTGATGGGCTGAAGAAGCGGACTGTCAGGAGTGAGGACCATGCGGGTATTTTCTCCCAGCGACTTGCGCAGGGCTTCCAACCCCCGCTGGAAGGAGAAGAACTCCGGCGAACGGGAGAATGCGTCGGCATAGATGCGGGCCGCCTCGGCATCGCCCTGACCTCTGAGCACCTGAGCCTGCTTGTTGGCCTCCGCAAGAATGACGGCACGTTCCTTGTCGGCTCCGGAACGGATCTTGGTCGACTCCTCCGCGCCTTCCGACCGGTACTGCGTGGCCTGACGCTCGCGTTCAGCCCTCATGCGGTCAAAAATGGCCCGCTGGTTCTCGGCAGGAAGGTCGGTGCGCTTTATGCGCACATCCACGATCTCTATGCCGAACTCCTTCATCTGCTGAGAGGCCTTCTTCGTCACGGAATCCATGATGGAGGTTCTTTCGTCGGCCACGACCTGCGTGAGCGTATGGCGACCGATATGTGCGCGTATCTGAGAATAGATGACGGCATCAAGACGGGCCTGCGCATTATGCTCCGTACGCATGGTACGGTAAAAACGCAGAGGATCGACGATCTTCCAGCGGGCATAGTTGTCGAGGACGATGGACTTGAGATCGCTCGTCAGCGCTTCGGCAGGACGGGCGTCATAATCCAGAATGCGGGCTTCGAAGTAAACGACGTTCTGAATGAAGGGAATCTTGAAATGCAGCCCCGGGCGATAGACTTTGTCCAGCGGATGACCAAGCTGGATGACCAGCGCCTGCTGCGTCTGATCCACAATGAAAATGCTCTGCTGAAGCCCAAGGACAGCAATCAGCAGGAGGACCACAAAAAAGACGGGCTTCACGGCTTTCATTTCTGCGCACCTCCCTGGGATGCGTCGCCGCTCTTCCATCTGTCGAGCGGCAGCAGGGGAAGCACATGGCTGCCCGTATCGGACGGAAGCACCAGCTTTTCCATGCCGGGCTTGCTCAAAATATCTTCAAACGTTTCGTAGAGCATGCGTTTTTTCGTCACGTCCTCGGCCTTTTCATATTCGGCGAGCACGGAAAGGAAGCGCTGAGCCTCGCCTTCGGCCTCGCGCACGCGCGTTTCCTTATAGGCCTCGGCCTTGTTGATCATTTCCTGAGCCTGACCCTGCGCCTTGGGCAGAATGTCACGGCGATAGGCTTCAGCTTCGTTGATGCTGCGCTGCTTGTCTTCTCGGGCGCTTGCCACATCCTTGAAGGAATCGCTCACTTCCCTGGGCGGCTGCACGTCCTGCATCTGCACGGCAACAACCTGCACGCCCACCTGATACCGGTCAAGAATGCGCTGAAGCAGGTCAGCCACGTCGTTCTGTATCTGAACGCGTCCGTCGGTAAGCGCGGAATCGAGCGTGGTCTTGCCTATGACCTCGCGCATGGAGGCTTCGGCTGCGCGCTTGACCACCTGATCGGGCTGAATCACGTTGAACAGATAATCCACGGCTCCGTCAGGCTTGATCTGATACTGAATATTGAACTGCACGTTGATGATGTTCTCATCACCCGTGAGCATGGCCGACTCTTCGTTCACGGCCTGAACCCGGCCCTGCTGGAACACTCCGCCGACGGACTGAGCGCGATAGCCCACGGCCGTCTGACGCACCTGGGTGACCTTGGGCTTATACACCGTTTCTATGGGGTACGGCAGATGAATGTGCGGTCCGGGATTTTCGGTACGGACATAGCGACCGAAACGAAGCACGACACCGGACTCGTCAGGCTGCACGATGTAGATACCGGAAAGTCCCCATACCACAAGAGCCGCCAGGACCAGCCAGCGCAGCTTCGGCAATCCGTCGATCTGCGGAATCTTCGGCCACGAAAACGAAGGGCGTCCGCCTCCGGAGGAACCGCCGCCCTGCCTGTTGCGGTTGTCGTCGTTGTTCTGAGGATCATCGCGATCATCATCGCGTTTTCCCCAGTTGCCCTTGCCCGCGGAACCCCAGCCGTTTTTCTGCTGCTGTTGCCGCTTTTCCTGTAATTTGTCCCAGTCCCAGTTCATAATAAGAGTAAATTATGACACGTTTTCTGCATGGTCAAGGCAGAAGTCGGGATTCCGGCGCAAGCTTTCCGGCACCGACGATCGCAAAATTCTGCCTGCTTATCCATGAAAACAAAAAAAATGAGCGAACATGATAAAAAATGCTTGACGGTCACGCAGGTTTCCCCTATGTTGGCGGTTGTCGGGCGCTCGTGGCTCAGCTGGATAGAGCAACAGGCTACGAACCTGTGGGTCGGGAGTTCGAATCTCTCCGGGCGCACCACTTTGATATCTGGAAGGCTTGCCGCAAGGCAGGCCTTTTTGTTTTCCCTGCAAAAAAAACATAAAAAAAACGCTTGACGTTTTCAGCAAGGACGACTAATGTCCTTTTTCACCGAGCGCTCGTAGCTCAGCTGGATAGAGCAACAGGCTACGAACCTGTAGGTCGGGAGTTCGAATCCCTCCGGGCGCACCATTCGAGAGCAAAGGCTTATGAGATTACTCATAAGCCTTTTTTCTTGCCCTTTTTCCGAGCCTCCCTGCGCTCCGTCCTTTTTCCACGGTCCCTCCGACCTGTCCCCGCCGCTTCGTCAGGCTGTCGAAAGCGTTCCGATCACAGCTCCTGCTTTTCCGAACTGCCGCTCTCCCGACAGGGCTGCCTTTCTCCCTGCTTCGGGAAACGACACGCTGCCGCTCTCCACGCAGCCCCCCGGCTCTGTTCCCTCTTCTGCAGGCATCAGCAGCATGGCCGATGCAGGCGCCTTCGATTCTCCTGCGCCTTCAGAACAACTCCGCAGCCCCCGCCCCGGTCGCCCGCGGGCAGAAAAAAGCCCTTCGACCGCACAGCGCATGATGGCTCGAAGCCACTGGCCCCTCATCCATTCAGTATCGTTCACGCACAGAGGCATTTCTGCGGCCCGTGCATGAAGGCCGCTGCAAAGGAAAGACGGCAGCAGAGTCCGGAAAAAGCAGAGGTCACTTCCGTCCGAGGCTTCTTCCTGTAGCCCCAGATCCGATTCATGCTCCCCGAATATCGCATGGCTGCCGCGCGGCTTCTTCACAACCATGCCCCGGGAAAAGCCCTCCTGACACGACAATCGCCCAGAAACGCATGGAGCCATGCCCATTTTCAAGCGATCTCCTTATGATTCCACGCAATGCTTCCAAGCAGGACTCAAATGCCTGTTCGCCTGAACATGGAGACGACCTTCTCCGTAACGCCTGGCCACGAAAGAAGCCAGACGCACGGCAGAGCCTCGTGAAAAAGTCACCTGGACAGAAAGGAAGGATTGCATATTCCCCTGCCTGCATGAAGCGCGGGCGGAGGCTCCATGTCTTCCGCATGCGCCAGAGAAGACACGAAAAAAGCCGTCCCGGCCCGGATACACCGGACAGAGACGGCAGAAGGATTCCGCAAAAACATGCGGAAGACGCGTCAGATTTCAGATCAGTTCAAACGCACGGGAATCCCTGCGGTCAGATCGCCTATGTGCATGATGAGCTGCAACGTTTCCTGACTTCTGGGCATGAACTGGGGGAATTCCAGAACGTTGTCCCCCTTGTCCCCCTCTCGGGTGAACTGCTTGACGACCTTGCCGGAAGCATCTTCCAGCGTGAAGAACACCATGCCGTCCTTTTCGCAGCTGTAGGGCACGACGTACATGCCGGTATCGGGATGACGACGAAGATCCAGCGCATCCATCTCATAGCCGGACTCCGTCTTTTTCAGCGGGACGACAACGTTCGGGAAGCCGTTGGCGGCGGGCAGCGGCTGAACGCCCATGCGGGCAAGGCCTTCCTGCACCTCAGGAATGTTCATGAACAGCGACCAGAGAAGACCGCTGCGGTAGTTTTCCACCATGCTCACGATGGGCAGCTGGTCAATGGCGAGATAGCTGTTGTCGAACCAGCCGTCCTTGAGACTGAAGGCGTCGTAGGGGCCGTACGGACCCCAGAGCTTGTCCTTGTAGTTGTCGTAAATGTTCCAGAGCACACGCATGGAGTATTCGGGCGTGTACGGCATGGAAGACAGGGCTGCCGTGGGAGCCACCGTGCCTATTTCATTGTAGGCGGACTGATAGCGGTAGCCGCCCTTCACGTCGCAGGCCGTAAGGCCCCAGAAGCCTTCGCTGAACTGATGATCGGCGGGGGCCGACTCCAGCGCATAGGCGCGGTTCATGAGCGTGTGGGTAATGTTGCGGACCATGTAGCCGCGACGCACGTGCGCATCGGCCATGCGGCGCGGATCCAGCCCTATGAAGGAATAATGGGAAAGGAACATGCATCCGGCATAGTCATTGGCGGCTTCGATGGTATAGCCGTTGCCGGTCTTGGGCTGATACTCATCCGTGGAGTACCAGAACTGCGCGGCCTCGCGTGAAATGGGATGCGTGGGAGAGCCGAGCGCCAGCACATAGGCCACCATGGCCTCGTTGAACCCGGAAATCTTCATGCCCATGCCGAAGTCGGCCGTAGGACTCCAGTGCCAGTACAGGCCGTTGTTCTCCGACTTCGTGAACCAGTGCCAGTCCACGTCGTGCCACAGCTCGGTAATGCAGTCGCGCAGCGCCTTTTCCTGATCCGTGTCCGCAGAAAAGTAGGAGCGGGCAATGAGCAGTCCCTGCATCATGAACGCCGTTTCCACAAGATCGGCGCCGTTGTCCTGCTCTCCGAAGGACACCGTCTTACCCGTGTGACCGTCGAGCCAGTGAGGAAAGGCACCGTGAAGATTCTTTCTGTCAGTCTTGTCGCGCAGGAAGGTAGCGATTTTGAGCACGCGCTCAGCGGCGGCCTCGCGGGAAATCCAGCCGCGTTCCGCAGCCACGACTATGGCCGCCACGCCGAAACCGGAACCGCCGATGGTGGCCTGTCCCGTTTCCTTGTTTCGACTGTCCTCATAGGCCAGGCCGGACTCAGGGAACGTATGCTCCCAGATATAACGAAAGGCGTCATACTGCAGCCTGTCGAGCAGAAGACGATCCTTCCTGAAGGCATCGTCGGGCGTAAAATCGTTCAGCGTCGCCGCTTCGGCCTGAACGGCTTCGGGCTGCTTCTGTGCGGCGGGAGCCTTCTGCTCCTGTGCGGCAAACACAAGGCAGGGGAACAGCAGAACGGCAAAAGCAACGACCCCAAAAACACGTTTTTTCAGATTCATAACCATCCACCGAGGTTGAAGGCATCTCTTGGCAAAAACGCGTCTGCAAAGACGCGGGAAAGCCTGCCGGGAAAAGTCTCCCCAGCCGCTATAAGTAGCCGCAATTGCCCGTCTGTGCAAGACTTGCGCAGAGCCCGGACTTTCCCGGTTCTGGAAAGAATCACAGGGCAGTCAAAGAGCTGCCGGAAGGATTCAGCAATGATCCGCCGAGGAAAAATGCCGCCTTTTCTGCAATCTTTCACGGGCAACAGGAAAACATTCTCCGTCGCGGCAGAACAAGCGCTCTTTGCGGGAATGAAAAAAACACGTCCCGTCAGACAGGCTTTTAACCAAAAAAAGGGAACCACGACAGTGGTTCCCTTCATGCGCTATGCAAAAACGCTTACGCCTGAGCTTCGGCAGGAGCTTCAGCAGCCTGCTTGGTCAGTTCGATGATGGCCATCGGGGCGCAGTCGCCGCGACGGGGCATCGCAAGCTTCACCACGCGGGTGAAGCCGCCGGGAACGCCGGCGAAGCGGGGAGCGATTTCGTCAAACAGCTTCTGCACGAGCTGATGGCTGCCCAGTTCGCGGTAAGCGAGACGACGGGCGGCCACGTCGTTGCGACGAGCCAGAGTAATGAGAGATTCGACCACACCGCGCAGCTCCTTGGCCTTGACCTCGGTGGTGCGAATCCGGCCGTGCGTAAGCAGGGCCTTGGACATATTGCGAAGCAGAGCCTTGCGATGGGAAGGATTTCTGCTCAGTTTCTTACCAGAGTTGCTATGCCTCATGGTGCTGCTTCCTCTTCCATTCCTGGTATTTCTTATCGAAGGAGTCGACCTTCATGCCGAAATCAAGACCCATGTCGAGAAGAACGTCCTTGATTTCGTCCAAGGACTTCTTGCCGAAGTTCTTGGTCTTGAGCATTTCGTTTTCGGAACGCTGCACCAGTTCGCCGACCAGCGCGATGTTGGCGCTGCGCAGGCAGTTGGTGGCACGCACGGAAAGCTCAAGATCGTCGATGCTCTTGAAGAGATTTTCGTTGAATTCCCCGTTGTCGCAGGCGCCAAGACCGCTCTCGTCAGAGATGTGCTCGTCGAAGTTGATGAACACGGAAATCTGATCCTTGATGATCTTCGCGCTGTAGGCAATGGCGTCTTCAGGGGTAACGGAACCGTCCGTCCAGACCTCGAGGATCAACTTGTCGTAGTTGGTCATCTGGCCCACGCGGGCAGCCTCGATGGTATAGGCGACCTTGCGCACGGGAGAGAAGCTGGAGTCAAGCTTGATGATGCCGATTTCATCGGAGAGGCCTTCATGCATGTCGGCGGGCACGTAGCCCTTGCCCATGCGGACCTCGAACTCAAGATTGAACTCCACGTCTTCCGTAAGCGTGGCGATATGAAGTTCAGGGTTGAGCACGGTGACGTGCTGGTTGCCCTGAATGTCGCCGGCGGTCACTTCACCCTTCTTGTTCACGTTGAGGGTGACCGTCTGAGGAACGTCCGTATCCATCGCGAGGCGCACCTGCTTGATGTTCAGGATGATGTCCGTCACATCTTCAAGCACGCCGGGGATGGTGGTAAACTCATGCTGTACGCCCGCAATTTTGACGGACACAAACGCTGCGCCCTGAAGGGATGCCAAAAGCACTCTGCGCAACGCGTTGCCGATGGTGGTGCCGTAACCGCGTTCCAGAGGTTCGCAGACGAACTTGCCGTACATGGTATCGGCAGGGTCGTTCTCGCGGACGATCTGTTCGGGCTTGACGAGCACCGCCCAGTTGCGGGCGTTGATGAGCCTGTTGGCTTGTTTGCTGAGCATGGGGGTTCCTGCTTATTTCGAGTAAAGTTCGACGATAAGGGATTCTTCGATGGGAGTCTGGATATCGTCGCGCTGGGGAAGGGCCTTGATCACACCCTTGAAGGACGCGCCGTCAACTTCCACCCAGGCAGGGCAGCCGCGGCGGGCGAGCACGTCCTGAGCGGCAGCGATGACGGGAATGTTGCGGTTCTTTTCCGGAACGGCGATTTCGTCGCCCACGCGGACCTGCAGGGACGGAATGGTCACCTTGTGGCCGTTGAGGGTGAAGATGCCGTGACGGACGAGCTGACGGGCCTGGCTGCGGGAGTTGGCAAAGCCCATGCGGTACACGACGTTGTCGAGACGGCGTTCGAGGATGACGAGCAGGTTGGCGCCCGTCACGCCCTTGGCCATTTCGGCGTCTTCAAAATAACCGTGGAACTGCTTTTCGAGCACGCCGTAAATGCGGCGGACCTTCATCTTTTCACGCAGCTGCACAGCGTATTCACTGAGCTTCTTGCGGGCACGGCCATGCTGGCCGGGGGCGTAGGGGCGGCGGTCCTGAGCGCACTTGTCAGTGAAGCAACGGTCGCCCTTCAGAAACAGCTTGGTGCCTTCACGACGGCAAAGCCGGCATTTGGCGTCATTATATTTTGCCAAGGCTAGTTCTCCTTGTCTTCAAGGCGTTAGACGCGGCGCCGCTTGGGAGGACGGCAACCGTTGTGGGGAATGGGAGTCACGTCACGGATGAACGCAACCTTGAAACCGGCGGCGTTAATAGCGCGCAGAGCGGATTCACGGCCGGCGCCGGGACCCTTCACATACACACCCACAGTACGCATGCCATTGTCCTGAGCGCGACGGGCGGCGTTTTCGGCCGCGACCTGTGCCGCGAAGGGAGTGGACTTGCGGGAACCCTTGAAACCGCTCTGTCCGGCGGAGGACCAGCTCACGGTATTGCCGCGAGTATCGGTGAAGGTAACGATAGTATTATTGAAAGAAGCCGCAATGTGGGCGATGCCCAGCGGAATGTTCTTCTTTTCCTTCTTTTTGACTGCACGTTTGGCTCTTGCCATCTTGCACTTCCTTGGAGCTATGGTGTCTCGATCAGCCGAAGATGGGCTGCATCAGATACAGCTTCCTACTTCTTTTTACCCACATTGCCACGACGCGGACCCTTGCGGGTACGAGCGTTCGTGTGAGTACGCTGACCATGGACGGGCAGACCACGGCGGTGGCGCAGGCCACGGTAGCAGCCAATATCCATCAGACGCTTGATATTCGAAGCCACTTCACGGCGGAGGTCGCCTTCCACCTTGTGGTTCGTTTCGATTTCCTTACGGACTTCGTTCACTTCATCGGCGCTGAGATCGTCGATGCTGCGGTTCCAGTCGACGCCGGAAGCAGCAAGGATTTCAAGGGCAGTAGCCCGGCCGATGCCATAAATATAGGTAAGTGCGATATCCGCTCTTTTACCACGGGGCAGTTCAATGCCTGCAATTCTGGCCACGTTAAGACTCCTGCAAGGTTAGCCCTGGCGCTGTTTATGCCGGGGGTTTTCGCAGATCACTCTCAAAACACCCTTGCGCCGGATAACCTTGCACTTAGGGCAGATTTTTTTGACGGACGGCCTGACTTTCATCGCTCACTCCGTTAGTTACTTTTCGATACACGATTACGGCGAAAAAATCGCCTGGAACCGTTTCTCTTATCTTGTTATCATCACCCTGTCAAGGACAGTGTTTCACGACGCGAAAATCACGGCCGGTAGTTCTCGGCCAGACTGAGTATCTCTGCTCCGTCGGGCCGGATGACCACGGTGTGTTCCCAATGGGCGGACAGACTCCGATCCTTCATCTTCGTCGTCCAGCCATCGGACATGATTTCCACCTCATGGGTGCCGATTGCCAACATGGGCTCGATGGCCAAAACCATGCCAGGTTTCAGCGGAGGTCCGCCCGGAACGCCGTCCATCATGCCGCCGCGTGGCACGAAGTTGGGCACTTCCGGCTTTTCGTGGAGGCTGGCGCCTATGCCATGCCCGACGAAATCACGGATCACATGGAGCCCTTCCATTTCGGCATGACGCTGCACCGCCGCCGAAATCGCATAGAGATTGTTGCCGGGGTGCGCCTCGGCGATTCCGAGTTCGAGGCAGCGCTTCGTCACGTCGGAAAGATGCCTGGCTTCCTCCGACACCTCGCCGCAGAAGGCGGTGCGGGCGGAGTCCCCGTTGAAACCCTTGTAATTCACGCCCATGTCAAAACTGACAATGTCCCCTTCCTTCAAAATGATGTCCTTTGAAGGAAAACCGTGAATGATGGTCTCGTTGACGGAACAGCACAGCGCAAAAGGATAGCCGCAGTAGTTGAGGAAGTTGGGCACGACGCCCATGTCGCGGCACATCTTGCGGGCCAGTTCGTCGAAAAATATGGTGGGAACGCCGGGACGCACGTTGGCCACCAGTTCGTCAAGAATGGTCGCCGTCATGCCGTTGGCGACGCGCATGAGTTCGATCTCATGCTCATTCTTGATAAAAATGCCCCGAAACTTTTTCATGCCTATCCCTTTCTTGCTTTGCTCATGAGGCCTTCATACTGCTGGGAGATGAGGTGGGATTCCACCTGGCTCATGAAGTCGATGGCCACGCCGACGAGAATCAGAAGGCTGGTTCCGCCGAAATAGAAAGGCACATTGAACTGAGCGATCAGCAGCATGGGCAGCACGGAGATGATGGAAATGTAGATGCCGCCCCACAAGGTAAGACGAGTAAGCACGTTGTCGATGTATTCACGGGTCTTGTCGCCGGGACGAATGCCGGGAACGAACCCGCCTGCCTTCTTCAGGTTCTCCGCTATGTCCTTCGGATCGAAGATGATGGCGGTATAGAAGAAGCAGAAGAAGAAGATCAGCGCCACAAAGATGATGTTGTACACGATGGACGTGGGACGGAACCACGACACCACCGTCTGCAGCCACTCGGCGGTGGAAAATCCCGCCACGGTCGCCGGGAAGAGCAGAAGGCTCTGAGCGAAGATGGGGGGAATGACGCCCGCGGTGTTGATGCGCAGAGGCAGATGGGTGGTCTGACCGCCGTACATCTTGCGGCCGATCTGACGCTTGGCGTACTGAATGGGGATTCTGCGCTGAGCACGCTCAACGAAGACGATGCCCACCGTGACGGCCAGCATCATGACAAGGATGAAAATGGCAAAAAGCACGTTCATGTCGCCGGCCTTGATCAGCTGATAGGAGCGCATGAGGGCGCTCGGAATGCCGACCACGATACCGGAGAAGATGATGAGCGATATGCCGTTTCCTATGCCTTTGGCGGTAATCTGCTCGCCAAGCCACATGATGAGGATGGTACCTGCCGTCAGGGTGACGATGGTCACCAGACGGAATTCCCAGCCGGGATTCATGACGACGGGAGCATTTTCAGGGCTGACCATGCCTTCAAGAAGAGCGGCGATGCCGAAGCCCTGTATAAGGGTGATCGCGACAGTGAGATATCGCGTGTATTGCGTGATCTTGCGTCTGCCGGCCTGCCCTTCCTCCTTGGCCATGCGCTTGATGTCGGGGCTCACCACCTGCAGGAGCTGCAGAATGATGGACGCCGAAATGTAGGGCATGATGCCGAGGGCGAACACAGAAACGTTTCTGAGGCCGCCGCCGGAGAACATGTCGAGCAGAGCAAAGACCGAACCCTGCATACTGGCGAAAAAGTGAGACAGCGCGCCGGCATCAATGCCAGGCACCGGAACATGGACCCCCACCCTGTACATGCACAGGATGAAAAGGGTCCATGCCAGCTTTTTACGCAGCTCAGGCATTTGCGCCATTTTGTCCACGCCGTTCGCCACGTCTTATTCCTCGGAGGTAGCGGGTTCTTCAGCGTCGGCGAGAAGTTCCTTCACTTCGCCGCCGGCGGCAAGAATCTTGTCCTTGGCAGACTGGCTGAAGCGGAAGGCTTCAATGCTGACGGGGCGGGTCACTTCGCCTTCGCCCAGGATCTTCACGAGGGCGCTCTTGACGAGACCGCGGCTGTAGATGTCTTCCAGCGTGATTTCCTTCTGATCGGGAAAGGCCGCCAGCAGACGATCGAGGTTAATGACTTCGTAGGTCACCTTGAACAGATAGTTCTTGAAGCCACGCTTGGGCAGACGGCGCTGCAGGGGCATCTGACCGCCTTCAAAGCCGGGACGGACACCGCCGCCGGAACGGGCGTTCTGGCCCTTGTGGCCCTTGCCGGAAGTGCCGCCGAGGCCGGAACCGGCGCCGCGGCCGACACGCTTGCGGCCCTTGCGTTCTTCAGGGAAAGGATACAGATCGTTAAGTCTCATTATGCAATGACCTCAACCAGGTGGGACACGCTGGCGATCATGCCGCGGGTGGCGGCGTTATCCTTAAGGGTTTTTACCATCTCACGACGGCGCAGGCCCATGGCGTCCAGAACCTTCTTCTGGGCAGGGGTCGTGCCGATACGGCTTTTGATGAGCTTCACCTTGATTTCAGACATGGTACTCTACCTTATGACCCTTACTTGCGGGGGGCTTCCAGTTTCTTGCCGCGCACTTCGGAAACTTCCTCGGCGCTGCGCAGGGAGCTGAGTCCGGCCACGGCGGCGCGAAGAACGTTGTGCGGGTTGTTGGTACCGATAGCCTTGGCGAGCACGTCGGTGACACCGGCGGCTTCCATGACGGCGCGCACGGCGCCGCCGGCGATGATGCCGGTACCGCGGGAGGCGGGCTTCAGAAGAACGCGACCGGCACCGAAGCGGCCGAGCACTTCATAAGGCAGGGTGCCTTCCACCAGGGGAACCCGAACCATGGACTTGCGGGCGCGTTCGGTAGCCTTGCGGAGGGCTTCAGGCACTTCCTGAGCCTTGCCGAGGCCGTAGCCCACATTGCCCTTGCCGTCGCCAACGACGATGAGGGCGCTGAAGCTGAAACGACGGCCACCCTTCACGACCTTGGCAACACGGTTCAGACTAACGATCTTTTCAATGTAGCCGGAATCCTGCTGCGTTTGCTGCTGCTGTTCCATATTTATCCTGCTCTTGTTGTCCGATTGGACCACTAGAATTCAAGGCCGCCTTCACGGGCGCCTTCGGCGACAGCCTTCACGCGACCGTGATACAGATAGCCGTTACGATCGAAGACAACCTTGTGGATGTCCTTCTCCAGGGCCAGGCGGGCAATTTCCTTGCCCACGCGTTCTGCACCAGCCTTGTTGCAGGAAGCCTTCTCGCCGCCCTTGGACAGGGCGAGGGTGGAGGTGGCTACCAGCGTGTTGCCGGAGGCATCATCCACAACCTGGGCGTAGATATGCAGGTTGGAACGGTACACAACCAGACGGGGTCTTTCGACCGTGCCGGAAATCTTCTTCCGGATATGCACCTTGCGGCGCTTCCGGCTTTCATTCTTAGAAAGAATCATGTCCGTTACCCCTATTTGCCCTTGCCGCCGGACTTGCCGGCCTTGCGACGGATGATTTCATTTTCATACTTGATGCCCTTGCCCTTGTAGGGTTCGGGCTCGCGCACACGGCGGACGCGGGCGGCAAATTCGCCCACCAGTTCCTTGTCAATACCGGAAATGGTAAGCTTGGTGCCCTCCGCCTTGGCTTCCAGACCCTTGGGAAGCTCAAGCAGCACGGGGTGGGAGTAACCGACGGAAAGGTCAATGATGTTGCCCTTCACGGCCACCTTGAAGCCCACGCCGATGACTTCGAGAGTCTTGGAGAAACCCTTGCTCACGCCCTCAACGCAGTTGGCGATGAGGGTACGGCGCAGGCCGTGCTGAGCGTTGCTCTCGCGGGTGTCATCCTTGCGGGTGATGGTAAGGTGACCATCGGCGATTTCGTAGTTCAGCAGGCTGCAAATCGGAGTCTGCAGGGTCCCCTTGGGGCCTTTCACTTCGACCATATCTTCACCCAACTTAACTTCCACACCCTTGGGAAGCTCGATGGGCTGTTTACCTATTCTCGACATATGTATTCTACCTTGGCTGAAGGTCAACGGCAGTTACGCCGCGATCACCAGACTTCACAAAGAAGTTCGCCGCCAGTCTTGTCCGCATGGGCGGTCATGCCGTCCAGAACGCCACGGGAAGTGGACAGGATGCAGATGCCAAGACCATTCTGAACGCGGGGAATCTGATGAGCGCCCACATAGACACGGCGACCAGGCTTGCTGATGCGCTTGAGGCCCGTAATGGCCGGACGCCCCTTCACATACTTCAGCGCAATGGTGATGTTACGGTCATCGACGGTAACATCTTCCACATAGCCTTCCTGCTTGAGGATGGACGCCATGGCTTCCTTCATCTTCGAGCGCGGCACACTTACTTCCTTGTGAAGGGCCAGGTGTGCGTTGCGGATACGCGTGAGCATATCGGCAATGGGATCGGTCAACATGGTATAACTCCTGAAAGTTAGCTGGGACTACCAGCTGGATTTGCGGACGCCGGGCAGTTCGCCGTTCAGCGCCTTTTTGCGGAAGCAGATACGGCACAGGCCGAACTGACGCATGAAAGCATGGGGACGACCGCACACAGGGCAGCGATTGTAAGCGCGAACAGCAAACTTGGGCTTGCGGGCGGCTTTTACTTTAAGAGCAGTACGAGCCATTGCTCACTCCTTACTTGCGGAAAGGCATGCCGAGCTGCTCGAGCATCAGCTTGCTTTCCTTGTCCGTGGTTGCGGAGGTCACGATGGTGATGTTCATACCCACGGGGTTTTCCACACGGTCGGATTCCATTTCGGGGAAAATGGTGTGTTCCTTGATGCCGAGGGTGAAGTTGCCACGACCATCGAAGCCACGATCCGGGATGCCGCGGAAGTCGCGGACGCGGGGCATGGCGAAGTTCATGAGTTTGTCAAGGAAGTCCCACATGGCGTCCTTGCGCAGGGTGACGCGCACGCCGATGGGCATGCCTTCACGCAGCTTGAACGCGGCAATGGACTTCTTGGCGCGGGTGACTACGGCCTTCTGGCCGGCAATGGCGGTCAGATCGGCCACGCAGTCGTCGATCAGCTTCTGGTTCTGGTTGGCAGAACCAAGACCGATATTCAGGGAGATCTTTTCGATCCCAGGGATCTGCATAGGAGACTTGTAAGCGAACTCCTTCTGCAATGCCGGGACCACCTTCTCACGGTATATCGTTTCCAGACGGGTCATCGTCGTTCACCTTCTAGAGGGTTTCGTTGCACTTCTTGCAGAAACGGACTTTCTTCCCGTCTTCGGTCACCCGATAACCAACGCGGGTGGGCTTTGCACAGTGCGGGCAAACCACCATCAGGTTGGAGACGTGGATAGGCATTTCCTTTTCAACGATGCCGCCGGCTTCGCGCTTGTAGGGGTTGGGGCGCACGTTGCGCTTCACAACGTTCACCTTCTCAACCAGAATGCGGTCGGACTTGCGCAGGACCTTCAGAACCTTGCCGATCTTGCCTTCGTCCTTGCCGGCGATCACCATCACCTTGTCGTCTTTATGAATACGAAACTGTTTCATAGCCTTGGCTCCTACAGCACTTCAGGGGCAAGGGACACGATCTTCATGAAGTTGCAGGCGCGAAGTTCGCGGGCAACGGGTCCGAAGATACGGGTACCCACAGGTTCACCCTGCTTGGTCAGAAGCACGGCGGCGTTCGTATCGAACTTGATGTAGGAACCGTCGGCGCGGCGCACTTCCTTGGCGGTACGCACAACCACGGCTTCCATGACATCGCCCTTCTTCACCTTGGCGTGGGGGATGGCGTCCTTCACGGACACCATGATGATATCGCCCACCGTGGCATAGCGACGGTGAGAGCCGCCCAGCACCTTGATGCAGGCCACTTCCTTGGCGCCGGAGTTGTCGGCCACCTGGAGTCTGGATTCTACCTGGATCATAGTGTTTCCTTTTAGTCAGCCCGAATGGGACTAGACGGCCTTTTCAAGCACGGACACCAGGTGCCAGCGCTTGTTCCGGCTCATGGGCCGGTATTCCACAATCTTGACCTTGTCGCCGATGCCGCACTCATTCATAGGATCGTGGGCGGTGAACTTCTTGCGCCGACGAATGTACTTCTTGAGAAGCGGATGCTGAACCAGAGTTTCAACGAGGACGACAATGGTCTTGTCGCACTTGTCGCTGATCACAGTTCCGACGAGCGTTCTGCCGTTGCGCTGTTCGATTGCGCTGTTCATATCCGCTCCTAGTTCTTCGCGGCCGCGGCCAGAGCCGTCAGCACACGGGCAATATCTTTCTTGGTGGCCGGAATGGACGCCGTCTTTTCCAACTGAGCAGTGGCATGCTGGAAGCGCAGGTTGAAAAGTTCCTGACGCAGTTCAGTCAGCTTCGCCTGGAGCTGCTCGACGCTCATTTCGCGAACTTCCTTCATTTTCATTCGAAGGCCCCCTCTCTCACCACGATCACGGTCTTCACAGGCAGCTTGTGGCTGGCCAGCGTGAGGGCGCGCTTGGCAAGTTCAAGGTCGACACCCTTGATTTCATACAGCACGCGGCCGGGCTTGACCGGTGCGCACCAGCCCACAGGGGCACCCTTACCGCTACCCTGACGAGTGGCCAGAGGCTTGGCGGTCACGGGATGATCGGGGAACACCCTGATCCAGACTTTGCCGCCGCGGCGGATGTGGCGCATCATGGCGATACGGGCGGCTTCGATCTGCTGACTGGAAAGCTTGCCATGTTCGACAGCCTTCAGGCCAATTTCACCAAACGCGATGGTAGCGCCACGGTTGGCCGGGCCACGCAGGCGGCCTTTCTGCCACTTGCGGAATTTAATTCTCTTGGGAGCAAGCATTATTGTTCAACCTCTTTATCAAGGATTTCACCCTTGTAAACCCACGCCTTGATGCCGATGAGGCCATAGGTGGTGTGGGCTTCGGCAAAACCGAAGTCGATGTCGGCACGCAGGGTCTGAAGCGGCACGCGGCCGTCACGATACCATTCGGAGCGGGCGATTTCGGCACCGGCGAGACGGCCGGCGCAGGAAATCTTGATGCCTTCGGCGCCGAACTTGCGGGCCATCTGCACGGTGCGCTTCATGGCACGGCGGAAGGCAACGCGGCGTTCCAGCTGCATGGCGATGTTTTCGGCAACGAGCTGAGCTTCGATTTCAGGACGGCGGATTTCGTTCACTTCGAGAGTGAAGTCACGGCCGAACTTCTTCTTGAGGTCAGCGCGAAGCTTTTCAATTTCCGCGCCCTTGCGGCCGATGACGATGCCGGGACGGGCGGTGGAAAGGATGAGGCGGATGCGTCCGCCGAAACGTTCGATCTCGATTCTGGCAACACCGGCGCTGTAAAGAAGCTTCTTCACGTACTTGCGGATGTTGTGGTCTTCAAACACGAAGGAAGCGTATTCCTTCTTGCTGAACCAGCGAGACTGCCAATTCTTATTATATCCCAAACGGAAGCCGTAAGGATGTACTTTCTGACCCATAGCCTATTCCTGTCCTTCCGCGAGAATTACGGTAATGTGGCTGGTACGCTTGCGAATGTGCATAGCACGACCCTGAGAACGAGGCATGAAGCGCTTCCAGGTGGGGCCTTCGTTGACCACCACGTCCTTGACGTACATGGAGTCCACATCAATGCCAGGGAACTGGGAGGCGTTGGCCAGCGCCGAACGAACCACTCCGTAAAGAACACCGGCAGGCTTGTTGGGCGTGAACTTGAGCTGGTTCAGGGCATCTTCCACAGGAAGACCCTTGATGTTCTGGGCAACCAGACGGGTCTTGCGGGGAGAAACGCGCTGAAACTTGCAGATTGCTTTCGATTCCATGAACGTTACTCGCTATTTTTTGACCGCTTTCGTCTTCTTGTCCGCAGCGTGGCCGTGGAACGTACGAGTGGGCGCGAATTCGCCCATCTTGTGACCGACCATGTTTTCCGTCACGAAGACCGGGATGAACTTCTTGCCGTTGTGCACGGCGAACGTCAAACCAACCATTTCAGGCAGAATCATGGAACGGCGGGACCAGGTCTTGATGACCTTGTGGTCGTTGCTGGCAACGGCCGCGTCTACCTTCTTCATGAGGCTGCCGTCCACAAAGGGACCTTTTTTAAGAGATCTGGGCATGTCCGGCTCCTCTTACTTCTGACCGCGGCTCTTGATGATGAGACGGCCGGAAGGCTTCTTCTTTGCGCGGGTCTTGTAGCCCTTGGTAGGAATGCCCCAGGGAGTCACAGGATGACGACCACCGGAGCTGCGACCTTCACCACCACCCAGAGGATGGTCGACAGGGTTCATCGCGACGCCGCGGACCTTGGGACGACGGCTCAACCAGCGGTTGCGGCCGGCCTTGCCAAGGCTGATGTTTTCATGCTGCACGTTGCCGACCTGACCGACGGTGGCGATGCAGGTGCCAAGCACCTTGCGAACTTCGCCGGAAGGCAGGCGGAGGATGACATACTTGCCGTCCTTGCCCACGAGCTGGGCATAGGTACCGGCGGCACGGCACATCTGGCCGCCGCGACCGGGATGCATCTCGATGTTGTGCACGTTGGTGCCCACGGGGATGCGGTTCAGGGCAAGAGCGTTGCCGGGCTTGATGTCGGCCTTGTCGCCGGCTTCAATCACGTCGCCCTGCTGAATGCCCACGGGAGCGAGAATGTAGCGCTTTTCACCGTCGGCATAGGTCAGAAGAGCGATGCGGGCGGTACGGTTGGGATCGTATTCGATTTCGGCGACGCGGGCGGCAATGCCCATCTTGTCGCGCTTGAAGTCGATGATGCGATACAGGCGCTTATGACCGCCGCCACGGCGACGGCTGGTAACGCGGCCGTTGTTGTTGCGGCCGCTCTTCTTGGTAAGACCTTCGGTGAGAGACTTTTCCGGCGTGGATCTGGTGATCTCAGCGAAGTCGGACACAGTCTGGAAACGACGTCCAGCCGAGGTCGGTTTCATCTTCAGAACAGCCATTGACTAGACTCCCTCGAAGAAATCGATTTTGTTGTCAGCGGCGAGGGTCACATAGGCCTTGCGATAGCCCGGGATGCGGCCCTTCACGCGGCCCTGGCGCACGCGACGGCGCGGCTTGACCGTAATGACATTGACATTCGTGACCTTGACCTTGAAGGCTTCTTCCACTGCCTTACCGATCTCGATCTTGTTGGCCTTGGTATCGACGAAGAAGGCGTACACGCCTTCTTCACGAAGGGCGGTGGCCTTTTCGGTCACCACGGGCCGAAGAAGAATTTTAGTGTAATCCATGTCCATTCCTTTCAAGGCGAGCGACTACTTCAGTCTCTCTTCCAGATGGGGCAGAGCACCTTCCAGCACCACGAGCTGCTTGCAATTGAGCACATCGTACACAGTCACGGCATCGGGGGTGACGAGGGTGATACCAGGGAGGTTGCGGGCGGCGAGAGCCAGCGTGGGGTTCACGCCGTTTTCTTCGGGAGCGGCCACCACGAGAGCCTTGGTCAGGCCAAGGTTCTTGGCAACGCCGGCGAAGAGCTTCGTCTTGGCTTCGGCAAGTTCGATGCCCTTGACCACCTTGAGGCCGTCGGCCACGCGGGAGGAAAGAGCCATGCGCAGAGCCAGAGCGCGCACCTTCTTGTTGACCTTGAAGCTGTAGTCACGCGGCTGGGGTCCGAAGATGATCGCGCCACCACGCATGATGGGCGAACGGTTGGAACCCTGACGCGCATTGCCAGTGCCCTTCTGCTTGAAGGGCTTCTTGCCGCCGCCGGACACGAAGGCACGGGTCTTGGCGGCGTGAGTACCGGCACGCTGGGCGGCGCGATAGGCACGAACCACAAGGTTCAGAATCTCCGGCCTCACTTCGACTTCGAACACCTCGGGAGCGAGGGTGACTTCCCCGGCTTCCTGATTGTTCTGATCGTATACTTTCATAACAGCCATTGCTTCATCTCCTGTGTTGCGCACTACTGCTTGCGCACCAGCACCAGACCGTTCTTCGGTCCGGGCACGGCACCCTTGATAAGGATGACGTTATCCTCGGGGCGAACTTCCACGATCTTCAGGCCCTGCGTGGTCACGCGTTCGGCGCCCCACTGACCGGCCATCTTCTTACCCTTGAACACATGTCCGGGGAAGGTGTTGTTACCGATGGAACCACCGGAACGATGCACCTTTTCGTCGCCATGGCCATCGTCCATGCCATGGAAGTTCCAACGGCGCATAACGCCCTGATAACCTTTACCAATGCTGGTACCCGTCACCTTCACGGTGTCGCCGGCGGCGAACACTTCGGCGGTGAGGACCTGGCCGACTTCAACGGTGGCCGGTTCGGCGAGACGGATCTCGCGAACTTCGCGGCAGGGAGCCACGCCGGCCTTGGCAAAGTGACCGCGCATAGCCTTGGTCACCTTCTTTTCAGCCACTTCTTCAAAGGCGATCTGAAGAGCGTTGTAGCCGTCGTTTTCCACCGTCTTTACCTGGGTCACGGGGCAGGGACCTGCCTTGACCACGGTAACGGCAACAGCGCTGCCGTCATCGGCGAAAATACGGGTCATGCCCAGCTTTCGTCCAATAATACCCATTTTTTCAGACATGACGCCCCTCTCTAGAGCTTAATTTCCACATCCACGCCGGCGGGCAAGGAAAGCTTGCCCAGAGCGTCCACGGTCTGCTGCGTGGGGTCGAGGATGTCCATAAGGCGCTTGTGGACCCTCATCTCGAACTGCTCACGGGACTTCTTGTCCACATGGACCGAGCGCTGAATCGTGTACTTGTGAATGTTGGTGGGCAGAGGAATAGGCCCAGCCACACCAGCGCCGGTATTGCGCGCAGTGTCCACGATTTCCGCCACAGCCTTGTCCAGGATGCGGTAATCGTAAGCCTTAAGCTTGATACGGATACGATCACTGCCAACTGTCGTCATTGCGAATCTCCATTTTCTGGCAAACCCGCTCCGGCTGATCCCTGTCGGAGTATTTCAGCCGGAGAATCCACCGCCGAAAGGGCGGCTGACCGGGCAAGGAGCCGGTCATTTCATGAGGCACTCTTACGCTCACCTTGCGTGAAGAAGCGCCCTTCGTTCCTACACCTAAAGTCAGGCAACGACCAAAAACGCCTTTGAAAAGCATCAAAGTCGTTCGGCTCATGGATATGTATGCGGGGGATAAAGAGAAGAACGGAACCAATGGCAACCGTTCGAGCCCTGCAAAAGTCCATACTAGCCGATCCTGGTCGCCAACCTGGCCTGTCCGGAAAGTTCATTTCCGTCAAACAGGTGGTCCCGCAGGAGCCAACACACACCCGGCGCATGGATTGCCCATCCACCGGAAAACCCTGCAATCCGCGAAGTCCCGAATTGCCGAGGTCTGACATCTTAGGCATGTGCGACGCCTGCAAATGTCAAAACCCTGATCGAATGCTCAGAGTACAGCAGGACAGATTCCATCTGTCCTTCCCTGCCGTCCAGGGAAATGCCCATAACATGGGCGAGGTCTATTTGTAGCTTTCAAGACCCCGGCAGTCAAGTTTTTTTTAAAAAATTTTCGTTTTTCTCCGCTCCGGGACCGCCGCGGGGAAAAAAGTCATTTTATTAAGCATCATGCGAGGTTAAATTCGCCGTTCACGGAAAGATCGCCGCAGCGCATTCCGTCTCTCGCGCCATGAGCGTTCCTTTCCGAAAAATTTCCGGCCGGGCGCACCTCAGGCAAACCACCCCTGCCCCGGCTCATGGCGCAACTCGTCGCCGCAGGTAGGATCGCATTCCCGGTCCCGATGCCCCCTGTCCGGCCAGTAGGTCTCGTAGTAGGCCGTTTCCGACGCCGCGTCGCCGATGAGAAAAAGCTCGTCCGCAGCCTGAAACACCCGCATGGGATCGGGGTTCACCAGCATTTCTCCCCGGGCCGTCTTCACGGCGACCACGTTGCAGCGCAGATTCCTGCGTATGCCGCTGTTCACGAGATTCTTCCCCGCCAGTCCCTCGCCGGCCACGGCCCGGAAAATATTGAGCCCCTCGTTGAGCATGAACACCCTGCCCGGCTCCAGAAGATTGATGATCTGGCTGGACACCATGGACGCCAGAGAAAGCACGAGATCCGCGCCCGCCATGTGCAGGACGTGCACGTTGCGGTCGAGATTGGTGCGCGTGATGATCTGCACGTCGGGACGCAGGCGGCGGCAGTAGATGGTGAGGTAGATGTTGGTGTCGTCGTCGTGAGTGGTGATGAGTATGGAGGGAGAGGTTTTGATGCCGGCCTGCTCCAGCGTGAACGGATCGGAAGCGTCGCCTATCTGCACGCGTATGCCCGGTATGCGCGAGGCGATGTTCGCGCGGTCCACAACCACCACGTCGAGCCCGCGTGCCTTCAGTTCCATGGCCGCGGCCGTGCCCACGCGTCCGCCGCCGATGACCAGCACGGGTGCGCGTCCCGCAGGCTTCGCCTCCTCCGGCCTTTCCCGCGCAAGCTCGCGGGAGAACGCGGCCATCTGCTCCTTCGAGCCGGCCATGACGAGCACCTTGTGTTCCGCAAGCACGGTGTCCGGGCCGGGATGCTCGAACACGCCGTGATCCCAGAGACCCACCACGTTGACGCCCGTTCTGCCGCGAAGGTTGCTTTCCTTGAGCGTCATGCCGGAAAGCGACGTCTGCTTCACCGGCGCCTCGGCAATGACGAGGGGGCCGAAGGTCACGAGAGGGCTCACGCTGAGCTTGTCGGTGATGACGCGGCGGGTAAGGGAGCGGCCAAGAGACTTGCGGAACTGAAACACCGAGGAGCAGCCCGCAAGCTTGAGAATGTCGATGGACTCGTCCTTTTCGGCCCGGGACACCATGGGAACGTTCTTGTCGAGCTCCCGCAGGGTGAAGGCCACGTTGATGTTGCGCACGTCGGTGTCGAGAGCCACCACGAGCCTCGCATTCTGGGCGTGAAGTCCCCGGTAGACCTCCACATCGTCGTAGTCGCCGACCACGGCGTGCAGGCCGAGATCCATGAGATCCAGCGCCTGCTGGGTGGTGGCGCACAGAAGCACGCTGTGGAATCCGTAGCGGGCGAGCACCTGCGCGAGGTTGCGCGCCACGGGACTCACGCCCACGATGATGATGTGATTGCGCGCCGACGCCGGAAGGCTGTGCTGCACTTCCTTCTTCTTCTGCGCCTCGAGCCACGGCGTATAGACGAACTGAATGAATGAAGACGGCAAGACGATGAGCAGTCCTACGATGCCCGTGAGCAGCACCACGATGGAAAACGCCCGTCCCAGATCGGAATTGAAGGTGATGTCGCCGAATCCCAGCGTGGACATGACGGTGAGCGTCCAGTACAGGCCGGTTATCCAAGAGTAGTCGCGGCCCTCATATTCCATGATGTAGTGAAACATGACGCTGAACACGGCCACGAATACGGTAAGGATGAAGATGACGCGAAAGAAGTAGCCGAAGTTTCTTCTCGCTCCCTTGCCCTGGCTCAACAGAGAAAACTGACTGGGAAAAAATTTCATGGCGGCAGTATGCCCCGTGCGTTTCGTCTAAGCAAGAATCCGCAAAAAGCCGCCGCCCCTTTTCGGAGCGGCGGCCTGTCTGTCTGCCGGTTGCGCCTCACGGCGCGAATCCGTTGTTCCGCTGCCGCGGAGCCGGTCTTAGAGACCCTTGCTCTGCATGTAGTGGATGAGGTCGGTCACGCGGACGGAGTACGCCCATTCGTTGTCGTACCAGCTCACCACCTTGGCGAGAGTGCCGTCCTGCACGGTGCAGTATTCGGATTCCACGATGGAGGAACGGGAATCGCCCTTGAAGTCCATGGAAACGAGGGGAAGGTCGTTCACGCCGAGAATGCCCTTGAGGTAGGTCTCGGAAGCGGCGCGGAAGGCGTTCACCAGGGTTTCGGTATCGGTGGACTTTTCAAGAATGGCGGAGAAGTCCACGATGGACACGGTGGGGGTGGGCACGCGCAGGGCATAGCCGGAGAAGCGACCCTTGAGGGAAGGAATGACTTCGGCCACGGCCTTGGCGGCGCCGGTGCTGGTGGGAATGATGTTCAGAGCGGCAGCGCGGGCGCGACGCAGATCCTTGTGGGGCAGGTCAAGGATGCGCTGGTCGTTGGTGTAGGAATGCACGGTGACCATGTTGCCGAGCTTGAGGCCGAATTCCTGATGCATGACCTTGGCCACGGGAGCGAGGCAGTTGGTGGTGCAGGAGGCGTTGGACAGAATGTTGTGCTTGGCGGGATCGTACATGTCCTGGTTCACGCCCATGACCACGGTGAGGTCAGGCTGCTTGGCGGGAGCGGAAATGATGACCTTCTTGGCGCCGCGTTCCAGATGCACGGCGGCCTGAGGAGCACTGCGGAAGATGCCGGTGGATTCCACCACCACGTCCACTTCCAGGTCCTTCCAGGGCAGGTTGTTGGGATCGCGCTCGGCAAGGCAGGCCACGTTCCAGTCGCCGACCTTCACCATGGTGTAGTCAACGCCGCCCACGGAGGTCTTTTCGGAAGCCACTTCGCAGGTGAAGGCGGAGGGGCCGTAGGAGGTGTCGTGCTGGAGCAGATGGAAATTGGTATTGGCGTCCATCAGGTCATTGATGGCGACGATTTCGGCGCTGTCGGCATACTTGCCGTACATGGCGCGGAAGACCTGACGACCGATACGGCCGAAGCCGTTGATAGCAACTCTTACCTTTTTCATAATTCCTTTCCTTTGCCCGGATGTCCGGGACTTTCGGTGAATGTCTCGCAAGGTGACGCGGGTCATGCGGACGGCTCAGCCTTTTCCGTCCGGCGTCGGGAACATTCTGCCACCGTGTTTAAAAAATCACAAGAGCGGGAGTCAGCATAGCAGAATCCCTCATGGCGCGCAAATGCTTTCTGAATGTGCCCATGCCGGGAAAAACGGCGCAGGAGGGCTCAAACCCTTGCCAAACGCGGGTGAACGGCGCTATTTTTTCTGACTCATCTTATTTTCAGAGGGGGATCCCCATGCATCGTTTCGCTTCCGCTCCGCAGGCGGCCGTTTCCGGCGAACAGTCCATGCTGCCCGACATCAGCGGCCTGTCGCTCCCGGAAAAGCTCGCGAGCCGCAAGGCCAGAATACAGGACGTGGACGGCATGTCCAATCTCATCAACGAGTTCGCCTCAGCGCGCATCATGCTGGCCAGAGGCCCGCTCTATCTCTATCAGAACATTCAGGACTACCGGGTCATCACCGCAACGATGAACGGCAGGGAAACCGTGCTTGCCTGCGGCGGTCTGCACGTCCTGTGGGAAGACCTTGCCGAAGTGCGTTCCGTGGCCGTGCACCCGCAGCTTCAGCGAAAGGGCATAGGCAGACTGCTCGTGCAGGATCTCATCGAAGACGCCCGCAATCTCGGCGCGGCTCACGTGTTCACCTTCACGCTGGCCCCGGGCTTCTTCTCGTCCCTCGGCTTCTCTGCCGTGGACCGCGACACCCTCTCTCCCGTGGTCTGGGCCGAATGCAGCAAGTGCCCCAAATTCTATAAATGCGACGAAGTCGGCATGATGCTGCACTTCTGATGCCAGCCTTCAAGGAGCCTTCCATGATCAACCTCAAGAATCGTGACTTTCTGAAAATCGCCGACTTCAGCAAGGAAGAACTCGCCTATCTCCTCCGCCTCGCCGCCCGCCTCAAGAAGCTCCGCAAGGACGGCAAGGAACCGCAGTTCCTCAAGGGCAAGAACGTGGCGCTGGTGTTCGAAAAGACCTCCACCCGCACGCGCTGCGCCTTTGAAACCTCTCTCTACGATCAGGGCGCGCACGCCACCTATCTTTCCGACGGCTCGCAGATAGGCAAGAAGGAATCCATGGCCGACACCGCCCGCGTGCTCTCCCGCATGTACGACGGCATAGAATACCGCGGCTACGGTCAGAACATCGTGGAAAAGCTGGCCGAATTCTCCCCCGTGCCGGTGTGGAACGGACTCACCAACGAAGCGCATCCCACGCAGATTCTCGCGGACTTCCTCACCATGATGGAGCACTGCGACAAGCCTCTCGAGGAAATCACCTTCGCCTACCTCGGCGACGCCCGCTACAACATGGGCAATTCCCTCATGATGGGCGCAGCCAAGATGGGCATGAAATTCCGCTCCGTGGCCCCGGCCTCGCTCCGGACCAGCGACGAAATCTACAACATGTGCCTTGCCGAAGCCGAAAAGTCGGGAGCCGAAATCGTGCGCACCGACAACGTGGCCGAAGGCGTGAAGGGCTGCGACTTCATCTACACCGACGTGTGGGTGTCCATGGGCGAGCCCGACGACGTATGGAAGGAACGCATCGAGCAGCTTCTGCCCTACCAGGTGAACGCCCGCGTCATGGAACTCACCGGAAACCCCGACTGCAAGTTCATGCACTGCCTGCCCGCCTACCACAACCGCGAAACCGCCGTGGGAGAAGCCATCTATCAGAAGTTCGGCCTCGACGCCCTGGAAGTGACGGAAGAAGTCTTTGAATCCGAAAACTCCATCGTTTTCGACGAAGCCGAAAACCGCAAGCACACCATCAAGGCCGTCATGGTCGCCACCCTCGCGGACGTGCCGCCTATCTTTTTTGAAGATTAGCAGAGGCGGGGGGGGGGGGGGGGGGCGGGGAGGGATGAAGAGGGAAGGTGCCACAACCACCACCCCCCACACCACAACCCAAAAAATAGAGACGAACGA
>JAXUUT010000124.1:0-4601 GCA_037230945.1 bacterium
TTCCCTTCCAAGGGATGCTTTCTTCATGAATGGCGCAGGAGAGGGGGCTTGAAAGGAGACGGTCATGTTTCATGGGCGACTTTTCAGTTTTTGCAGGAGAAAGACAGGTGTTTCGTCCCGGAAAAGCGGAGACGAGAAATTTTTTCTGGACGAGTGCAGGAACAGCAGTCTGTTTTTTGCTCTTCTGAGAAGCTGCGGGACGATGCCTTTACATTGGAGGCATGACGGTTTTGCCGTGTCTCCGTACCCGTGTTCCGGAGGCCGGCAGGCAAAGTGCTGATGAACGCATCGTCTGTTCTTGATAAATGAGGACAAGAGAAAACTTTTGGGGAATGAGGTTGTTTTTGTGGTGCCCTGAGGGCGGGAAAGAACAAGCTTGACGTGAGGAGGCCGGCAGGCAGTTCTCTTTATCAAGACGAAGGGGCGGAAAAGGGCCGTCTCATGCCAGTGTTCGGGCCCTCTTCTGATAATCATGCGGATAATCACGGGAATATGGTTCTGAAAATTCGATATAAGGAAATAAATCACAAAATCAACGTTAAAAAGAAGACAGTTGATAACCTACTTGAAAGATATGTTTTTATGGTGTTTTTACGAGAAGATGACGAAAGTGGGACATTTGGTGTCAAAATGAGAAAATCATAATTAAAAATAATAGATAACAGTATGTTATACAAAAAAGAATTTTATTTTCATGAAAAATGCGTTATTAAAATTTCAATAATTGTTGTTTCTTTTTACGCTTGTCTTCCGCCCTTGCGAAGATTTTTTATTTTTTATAATCCTATCATTATAGGCTTATTCAGATGCTTTTTTCAGAAAGGCATCCGTTGTGATGATCATTTTAATTTCAATGGGGGAGTATCATGGCGTGGACCCAAGTCTATGATCCAGTCGTCAGCGAAGTAGTATCAGCCTGCATTGCGGCCATACCGCTTGTCATTCTGCTCTATATGCTGGCCATAAAACGTGCCAAGGGGCACATTGCTGCGCTGGCCGGACTCGCTTCCGCCTTCATCATCGCCATTCTCATATGGCGCATGCCCGTGATCACGGCCATCAGTTCCGTCGGACTCGGCGTTGCCAATGGTCTGTTCCCCATCATCTGGATCGTCATCACCGCCGTCTGGGTCTACAACATGACCGTGGAGTCCGGCGAGTTTGAAATCATCAAGGATTCTCTGGCCCGTGTGACTCCCGACCGCAGACTTCAGACCATTTTCATCGCCTTTGCGTTCGGATCATTCCTGGAAGGCACGGCCGGCTTCGGTACCCCCGTGGCCATTACCGCGGCCATGCTTGCCGGCCTCGGCTTCAATCCCATCTACGGCGCAGGTCTCTGCCTCATCGCCAACACCGCTCCCGTGGCCTTCGGTGCCATCGGTGCTCCCGTGCTTACCGCGGCCAGCGTGTCCGGCATGGATGCCAACCTCATCAGCCAGGTCGCTGCTCGTCAGCTTCCGCTGCTTGCCATCATCATTCCCTTCTGGCTGAGCATCGTCATGTGCGGCGTCCGTCGTTCCATGGAAATTCTGCCCGCCATCTTGGTTGCCGGTGTGTGCTTTGCCGGTGCCCAGTTCATTTTCGCCAACTTCCATGGCCCGACCCTGCCCGACATCATGTCGGCCATTGCCACCATCGTGGGCCTGCTCGTTCTGCTTCGCTACTGGAAGCCCAGCTCCATTTTCCGCTTTGCGGAAGATCCCGCCATCAGCACCGATGGTCCCGGCTATTCCGGCAAGGTCGTCCTGCGCGCCTGGGGTCCGTATCTCATTCTGGCCGTCATGGTGTTCCTGTGGGGCCTGCCGCAGTTCAAGGCCGTGCTGAACAGCATTTCCGCGCCCAGCTTCTCCTGGCCTCTGCTTGACGGCATGGTCAATCGTGCGGCCCCCATCGTGGCCACTGAGGCTCCCTATGCGGCCGTGTTCACCTTCGGCTGGGTGTCCGCCGGCGGTACCGCCATTCTGCTTTCCGGCTTCATTGCCGTGCCGCTCATGCCCGGCTACTCCTACGCCAAGGCCGTGAAGTGCTTCTTCACCACGCTGCATCAGCTTCGCTTCCCCATTCTCACCATTGCCAGCGTGCTCGGTCTGGCCTTCCTCATGAACTATGCCGGCATGAGCTCCACGCTGGGCCTTGCCTTCACCAAGACCGGCAGCTTCTTCCCCTTCTTCGCCCCCCTCATCGGCTGGCTGGGCGTGTTCCTCACCGGCTCCGACACCTCGTCCAACGCGCTGTTCTGCAGCATGCAGCACACCACCGCCACGGCCGTGGGCATTCCGCCTGAACTCGCCGTTGCCTCCAACGCCGTGGGCGGCGTGACCGGCAAGATGATTTCTCCCCAGTCCATCAGCGTGGCCACCTCGGCTACCAACATGGTCGGACAGGAAGGCAATCTGTTCCGCTTTGCGCTGGGACACAGCATTGCCCTGACGCTCATTCTCTGCGTGCTTGCCTACTGTCAGGCAGGCTTCCTGAGCTGGATGCTTCCGTAAGAAGGAAGACGGGATCTGCATGGAGCGTGTCCATGCAATCCATGCGGGAATCGTTCCGGGGGGTCGGAGCGATTCCCGCTTCCTGTTTTTGGGGGAAACGAATTTTTGCGGCGCGTTTCAGGAAACGTCGTTTTTCCCGCGCATGTGACCCCGCTCTCTTGCGTCCTGTGGGGCCTGCGGCTATACTGCCCGTCGAATTTCTTCACCATAACGGGGCTTGCCATGGAATTTACGGACAAGGAACAGGCCATTCTTCGCATTGCTCAGAAGAGCATACCCGATTCTCTTACCCCCTATGCGGACATGGCTGCCGCCACCGGCGCCACGGAACAGGAAGTGCTCGAGCTTCTTTTGAGACTCAAGGATTCGGGAGCCATCCGTCGGTTCGGTGCGAGCATCAAGCATCAGCGTACGGGCTGGACTCACAACGCCATGGTGGCGTGGATGGTTTCCCCGGAGGATGTGGACGAAGTGGGACGCAAGGCTGCCGAGCATCCGCGCATTTCCCACTGCTATTATCGTCCCAGCCCCTACCCGGCATGGCAGTATACCTTCTACACCATGATTCACGGCAAAAGCGAACAGGACTGCCTGGATGTGGTGGAAGATCTGCGCCGGACCACCGTTCTGGACAGGTTCGAGATTCTGGAAAGCCTGAAAGAGCTGAAAAAGATTTCCATGACGTACTTTGCGGAGCCGTCGAAGTAACAGGAGCAACATATGAATACCGAGCGTTCCCATGATCTTTTTGTTCGCGCACAGAAGCTTATTCCCGGCGGCGTGAACAGTCCCGTACGCGCCTGCCGCAACGTGCATGCCGATCCGCTGTTCATTGCCGATGCCAGGGGCTCTCATCTCACCACGGCCGACGGCGAGGATGTCATTGATTTTCTCGGTTCCTGGGGGCCTATGCTGGTGGGACATGCCCATCCTGAGGTGACGGACGCCATATGCCGGGCGGCTGCACGCGGTACGAGCTACGGTGCCCCCTGTGAGGACGAGGTGCGTCTTGCCGAGGAGGTGTGCGCGGCGCTGCCTTCCGTGGAAATGGTGCGTATGGTGAACTCCGGCACCGAAGCGACCATGAGCGCCCTGCGTCTGGCCCGCGGCGTGACCGGTCGCGACAAGATGATCAAGTTCATCGGCGGCTATCACGGTCATGGCGATGCATTTCTTGCCAGCGCCGGTTCCGGCGTGGCCACGTTTTCCATCCCCGGTACGCCGGGCGTGCCCGCGGCGACCGTGGCCGACACGCTGCTTGCTCCCTACAACGATCTTGATGCCGTCAAGGCTCTTTTCGAGGCATGGCCCGACCAGATCGCCGCGCTGTTCGTGGAGCCCGTGGCGGGCAACATGGGGCTCATGCTGCCGCAGCCCGGATTCTTGCGCGGTCTCAGGGACCTGTGCACGAAGTACGGCGCGCTGCTGGTCTTTGATGAAGTGATCACGGGCTTCCGTCTTTCCTATGCCGGAGCGCAGGGCCGTTTCGACATCATGCCTGATCTCACCACCTTCGGAAAGATCATCGGCGGCGGGCTGCCCGTGGGGGCCTACGGCGGTCGCGCCGACATCATGCGTCACATTGCGCCGGAGGGCGAAGTCTATCAGGCCGGAACGCTCTCGGGCAATCCGCTGGCCATGGCGGCCGGTCTGGCCACGCTGAACATTCTGAAGCATGCCGACTATGCGGGCCTTGAAGCCCGTGTTCACGCCTTTGTGGAGGAGCTTCAGGAAATTCTCAAGGAAAAGGGCGTTCCGGTGCAGATCCCGCACATCGCCTCCCTGTTCACCGTGTACTTCACGGAAGCTCCCCTTGTGGACTTTGCCAGCGTGCAGACCACCGATCAGAAGCTGTTTGAAACGTTCTACAAGCAGATGCGCGAGCAGGGCATATTCATGGCGCCTTCCGCCTTTGAAGCCAATATGCTTTCCTTTGCCCACAGCGACGAAGACTTTGCGAAGGCTCTGGAGGCCGCCCGTCACGTGAAGTTCTAGCGTGCCGTTGAAGAAGCCTTGTCAGGACGCGGAGCAACCGGAAGGACTCCGCGTCCTTTTTTAAGGTCGAAAACTCCCCGCTATGCGGGGAGTTCCAAAAAGGCGAAGCCT
>JAXUUT010000098.1:0-4542 GCA_037230945.1 bacterium
ACCACCGGCTATGCCGGTGGGGCCCCATTTATTGCATGTATACGTGGAGGACAGGGGGTTACAATGAAATGCAGGATGCTTCCCAGAGAGCTTCTGGCAATTTTGTGGATATGTTTCAGCGCATTTTCCGCCTATCACGCGCCGCAGCCTCTTTTTCCTTCCATACGGGAAACGTTTTCCCTGGCGCCTTCCACAGTGGCGCTGCTTACGACCTGCGTCATCTTTCCTCTGGGGCTCTCTCCCATTTTTTACGGAATCTTTCTCAACAGGCTTCCGCTCGTGCGCACCCTCGTGGCCGCACAGCTTGTCTACCTGCTTGCGCTTCTGCCCGCGCCTCTCGGCGGTGGCTGGCATGCACTGCTTTTGGGGCGATTCATGCAGGGCGTTTCTCTTCCGGCGCTCATCCTCTGCGCCATGACGTACATTTCTTCGCGCTGGGAGGGGAAGACTCTGCAGCAGTACATGGCCTATTACAGCGTAAGTCTTATGCTCGGAGGTTTTTCCGGCAGAGTTATTGCGGGCTTTGCGGAAGAGATCACGGGAAACTGGAGAATGTCCTTTGCCGTCATGGCCGTTACGGTGCTTTCGGCCGTTCCCTGTGCGATCATGCTGCCCGCAGTGAAAACGGCAGGCATGAAAACGGTGAACTTTCGCGCGCTGGGAAGTTTTTTCCGTCAGAAGGGCATGCTCCGGCTGCTCTGTATTGCTCCCTGTATCGTTTTGGTCAACAATTCTCTTCTGAACATTCTGCCCTTCCGTCTGCGTGAAATAGATCCTTCCATCTCCGCACTGGATATCAGCATTGTGTATGTGGGCGTCATCCTCTGTGCAAGCGTAGGCATCTTTTCTTCGAGGCTCATACGCTTTTTCGGTACGGAAATGCGTACCGTCATGTTCGGCATCATCGTATTTCTGGGATTCTTGCCGCTCATGGCCGTGCCTTCGCCCGTGGCGCTGTTCTTCATTATGATATGCCTGAATTTCGGCTACTCCTTCTTTTACTGCTGCATGCCCGGCGTGGTGAACCGCTACTCCCATGCGGAGCGATCGGTGACCAACGGAGTGTTTCTGACCTTCTACTATCTCAGCGCGGCCGTCGGCAGCTATGTTCCTGCCGTCATCTACGAAAAGTTCGGCTTCTGGACGTACAGCGGCAGCATGATGACGCTCACGGCAGTTGCCCTTTTCATGGCCTTTCTCATGCGGGGCATACTGCTTGATGATGAAAATGTCCGAGCGGGAGAATAGCGCAGAAAATTCCGATATGGCGGAGTTGTCCTCTTGCTTTAGGGCCGCAGCGTTCCGGAATAGGCAGCGGGTGAACGAAAAGTTGCGTATGGATCTTGTTCTGCCGAAGGTAGCGGGGCCGTTTCTTCGGACAGAAGTCATTTTCAGCTTGTCGGAGGTGTCTTATGAAAGGACTTGTTTTGTCGTTGGCTTTTCTTGCCGCCGCAGGGCTTTCCGTTTTGCCGTGCCGGGCGGAAGCGGATATCGACATGCCTGGGAAGAGGCTTGCCGCCATGAAGGCAAAGCCGCGGTCCGTGGCTCCTGCGGCAACCATTGCCGAAAAGGCGAAGATCGACGGATTTCAGCGGACCTGGAAGCTCTATGTGCCGGAACGCTGCAAAGGGGACAGGCCTGTTCCTCTGGTGGTGGCGCTGCATGGCTTCGGCGGACCGAGCATGGATTATTCGAGCGCCTGGCACATCACGGCGGAACGTGAAGGCTTCATCGTCCTTTATCCTGAAGCCATGCCTCCCAGATGGTGGAATATATGGGAACTCGGCAAGGGGAGCGATTCTCCGGATGACGTGAGCTACCTTGACTACGTCATTGAAGATACCTGCAAAAAATACGCCATAGACCGATCCAGAATATATCTGACGGGCGTTTCCATGGGCGACAATATGGCTACGACCTACGCCTTCAAGCACGCCGACAAGCTTGCCGCCATAGCGCCTACGGACGGTCCCACGCTTCCTTCCGTTCTGGTGGACCCGAAGAGCGGGGATTTTCGTATGCGGCCCGGATATGCCGTGCCTTCTTTGCGTCTGCATGCCGAGCTTGACAGCATGGCCGGGCTTCCTTCCACCTATCAGCAGTATTCCATTACGCAGAGTGAGTATGACAGAGTGGTTCCTCTGGCGGAGAGACAGGCTCTCAGACACATGATGGATGAAAGCATGAAAAAGTTGTGGCTGGAGAAGAACGGATGCACCTCGCTGCCGAAGCTGCATCTTGATGAAAAGCGCAACTTTGCCATCTATGCCGGTGCTGACAACTGCGACTATGTGGCCTGCTCCACGCTGGGCGAAGGTCACGGCGGCGGTTTTGAGCGCTCTGACCTTCTTTGGGATTTTCTTTCCTGCTTCGCCCGTGAAGAAGGCAAGATCATTCGTGCCAAGGCAGCCTCTCCCGTGCTTGCCGACCGCAATGCCGTTGCCATAGCCGCCGGTGCAGGGCGGGCCTATGTGGACAACACGCTGGTGGACATGCCGAAGGGCATGGCCATGGAACGAAAAGGCGAGCTTTTCCTTCCTGTGTCCTTCCTCCCGGTGGCTTTCCCGGGCACGACGGTCTCTTTCGACAGAAAGAGTGAGACGGCTGTGGTGAACTGGAAGGGAAAGACCCTGAAGATGGGCTCCGAGCGGCCTCTTATGCTCATGGAAGGCAAAGTGCTGGACTGCCCTGAACCGTTCATGGACAAAGGTGAGCTCATGGCTCCTGCGCGCTCTCTGGCCCGTGATTTCTATGTCATGCATTACGACGATGAGTTCGAGGCCGCCTATATTTCCGAGCAGCCTGCGAAGCTGAGCTACGATTTTGCCGCTGATTTTCGCGTCATGCTCGGCAGAGACAAGGCTCCCAGAGCTGATATTTCCATGGAAAAGGCCGCCGTGCAGAAGATTCTCGATTCCCGTAAAAAGCAGTAGGCAGAAAACGGATTCAGCGGATGTAAGGCCGTGCGCTCCGGTAAAAAGGACGTAAAGCCTCAGGGGGAGTCGACGTTGTTTTCAGCCGGGTGATGAGCTTGGTCAGTGACGGACTTTGGACTCCCCGGCCGGGGGTATTGAACTTTCAGGGGTGGAGATTTTTCCGCCCCTTTTTAATGGGCGAGGGCATTGTCCAACGACTTTGCTTTTGGGAAAGAGAAGGGCGTGCAGACGTCTTTTTTCGATACTGAAAGTGGGCATGGCGCTGACCAATGAGGTGCATGCCTTTTTGCGGACAAAGGTTGCGAAGTTCCTTGCGGGCCGGAGAATGTCGCAAGGGGAACGGCAAGACTGCGTAAGCTGCGGAGAAATCCGCAGGCGCATGAAAAAGCGTCCAAGAAGGAGACGTTGAAGTTGCTTCATGGACGCTGTCGATCTGCGGGGAAGCTGGCTGTCAGAGATTGCAGGAGAACTGTTCAATGAGATAGTCCCAGAAGAGCTTTTCGATGGAGGAGAGTTCCGGTGCGTGCAGGGCGAACACCTCGGCCCGGCTGTCCACTTCCGTGAGAGGAATGGGACGCTCCACAATGAGCTTTTCCATGACGCGGTAGTCATGACGGAAAAGATGGCAGGGCTGGATGAAGGCGGCTTCGTTCTTGATGACGAGATCGAGTATGTCTTCCTTGTTGGCAAGACGGTAGGTCGTACCGAAAAAGGGAACATAGTTGCGGGAAACCTGATCTCTCACATCTGAATAATAGGCAAGATTCAGAGACTTGAGATCTTCCTTCGTCAAATTTTTTTTGGATGCCAGAGGATGTTTTACGCCTAAATACAGGCGTCGTTCGTCGGTGAACAGGTGCTGGGATTCCCATCCCATGGCACATATCTGTTCAATAAGCTTGTTGTTGCCGGGAAGCGTGGTGAGTGCGATGTCGGCGCTTGTTGTCTTGAGTTTGGCAATGATGTCGTAGTATTGGGAACTGTGCACGAATATGGTGATCTTCGGATAAAGCTTCTGAAAGGGGACGATGATGTTCGGCGTAATGTAGCAGCTGATGATAGGCGTACAGGCCAGATGTATTTCCCCTTCCGGTTCCTGTTCTTGGTATTGATTGTACCAGCCGTTGATGATGTTGAGTATTTCCACAGCGTCGCTGTGTATTTTTTCTCCCTCTGCAGTGAGGAATATGCCCCGATTGGTACGCTTGAACAGGGAAATGCCCAGTTCCGTTTCCAGACTTTTGACCGACGCGGAAAGGGCAGGTTGAGAGATGTGCAGCGTTTCCGCAGCCTTGCTGATGGAGTGAAGCCGCGTGATTTCAATGAGGTAACTCAGCTGTTCAAGACGCATTAAAATCTCCTTCCCGTATTTTTCCGGTATCGCCTGTGTGACGGGGAATATAATTTGCCGTGATAATATATAGTGGCAGGCTGTTCTCTGCAATAGTCATGGAGAATTAAATAAAGTGGGGCGGAAGAAGCACATGTTCTTCCACCCCGGGAGATGATTACTGTTTCAGCTACAGGGTAAGACCAGCATCAAATCCGGTATGAACGGCATGAACGATGCTGGAAGCCTTTACGCAGTCGCCCACGCTGATGACGT
>JAXUUT010000138.1:0-4498 GCA_037230945.1 bacterium
TTGTTTCTGCCTCCCGGCTTCGCCGGTTCGGCAGGACAAAGGGGACGGGAAGATTTATGCCGTGCGTTTTTCAACGCTCCGGGAAACCTTCATTTGCCAGAACTGCCGTCTCTCGAAGCCAGAAAGGGCTTTTGTTTGCAAAGGATTGCCGTCTCTCGAAGTTCGGGCGGGCCTTCTTTTTTCCTTTCGGATTTTTCTCAACGCTCCGGGGCCCCGGGCGACGTCAGGAGCCCGCGCCGGTGGTCATGAGTAGCCGCGATTCACTCGCGGCGTTGAAGAAAATGACCACCGTGCAAGTCTCGCGTCCGTACGGTGTGTCTGGAGCAGACGGCGGTGGCGGAACGCGGGCGGGCGGAAATTCCCTTGCGTCACTCGTGGGTCGGCAGATTGCCGGAGTGCTCCATCCTGTCGGCGTAGGCAAAGGAGAGCACGGCGGCAACGGTGAGGGCGACGGCAAGAGCGAGGCCGGAGCCGAACAGGCCGTTGAAGCTTCCGATCTGATAGCACAGGCCGAAGAGCGGCGGAGCCACGGACTGACCGAGCCGGAACATGGTGGAGTAGGCGGACATGATGGAGCCGCGCGTGTCCGGCGTGGCGGTGAGGGAGACGTGTCCGGCGCAGCAGGAATTGAGCATGCCCGAGCCCGTGCCCACGAGAAGGAGGGCGGGAGAGGCCTGCCACAGACCGGTGGCCGTGAGCAGAAGCAGCATGGAAACGGCAAGCTGAAGTCCGCCCAGGAAGCCTATGGTGCGGGGGGCAAGACGGCTCGTGCACCACTGCGTGAGCAGCGCCCCCAGAAACATTCCCGCGGCGTAGAGGGAAAAGAGCATGGCGGTGTGTTCAGGCGGCAGATGCAGGCCCTCGTCGACGAAGAGCGGCAGATGGGGATACACGGCTCCGAAGATGAGCAGGGCCGAAGCGAGGCGCACGGAAAACAGCGAAAGCACGCGGGAGGAGGAGAGCAGCTCGCGCAGATGACGTCCGTACAGTCGAAGGTCGACGCTTCGGGAAGGCTGGTAGGGAATCTCGACGGGCAGGCAGAGCACGAGCGAGCCGAAGCCGAGAAGGACGGCAAAGAGAAAGCCGTATCGCCATGAGCCGAGATTGAGCAGCCACGTGACGATGACGGGCGTGAGCGCAATGCTGAAATACTGAACCGCCGCCACGCGGGTGACGAGCTTCAGGCGTTCTTTGCCCTGCGCGATGTCGCTGACGAGCGTGTTGCTCATGGCTTCGAGCGGGGTGATGGAGAGCCCCTGAAGGGCGCGGCCGACGAGCAGCCAGAAGAAGCTGGGCGCGGCCCAGCAGAGGAGCGAACCTGCGCCGCACAGAAAAAGGGCGGCAAGAAGCAGCGGCCGACGGCCCAGCCTGTCGCTGAGCATGCCGTAAAGCGGAATGACGAACACGCCGGGCAGGGCGTACACGGAAATGAGCATGCCCATCTCAAGGGGCGAGAGCTGAAAGTCCTGCATGATGAACGGCAGGCTCGGCAGAACCACGGGATTGCCGATGGCCGACACGAACGACAGCAGATAGATGAGCACCATGAGCGGACGACGGCCGGAAACTCGCATGACGGCTCCCCGAAAGGCGGAACGATCCTTCGTTCCGGAAGAGGTGAGAAAGCGGAAATCTTCCCCTGCCGGGAAGGCTGCGACCGTACAGCCTGCAGGACGGCGGAGGGCGGCGCCTCGGGAAGGATGAGGCAGGAGCGTGTCCGCCTTCGGAGAGAATGCACGATGCCGTCCTGCCGGGCACGTTCATCACAGTGTCTTCGAGACTATGCCTGAGCGCTGCCGCCGTAAAGGGGGGAACGTCTTTTTGCCCCTCCCCGCTTCTGCACCGGGGAGGGGGGCGGGGCGCTTGCAAAGTCGGGATTCTTTATTTATACTCCGCAGTTTCAAAGAGCAATCATGCAGCCGAGGAGCCGCAGTGTCGTCCGCTCCGGCCCTTTCCGGGGACGGGCGTCAGGTTTTCCGGGTTTCGGAAGGAAGCTGTCGGAAGCTCTCTGCGGGTGTCCGGCGGATGCGGCATCCGGCGGCTGTGACATTCAGAAGAACAAGTTATAACAAAGGAAAGCGAACGTGAGCTCTCTCGCCCGTAACGAATCTCTCCGCAACATTGCCATCATTGCGCACGTCGACCACGGCAAGACGACGCTGGTGGACGGTCTTTTCAAGCAGAGCGGCATGTTCCGCGCCGATCAGGTGGTGGACGACCGCCTCATGGACAGCATGGAACTGGAACGTGAACGCGGCATCACCATTTCCGCCAAGAACTGCGCCGTGGGCTGGAAGGGCGTGCGCATCAACATTCTGGACACTCCCGGCCATGCCGACTTCGGCGGCGAAGTGGAACGCGCCCTCTCCATGGTCGACGGCGTGATCCTGCTGGTGGACGCTGCGGAAGGCCCGCTTCCTCAGACGCGCTTCGTGCTGCGCAAGGCGCTCGGTCTTTCGCTGCCGGTCATCGTGGTGCTCAACAAGATCGACCGCAAGGACGCCCGTCCCGAGGAAGTGCTCAACGAAGTGTACGACCTGTTCATCGACCTCGACGCCAGCGAAAGCCAGCTCGAGTTCCCGGTGCTCTACGCCATCGGCCGCGACGCCGTGGCCATGAACAACCTGAACGACGAGCGCAAGGACCTTTCGCCCCTGTTCGACGCCATTTTGAAGTACATTCCCGCGCCCTCCTACGACCCTGAAATGCCCTTCCACATGCTGGTGGCCGACCTTGATTATTCCGACTATCTCGGCCGTCTGGCCGTGGGCCGCATCCGCAACGGCCACGCCCACACCAAGGACGCCCTCGTGTGCATCGGCGAAGACGGCACCCCCCGTCCGCTGCGCGCCACCCGCTTCCAGGTCTACAAGGGCAAGAGCATGGTCGACGTGGACGAAGTGGACGCCGGCGACATCGTGGTCATGGCCGGCATCGAGGACGTGACCATCGGCGACACCATCTGTACCGCCGCCGATCCTTCGCCGCTTCCCCGCATCAAGGTGGACGATCCCACCGTGTCCATGCGCTTCGGCATCAACACCTCGCCCCTTGCCGGTCGCGACGGCAAGCTCGTGCAGGCCCGCAAGATCCGCGAACGCCTCGACCGCGAAGCCCTGCGCAACGTGTCCATCCGCGTGGAGGACACCGAAGACAGAGACGCCTTCCTCGTGAAGGGCCGCGGCGAATTCCAGATGGCCATCATCGTGGAAACCATGCGCCGCGAAGGCTTCGAGCTCACCGTTGGACGCCCCGAGGTCATCTTCAAGGAAATCGACGGCCAGAAGTACGAGCCCATTGAAGAAGTCTCCATCGACTGCGACGAAATCTACATGGGCGTGGTCACCGAAAAGCTGAACTTCCGCAAGGGCCGCATGACCAACTGCATCAACAACGGCACCGGCCGCGTGCGCCTCACCTTCTCCGTGCCCGCCCGCGGACTCATCGGCTACCGCGACGAGTTCCTCACCGATACCAAGGGTACCGGTATCCTGAACTCCGAATTCAGCGGCTACGAACCCTACCGTGGCGACTTCCTCACCCGCATGACCGGTTCCCTCATCGCCGACCGTCCCGGCAACGCCGTGGCCTACGCCCTGTTCAACCTCGAACCCCGCGGCCGCCTCTTCGTCGTGCCCGGTGATCCGGTCTACGAAGGCATGGTCGTGGGCGAGCACAGCCGCGACAACGACATCGACGTCAACGTCACCAAGGAAAAGAAGCTCACCAACCTGCGCGCCGCCGGTCACGATGAAAACATCATCCTTACCCCCGTGCGCCCCATGTCCCTCGAACAGTGCCTCAACTTCATGCGCGAAGACGAAGTGCTGGAAGTCACCCCCCACGCCCTGCGCCTGCGCAAGGCCGTGCTCTCCTGCACCGAACGCTACCGCATGGGCGGAGGCCGCAAGCGCGTCTAAGCCGCGCCCTGCGCGTCCCGCCGGACTCCCCGCGTCCTGATGCCTGACTTGAAGCCCTCCCTGCCATCCGCCGGGAGGGCTTTTTCGTGCCGGACCGGGGAAAACGGGTTCAGGCAGGAGCGAGTTTTCGCTGTATATTTGGACAAGATACGGGACGCAGCCATCATTTCGTGCGCGCAAAAATTTCTAAAAATATGCATATTGATCCATTGACAAGTATAATATGACGTATTATATATAAAATATAGGAGAATAAATTAATTTTATTTAAATGTATTGACAGGATGTAAATTTGGCGTATACTACAAAAAGGTTATGGTTGTTGCTTTTATTAACATTTTAACAGTATATCAAGGAGATTATATATGCCCCAGGTGAAAAATGTAGAGAAGAAAATAGGTGAAGTTGAAGGATTTAATATTGTCATCAAGCAGAACGGTGTGAATGTCCGTTCTGACAGGGAAGGGCTTCCTCAGTATACCATGACAAAGGCGGCGAAAGGTTCCATGACAGTGGCCGAGTGGAAAGAAAAGAGGTTCAAGCCTCAATACCCGGGCTTTGATGTTGATATACTGGAT
>JAXUUT010000070.1:0-25860 GCA_037230945.1 bacterium
GGAACGCGAAATCATGCAGGTAAGCAAGGAAATTGCGGTGAAATTCATTGAGTCGCAGCGCCTTTCTCCCAGCAATTTTGAAGAAATCTTCCCTTCCATCTACCGCGTGGTCATGGATACGGCCCTGAAGGGCAGGGAAAAACTCGAACAGGAGGAAGACGCAGAATGAGCCAGAACACTTCCGAAGACGAAAGCCTGCGCAGGGAACCGGTGTCCGAACGTCCGACCGACGCCTCACAGCCCGCTTCCGACGGTGCCGCCGCATCCTCCGAACAGCCCGGCCCTGCGGACAGCGCTTCCGGCAAGGGCCCCGGCGATGAGCATACCCGCAACGTGTCTGAAATGTTCGGTCGCATGACGCCGTGGTATGACCTTCAGAACCGCGTATTCAGCCTTTTTCTCGACTGCTGGTGGCGTCGCAATCTCGTGCGCTCCGTGGTTCCCGGCCCCACGAACACGGTCATCGACATGGCTGCGGGCACGCTCGACGTCACGCTCGCGCTCATCCGCCGCTATCCCGGGCTGCGCGTCTATGCCACGGACATATGCGAACCCATGCTCCGCTACGGCGAAGAACACAAGATGCGGGCAGGCGAACGCTCCCGCGTGACCACCATGGTGGCAGATGCCCGCAACATGCCCCTGCCCGACGGCTGCGCCGACGCCGTGACCATCGCCTTCGGCATACGCAACGTGCGGCCCCGCATGGATGCCCTGCGCGAAATGCATCGTCTGCTCGTGCCCGGAGGCAGAGCGTGCATACTGGAATTTGCGCCCGTGTCCACGCCGCTGTTCGGCCCGTGCTACCACTGGTATCTGCGCCACGTCATGCCCAAGCTTGCCGGTCTCGTCAGTCATTCCACCTCGGCCTACGACTACTTTGCCGAGACCATCGAAAACTTTCCGAAACCCGCGGCGTTCAGCGACGAACTGCGCGAGGCGGGCTTCGCCTTTGTTCAGCACATCCCCTTCACGCTGGGCGTCGCCAACCTCCACATAGCCGTGCGCGGCTGATGCACGTCCCGTTTTTTCCTCGGAGTCTGTCATGTCATTAAGTCTGGGAATCGTCGGTCTGCCCAACGTGGGCAAGTCCACTCTTTTCAATGCGCTCACCAAGGCGCAGAACGCTGAAGCCGCCAACTACCCCTTCTGCACCATAGAACCCAACAAGGCCACCGTGGCCGTGCCCGACAAGAGAGTCGACGCGCTTACCGAGCTCGTGAAGCCTGCCAAGACCATCTATGCCACCGTGGACTTTGTGGACATCGCCGGTCTTGTGCGCGGCGCCAGCAAGGGGGAAGGACTCGGAAACCAGTTTCTGGCCAACATCCGCGAGTGCGCCGCCATCGTGGAAGTGGTGCGCTGCTTCGATGATGAAAACATCGCTCATGTCGACGGCAGCGTCGACCCGCTGCGCGACGTGGACACCATTGAAACCGAACTTCTGCTCGCCGACCTCGACACCGCGGAAAAGCGCCTTGACACGCTGAAAAAGAAGTCGAAATTCGACAAGGAAATGCAGAAGGCCCAGCCCGTGCTTGAAGCGCTGGTTGCGCATCTTGGCGAAGGCAAGAGCGCCTCCACCTTTGAGGTGCCCGAGCTCAACGAAGCATTCAAGCAGGTCTGGCGCGAACTCTCCCTGCTCACGGCCAAAAAGTTCATCTACTGCGCCAACGTCGACGAGGCCGGTCTTGAAGAAGACAACGAACACGTCAAGGCTCTTCGTTCCCTGACCGAATCCAGAGGATGCGGCATGGTGAAGATATGCGCCCGCCTCGAAGAGGAACTTCAGGGACTCTCCGACGCCGAGCAGGCGGAGATGCTGGAATCCTACGGCATCAAGGAAAGCGGTCTTGAGAACATCATCCGCATGGGCTACCACACGCTCGGCCTTGCCAGCTTCCTTACCGCCGGCCCCAAGGAAGTGCGCGCCTGGACGTTCCGCCAGGGCTGGAAGGCTCCGCAGACTGCGGGCGTCATCCATACCGACTTTGAAAAGGGCTTCATCCGCGCCGAAGTCATCAGCTACGAAGACTACATGAAATACAAATCTGAAGCAGCCTGCCGCGCCGCTGGCGTGCTTCGCGTGGAAGGCAAGGATTATGTCGTTCAGGATGGTGACATGATGAACTTCCTTTTTAACGTGTAAGACCTCCTCTTCTTCTCCATATGCAAAAAGGGCGCGTGTTCCAACGCGCCCTTTTTGCATTTTGTCGTCGGCATTCCGTCCGTCGGCCCGCAGATATCGCTACGTTACGCTGTATCATCCAATACAAAGGCCCCGGCAACGGTTTTCTACGGGTACGGGAGACGTCACGCCTCATTCTCTCGGAAGAAAACTTCCCAGCAGCTGCGCCTGTCTTTTCGTTTCTCCGGCCATGAAGTCCGAGGACATGACAGTACTTGCCGAACCTCCACCCTCAAATTCCGCAAGGGCCTCCGCCATGGCATCCTTGTACTGCACCCAGAACCGCTCCGCGCGGCGCAGCTTGTCCTTGCAGCTCTTCGGATCCGCACTTTCGGTGCACAATTTCATGGCGGCCACGTAGTTTTCGTTGAGGACCGTGTCCCAGTGATCATAGGCGTCGTTCAGACACATGAGCATATCCGCAGTGACGCCTCCCGACTTTTCCATACAGTCGTTGAACCCCGGCGCCAGCTCCTCTTCCGCAAAGGCGGGACACGCCGCCCCCAGAAGCATCAGCAGCGCCCCTGCACACAAAAAAGATGATGTTCTCATGAGACTGCCTTCCTGTCCCTGTCCATGTTTTCGTGCATGACGACATTGTCCGACCGGCGCTCCCCGCGCTCAGACCAAACGAGGGCCGCACTCTCCACCGGAAAATAACGAAGACTGCGGTGCTGACGGAACACATCACGGTTCCGTCTGCGCTACTCCCGCGAAACGACACACAGCAGACAGACATACCGCCCGGCCTTCTATCCAGGCAAAAGCTGCTGCCTGACTCCTGCCACTTCCTGCTCCAGGCACAATTTACGCTCAGAGGAAAGATGCAGTGCCTGAGCCAGTCCGTCAAGGTAACTTTTTTCCATGAAATGATCCACATCCACGATGAGGCAGGAAAGCCGATACAGGTCCTCCCCCTGCTCGGGCGAACGGACTTCCGCCGCCAGTCTTGACGGATCAATGGGTTCGGTCATCAGAGCATTCATGACGGAGGTCATGTTCTGTCCGGGGAACATCTGTTCAACAAGTCTGAGAATGCGTCCCTGCTCCGTGGCGTCAATGTGCCCGTCCGCCCTTGCCGTATACACCATGGCGCGAAGCATGAGCATGGCAGTGGCGTCAGGGGAAGCGGCCACGGATGCTTCTGCGGACACGGAAGGAAATGCAGACGGAATGGCTCCACCGGCCTGCCCATTCTGCCCCTGCTCCCTGCCCTGACTCCATTTCTGATAGAAGTTCCAGGCAACGGCTCCCGCGCCGACAAGCGCGGCATCCTTCAGCACGCTTTTGGAAACAAATCCGCCGATCAGCGCGCCGAGCGCCCCGGCTCCAAGCAGACCTCCCAGTCCGCCGGGCGCCTGACCCGTCACGTCGGACGCGACGTTCTTAGCCTTGTCCGCAAAGGTACCGAGCGCAGACTTGAGTTCAGGGGAATTCAGGATATCAAACAGCGACATGAAAAACTCCTTGAAAAGCTTCGGGTATCGTATGATACACAGATACGTGATCTGCCTGTGAAGTCAACAGGGGAAAGTCTTTCATAATGTTTCGTTATGTTTCCCGACCTCAGATATAGGGACTCATCAGCCAGCAGACGGAATCAAAAAGACGGGCGGCAAGACTCATTCTTTCATAGTCCTGCGGGGTCATCATGCGGGAACGGGAAAGGACCTCGTCGGCATAGGAGGAAAGCTCCTTCTGAAAATCGGGGTCCGCAGCCTCCACATTGAGCTCAAAGTTGAGGAAAAGACTGCGCGGATCAAGATTGGCCGACCCGAACAGCGCGTACCAGTCGTCCACAAGAAGAAGCTTGGTATGCGCAAACGGCGGCGGCTGATACCATATGCGCACCCCCATGCTTGCAAGCTGCCGCTGATAGCGGCGAGAAGCGTGATGCACATAAAAAAGATTGTTCTTGGCCGGAAGAATGATATCCACGCGCACGCCGCGCTGCACGGCGGCGACAAGTGCGCCCGCGAGTTCCCGGGGGGGGATGAAGTACGGCGTGAATATGGTCACGCGATGTCTTGCAGAAGATATCACCCCGCAGAGCAGCTGATGGATGTCCTCTCTCTGCCGCCCCAGTCCGTCGAACACCAGACGGCAGTGAGAGTTGCCGGTCTCCTCGGGATCCACGCCGGAAGGAGGCGTGGGAAGCTTGGAAACAAAGGCCCAGTCCATGAGAAAGGCTTCCTGAAGCCTGACCGCCACAGGCCCGGTGCAGCGGAAATGAATGTCCTGCACCCGGCCGCGTTTCGGCAGATTCACCAGATGATGGTCGCCTATGTTCATGCCTCCGGTAAATGCCACGCTGCCGTCGCAGGCCAGCACCTTTCTGTGCGTGCGCAGATTGACGGCAAACATGGGAGGCCACAGGCGGGGAGGAAGAAACATCTGCACCTTCACCCCTCGTGCAGCGAGCTTGCGCCAGGGCTTGCGCAGGGAATAGATCATGCCGCCGAAGCCGTCCACAATGAGTCTGACGTCGACGCCTCTTTCCGCCGCCTCGCCGAGAGCCTCGGCAAAGGCGCGCCCCGTTTCATCTCCTTTAAATATGTAGGTGGAAAGGCATACCATGTGCCGGGCATGACGTATGGCATCCAGCATGGCCGGATACGCCTCTTCGCCGTTTTTCAGAAGCTCCAGTCTGTTGCCGCGCATCATGGGTCTGCCGGTAATGGCCCGTCCCACACGAAGAGCCTCCCACTCTCCGGGAAGATTGACATCTTCCTCCGCATTCAACCGACGGTCCAGCACGCGATCCGAGGAATTCTGTCTTCTTGAAGCCTCGTCAAGAAGACGTCCGGCAAGACTGTCGGCCCGGCTGATGCCGAACAGGGAATAGGCCAGACTTCCCAGAAAGGGCAGCAGCATGACGCTGGCCACCCAGGCGAGCGCCGACTGAGGATCCTTTTTGTGAAGGAGCGCATGCACGGCACAAAAAAGCGCCCATAGAAAGCCCAGAACGGCGAACAGCGCGCCGAGCACGACCAGAGTCAACGATTCCATGATCCCTTTTTCCTTTTACGGGAGGATGCGGCACATACGGTGAAACATTGAACGCTTCCGCCCGCTGCTCCTGCTCCCTGAACAGAGCACAGCAAGAAGACCGGAGAAAAGGACAAAAGCCGAACGGAGGCCCTCCTTAAAACTGCCGGGGAACGCTTCCCCTTTCCGGCATTTTCCTCTATGCTGCACGGACATTCCTTAGCACATACCTCCAGGAAAAGCCATGATACGCATAGACGATACCCGTTGTGTCCGTTGCGGGCTCTGCGCCCGGGTCTGCCCTCTTCACTGCTTCCATGTCACGAGCGGAGGCGTCAGCATTCATCATGAAGACTACTGCATGCATTGCGGACACTGTGCCGCCGCCTGTCCTTCAGCCGCCGTATGGCTCGATGATGTCGATCCCGACACGCTGTCGAACCTCTCTTCTCTGCCTGACGAAGCCGGTCTCACGGCGCTCATAAAAAGCCGCCGGTCCGTCCGGGAATTCAAGGAAAGCGCCGTTCCCGAAGAGGTGCTGCTTCAGGCGCTCGACACGGTTCGCTACGCCCCCACGGGAAAGAACCTGGAAAACGTGAGCTGGCTGGTGCTGGAAGGCAGGGACACGCTCCGCAGGGCGGCCGATCGCGTCATAGCGCTCTTCCGCCAGGACAAGCGCCTCGCAGGACTGGTTCGTGCCCATGAAAGCGGCGCAGATCCCATTTTCCGGGGAGCGCCCTGCGCCGTGTTCGCCTGCGCCAGCGGAGAATACGACCTTGACATCGTCAACTGTTCCATCGCCGTTTCCATGCTCGACCTTCTTCTGCCGACCATGGGTCTCGGCGGCTGCTGGGCCGGATACGTCATGCGCGCGGCCGCTCTCGATGCTGCCGTATGCGAGGCCATGGGTACGGAACCGGGACTCAAGCCTCTGGCCGGCCTCATGGTGGGCTTTCCCACCGTCAGCTATCGCCGCATACCGGCCCGCCGCCCCCTGCGCGTGCGCGTGATAAAGGGTGAAAAGGCATGAGAGAAAAGCTGCGCTATCTTCTCTGCGGACTGGCCATGGGGGCCGCCGACGTGGTTCCCGGCGTCTCCGGCGGAACCATAGCCTTCATCACCGGCATCTACGATCAGCTTCTGAACGGCATCAAGGCCTTTGACGCCACGTTCTTCCGGCTGTTTTTCACCGGCCGCTGGAAAAAGGCCCTTGCCGGCATTCCATGGGGCTTTCTGCTGCCGCTTCTTCTGGGCATAGGCACATCCATTTTCAGTCTTGCGCGCCTTACCCTGTATCTGCTTCATGCCTGGCCGCAGGCGCTGTGGGCCTTCTTTTTCGGCCTCATCATTTCATCCATACTGCTCATGATGCGGGGGCAGCGCATGCCGGTTGCAAACATGGCCCTGCTTGCCGCCGGCGCCGTCGCCGCGTGGTTCGTCACCGGGGCCGAGGCCATGACGGCTTCCCACGAGCTTCCCCGCATATTCATGGCCGGGTTCATCGCCCTGTGCGCCATGATACTGCCAGGCATTTCCGGCTCCTTCATGCTGGTGGTCATGGGACAGTACGCCTACATTCTTTCCGCAGTGGTTCACCTCGACATGGCGGTGCTGCTTACCTTCATTGCGGGCGGACTGTGCGGGCTCATGAGCTTCAGCCGCGTGCTTTCCGCCTGCTTCCGCCGCTATCCCACGCAGACGAACGCCGTTCTCATCGGCTTCATGGCCGGTTCCCTGCGAACGGTATGGCCATGGCACGACGGTACCTTGCCGGCACTTCCTCCGGCACTTGACGGCATGGTACTTCTTGCCGGAGCAACCTGTCTTGTCGGCATTGTTCTTCCTCTGGCCATACAACGCATGGCCGCAGCAAAAAAATTCTGAGCATCATCCGCCGCTCGTCCTGTAACGAAGCGGCGGATTTGCTTTTAAAAATCCAGCCATGCAAAATCCTCCTTTTTAACCACATAAACGCTTGACAACATCTTCCTCGGTGAGTGATATCATGGACCTTCTCCCTCATCGGAGGGCAACGGTCGTACGCTTGCACAGAAGCTGACGACTCAACCCATGTGGCAGCCATGAATATCCGCTTTTCCGCATTGCAAGGTACAGTTCTGTCCGACATCAAAACCATAGCGAATGCTCTTAAACTGCTTTTTATGCTGGGTGCGACCATCGCCGTGCTGTTCTTGATCTTTGTATGGGACTCCCGCTGCGACGATCCTTTTGTTGAAGTCGGTCCTACGGAACTCATTCAAACGCTTCTGCTTTCTCTATGCACGCTCTTTCTTTTTCTTGAAGCCTTCCGCTCTCCCGACATGCGCAACGCGCTTATCCTCACCGGCGGCTTCACCGGCTGCATGCTCATACGGGAACAGGATTACTTTCTCGACATGATTTCCCACGGCTTCTGGAAGTGGCCGGCCCTCATCCTGGCCTGCGGCTGTCTGACCCGCGCGGTCGTTCGTCTGCGCGAAACGATTTCCTCTCTGGCCGTTTTCATCCGATGGCGCCATTTTCCCATGTTTCTCACGGGAATCGTCATCGTTCTGGCCTATTCCCGGCTGTTCGGCATGAGCGTGCTGTGGAAAGCCCTTCTCCCCTCCGGAGAATGGCGCATGGCCAAAAACGCCATCGAAGAATCCAGCGAGCTGCTCGGCTATGCCCTCATGCTGACCTCGGTCCTGCTGCTGCGCTTCAGAAAACAATAATTCCCCGTTCCGAAGCCGGAGAAAGTCCGGCGTCGCATCCGGTTCCTCAGCAAGTCCCGACTGCGGAGACTCATGCCGCTTTGAATTCTGTGAACGACACCTGTTCACGCAGATGCCGCACGACAGCCGCCGGTCCCCGTATCCCGTCACGTCCGATGGTCTTCCCGCGACCTCTTTTTCTCTGCCTGCCTCCAGGCTTCAGAAAACAAAAAAGGACATGAAAAGGCATGCCCATGGGCACAACCTCTTCATGTCCTGCAAAACATTTCCCAGACGGAAAAGTCCGATGCCGGACTCGCTTCCGCGGGCAGAGTTCGAAATGATGCTTACTTCTTGACGGCCATCAGCACGTTGGGAGACTTGAACATGGCAACGACGGTGCAGCCGCGTTCAAGACGCAGACGGTTCACGCCTTCCAGAGAGACCGTGGCATTGATTTCCATGCCGCTGGGAGTCTGAATGAGCACTTCGCCGTTGACGAAGCCGCGCACGAGCTTGACGACCTTGCCGGTGAACTGGTTGCGGCAGGAAAACGCATAGTCGTTGTCGTCGGCGACAAGCATGATTTCCGTAGCCTTGACGAGGGCGACCGCCTCCTTGCCTTCCGCAAGGGAAAGATTCTGGAAGCTGGCGTGAGAAATCTGACCGTAGACCTTCTCGCCGGATTCCAGAGTAAGTTCGACCTCGTCGCTGAGGCTTCCGGGAATAACAGCAGTGATTTTACCAGGGTAGGCATTGCGAGAGCTGGCTTTCATCATAATCTCCTGATCAAGTAAACGCTCATCAGCGCATCTCCTCACGGCCATATGATACATAAGCCCGGCACACAGATGTGGCCCCGGCAACTGCCATACATCTTCCGTCCATGGGAGGACACTGAAAAAATCTGGCCCATCATAGCCAATAAGCCCCCGGCACGCAAGTGCGACGTCGCCCTTTTTCAAAAGTCGACATCATTCACTGTTCGCCGTCCTCATGCAGCAGAGCAAGAAATCCCTCCTCATCCAGAACGGCAATGCCGAGCATTCTTGCCTTGTCCAGCTTCGAACCGGGATTCTCCCCGACAATGAGATAGTCAAGCGTCTTTGACACTCCCGAAGCCACGTTGGCCCCGGCCGCTTCCGCCATTCTGCGATACTCGTCGCGCGGGCGGGAAAGCGTGCCCGTAAAAAGCACCTTGCGCCCTGAAAGCGCTCCGCCCTTCTCCTCGCTGCGGCCGCCCTTCGGCCACAACCCCATAGCTCTGAAGCGCTCCAGAAGCTTCCGGTTCGACTCGGTCTCAAAAAAGGCGCGTATGCTGCCCGCCACCTCGGGACCTATGTCGGGCAGGCTCATGAGTTCATCAACGCCCGCCCTTTCCAGCTCGTCCATGTCGTGAAAATGTTCGGAGAGCGTGCGGGCGGTCTGTTCGCCCACCTGTCGTATGCCGAGCGCGGCGATGAAACGCGTCAGCGAGGCGTTGTGCTTTGCCTCTTCGAGTGCGCTCACAAAATTGCCCGCAGAGACCTCGCCCATGCGTTCATAGCTCATGAGCTCCTCTTTCGTCACGGTGAAGAGATCCGCCGGACTCTTCACCCGCCCGGATTCTATGAGCGCCTCCACCCATTTTGCGCCCACGCCGTCCACGTCGAGCCCGGCCTTGGAAACGAAATGCACGATGCTGCGCATGATGACCGCAGGACAGGCCATGTTCAGACAGCGCCAGGCCGCCTCTCCCTCCAGGCGCCTGGCCGGAGATCCGCATACCGGGCACACATGGGGAAAAACAAAAGGTTCAAGGCCTTCGGGGCGCTTTTCGAGCACCGGACCTATCACGTCGGGAATGACGTCCCCGGCTCGCTGAATGATGACCATGTCGTTCTCACGCAGGTCGAGGCGGCGTATTTCGTCTTCATTGTGCAGCGTGGCCCGGCTGACGACAACGCCGCCGAGGCTTACGGGGTCAAGTTCCGCCACCGGGGTGAGCACGCCCGTCCGCCCCACCTGTATGGCTATCTTTCTGAGTCTCGTTTCCGCCTTGCGCGAGGTGAACTTCCACGCCACGGCAAAGCGCGGCGCCCTTGCCGTGAAGCCGAGCGCGGCCTGTGCCTCCCTGCTGTCCAGCTTGTAGACCACGCCGTCTATTTCAAAGGGCAGGTCGTCGCGTATGGTTTCCAGATGTTCATAATACTTCTGCGCCTCATCCACACTGCGGCAGAGACGCCCTTCCGGCGGAATGTCGAAGCCCCAGGCTTTCAGCGACGCCATGAGCGAGGAATGCGTGTCCCACTCCTTCATGCCCGGCGCGTCCACTTCACCGAGGCTGTAGGCCAGAAAACGCAGCTTGCGGCTTGCCGTGACGTTGGTGTCGAGCTGCCGCAGGGATCCCGCCGCGGCATTGCGGGGATTGGCAAAGCGCTTCTGACCGAGTTCGGTCTGTCGTCTGTTCAGCTCCTCGAATTCCCTGCGGAACATGAGCACTTCGCCTCGAATTTCTATGTGCCGGGGAAAAGGCCCGTTGCCCTGAAGCCTGAGCGGAAGATTGCGCACCGTGCGCATGGCCTCGGTCACCACTTCCCCCACTTCGCCGTCGCCCCGGGTGAGCGCCTGCACCATCACGCCGTTCTCATAGGCGAGCTCGCAGGCCAGCCCGTCCAGCTTGGGGTCGGCCCACCATGCCGACATGACGTCCGGCCCGGCCTCGGGCAGCGCCCGGGCGGCCTTCTGAACAAAGGCCTCCCATTCCTCGACGGAAAAAACGTTGTCCAGCCCGTACATTCTTTCCCGGTGCGGACGGGTTTCCAGATACGGCAGCACGGCGCCGCCCACACGACGCGTCGGAGAGTCCAGCGTCCTGAGGTCAGGAAAACGCTCCTCCAGATCCACGAGTTCACGATAGAGCGCGTCGTAGGCCTCGTCCGTAATTTCGGGAGCGTCAAGCTGATGATAGAGCCGGTTGTGACGCTCGATCTCGTGACGAAGCCTTGCCGCCCGGTCTGCGGCGCGGTCATGCTCGTTCCGCGCGGCACCGTCGAATAACGAAAGCTGCTCCATGGATTCCTCGTGTCTGTAAAAATTGAAAAAAACGAACGACGTTCTTCTGGCGGCATACTGCCACGAGGCCGTCTCAAGAGCAAGCTCCCCTTGCGTGCTTCTTTGCCGCCCCGTATAGTCGGCCCATCCGACAGACGACGCACCCCGCCCGCTGCCGGACAAGTTCAGAACGTCAGGATTCCGCCCCCGCGAAAAAGCGCGGTATCCATGCCTGCGCGCAGAACTCTACCGCGTACGCCATGGAGGCTCCTTTTTCTCACCTGACAAAACGCTCAAAGGAGTCATCATGTACGCCCTTCGCATGGAAAGCACCGATCCCGCCTTCAACCTTGCCCTGGAAGAAACCCTCTTCAACACGCTTTCCCCCGAAAACCCCGGCATCTTCCTCATCTGGCGCAACGAACCGTCCGTCATCATAGGCTGCCACCAGAACACCGCCGAGGAAGTCAACGCCTCCTACTGCCGGGAACACGGCATACACGTGGTCCGTCGTCCCACAGGCGGGGGAGCCGTCTATCATGATCTCGGCAACGTCAATTTTTCCTTCCTCGTCTGGGTGGAGAAAAACCGCCTTTCCGGCTTCGAGGAGTTCATGCGGCCCATGGTGGCAGCCCTGCGCGACCTCGGCATAAACGCCGAGTACACAAGCCGCAACGACATCACCGTGGACGGGCGCAAGGTGGCGGGCACGGCACAGCGACGCTCGGGCCAGCGCATGCTTCACCACGGCTGCGTGCTGGTGGACGTGGACACCTCGGCTCTTGCCGGAGCTCTTGCCGTGGACCCGGAAAAATTCCGCTCCAAGGGCGTGGCCTCGCACAGGGCCAGAGTGGCCAATCTGCGCGAATTTCTGCCGGACGGCCTGACCCGTGAAGAATACATGAACATGGTCATCAGCGCCATGACGCGCCGCTGCGCGCAGGAAGAACGCTCCCTTGCCCCGCACCTTCGGGAAAAGGCCGAGGAACTCGCCGCTTCCCGCTACAGAAGCTGGGAATGGAACTGGGGCCAGTCTCCCCGATTCACGGAAAGACGGCGTCACCGCTTTTCCTGGGGGCGTCTGGAATGCCTGCTCGAGGTCAGAAACGGCGTCATTGCGAGCTGCCGTCTGTTCGGCGACTTCTTTTCCCTGCGCGACATCAAAGAGCTGGAAGCCGCGCTTGCCGGAGTTCGCGCCGACTCCGCCTCTCTCAGGCAGGCGCTCTCCGACGTTCCCGTGGAAAGCTGGTTTTCCGGCGCCGAACGCGGGCCGCTGCTCGCGTTTCTCTGCGGCGAAGAGCTCCCGCAGGAGTAACGGCGGACAATGAGACCACGACGACGAACTTCTGCCAAAGCCTCGGGCTTCCATCCTGCATGAGACCGACGAAACGGCAGAATGCGCGCATGAAAAAGCGCCGTGCTTCTTGTGGAAACACGGCGCCTTTTCATGCGCCGGCATGTGCGGCCGCCTCCATGCCGGGCGGGCATTCATGAACGTACGGCGTCACGCGCAGAAGCCCGGCCGCCACGCGGAAAACGAACTTCACGGATCTGCCCCCGCTCATGCCCGGGCCGGACTTTCCGCACGGCACGAAGCCTTCTAAAGCGTTTCCTGACGGTATGTCGAACCGTCTTCCAGATTCTTCCAGCTGAACACGCCGTTTTCCCAGACCATGAATCCGTGCGCGCTGCCTTCCTTGGGAATGGACACGGAGCCGGGATTCATGGCGACGAAACCGTCATGCCTGTTGCACACGGGAACATGGGTATGGCCGTAAAGCAGAATGCTGCCCCGGGGAAAAGGCGGGGGAGTCTTTTCATTATAATGATGTCCATGCGTGGCGTAGACATCCGCATTGCCGAGAGAAATGAGCGCGTAGTCGGCCATGATGGGAAACTCGAGCACCATCTGATCCACTTCCCCGTCGCAGTTGCCGCGTACGCAAAGAAGCCTGTCGCGCACGGCATTGAGCATGGCCATGACCTTTTTGGGCGCATATTCCTCAGGCAGGTCGTTTCGGGGACCATGGTAGAGGATGTCGCCGAGAATGAGCAGCCGGTCTGCGCCCTCCCGCTCAAAACATTCCAGAAGTCTGCCGCACCAGCGGGCGGAGCCGTGAATGTCGGATGCTATCATCAGTTTCTTCATGCTGTCTCCTTTGCGCCGACCATGCCAGAGACGAAAAAAAAAATCGAGTCCCGTTTTCCCTTCCGGGGCGAAGTCTCCGGCCGCATTCCGCAGCGCCCGTGTTCCCGTCGCCACGAACGCGCCGTATTTCACCGCCGGCCGATATTTCAACAAAAAAAAATTTTTTACTTACCCAAAAGAGCCTTCAATTGTCAAGCTGTTTTAATAAATATATTTATATCAATAAGTTATATTAATAAACACTCATTCCGTTCATCCGACGCAACTCTTCTGCCGGCAGCGCGGATGTTCTTCTCCCGTATGCATGCCGGACCTGTCAAAGGCTGTGCTTCTCCATTCTCTTGACGAAAGATCTTGCATTCAGAGGTGAGATTCAACAGCAATACTTTGGAATCATAAGAAAAATATTTCATTTTCTCCATTGCCTCATTTGTCACGTCCGTTGCTGCCGTTTTCAAAAAAATACTGACAAAGCAAGCAATCTCACGTGAATTTTGTATCTTTGCCTCTTCTCATCCCCTGAAACATGTTATATGAAAAAAGCTAAATCAGGGGGAGAAGACATTGCGAAAAGTAACATATATCCTGACTGGTGCTCTGCTGATTCTTGCCGTGGGGGGGTATCTGCTGCCGGAAAAATCCGAGCCTCTTCCCAACAGAATCCTGATGAACAACACGGCCGGACGCGTCGTCTTCGACCATGCGTCGCACGTGGACAAGCTCGGCATAGACTGCCAGGTGTGTCACCATGACGCGCTTGCGGCCGGACAGGCGGGACAGAGCTGCAAAACCTGCCACGGACTGGAATTCGACGCTTCCTTCAAGGGGCATTCCGTCACATTGGATCCGTCCACCTGCGCGACGTGCCATCACATGACGCTCTCCCACAAGAAGTGGGGACACTCAAGGCACACCAGGGATCTGAACATCGACTGTCAGGCCTGCCATCACGGTCCGCAGATAGAGGCCACGCCTCAGAACTGCGCGAACTGTCATGACCGCAAGACGGACATGGGCCCCATTCTCTCTCTGAAAAACGCCGTGCATACGCGCTGCGCCAGCTGCCATGAAGAAGCCTTTGCCAAAGGCGACATGACCTCATGCTCAAGCTGCCACACGGCCACGGCCTCGCGCGACGTGCAGAAACAGGGCAGGCTCCCCAAGAGCGCGCTCGTCCCCTGCTCGACCTGCCACGACACGGAACCTTCAAGACTCGTTCCCGGCGTCATGGCGGCCTATCACGGTCTTTGCATAAGCTGCCATGAAAAGCAGGGCGGTCCTGTGGACAACTGCGCGCAATGCCATACGAAATAGCGACGGGTAACAGCCATGAAGCAATATTTCCGCATGATCAAGGATCCTCGGTTCCGTCTTGTCTACAACGAGCACAGACCGTTCGGCACAGGTCCCGCCCCCAAAAGAATACGCCTCAATCGTGAAGGCTTTTCCATGGTCGCGGGGGTCAAGAAGAAAACCATGGTGTATCCCGGCATGCTTCTTGCCGAACACCCGAGTCTGGAAAAGGGCGACCTGCATTCTCCCATCTACGGCATGATCACCGAAATCAACGCCCGCAGCGTGTTCGTGGACGCCGTGGACCCTTCCCAGGCCGAGCCGGGCGTCTTTCCCGAGCTGCCTGAACCCGTGGATCTTCTCAAAAGCGGCCAGGAAGGCGAAGAGCTGGTGCACACGGTCAAGAAGATGGGCGTGAACACCCGCTCTCTGGGATGCCGGACGAAAACGCTCATCGTCAACGCGCTCAACCCCGAGCCGGGCGTGCGCTGGGCGGAACCCATGCTCACCGAAAGCGCCGACGAAATCCGCACGGGTCTCGAGCTGCAACGCAGAATGCACCGTGCCGAAGAAATCATGCTGGCCGTTCCCACCGGATGTTCTGCCCGCTTTGCCGGCATAAAGACCGTGGAAGTCGACCCCACCTATCCCAACAGCGTGAACGAGCTGCTCATCAAGGAAGTCACCGGCGAAGAAGCCCCGCCGGACGTTGCGGCGGTAGGACTGCACAACGTGTGGAGTCTCGGGCGCACGGGCACGACGGGACTTCCCCTCATGGAGACGGTGATCACCATAGGAACGGCCACGGAATGGGCCAACTACATCGTCAAGAACGGCAGCCTTGTGGGCGAGCTTCTGGAGTTCACCAACATTTCCCTGAAAAGCGGCGACACCATTCTGCGCGGCGGCCCGCTTCGCGGCGAAAGCCTCGACAGGCTCGACCGGAGCATCACCAAGGGCGCCTACGGATTCTTCGTGGTCAACGCCGGGGAAGTGCCCCCCATCGAAGGCGACAGCCCCTGCATCAACTGCGGCGCATGCATCCAGATATGTCCCACGCGCATCGATCCGCGCATGCTCAGCCGCTACGCGGAATTCGGCAAATACAACATGTCCCGGAAGGAAAACTTCCGGCTCTGCATCGACTGCGGGCTCTGCGGCTACGTGTGCATCGCGCGACGCCCCGTGCTCCAGTACATACGCCTTGCCGTCAAGAGGCTCGAGGAAGAGGAGCGTCTCGCGCGACTCACTCCCGTAGAGCCGGTCGGCAAAGGGTAGGCACGGCCCCGTCGTACATCCACGCATACCGCGAGCACATCAGAGAGAACAGACATGAGCAATTCCAACAACGACATTCTCCTTGCCATCAGCACGCCCCCGTTCTGGCACTGCGGGCGCACCATACGCAAAAACAGCATTCACACGCTTCTTGCCCTCACTCCGGCCGTCATTCTGAGCCTGATTCAGTGGGGCATGCCTGCGGCTCGCGTCATGGCTCTTGCCGTGGTGACCGCCATCGTGACCGAAGCCGTCTGCCAGATCCTCATGAAGCAGAAGCTCAGCCAGGACAACGGCACCGCCGCCATCACCGGTCTTCTTCTGGCCTTTCTGCTTCCGGCATCCGCCCCGTGGTGGCTCGTCATCATAGCTTCGGTCTGCGCCATGGGCATAGGCCGCATGGCCTTCGGAGGCTACGGAGCCAATCAGGTCAACGCCACGCTTGTGGGCTGGGCGCTGGTGTTCGTGTCCTTTCCTCTCTACATGGACCCGAACGCCTCTCTGCTGCAAACCACGCTCATCGATCCGCTTCTGAGAGCCAAGTACTTCGGAGGCGCGGCCGTTGCGGACATTCCCCTGCTCGATCTCATGCTCGGCAGGCAGCTCGGCGGGCTCGGCGCCGTGCAGTCGGGAGCGCTCTTTCTCGGCGGCATGTATCTCGCCCTCAGGGGCATCATCCGCTGGGAAGTTCCCTTCTCCTTCCTCATCGGCGTCTTCGCGTCCGCATCCATACTCCATTTCACGAATCCCGAGCTTCATGCCGGACCGCTGTTCCACATTTTCAGCGGTTCCACCGTGCTGGCCGCCTTCTTCCTGGCCACGGAAGATTCCTGCTCTCCGCACCGGCCCCTTCCCATGCTGCTTTACGGACTGACCGGAGGCGTGCTCGTGCTTCTCATCCGGACGTTCGGCATCTACACGGACGGCGCCCCCTTTGCCGTCATGCTCATCAATCTGCTTGCCCCCATGTTTGCTCTCATCCGGTCCCATCCTTTCGGCACCGGTCCCGGAAAGACCAGGCGGACTTCCAGCAGTGAAGGGAGGACTCGCGCATGAAAAGCATGGTTCAGATGATTCTCGTGCTGTCGCTCATCTGCGGCACGGCCGGCTTCTGCCTCTCCTATCTGAAAATGACCACGGCCTCCCTCATCGAGAGCCAGGCGCTCACCTTCGTTCAGGGCCCCGCCATACTGGAAGTCTTCAAAGACGCCGACAACTCTCCCATCAACGACCGCCGCGCCTTCACCCTTGCCGACGGAAGAACCGTCAACGTCTTTCCCTGTCTGAAGAAGGGAAAGCTCACCGGCGTGGCGCTGGAGCAGTTCGGCAGCGGCTACGGCGGCGATCTCGGCGTGGTCGTCGGCTTCAACACGGCAACCGACACGCTTGCCGGCATAGGCATAACCAGCATGAAGGAAACCGCCGGCGTGGGCACCCGCGTCAAGGAACCCGCCTTCCTCCGGCAGTTCCCGGGCAAGGCCGTCCCCGTCAAGCTGAGAAGCGAAGGCGGAGACATCGACGCCGTTTCCGGCGCCACCGTTTCTTCCAAGGGCGTCATGGGCGCGGTGGACAGTGCCGTTGCCGTTTACAAGGAACTCAAGCCTCTCCTTCTGGAGACGTGGAAATAACGGAGGAACCATGAATCGTTTCATGCAGGAGCTGACCAAGGGTCTGTGGAAGGAACTTCCTCCGTTCCGGCTGCTTCTGGGCCTGTGCCCGGTGCTTGCCGTCACCAAGAGCGCGTCGAGCGGCATAGGCATGGGCATGGCCGTGCTGTTCGTGCTCACCCTGTCCAACATGCTCATTTCCATGGTGCGCAACATCATTCCCTCCAAGGTGCGCATCGCCTGCTTCATCACCATTTCCGCCACGCTGGTGGTGGCCGTGGAACTGCTCATGCAGGCCTACGCCTATCCGCTCTACCTGCAGCTCGGCATCTTCGTACCGCTCATCGTGGTGAACTGCATCATTCTCGGCCGCGCCGAAGCCTTTGCGGCCAAGAACCCCGTGCATCTCGCCATTGCCGACGGTCTGGGCATGGGCCTCGGCTTCACCATGTCGCTCACCTTCCTCGGCTCCATCCGCGAGATACTCGGAGCGGGAACATGGTTCGGTCATCCCGTCATGTGGGACGGCTTCCAGCCCTTCACCATCATGGTGGAAGCGCCCGGTGCCTTCCTCTGTCTGGGGCTCACTCTCGCCGCCATGAACTACGGCACGCACCGTCAGCTCATGAAAAAGAGCCGCGAAGGCTCCGAAGAGCTCCCCTCGCCCTGCGGCGGCTGCCGCGCCTGTGCCATGGGCCGCAGCAACAAAGACTGACCCCATCCCGGCCGCCCTTCCCTGCATGAGAACAGAGAACCTCCCGCCGGAAGACAAGGAGAACGCCCATGAGCGTTTTTGAAGTTTTCATTTCCGCCATCTTCGTCAACAACATCGTGCTGTCCCAGAACCTCGGCAACTGCCCCTACCTCGGCTGTTCCAAGGAAAAGGGCGTGGCCCTCGGCATGGGCACCTCGGTCATATTCGTCACCGTCATGGCCACGCTGTGCACGTGGCTCGTGCAGAAATACCTGCTCGTGCCCACGCATCTGGAATACCTCCAGACGCTGGTCTTCATCCTCATCATAGCCGCGCTCGTGCAGTTCGTGGAAATGTTCCTCAAAAAGGCCGTTCCTCCGCTGTACGCCTCGCTCGGCATCTTCCTGCCCCTCATCACCACAAACTGCTGCGTCCTCGGCGTGACGCTCCTCGTGCAGAGGGAACAGTACGATCTCATGTCCTCCCTGCTGTATGCCTTTGCCACGGGTGCGGGCTTTCTTCTTGCCCTTCTGCTCATGGCCGGCGTGCGCGAACGTCTGGAGACCTGCCGCGTGCCCAGAGCCCTGGCCGGCACGCCCATAGCGCTCATCATGGCGGGAATCATGTCCCTGTCCTTCATGGCCTTCAAGGGCATGGTCTAGGCGGAATCCGCTTCAGTTTCGATTGGTTTTCATCGTCAGCACAAGGACGTCCTCATGGTTCTCTATTCGATACTCGCTCTTACCGGACTCGGCTTCGTTGCCGCGGCCCTTCTTGCCGTCGCCTCCCGCTTTTTCGCCGTCTATGAGGACCCCCTGGTAGGAAAGGTCACCGACAGTCTGCCGGGCGCCAACTGCGGCGGCTGCGGCTACGCCGGCTGTGAAGGCTACGCCAACGCCGTGGTTCATGATCCTTCCATTCCGCCCAACCTCTGCGTGGTGGGCGGCGCCAAGGTGGCTTCGGCCATCGGCACGCTGACCGGCAAGCTCACCACGGAAATGGAACCCCTCTGCGCCTACAGGCGCTGCGACAAGAATGCCGGACAGGTCACAAGACGCTTCGACTACAAGGGCATTCCCTCCTGCGCCGCAGCCGCGGCCCTGCACCACGGTTCGGATCAGTGCGGCTTCTCCTGCCTCGGCTTCGGCGACTGCGTGAAGGAATGCATAACGGAAGCGCTGCACGTCGAAAACTATATCGTCATGGTCAACGAATCCATGTGCATAGGCTGCGGCAAGTGCACGAAGGTCTGTCCGAGAAGCGTGCTTCAGCTCATTCCCAAGCGCGCCCGGGTGGCCATTACCTGCTCCACGCAGGACAGGCTCAAGGCCGTCATGGACGTATGCAAGGTCGGCTGCATTCACTGCGAAAAATGCGTCAAGACCTGTCCTGCCAAAGCCATTTCCATGGAAAACAACAGAATCCAGATTGATCAGAAGCTCTGCCTTGAATACGGAGACTCCTGCGGTCAGGCCTGCGCCAAGGCCTGCCCGCGTCAGATTCTGCGCCTGCACGGTCAGGCAGCCATCGCCGCCATGGCCGAGTCCTGCAACAAGGAACAGCAAAAAGCCGTATAACCGCTCCTCCCTTCGCCTCTGCGAGGTTTCCATGCTCTCACGACGCTTCTTTCTCCGCTGCCTGACCGCGGCCGCCGCCGCAACGGCCCTGCCCTTTTCCTCCGCCCGAGCCGCGACGCCTTCGCTCATGACGGAAACAAGGCTCATGATGGGCACCTTCGTCACCATAAAGACCAGCGGCGTTTCAAGCGCTCAGGCCTCCGATGCCATGGGCAGCGCCTTTGAACGCATGGCCTCACTCGAAGCCGCCCTTACCCGCTTCGACGGCGCCTCGGCACTCGGACAGCTCAACGCCTCAGGCCGACTTTCCGACGCCCCCGCCCCCCTGCTCGCCGTCGTGCGCTCGGCAGCAGGCATGCACCGCGTCACGGGGGGATTCTTCGATCCCACCGTTCTTTCTCTGCTGGAAATTCTGGAAAAAAGCTCTTCTGGACTCAACGACAGGGAAATGAACGAAGCCTCGGAGCTCGTCGGCATGACGAACGTCGCCATTGAAAATAACGGCATACGCTTTCTGCGCGGCGGCATGAAAATGAGCCTTGACGGCATCGCCAAGGGCTACATTGCCGACGAGGGCGCGCGCGTCATGCGCAGCTTCGGCATCAGGAACTTTCTCATCAACGCCGGCGGCGACATCGTGGCCGACGGGGACAAGGCGGGGACGCCTTGGCGCGTTGCCGTGGAAAACCCGGAAAAATACCGCGGCAACACCGCCTATCCCGCCGTGCGCACCCTGAAGAATCAGGCCATGGCCACGTCCGGATCCTATGAAAACGTTCTCGGGGAACAGGGCGAGCTCAATCACCTCATCAATCCCGTCACCGGTCGCTGCGCCACGCTTCCCGGAGCCTCGGTGGTCGCCTCCTCCGCCATGGAAGCCGATGCCCTCGCCACGGCGCTCTGCGTCATGCCCGCTCCTGCAAACTTCATGGAAAAGCTGCCGGACGCCGCCTGTCTGCTCACGCTGTCCGCAGGCAGAGTGCAGCGCTCAAGCCGCTGGAGCTAGCGCATTTTCCCCTTTCCGGGGCCGTCCCTTCAGAACTCTTTTCCCGGCAGACGCATGCATCCGGCGCGTCGTGCCGAAGACTCAGCGCTCCGTTCTTCCGGGGCCGAATGTTCTGCCCGGAACATTCGGCCCTTTTGCCTCTCTTCTCAACGATTTTCGTTGTCAGCGGAACTTCCGCATCCTTTTGCCTGCATGCCGCCCCGCGCGACGCTGTTCAGGCATCGACATCTCTGTACGGAAGAAGAGCTCGCGCCTCTCCCTGTCTTCTGAAAAAAATACCGGGCTCGTCCACACTGCCGTGGACGAGGCAACGGCTCCCGCTCCCCCGGTCGTCCTTTTTCTGCTATTGTTTCTCACAGGCATGACATGAAGGCCCGATCTGTCATTCCTCACCTCCGGCCCCGGGCGTTCAAGCACGTCTTTTCCGCCATGGACGTTCTTCCCCGGGGCCGGAACCGGATATGATGAGACGGCTGCTCCCATGCCCGTTCACGCAGACGTTCAACGCGGGAGATACCATGGACCGCTTCATTTATATCCACGGATTCAACAGCAGCGCGAAAAGCCGTTCCGGGCAGGCCCTGACAACGCTTCTCGACAGGCCTGTCATCTGTCTGGAATACGACTATTCCAGACCCTTTGCCGAATGCTTTGCCTCTCTGAGACGCCAGATGCTCGACGCCATAGACGAAACGAACGACCGCGTCTGCATCATGGGCTCGTCGCTGGGAGGCTTCTACGCGCTCAGCATGCGGCATCCGTCCATCATCCATGCCGTCGCGTGGAATCCCGTCGTATTCCCTGCCGTTCAGATGGCGCAGTTTCTCGGCAGAAACACGCGCTTTGCCGACGGAAGCACGTGGGAATTCACCAGGGACGTCATGCTCTCCTATGCGCAAGCTCCCGACCCCCGTCCATGGAGGAACGAAACCTGGGCCCGGGAAGAACGCAAGGCCCGCCATATCAGGGAAGGTCATCTTCCGTTCATGGACTTCGGCGGCGGCCGGGGCTTCTGCTTCTGTCCCGGCGAAGGGGAAAGAACGCTGGAAACGACCCCTGCCGCTCTGGACGCGGCCCGCTCTCCGAAACGGGACATTTTTCTCGGCGACAACGACGAGGTTCTCGACTCCGGTCTGACCCGGGCGTTCTGGCAGGGAGCGGCCACGCTGCACGACATCAGATCCGGACATCAGATCATGGACTACAGGCACGCTCTGGACACGCTGACGCAGGACAAAATGCTGGCCAGCTTCAACAGCTGGCAGGACGGCGCGCCGTGGGCATCCGCTTTCCGAGAGGCCGGAGTCTTCGACATGGCGGGAATGTTCGCCACCGGCTCCCGCCATGAGCAGGTGCAGGGCCTTCTGTGGCTGGCGGACGTCCCCTTTCTGGAACTTGCGGGAACTGAGGAAGAAGAATCCCTCATCGTGGCCTTCTTCCATGCCCGTCACGAACGCCGCATGAAAAGGCTGCTTGCCGGACTGACGCGTCTTTGCGGAAAGCGCAGCTATGTGTTTCTTCGCGCCGACGGCCCGGTCGTACGTCATCAGATAGCCGACAACACGCTGATGGACGCGGAATACTGCCTGCATCCCGACGAGCGCAGTCTCGCCGCGGCCGTTGTCTCCGCCTTTCCCCAGTGGCAGGGAAACCAGGCCCGGTGGCACGGCCACAGACCTCACGGCTCCTTTACCAGCGCCGTCATGCGGGAACATTTTTCCAGACTGTGGGACAACTTCGACGATCCCATCGCGGAATTTGAAAAAACGTCATCCTCTCCGGCTGCGATGCAGCAATAGCGAAGAGCGCCGGGGAGCAGCGCGAGCCGATCAGCTCATGCCTCGGACCGGCTCGCCATGAACGAGCAATGGGGAAGGGTTCCGGCCCTTCCCCATTTTGTGCTTCTCCATCCCCTGCCCGCTTACGCCGAAGAACCGTCTTCGCCCAGAGAGCTTTTCCCGTCTTCCGTCTCCCTTTTCTCTTCCCCGACTGCTCGAGCCGACCTTTCCCGCTCCAGTCTTTCCACGATTTTCTCGACCATGTCCCTGTCGCGCATGGCGTCAAGCGCCTCCTCAGAAAATTCTGCGGCTTCAAGACAGAGCTCTTCCGTCTGTTCCCTGACGAAGCGAAGCGGATGCCCCCATCCTCTCCAGAATCGCCGCATGGCCAGCTTCTCCAGTCCGGCCGAAGCGTCCTGGATGTACTGCAGTGCCAGACCGTTTTCCCGGACGGCAACCCTTTTTTCCTCCTCCGACGCATCCTGCAGATACCGTATGGCAAGACCTTCGTTGCGAAGTGCTGCGAGACGAACCCTGCGCGAAGGATGAACCGCAAAGCGTATGGCGTCGCCAGAGCTTTTCACGGCAGCAAGGCATATGCTTTCCGTCTGACGCTGAACGTACCGGAGATTCTCCCCGCCGGCGCGCATCGCCTTCAGGCAGAGTCTCTCCGTCTGAGGCAGGCGCACCCGGCGAAGTCCCGTTCCCCACGAGTCTTTCCCGAAGGCCTCGAGACACAGTTCCATGGTCTGACGATGCACGTACTGAAGGACGTCGCTGTTGCCGTGACTGAGGGCCGCACGACATAGTTCGTCGTCCTGCTCCATGACGTACTGCAGGGCAAAGCCGTCGTCCTTCACGGCCTCAAGGGCAAGACTTCTGTCCACGCCGTCCATCCAGCGCAGCGCCTCGGCATTCTGACGCACGGCGGCCAGCCGCAGCTCAGGCGTCTGCCGGGGGACGAAGCGTATGGCATTTCCGTCACTCTCCACAGCGGCCAGACAGATTTCCGGCGTTCTGTCTCTGACAAAGCGCAGCGCCTCTCCCATGGAGCGCACGGCTTCCAGACAAATCCGGGGCGTCTGATGCAGCACGTACTGCAGGGCGTTTCCCGTATTCCGCACGGCTTCAAGACAAAGTTCCGGCGTCTGCTCCCGCACGAATTTCAGGGCCGTGCCGTCCTCGCGCACGGCCGCAAGGCACACTTCGGGAGTCTGATGCCGCACAAGACGCAGGGCATCTCCGCTTACGCGCACGGCGGCAAGACATACCCGCTCGGTCTGCTCCTTCTCCCCGAGCATGGCAAGCGTATCCGGTTCCGCAGTCACGGCACGCAGGCACTGTTCTTCGGTCGGCTGCTCCAGAAGCAGCAGCGCCGGACGCGCAGAACGTGCATGATCCAGAAAAATGTCGGGATCAGCGCCCTCGGGAATGAAATCCGTCCCTTCGTCGGAACATGCCGCCAGACGGATCAGCTCCCCCGTCGGACGAAGCACATGGCGCAGCGCCGTTCCCGTCTGCTTGACGGCAAGCTCGCAAAGTTCCGGAGTCTGCCTTTTCACAAAGGCAAGGGCCTCGCCGTTCCGCATGACCGCAGCGCGACATATGTCCGTGCTCTGTTCCCGCACGAACTGCAGCGCCAGACCATTTTCCTGCACGGCGGCAAGGCAGACGGCCGGCGTCTGATGCAGAACGTGCCGCAAAACGAGTCCGTTCCGCTCCACGGCGGCAAGACAGAGTGCCTCATCCTGCCGTCGCAGCAGGGCAAGCGCCTCCGGCTCCTCCCACAGAAGACGAAACGTTTCTTCCCGGCAGGCAAGTCCTTCCACAAGCTGAATGTCCGAAACCATGAGCGCTCCTCTGCTCTTCCGAATTCATGGAAAAATCCTTTTCAGACAAGAGCATAGCAGCGTACCGGACGGGCAAGAAGCAGAGAACCGCGCTCGTTCCACCGCATGGTGGACGCTGCGGCCCGATCCGTTCGGAAAAACTCACGACTTCGACGCCTCCGCAGCCTCCTCCACAAGTTCCACGCCGACGACTTCGGCCTCGCGTCCCCACTGCCTGGCCCAGTACAATACCTCCTGCGGATCGGAAACTCTTACGGAAAACATGAGCTCATTGCTGGATCGGCGAATTTTCTGACTTGAATGCCACGTCTTTTCCAGCACATAGCGCATGGCTCCGCCGGTAAAGCGCAGCGTGACGTCATAAAGCCTGTCGCCGAACACGCCGGAAAACGCGTTCCGCTGCTTTTCCTCGAATCCTCCGTCATCCATGGGGTCCCACGTGCACAGAATACCTGTGGGGCGTACCTCCTCGATGCGGTTCAGACGGAATATCTTCCAGGCCGGCGGCGTCTCGTCCACGGTTCTGGCATACATATACATGGCCCTGCGCCGTATATAGAGACGCCTCGGATCAATCTCTCGCCAGCTTCTGGTCCAGTCCAGCGCTCTTGTGTAAAGGATGCGCACGCGCCTGCCTTCATGCACGGCCTGCTGAAGAGCGGCCAGCACTTCCGGCTTCACGCCGAACGTGCCCTGCGTGACGCAGGCATCGAAACTGCGCTGAATCTGCTCCCGAAAGGGAGATTCCAGTCCGCCGGCCAGCTTTCGCCCGGTTTCCATGGCCAGCGCCGCAAGCGTGCCGTCTCCCTCGGCCGCCAGATGCTCCAGCGCAAACATGAGCAGCAGGCGGTCGCTGAAGGTCAGTCCGGTGATGGGCGTCAGCCTGTCTTCCAGAATGTGGAAGCCCTTCGTCTTGTGAAATTCAAACCTGAATCCCACGTCGGCCAGGGCCGCCTTGTCCTTGTAGTACTGACTGCGTCCTATGCACAGCTTTTTGCGCAACGCCTCCTGCGTCTGATGCGGCTCTCGGCGTATCTCCTGTGCCATGCGCAGAAGTCTCGTAATGCGGGAGCCCTCGCCCTCACATGCACATTTCACGGTATCGTCCATGGCTTGACCTCAAAAATTTTCTTGCCAAGAATCGCGTGATTTCTGCACGAAATCAAGCGGGAAGGCTCAAAAATCGTCCATGCGTCCATGCACCGGACACATTTTGCCTGTGGAAGTGACACGAACTTTGCGGTACGCTCAGCACATTGTTTTTCTTCACCCAGGATCAGCGAGAAAAGACATGAACGTGGTGCTCGGCAAGTACATGGACGGCGGCTCATGGCCCGATGAGGTCGGATTCTCTTCAACGGACTGCGGCGGACCGTCCCGGGCAACGCAGTCCCGCGCTGCGGACGGAGTGCACATCGTCGGCCCGGCAGGCTTTCTCAGTCTGCTTGAAGAAAAGATGGGGCTTCCCTGCCTGAACACGCATGAAAGCCTTCGCATCGCCTCGTGGTGCCAGATTCTTGCCCGAAGAACGGAGGAAGAACAGCGGCACGGCGCCGTCCCGTTCTACGCGTCTTCCTTTAAAAAAGACGACTGGAACACGGCAGGACGCGTGCTTTCCATGCGCGACGAGCTGAAATTCTCCGGCGCTCTGGAAGGCTCCGCCGGCGACCTTGCCGGGCGTGCCCGGGAATGTTGCGCCCGCGGCCTTCCGCGCCTTGCCGAAATG
>JAXUUT010000107.1:0-82502 GCA_037230945.1 bacterium
TGGGGTCGAGCTTGAGACGACCGCCGAGCACGATGTCGCGCAGCACGGGGAAGCAGCTTTCGCGGGGGATGTTCAGATCGGGGGGCAGGATGCGGTCGGCGATGACGGTGAGGGCCTTGTGGGCGTGGCCGCATTCGCCGAGCACGATCTTCTTGACGCCGAGCTTCTTGGCGGCCTCGGCGTGCTTGATGGCCACGCGGGCGGCCTGCACGTCGTCGTAGAACACGCCGTAGTTCACGGAGTCGTAGCCGGCGATTTCGGAGCTCAGGGTCCAGGACAGACCGGCGGCTTCAAAGATAAGGGAGAAGGCCGCGATGTTGTCGGGCCAGGCGAGCATTTCGCCGGCGTTGTGGATGAGCAGAATGTCGGCGTTCGGCACGTCCCAGGGAGTCTTGAATTCGTATTCCGTGGTCTCGACGTAGTCTTCGTCGATGAATTCCACGGTCTCCTTCACCACGTCGGGGTTCATGCCGGTGGAGGAACCGACCTCGAGCTGGAGCTTGGTGCCCTTTTCATGCAGTTCGCGGGGGTTCCAGCCGAATTCCTGGCTGAAGAGCTTGCGCAGTTCGCGGGCGATGAGGCCGTTGTCCACGCCGATGGGGCAGACCTGGGCGCAGCGGCGGCACAGGTTGCAGCGGTAGGAAAGCTCGGCCAGACGCACGACGGTCTTCCAGTTGAGCTCGGTGTTGCCGTAACGCCACTTGGCGAGGGGTTCCTTCTTCACATACTGCTTGTAGATGCGGCGGAACAGCTCGGAGCGGAAGTTCGGACGATACATTTCATGCTCGTTGGACATCTCGTACAGATGGCAGGCGGCAGAGCAGGAGTTGCACTGCGCGCAGTAGTCCATGGTGGTGTCGAGCATGGCGAGGCAGGTCCAGTTGTTCTCGGGCGTGAAGAGCTTGCGCACGCCTTCAAGGAAGCGATTGACGATCTCTTCTTCCTCGGCCTTGGTCTGAGGCACGGGAATGAGCAGAACGTTGATGTCGTCCAGAAGGCAGCAGTACTGCTTCTTCTGAGCGTCGGTGATGACTTTCCAGGGGAAGGTCTGGTAGTCGACGGGCATGGGGCGGAGGGTATTCACGTCAACCGTGGTGAGCAGCCCTTCTTCCCTCGACAGATCGTTGAAGGTAAGTTCCTGCGAAGTTTTCATGTGCGGCTCCTTAATCCTGCTTCTCGGGGTTGGAAGTGGCAACCTCTGCCCAGGTCTTCTTGCCATCACCCTGAACATGAGGGGCACGCCAGCTGACGGGCAGGTTCAGGTTGTTGGCAATCTGCTTCTGCAGCTTGGGGTTGTTGACGGCGGGAGCGTCGCCCCAGCGGATGTCGTGCCAGGTGAAGTACTTCATGAACAGGTGGCCGAGGAAGCTGTAGGGCACCCAGAAGAACATGAAGAAGCCGAGCAGCAGGTAAAGCACGTAGAGGGGAGTCAGCTCCATGGCGGTGAAGGTGAACATGCCGTAGATGAAGCTGTTGCCCATGAGGGCGAAATCATACACGCCGTGGCCGAGGCAGAGCATGAGGCCGAAGAGGCCGTAGATGCCGAAGAGGCCAAGGTTGAAGAAGTGTTCGTTGGTGGTGTACTTGCGCAGACCCTTGTCGCACAGACGGCGCTGAATGAGGCCGACGGCGCCGAACAGGATGCCGGCAAAGCCGAACACGTCGCAAAGCACGGTGACGGCGGTGCAGAAGGTCACGAAGCCTTCGGCTCCGGCAAGCATGCCGAGGGCGGAAAGCACGGTCATGCCCATGGCGCCGATGAGCAGATACAGACCGATGTGGAAGGGATAGGTGCGCACCCAGAGCGTGCGGTTGTGTTCCCACACGGCCTTGAGGAAGAGAGCTTCGATGAGGAAGCCCTTGAGGGCGCCGACCATGCAGCTGCGATGCTTGTCCTTCCACCATTCGGTGTTTTCAAGGTAGCTGCCGCCGTATTCGACCTTTTCAGGGTCTTCATGCGCCACGGGATACAGTTCCCAGCGCAGATGCTGAGGTTTCTTGAGATAGCCGATGATTCTCATCAGAGCCACGGCCACGAAGGCTATAACTGCCACATAGGCCAAACAGTAGAAAAAGATGCTCATGGTTGTCTCCTGTCGCGTTGTCCGCCAACTTGCATCCTGACAGGGGCAATCTGCCCCGGCCATCATTTCCGCACCACGCTTCCATACCGCCGCCGCAACGCCCTCTTACGGATAGAAGCATAAGGAAATTATACGCTTCTCCCGGCAAAAAGCCTTGGCCGGGGCGGCAGGACCGGCGCAAGGATGCACCGGAGGAAAGCTGATGAAGATTACACCAGCAGGCGCAAAAAAACAAGCCTGCGCCGGCAAGAACTTTCTCAGGGTCACAACGCGAAGGGGACGGCCCGAGGAAGGTCTTGCTCCCTAACCTATTAATAAGTACACTGCGCCTGAATTCAAGACCCGGAGGACGGATGTACGTTTATCTCATCGGCGCAGGCCCCGGCGATCCCGGCCTGCTCACCTGCAAAGGCAGAAAGGTTCTTTCTGAAGCGGACGTCGTGGTATACGACTATCTTTCCAGCGAGGAGCTCCTCGCCCTGGCCCGGCCCGATGCCGAACTCATCTATGTAGGCAAGATTGCGGGCAATCACGCCATGAAGCAGGGCGACATCAACAAGCTTCTCATCGCCAAGGCGAAGGAAGGCAAGGTGGTCGCGCGCCTCAAGGGCGGCGATCCCTACATCTTCGGCCGCGGCGGCGAAGAGGCCGAGGAACTTGTGGACGCCGGCGTTCCCTTTGAGGAAATTCCCGGCATTTCCAGTTCCATAGCCGGCCCGGCCTATGCGGGCATACCGCTCACGCACCGCGCCTGGTCCTCCTCGGTCACCATCATCACCGGCCACGAAGACCCCACCAAGCCCGGCTCCGTGCACAACTGGAACGCCCTGGCCCGCAGCGCCTCCACGCTGGTCTTTCTCATGGGCATGAAGAACCTGCCCGAAATTGCGGCAAAGCTCATGGAAGCAGGCATGGACGGCAGCACTCCCGCCGCTCTGGTGTACTGGGGCACCACGAGCCGTCAGCGTTCTCTCGCCTCCACGCTGGCCGACCTGCCCGACGCCGCCGTGCGCGAGGGCTTCAGCAATCCTTCCATCATCGTGGTGGGCGACGTGGTGCGCCTCAAGGACAAGCTTGACTGGTTCGAGAAGAAGCCGCTCTTCGGCCGCACCGTGGTGGTCACGAGAGCGCGCGAGCAGGCGAGCGAGAGCGCCGCGCTTCTTGCCGAAAAGGGAGCCCGCGTCATTCAGTTCCCCACCATCAAAATCGTGCCCATGCCCGATTATGCCGAGCTCGATGAAGCAATCGGTCATCTTTCCCGCTACGGCTGGGTCGTGTTCACCTCGGTGAACGGGGTGCGCTTCTTCCGCGAGCGCCTTGCCGCGCTCAATCTCGACGCCCGGGCCCTCGGCCCCGTGAAGGTGGCGGCCATAGGCCCGGCCACGGCAAAGGCCGTGGAAGAAATGGGCATACGCGCCGACCTCGTGCCTTCCTCCTATGTGGCCGAAGGCGTGGCAAAGGCCATGCTCGAGCTCGGCATGAAGGGGCAGAGAGTGCTTCTTCCCCGCGCAAAGGAAGCCCGCGACGTGCTGCCCCGCGCCCTGCGCGAAGCCGGAGCCGAGGTGGACATCATTGCCGCCTACGAGAACGTGCCCTCCGAGGAAAACCGCGACAAGGTGATGGAGGCGCTCGAAGAAGGCAGGCTCGACTGCGTGACCTTCGGTTCCTCCTCCACGGTGCGCAACTTCCTTGCCTCCATTCCGCTGGACGAACTGAAGAAGCATGACGGCGTGCGCTTTGCCGCCATAGGCCCCGTGACCGCGGAAACCATGCGGTCCCTCGGCATCGAGCCCGACATACAGTCGGAAACCTTCACCATTCCCGCCATGGTGGACGCCGTGTGCGCCGCGTTTGCGCACAAGGAGCGCGCATGACCCTCAAGCTCGGCATTCTCGCCTCGGGCAGCGGCACCAACGCCCAGGCCATGATCGACGCCGCAGAAGCCGGAAGGCTCGACGCGGACATACGCATCATCATCGCCAACCGTCCGGGCGCGCCCGTGCTCGAACGCGCAAAGAAACACGGCATCGCCCATCTGTGCCTCGATCACAAGACCTTCCCCGACCGCGAGACCTTCGATCTCAGAATGGTGGAGGAACTCAGGAAGGCCGGCGTGGACACCGTGGCCCTTGCCGGCTACATGCGCCTCGTCACGCCCGCGTTTCTCGACGCCTTTCCGGGGCGCGTGCTCAACGTGCACCCCGCCGTGCTTCCCGCCTTTCCCGGCACGCACGGCGCGCGCGACGCCTGGCAGTACGGGGCGAAGTTCAGCGGCTGCACCGTGCACATCGTGGATCCCGTCATGGACGGCGGCCCCATCATCGTTCAGGCCACGCTGCCCGTGCGTCAGGACGAGGACGACGAGGCGCTTCTGAACCGCATCCACGTGTTCGAGCACCGCATCTACGTGCAGGCTCTCGAATGGCTGGCCGAAGACCGGCTCCGTCTCGACGGACGCCGCGTGCTGCTCACGCCCTCAGGCCGCCCGCTCGCCCCGCAGCCGGACACGGCGCTCATCTGGCCTCCTCTGGAAGAAGGTTTCTAGTTTCCTGCCCCATTGCCGGCCCTCCGGCTCACACCGCGCGAAATCCGCGCAGATACGGCTGACTTTCAGCCGAGGGAGATTGCATGAAAGCTTCCCGTCTGTTCACCTCGCTCGCCCTTTTTGCCTGCCTCTTTCTGAGCTCCGCCGCCCTCGCCGCCGACGACGCCCCCAAGAAGGCGGAACGCCGCACCCCCGTGGTGGTGGAATTTGAAGGCAACGACAGCATAGGCGTGGCCCTCTTCAACAGCCTGCAGAAAAAGATCAACAGCACCAACCCGGCCAGTCCCGCCAGAGAGGCCAAGTTCCGCATTCTGCTCTCCACGGCGTCGGAATTTCCCTCCCGTCCCGGCGTGGGCTCGGTGTATGCCGTGGTGTGGACCCTCGCCCTCTCCGAAGGCTCCATGGAATACTACCTCGTGCGCGACCTCGGCATCGTCACGCCGGACACCGTGGACGAAGTGACCGACCGCATCGTGAGCCGCACCGACGGCGTCTCCGCCCGCTACGGCTATCTCGACCGCGACAAGTAGCGGCTTTCCGGCGGAGCGCTCCGAAAGGAGTCTCCGCCTCCCGGCGACAGGAAGTCCGACCTTCCGTCGCAGAACCGCGCGGAAGAGCCCGTCACGCTCCCGCGCGGCTTTTTTCATGAAGGACAAGAGACTCAGGCAGCCCCGGCAGCGAAGGGCTCAGGCCTTTTCAGAAAGCGGCGCGCCGTTTGCTGCGGCGCATCCCGGCCTGCGACATCCCTTCCCGCCGCGTCTTTTGTCCGTTCAGCCCCCAAATGCGCCTCACGTACGGATCTGCCCATGACTACGCTTTTCACTCAGCTTGCGGAATGCTGGCGCGACGGACACAGAGTCGCCCTCGGCATCTTCCGCTTTCTCATTCCCATCGTGCTTCTCGTCAAGCTGCTTGAGGAAAGCGGACTCATCCCGTACGTGTCCCTGCCGCTTCGCCCCGTCATGGAACTTGTGGGGCTGCCCGCGGAAATGTGTCTTGCCTGGATGTCGTGCATTCTCGTGAGCATGTATTCCGGCCTCATGGTGCTCATTGCCCTTCTGCCCCAGCTTCCGGAGCTCACCGTCGCGCAGATGACCGTGTTCGGCGTGCTCGTGCTCATCGCGCACAGTCTCATTCTCGAGGTGCGCATTGCCGGTCAGTGCGGCGTGTCCATGGCGTTTCAGTTCTTTCTGCGCTCAGGCTCGGGCATTCTGGCGGCCTTTCTGCTGCATCTTGTTCTCGACGGATTCGGTCTGCTTCAGCAGCAGGCGACCATTCTTCTTTCCGCCGGAGCCACGAGCTCCCTTGCCGCATGGTTCATCCAGCAGGCAAAGACGCTCGCGGAAATGTACGTCATCATCTGCGCCGTCATGCTGCTTCAGCGCCTGCTCGACGCCTTCCGCATCTCCGACCTGCTCGGCCGTCTGCTCGGCCCCCTGCTCCGACTGCTCGGCATTTCCCCGAAGGCCGTTTCCATCGTCATCATCGGCTTCACCATGGGCCTGCTCTACGGCAGCGGCATACTCATCAGAAACGCGCAGCAGGGCACGCTTTCCCGTCAGGACGCGCTCTGCGCCATCTCCCTTCTGGGGCTCTCCCATTCCCTCATCGAGGACACTCTGCTGCTCACCCTCGTGGGCGGCAGTCTCTGGGGCCTGCTCGGCTTCCGCCTGATCTTCACGCTGGCTGCCGGAGCGCTCATCAACGCCTTCTATCCCGCCCTCCGGCGCTTTGCCGGAAGCGAAAGCGAGGATTCCCATGAAAACACTGTGGATCAATGCCGGTGAAATATCCGGCGACCTTCAGGGCGGAGCGCTGCTTTCCGCCCTGCGCGACATCACGCCGGAAGGCGACCTCCGCGTGGTGGGCATGGGCGGCGACAACCTTGCCCGCGCGGGACAGGAAAACCTGCTGCGCGTGGAAGAGCTTTCCGTCATGGGCATCGTGGAGGTCGTCACCAGCCTGCCGCGCATTTTCGGCCTTCTGCGCCGCATACGCCGGGAAATGACCCGCGTGCGGCCCGACGCCGTGCTGCTCATCGACGCGCCGGAGTTCAACTTCCGCGTGGCGAAGATAGCCCACGCTCTCGGCATTCCCGTGTACTACTTCATTCCGCCCAAGGTGTGGGCATGGCGCACGGGCCGCGTAAAGTTTCTGAAGGAGCACGTCCGGCGCATCTTCTCCATTCTTCCCTTCGAGGTGGACTTCTACCGCGCCCACGGCATGGACGTGACGTACGTGGGCAACCCGCTGGTGGATCTTGTGGACTATGAGGGCATACGGGACGTCGCCCCCGTTCCCCACCGCATAGGGCTCATGCCCGGCAGCCGCCGCAAGGAGGTGGATTCCCTCATGCCTGCCTTTGCGGGAGCGGCGAGCCTTCTTGTGCAGAAGTTTCCCGACCTTGAATTTCACTGCGTGCGCTCCTCCAACTTTTCCGAAGAATACCTGCGCTCTCTGTGGAACAGCGACGCCCCCCTCGTCATGCACGACGGCGGCGACCGCTACCGCCTCATGCGCACCTTTCAGTGCATCATGGCCGCTTCCGGCACGGCCACGCTGGAAACGGGTCTTGCGGGCGTGCCCACGCTCGTGGCCTACAAGGTGTCGCCGCTCTCCTATCAGATCGCGCTGCGCGTCATCAAGGTGAAGTGGATAAGCCTGACCAACCTCATCATGAACCGCACCGTGTTCCCCGAACACATCGAAAAGGACGCCGATCCCGCCCCCATGGCAAGGCGCGTGGAAGACTGGCTCAATCATCCGCAGAAGCTCGAGGAAATCGTCCGCGACCTTGAGGAGCTGCGCGCACGCTGCGGAAGCCGGGGCAGCGCGCTGCGCGCCGCCGAGGCACTTTCCGGAGAGCTTTTCCCGCCGCTTGCCGAGAGGGAAGAGGCTCACCGCTGCTGAGCGGCCGGAGAAAAGGCAGAAGCTCCGCCTGAAAACGATGAAGCCCCCGGAAATCCGGGGGCTTTTTTCGGAAGGCGGCGAGCATGCACCGGGCTCGCCGCCCCTTTCGCGCCTTCTCATCTCTCCCGCCGTCAGAGACGTTTTGCACACGTTCCCTCAGCGCTCGAGAAACGAAGGCCGAAACTTCATATTTCTTCTTCCGGAATGCCGCAGGCCCGCGCCACGCCGATGCCGTAAGCCGGATCGGCCTTGAAGCAGTGGCGTATGTGGCGAAGCTTAATCTCCTTCGGCGCGTCCCCGAGCGCGCGGGCCGTGTTGCCGAAAAGAGCCTCCTGCTGCCCGGGACTCATCAGCCGGAAGAGCTTTCCGGGCTGCTCGAAGTAGTCCGCGTCGTCGCAGGGATAATCCCAGCGGGCCGCGTCGCCGCTGATCTTGAGCGGCGGTTCCGCAAATTCCGGCTGCTCCCGCCACGCTCCCAGACTGTTGGGCTCATAACTCGCATGGCTGCCGTAATTGCCGTCCACGCGCATGGCGCCGTCCCTGTGGAAGCTGTGATACGGACAGCGGGGCCGGTTCACCGGAATCATGTGATGATTGACCCCGAGACGGTAGCGCTGCGCGTCGCCGTAGGAAAAGAGCCGCCCCTGAAGCATCTTGTCGGGAGAAACGCCGATGCCGGGCACCAGATTGGCGGGATTGAAGGCCGCCTGCTCCACCTCGGCAAAGTAGTTTTCCGGGTTGCGGTTGAGCTCCAGCACGCCCACCTCGATGAGCGGGCAGTCCTTGTGATACCAGACCTTGGTGAGATCGAACGGATGATAGGGCAGCTTTTCGGCGTCCTGCTCGGGCATGACCTGAAAATACAGCGTCCAGCGGGGGAAATCGCCCTTTTCAATGTGCTCGTAAAGGTCGCGCTGATGGCTGTCTCGGTCGCGACCGATGAGCTCCTGCGCCTCCTCGTCCGTCAGGTTTTTGATGCCCTGCTGCGTCTTGAAGTGGAACTTCACCCAGAAGCGCTCATTGTCCGCATTGATGAGACTGTAGGTGTGGCTGCCGAAGCCGTGCATGTGCCGGTACGAGGCCGGAATGCCGCGGTCGCTCATGACCACGGTGATCTGATGCAGGGCCTCGGGCAGGAGCGTCCAGAAGTCCCAGTTGTCCGCGGCACTGTGCATGTTGGTGCGCGGATTGCGCTTGACCACATGGTTCAGGTCCGGGAACTTGAGCGGATCGCGCAGGAAGAACACGGGCGTGTTGTTGCCCACCATGTCCCAGTTGCCCTGATCCGTGTAGAACTTGACGGCAAAGCCGCGGATGTCCCGCTCGGCATCCGCCGCGCCGCGCTCGCCGGCCACGGTGGAAAAGCGGGCGAACACCTCCGTTTTCCTGCCGACCTGTGCAAAAAGCGACGCCTTCGTGTACTTCGTGACGTCGTGCGTCACCGTGAACGTTCCGTACGCGCCCGAGCCCTTGGCGTGCATGCGCCTTTCGGGAATGACCTCGCGGTCGAAATGCGCCAGCTTCTCCTGAAACCAGACATCCTGCATCAGCATGGGACCACGGGGACCGGCCGTCAGCGCGTGATTGTTGTCGGCCACGGGCGCGCCGGCGCCGGTGGTCAGGCAGTCATTTCTGTCAGCCATATGCTTTCTCCTCTGGTTTGCGCACCGCAGGGTGCAGTTATCACCATTTCAAAGCCCTGAGCTGACGAAACCATGGCACAGCAAAACCGTTTTGTAAATAGTAATAATTATCATTACTATTTAAAATGATTCATGTTATCCTCCGGACACGCCGCAGCCGGCACGGGCATGCACTGCTTTTTCAATGCTTCCAAAGAGTTGCAGAGTAAAAAATCGACATTCGACAAGAAAAAAAATTTCGCCTCGTTCCGCTCGGGACGCCCGGAAAAAACGCCGTCCGAAAGACCGAAAAGCGTTTCCTGAGCCGAAAAGCCGCGTCCTTTTGCCGGACGGCCCGTCGGCAGGAGAAAAAGACGCCGCCGCGGGAAGCTCGGACGAGGCTCCATCTCTCGTTGCCGCTCACAGCGGCAGGAGTCGGACAACACAAAAGCCCCCGGGTCTTTCGACTCCGGGGGCCGTCGCGCATCAGAATGCGGCGTCTCTCACGCGCCGCGGGGCGGTCCGCCTTTTCCGGGGGCGGACGCCTACCTTTCGGCCACGGCCTGAATGGCCGGGGCCATGGAGTTTTTCTCCGCAAGCATGATGCTGGCGCCGGGGTGGGTGGTGGCCACGCGCACCAGCGCATCCTGCGATTCCTGGAAGCTGGCATACGGTCCGATGGCCATGACGCCGTCACACGTATGCAGCAGAGAAGCCGCGTCGTACATTCCCAGGCAGATGAGCCGGCGCAGCTGCTGCGCCACGGCATCGAAGGAAACCTGAGTCTCCGCCAGCTTGACGAAGAAGGCCTGCGACCGCAACAGAGGATGTCCCTTGCTGTCTCCGACGATTTCAAGGGTCACCCGGGACACGCCCGCCTCGGAAAGGCCGAGACTGTCGGCGGCCGCGTACGACAAGTCGATGATTCTGTTTTTGGAATAGGGGCCGCGGTCGTTGATGCGCACGATGACGCTTTTGCCGCTGGCCTTGTTTTCCACTTTGACCAGTGTGCCGAGGGGAAGCGTGCGATGGGCCGCCGTCATGGCGAACATATCGAAGGCTTCACCCGTAGCGGTAGACTTTCCGTGATGCCAGGGGCCATACCATGAGGCCACACCCGACTGGAAAGAGGCATCCTGGCCATAAGCCGACGGCAGAGCAAGAAGCAGGCACAAAAGCCATGCTCCGACAAATGCCATCAGACTTCGGGAGGAAGATGATGTCATGCAGACTCCGGGTTGAGATGAAGTCACGCGGCCGATCCGTCTGCGATCCTGGCTGCGTGGAGCGGAAATCGCCCTTTTTCCTCTGCCCGCCGCGATCACTCCCGGAACGGGGCGCGGCTCCGATGCGCGAAGGCAAGCCGAAAGTCCATCCTGCGGAAGGCCTCGGGGAGCGGAGGAAAACGACGGGAATCCGGCAAGCTGAAGGCGTCTGCCGATACCCGTACACGTCTCATAGGGGTATGATTATCTCATCCGGCAGAATTTATGTCAAGCCGGTCTGTATAACGGAGCGATTTCTTCTGTAAAAGCACTGCGGCGCAGTCCTTTGGACTGCAATATTTTCGGCCCCTTCCCAGCGCTCTCCCCGTCCTTTGCCTTGCGTCCGGATGCCTGTCGTACTACTATGAAAAGCCCATTTCACTGCCGCAGGTACCGCCATGACACACCGTTCCATCCGCTTCGATCCTCAGGACTATCAGCTTCTCACCATGATCAACAGGACGGTGACGAAAAGCCAGAAGGGCCTTCCCAGCCTCATGCCCCAGCTCAGTCCGTCCGGCATCATGGAGCTGGCCGTTCCCGTGGAGCTGCGCATGGCCTCGGCCGTGCTGCGTCTGCTCGACACGCTCTCCCAGGGGCGGGCCGACGACAGAATAGAGGCGCTTGCCGCCCTGCGCGACGAAGTGCTCGTCATGGCGCGCACGTCGCTGCGCCTCAACACCGGGCGCGTGCTCGTGCAGCTCATGAAGGAACTCGTGCGCGCTCACGGCGACTTTGAAACACAGCTTCGTCTCGCCCACGACTTCCGGCAGGCGGCAAGCGGCCGCCACGCCGTGGTGCGACGCCTGCTGCACCGCTACTTCATGCTCGAAATGCCCGAGGACTGGAATCAGGCCGTGTTCGACAACCATGTGCACGACGCCAACACCAAGGGCCGCAAGAACGCCACGCACCTCATCATGGACGCGTGGCTCAAGGGCATACGCTCGCTCACCGTCATCTACTACAACTACGTCGCTCCCGAGGCGGCAAGCGAGCTCATACGCGCCGCGCGCATCATGGGCATCACCGTGCGCATAGGCCTGCTCTTCCATGCGCCGTACATGGGGCGTCTTGTCGATCTCATCTGGATTCCCCGCGGCTTCACCAATGACGAGGACTTCATCGCCTTCCTGTCCACCCCGGCCATGTCCACGCTCATGAACGAAGGCCGCGCCGCCACGCGCTGGCTGGAAAAGCGCCTTCTTCGCCTGCTCGACGACTGGAACAAGAACGAGCGCCCCCGTCTTGCGCCCCTGCTGCACGCCGTGCCCGAGCCTCTCGACCCGCATGAATTCATGCTCTTCGTGGGACACGGACAGGCTTCGCTGCTGCACCTTGCCGAATTCATTCACAACAAGCTCTTTGCACTGCTTGAAAGACGCGCGCGCGACGTGCGCGAGGCGCTCGACTCGCCGGACACGCCGAACGAGCAGCGTCCGGAACTTCTGCACTCGCTTGAAGAGCTTGACAAATTCACCACCGAAGCGGTTCTCGCCCGCCTGAACGATCCCGAGCTCTTTCCCCGGACGGCCACGCTTCAGAACGCCTGCGAGTCCGACGACTGCCCGGATCTTCTCAATCAGACGCCCCTGCACCTGCTCACGCGCCTGTGCGACCTCAAGAGCGGCTGCCGCATCACCCTGAACCTCGCGCGCCTCACCGCCGAAGACGTGCTCAATCTGCTCTGGGACTGTCAGGGACGCATCACGCACCTTGAACTTTTCAATCTCAAGGACTGGCAGAACGGCGACATGGAGCATCTGCAGGCCATCAATGAACTTCAGCGCGCCATCAATGAGGGCAGCGTGCCGAGGCTCAAGCAGATCATCATCGGCATGCTGCGCGAGGCCGGAGCCGCACCCGGCATTTCCGAGGAAGACAGCTTCAGCACGCCGCGCGGCAGCGCCACGCTTCATTCCGCCGACGCGCCGAAATCGCCGCGCGTGCGCAAGCTGCGCATCATCCTGCAGAACATTCCCGTGCTCTGCGGCTACTATCAGACCGCCAAGCTGCGCGCCACCATGGGCACGGACTCCACGAGCCGCCCCGGGCACCGCTACGGCATGGGCCTCGCCTACCCCGAAACGCTTCCGCTGCGCGCCCGCAGGGAGCTCAACGATCCCCGCCGTTCGGCCCACCTTCTGCTGCCGCTGCGCACCGAGCTGCTCGAACAGGTGACCTACAGCTCCGACGCTCCCGGAGAAGAACCTTCCCGTCTGGCCTCGTTCATGCGCCGTCTCCCGGGACTCCGCCATTTCGGCAAGAACCGCCACACGGAATGGACGCCCGTTTCGGAAAACACCGTGGTGTGCAACGACGGCAACTGTTCCATAGCCACGGCCGACGAAGGCGCTTCGCAGGGCAACATCATCACGCTCGGCGGCACGGACTCCGGCCTCTCCAACGGTTTCATGCCCGCGCATCACAACCGGGAAAGCCTGCTCGAAAAAAGCCGCTACCTCAATACCGGCCTTGCCAACGCCCTGCGCGTCATCGTGGGCTTCATTCCCGCCTGGCTCTCCTTCCTCTTCACGCAGACGGGCTGGCTCGCATGGCTCGGCGCGCCGCTCTGGTTCCTCATTTCCGGCCTGCGCAACATTCTTCAGGCCGTGCTCGGCAGCGGCGGGCTGCACCGCTCCTCGGTGCTGCACTGGAAAAGCTACGTGAGCTGGTCCAGTTTGTACGTTTCGCTCATGTATAACGGTCTGTCCGTGGTGATTCTCGAACCCTTGCTCCGCTGCCGCATTCTGGAACAGGGCATGGGCATAAACGCCGTCAACGCCCCCGTCGCCACCTACGCCGCGCTCATGGCCTGCTGCGGCGTCTTCAAGGTAGGCACCCATCTCATGCGCGGCTTCTCCATGAAAAACATCCTCACGGACACAGGCTGCACGCTGCTCTCTCTGCCGCTCGCCCTGATCATTCACGGCATTCTTCTCTTTCTCGTCACCTCTTCGGGAGGCAGCCCGGAATCTCTGGCGGCCGCGGCCGTGTTCGTGGTCAAGCTCGCCTCCGACACGGTCATCGGCATCGTGGACGGCATCGAGGACAGGGAGAGCAACATCCGCAGACGCATGGCCGACTACAGGAGCCGCCTGCACGAATCCCTCGCCCTCTACGGCAAGCTCGAGGAACTCTTCCCGGAAAAGAACGTCATGACCCTTCTCGCACGGCCCGACGCCCTTCCCCGCACGCTGAACGCCATAGACCCCCGTCTGTGGCTCGACATGGTCATCAACGCCCTCGATCTCATGTACTTCTGGTTCTATCAGCCGCGGGCCAACTACGCCCTCGACCTTTTCCTGCGCCGCTTTTCCCGAAGCGAAAGACAGGTGATTCTGCGCATGCAGCAGATTCTCATGCTTGAGCGTGAAGTCAGTCAGCTTCTGGTGGACGGTCTCGTGGGCCGCAACTTTGCCGCGCCGCTGTCGTTCTACCTGGCCAGAAACGAAGAGTACCTGCGCGAGATGAAGGCCGTGTGCCTGCCGGAGGAACAGACCCCGCGCCAGTGATGACGGATCCTGCGGGCCGAAGGCCCGGCAGAAACGAACAGGGGAGCGCCGTAATGGGCGCTCCCCTTTTTCATGACCATCCGCGGAAGGTCTGCGGAACGAAAAAGCCCTTCCTGTTCTGCGGACTCCGCCAAAAATCCGTCTCCTGAACACGAAAAAAGCACGGGCATGAGGCAAACAACGCCGTGCCTCATGGGCGCTGGTCCGCTCTGCACGCACGGCTTCAGATGCAGCGGCAGAACGCCGCAACCCGCCGCACAGGGGGGCAGGCAGAATGAACCGAAGAACGTCCGGCATGAAGGAAAAACGGAAGAAAAATCCCGCCAGACTCCCCGGCACTACGCCGGCCACTCATCCAGCGCGTTCAGGGATGCGAGGGCCATGTAGAGGATGATGCCCGCGGAAGTGGAAAGATTGAGGCTTCGTATGCAGCTTTTCACCGGAATGCGCACGTGCTCTGCCGCCATGGCCTGCACGTCCGCGGGAAGCCCCGCGGATTCCGGGCCGAAAAGCAGGCTGTCCTTCGGAGAAAAGGCGAAGCGATGCACGTCGCTTCCGCCCCGCGCGCTGGTGGAAACCAGTCTTCTCCCCGCGCCGTCCGCCTGAAGATAGGCGTCGAGGGACGGCCACACGGTCACGTCGACGTGCGGCCAGTAGTCGAGTCCGGCCCGGCGCAGATGCCTGTCGTCGATGGCAAAGCCCAGAGGCTCGATGAGATGCAGACGCGTGCCCGTGCCCGCGCACAGTCTTGCGATGTTGCCGGTGTTCGGCGGAATTTCGGGATGGTAGAGAACGATGTGCAGCATGACGTTTCCGCCGGAAGAGGCCGGAGCAAAGCGGGCCTTTCGGCCCGAAGAAAAACGTCCGGGCCGAAAGGCGCGGACGTCATGAAAGACGGCGGACGAACATCCGTCGCAGAGCAACGAACAGCGGAACGGAAGACAGCCCTCAGCGCTCCCCCGGTCACGCCTCAGCGTGATGCCGACCGGACGCGGACGACGGGCCGCCGCTCAGGGGAGCCCTTTGAACCCGTTCCTGCAAGACGCGGCGACGCTTCCGCCGCACCCGCATCAGTGATGCCTGTTGGGGCTGGTCTTCTTGATGTAGGTAAGGGCGCAGATCACCGCGATGATGCCGACGAAGAAGAAAAGGTAGTCCATGACGCTCTCCTGTGCTTGTGATGCCCCTGAACGGGCGAACGATGCCTGTCCACCATATCCCTTCCATGCGCTTTCCGCAAGAGCGGCAGAGGGAAACGGCACTCCCTTTTTCCTTCCTAAACGACATGCCGGAGCCGCGATCCGGCACGACACGCGCATTGCGGGCCGAAGTCGCCTGCGCTATCATGCCTGCGAAAAAACCTTCACTCATGCAGGAATGACGCCATGATACGAGTCGATCTTCATACGCATACCAACCATTCCCACGCACGGGACAGCGTCCGGCAGATGTTCGAGGCCGGACAGGCAAAGGGCCTTCTCGTGCAGGGATTCTCCGAACATTCGCCGAGGCCCGAAGGCTACGACTACCCCGAGGAATACCGGGAGCACCTGGCCGCCACCTTCGACGACTACATTGCCGAAGTGTCGGCCATGAAGACCGAACAGGCCCCGCGCGGCATACGCGTGCTGCTCGGCCTCGAGGTGGACTGGCTTGAAGACGAAGTGCCCTACCTTCGCGACATGACGGCGGCCCACGAATACGACTATCTCATTGCGGGCATTCACTTTCTCGGCCGCTGGGGCTTCGATTCCGCGGCCGGGGACTGGGCCCCGCTTTCCTTTGAGGAGCGCTGCGCGCTGTATGAGCGCTACTACCGCACCATGAAGGCCATGGCCGAAACGAGGATGTTCAACATCGTGGCCCACCCCGACCTCATCAAGATCTTCTCCGTGGACGACTTTCACCGCTGGCTGGACGAGCCCGGAAGCATGGATCTCATAGGCGAGGCGCTCACCGCCGTGCGCGACGCGGGCATGGCCATGGAAATTTCCTCCGCCGGTCTGCGCAAGCCCTGCCGGGAAGTCTACCCCGGCCCGAAAATTCTGAAGCTGGCCCGCAATCTCGGCCTGCCCATCACCTTCGCGTCGGACAGCCATGCCACGGAGCAGGTGGCCTGGAACTTCGACACGCTCGCCCGCTGCGCCGCCGCCGAAGGCTGGAAGGAAAGTCTGGTCTTCTGCCGGGGCGCCGTGACGGCCATGCCCTTCATCGACTGAACAAGGCGCAGGATCTTCCGCACGCCCGCGGCGCCCTTTTCGCCGCCGTCCGCCACGCGCCGGGGAATGTTCCCCGGCGCTTTTCGCTGCCGTTTTCTCTGCCGCCGCCTCTTCCGCCGTCTGCAACAATTTGCAAGCATTCCGCCCTTGGCACGGGCTCAAAGCATGGTTATCCTTCCTCCATGGCCTTCATGACCACAACACAGGAGCAAACATGACCAGCCAACTCAAGACCCTTCTGCTCATGGCCGGCCTTTCCGCCGTTCTCATCGTCATGGGCAGCGCTCTCGGCGGCCGTCAGGGCATTGTCATCGCCCTTGTCTTCGCCGTCATCATGAACATCGGAAGCTACTGGTTTTCCGACAAAATCGTGCTTTCCATGTACCGGGCGCAGGAGCTTGCTCCGGAAGACGCGCCCATGGTGCATCAGATAGTGGAAGAGCTCGCCCAAAGAGCCGGCGTGCCCAAGCCCCGCCTTTTCATCGTGCCGCAGGAAGCGCCCAACGCCTTCGCCACGGGTCGCGACCCGGAACACGGCGTCATTGCCGTGACGCAGGGCATCATGCAGCTTCTTCCGCCGGAACAGCTGCGCGGCGTGCTGGCTCATGAAATGGCCCACATCGCCCACCGCGACATTCTCATTCAGACCGTGGCGGGCGTGATCGCCTCGGCCATCACGGCCATAGCCAACATGCTGCAGTTCTCCATGATCTTCGGCGGCGCACGCGACGAGGACGGCAACAGCAATCCTCTGGCCGCCATAGCCATGATGATTCTCGGCCCGCTGGCCGCCACCCTCATTCAGATGGCCATTTCCCGCCGTCGCGAATACATGGCCGACGCCTCGGGCGCCGAGTACTGCGCCGATCCCATGGCCCTTGCCGGAGCGCTGAACAATCTCGACGCCTACAGCCGTCACATTCCCATGCAGGCCAACCCGGCCACGGAAAACATGTTCATCGTGTCCCCGCTCACCGGCGACACCATGCGCCGCATGTTCAGCACCCATCCTCCCATGGAGGAACGCATAGCCAATCTTCAGGAAATGGCCCGCACCGGCCGTTATCCCGGCTAGGCGTTCTGAAAGAATAAAGACGACCTTTTGGGGGCGGAGTCCGCATCGTCGGGCTCCGCCCTTTTTCGCGCCTCACTTTCGCCTTGCTTTTCCTCCGGCTTTACGACACCCTTTCTGCAACTTCCGGCAGCCTCTTTCCGCACAGGACTTTTCATGATGAAACCTCTCTTTTCCGCTCCCGACAGCTTTTCCCGGCGCGCGCTGGAACGGCTGTTTCCCATTCTCGACAGCGTCATGCCCATGAACGGCGCGCAGCGGCGCGACCTTGCCATGGCCTGCCGCGACCTTTCCGCCATGCTCACCACGGAACGCAACGCCCTTGCCCGTCCGTACTGGACCTCGCCGCGCCTCACCTCGGCATACCTGCGCTATTTTCTGCCCTGGAATCTCGTGCGCCTTTCCGCGCTGCTGCCCGGTCTCGACTTCGGACGCATTCCCGACGAGCCCGTCATTCTCGACATGGGCAGCGGCCCGCTCACGCTGCCCATCGCACTGTGGATGTCCCGCCCGGATCTTCGCGAACGCCCCGTCACGCTCATCGCGAGCGACACCACGCCTCACATTCTGGAACTCGGCCGGAAGATTTTCGACGCGCTGCGCGCCGAACTTTTCCCCGAAAGTCCGTGGACGCTGCGCACCATGCGCGCCTCGGTCACGCAGGCCCCGCACCGCGTGTACGCAAAGCCCGGCAGCCTGTGGATGATGAGCATGGGCAACGTGCTCAACGAAATGGAGGAACGCCGCGCAAAGCCCGGGCATCAGATGGCGGACCGGATGCGCGAACTTCTGGAAAGCTCCGCGGAAATGCTGTGCGAAAACGGCCTTCTTCTTTCCGTGGAACCGGGCACGCGGCTGGGCGGACGCCTTGTGGCTCACCTTCGCAAGAGCGCTCTCGGCGGCGTGGAGGAAGAACCGGAATACGAGGATCTCACATCCTTCGCCCTGCGCGAGGAACAGGCGGGGCGACGGGAGGAGGAAGACGACGACTGGGACGACGACATGGACGACTTCGGTCTGCCTCCCCTGTTCATGCCGCTTTCGCCCTGCCCTCATGCCGGAAGCTGCCCCATGCTGGACCGGCGCACTACGGCATGGTGCCACATGAACGCCCCGGCCGACCACGCGCCCGAGTCTCTGCGCGCCCTTTCCGCCCGCGCAGGTCTCGACAAGGATTCCGTCAGCCTCTCCTTCCTGCTCATGCGCAGAATGAGCCTTGAGGAAATCGAAGGCTTCACGCCGCCCGAACGGCCGGAAGGCCGCCGCGTCGCCGCGCGCATCATTTCCGACGCCTTCGTGGTGCCGGGCTATCCCGGCCGCGCCCGCTATGCCTGCTCGCCCCTCGGCCTTTCGCTCATTCCGGACTCTTCCCATCTGCCTGCCGGTGCGCTCTGCGAGGCCCGCGTCACCCGCGAGAGGGACATGAAGTCCCGCGCCGTCGTTCTTTCGCTGGAAGATGCTCCCGGTCATGTCCGCCGCGCCCGGGACACGCGTGAGGAACGCCGCCGCGACGGACGGGATGAAAAAAGAACGATGCCGTCATCGCGGCGCGAACGGCCCGTACAGCATCGGGAACGGCAGGAGCGCAACGCCGCACGCTCCCCCAAAGCGGACGGCGACAGAAAAAGAAGCCCGGCAGGCTCCCGGCGTGAAGACCGCGGAAGCCGGGGATTCCGCCGGGGCTGAACGCCCCCGGCGCGCGCGCTTTTTTCTGCGGCGCAAACACATTGCCTCTGGCTTTTTTTCTCAAAAGGAGCATACTTTTCCCATCCGCCGCAGGCGGAGCATTCCTGCAAGGAGATCATCCCATGAATTCCACCGTCGCTCTCTTGGCCGCCGTTGTCGTCATCGTCATCATCGCGGTCCTCGTTCTGCGAAAGAAGAAATCCTCCGAGCCCGGTTCCGCCAAGTCCGAGAACGAAAAGCCTCAGGGCGATCAGGAACTCTATGCGCTCGGCATGAATCCCATTTCCGAAAAGCCCATCATGTACGCCCTCACCACCTGCCAGCACTGCAAGAACACAAGAAAGTTCCTTGATGCCAACAATGTAGACTACATTGTCATCTATCTGGACGAGTATTCCGGCTCGCAGCGTTCCGATCTCATGGAAAAAGTGCGTACCTACAATCCTCGCGGAACGTTCCCCACGATTCTGGTGCCCGGGGGCAAGGTCATCGTGGGATTCCGCAAACAGCTCATGCAGGAGGCACTGCTTCATGACGCCGGAACAACTGCTTGAACATCTGGCAAAATGCGCCGAAACCAAGGGGTACTACCTTCACGCCGACCATGAGCATTGTCTCGGCACGGCGGAAAGCCTGCTGGCCAACAAGGAGCGCTACGGCTACATGTGCTGTCCGTGCCGCCTGGCCTGTGCGGACAAGCAGCAGGACAGCGACATCATCTGTCCGTGTGTCTACCGCGACGCCGACATCGCCGAATACGGAGCCTGCTTCTGCTCCTTCTACGTTTCCAAGGAGCACAAGGACGACCCGGACTTCTTCCCCGATGTCGAGGAGCGGCGGGATCCTTCCCGGGGACTGTAGTCCCACCTTCTTTCAACTGAACGCGCGCGGATGCGGACCGCCCTGACAGGCGGCCTGTGTCCGCGCGCTTTTTTCAGGCGCAGCGCTTCGCCTCCGAGAGTCCGCCTGATTGTCGGAGGATGAAAGGTCTGCCGCTTCTTACGACCGCAGCCGCCTCCTGCTTTCGGCCGTCATTCCGGACGGAAGCGTTCCGAATGCTGCCCCGGGCGAACTGCCGCCCGGCATGACAAAAATCCGAAAGCGTCAGGCTATAACGTCAAAATCCTTGCCCGTCTCCGCAGCGCGTGACATACTTTTTCAAAAAAAGGAAAAGGAGCTTGCCATGCGCCGCGTTTCCGTGCTTGCCGCCCTTGCTGCGGCCGTTCTCAGCTTTTCTCTCCCCGCTCATTCCGACGCGCAGGCCGCCTCCGGGGTGAACGCACCCCGGCTCCTCAAGGTGGTGGCCCTGAGCCGCCACGGCGTGCGCTCGCCCACGCAGTCGCCGGAAACGCTTTCCGCCTGGGGCTCCAATGAATGGCCGGGCTGGAGCGTCGCCCCCGGCCATCTCACGGATCGCGGCGAGGCGCTCATCGAAGGCGAATGGACGGGCCTGCGGGAGTCTCTGGCCTTCGACGGTCTGCTTCCCGCCTCCGAATGTCCGCAGAAGGGCAGCGTGTTCATCTACGCCGACAACGAGGAGCGCACCCTTGCCACGGCAAGGGCCATGCTCGACGGTCTGGCCCCGGGCTGCGGCATGACCATCGCATCCGGCGCCAAGGCGCGGGACCCGCTCTTTCATCCCGTGCAGGGCGGCCTCATGCCCCCGCCCGATCTCTCGGCAAGAGAAAGAGAAAACCTTGCCGGAGAGCTTGCCGCCGTACGCTCCGACATGGACAGGCGCATGGCGGAACTTTCCGCCATTCTCGGCCCGGCCTCTCCCAGGATCTGCCCTCCGGGCGAAATCCCCTGCACGCTGAGCGACATTCCCACATCCCTTATTTTTCCCCGGGCAGGCTCCCGGGAGGGCGTCGCGCTCCGCGGCGGACTCGCCATAGCCTCGACCGTCGCGGAAGTTCTCCTGCTGGAAAGTCTGGAGTGGCCGCAGCGCTCCCAGATCATTCCGGCTGAGGTGCCCGTCACGCAGCCCAAGGGGCCGGGAACGCCGGTGGAACAAAAGGCCAGAGATATCATTCTTGCGCCGAGGAGCGACAGACCGGGCGTCATGCCGCTGCCCTACAGAAGCCGCTGGGAACCGGCCCCCGCTCAGGTCTCTCACGGCGACATTCTGGTGAATCCCACCACCGCGCTGCATCTTCTGCCCGTGCACACCCGCGTGCAGAACGCGCTTCAGCGCTTCCCCGCCATAGCCAGACAGGAAGGCATGCCGCTTCTTCTCTTCATGACAGAGGCCCTTGCCGGAACCTCCCCCCTGAAGGAAGCCAATGACGCCGATCTCGTCATTCTCTCCGGGCACGACACCAACATCGTCAACGTGGCGGGGCTGCTCGGGGTGCACTGGAACAACGCGCCGTTCCCGAGAGACAGCACGCCCCCCGGCTCCATGCTCGTGTTCCGGCTCTGGGACACCCCGCAGGGGCGCATGGTTCAGGCCTCCTTCCAGTGTCAGACCACCGCGGCCCTTCTGAGCACCGATGAAAGCGTCATGGCCGAGGCCGCGCTCAGGCAGGAGCCGCTCATTCTGCCCGGCTCCTTCGCGCAGACGCCCGCAGGCCCGGGTCTGCCCGCAGACGCATTCCTGGCCTCCGTGCGCGCCATGGCGGGAGCAACGCTTGACGCCGGACTCACCAGGCTCTTCTCAGACCGCAGGCCGTAAAAAAGGGCGGCCCGGGCCGCCCCTCCGAAAAAAGCCGTTTCAGGCGAATGCTGGACAAAGCCTCCTCTGCCATGCCTTGCAGGGGAGGCCTTTTGCAAAGTGCGTTCCGTTACGCCCGCCACGCCCGGATGAAGTCCGCAGGAGCCTTTCCCTCCGCAATGTGGCGCAGAAGCGCGCTGCCGAACACCGCCGCGTCGGGCCGAAGCTCTTCCGGCAGAGCCGCAAGCTGCCCGGGAGAACGCAGACCGAAGCCGAGCGCCACAGGCAGCGGGAACACGCGCCTCGCGCGGGAAAGCACGTCCGTCACCTCGGGGGGCAGGCTTTTTCTCTCGCCCGTGGTGCCCATGACGGACACCGCGTACACGTAGCCCTGCGACACGGCCGCATAAAGCTTCATGCGCTCCTCGCTCGTGTTCGGTCCGACGAGCGCAATGAGCGCTATGCCGCGGGCAGCAAGAATCTCCCGCATTTCCCCGGCTTCGTCGAAGGGCAGGTCGGGCACGATGATGCCGTGCACGCCCACTTCCTGCGCGTCGCGGGCAAGGCTTTCAAGCCCGTACTGCAGAAAGGGATTCATGTAGCCCATGAGCACGAGACCGGCCCGGAACGCTCCCCGGCGCTCGCGCAGTCCCTCCATGATGCCGTGCAGCGTGACGCCGTTTTCAAGCGCCTTCACCGACGCCGCCTCCACCACGGGCCCGTCGGCCACGGGATCGGAGAAGGGCACGCCTATCTCAATGACGTCCGCGCCGGCTGCGTCCAGCTCGGCCACGACGTTCCAGAAGGTTTCCGGGGTCGGATACCCCGCCGTCACAAAGGGAATGAGCGCCGTGCGTCCCTCGGCTGCGGCGTCCCGTATCTTTTTTTCCAGAATGTGCATGGTGTGTTCCTTCACGGTTCTGCCGTTTGTCGCTCAGAGTCCGAGCGCTTTTTCCACAATGTCCATGTCCTTGTCGCCGCGGCCGGAAAGGTTGACCAGCACGCGGCTGCCGGGCTCAAAGTCTCCTGCGTGCGCCAGCACGTACGCCAGCGCATGGGACGATTCCAGCGCGGGAAGTATGCCTTCCACGCGGCAGAGCGTCTGAAAGGCGTCGAGCGCCTCATGATCGTAGGCCACGGCGTACTTCACGCGTCCCATGGCGGCAAGATGCGCGTGCTCCGGCCCCACGCCCGGATAGTCCAGTCCCGCGGAAATGGAGCCCGAAGGCAGTATCTGCCCGTCGTCGTCCTGCAGCAGCATGGTGTATTCCCCGTGCAGCACGCCGGGGCGGCCGAGATTGATGGCCGCCGAATGCAGGCAGCCGGGCTCGCCCGTGCCGCCCGCCTCCACGCCGATGATCTTCACCGACGCATCGGGCACAAAGGCCGAGAACATGCCTATGGCGTTGGAGCCGCCGCCCACGGCCGCCACCACGTAGTCGGGCAGGCTTCCCGTGCGCTCAAGCATCTGCGCGCGGGCCTCGCGGCCGATGACGCTCTGAAATTCCCGGACGAGATCGGGGAAGGGGTACGGTCCCGCCGCCGTGCCGAAACAGTAATGCGTGGTCTTCTGCAGGGAAATCCATGCCCTCAAAGCGGCGTTTATGGCATCCTTCAGCGTGCGTGAACCGCTTTCCACGGCCACCACGTCCGCGCCCAGAAGACGCATCCTGCGCACGTTGGCGGACTGCCGCTGCGCATCCTCAGCGCCCATGTAGACGGTGCACTTCATGCCGAGCCTTGCCGCGGCGGCCGCCGTGGCCACGCCGTGCTGCCCCGCGCCCGTTTCGGCAATGAGCGAGGTCTTGCCCATGTGCCGGGCAAGAAGCGCCTGACCGAGCGTGTTGTTTATCTTGTGCGCGCCGGTGTGCAGAAGATCCTCTCGCTTGAGCCACAGCTCGAAGCCGAGCTTTTCGGAAAGCCCGGGGCAGAAGGTGAGCGGCGTCTCACGGCCGGCATAGTTCTTCAGAAGATCGTCAAGCTCCTTCCGAAAGGCCTCGGAAGGCAGTATGGCCTTCATGGCCTCCTCCAGTTCCATGAGCGGGGGCATGAGCAGCTCGGGCACGAAGCGCCCGCCGAAATCACCGAAATATCCCTTTTTCATCGTTCGTCACCTTCCTGTCCGTCCGTGTCCGGGCATCCACGCGCCCTTTCCTGCGCGCGAACCGCGGCCACGGCTCTTTCCATGAGTTCCCCGCTCTTTCTTCCCGGGGAGGTTTCCAGTCTGGAGTTGAAGTCAAGCCCGTCGGGAGAGCAGGCAGAAAGCGCTCTTTGCACGTTGTCCGGCCCGAGTCCGCCCGAAAGAAACCACGGATGCGGGAACCGGAGAGATCGGAGCGACGGCCAGTCGAGCTGTCTGCCGCTGCCCATGCCCGCGTCGAGAAGATACAGGCCGCAGGTTCCGGCAAAGGCGTCTATGGCGCGCTGAAGCTCCGCCGTTGAAGCATGATTTCCGGGCCAGAGCACGCGGATGACCTTCTCTGCGGGAAAGCGTGCGGCAAACTCCGCGCTCTGGCCGCCGTGCAGCTGAATGAGATCGAGCCCCGCATCACGCACGATGTCCCGTATCTCCTCCGCGCTCTGCCGCACGAACACGCCCGTGCGCTTCATGCCGTGCGTGTCGAGCGCGGCAACCTCGCGCGCCGTCACGTTGCGCGGACTGGGGGCGTGAAACACGAACCCGCACATATCCACGCCGAGCGCGGCCGCCTCGTCGATGAGCGTCTGTTCGCTCATGCCGCAGATTTTAATTCTCACGTCTCTTCTCCCCGTCGTGCAGAAGACGCCGAAGCGCCTTTCCCGGGCAGCCGTCCTCCATGAGCGCCGAGCCCACAAGGGCCGCCGTGAACCCTGCGTTCGCGGCATCTTCCAGATCGCCGAGGCAGCTCATGCCGCTCGCCGCAATCCAGAGCTCGCCGTCCTTCGGCGGACACGCCCCGGCAAGATTCAGACAGGCCTGCCGGTCCACTCGAAGCGAGGCAAGATCCCTCGCGTTCACCTGAATGATGCGCGCCCCGCTCTCCCGCGCAAGCTCCACGTCGCGCTCATCGAACACTTCCACCACGGCGTCCACGCCTCCCGCCTCGGCCTGTTCGCGAAGCTCGCGCAGAAGGCGCGCGTCCGGCGTGAGCCTGACGATGAGCAGCACGGCCGAGGCCGGAGAAGCCAGCGTGGCCGCCACCTGAAGCGGATGAAAGATGAAATCCTTGCGAAGCAGGGGAACTCTGTGCCCCGTGCGTTCCAGAACAGACGCCATGCGGAAGATATAGGAGAGCGAGCCGTGAAAATAACGTTCCTCGGTGAGCACGGAAAGGGCTGACGCGCCGGAGGCGGCGTACTGCACGGCCGCGTCCTCCGGTTCCAGCGACTCGCATATCACGCCGCGCGAGGGCGAGGCCCGCTTGTATTCCGCCACCACGGCCAGCGGCCCTTCGCCACCGGCCAGAAGGGCCTGACGAAATGAGGGACGAGCGCCCCGCCACGGCGCAAAGGCGTCCGCGCCCATGCGCTCAAGAGCGGCAATCTCGCCCTTTTTGGCCTCGATGAATCTCTCGAGCCCCGTCATGCCAGCACCCTCATGCCCGCGCCTTCGGCCACGCCCTTTCTGGCCATGGCCACGCACTCTTCCATGCTCTTGTCTTCCTCAAGCATGTAAATGGCAAAGGCCGCGTTCACCGTCATCATGTCGCGCATGGCGCGGGGGCCGCGTCCGGCCAGAAGCTCCCGGAGCACGGCGGCGGCCTCCTCCTTGTTCTTCACTTCCAGATCCTCGGGCTCGCACGGCTCAAAGCCGTAAAGCGCCGGATCGAACACCACCTCGTCCATGACGCCGTCGGTGATGAGAATGACGCGCGTCTTTCCCATGGTGGTGAGCTCGTCGTAGCCGCCCGCGCCGTTGAACACCGCCACCTTGTGGAAGGGCCGCTTCTGCAGCGTGGCCGCAATGAGCTCGACCTGCTTCGGATCGCCCACGCCCATCATGAGATAGTCGGGGCAGGCGGGGTTCAGCATGGGGCCGAGCATGTTGAAGAGCGTGCGCATGCCGAGCTGCTTGCGCACCGGCCCCACGTTGGCAAAGGCCGGATGGAAGTACGGCGCGAACTGGAAGGCGAAGTTGCGCTCCTTCAGCATGTCCACAATGGCTTCGGGATCCTTTTCCAGCGGCAGGCCGAGCCCTTCCAGCGCGTCGGCCGCACCGGAGGTGGAGGACACGGCCCGGTTGCCGTGCTTGAGCATTCTGTAGCCCATGCCCGCGAGCGTGAGCGAGGTGGCCGTGGAACAGTTGAAGGACCGCTTGCCGTCGCCGCCCGTGCCCACGATGTCGATGCACTTTTCCGGTATGCCCGTCACCTTGACGGAGCGGGCCAGCATGATGCGTATGGCGGCGGCAAGTTCCGCGGGCTTTTCGCCCTTCATGCGCAGGCCCATGAGCAGCGCCCCGGCCTGGGCCGGCGTCATGGTGCCGTCGAGCATGGAGCCGAAGGCCACGTCGCATTCCTCGTCGGTCATGTCGCGGCCCTGCGACACGGATTCCAGAATGGAACTGATGGTGGGCGCGGCGTGCACCGTGGGCAGAAGGCTTCCCGGGAAGTTCTCCAGAAGGCGCAGGCCGTCCGGGGTGAGGATGGATTCGGGATGATACTGCACGCCCACCCACGGCCTGTCGCGGAAGCGCATGGACATGACTTCGCCCTGCGGGCCCCGGGCCGACACGGCCAGAAGGTCGTTGGGATGCTCATCGTCCACGCGCACCACCAGGGAGTGATAGCGCCCCACCACCATGGGATTGGGCATGCCGCGGTACAGTCCCTTGCCGTCGTGCACGATTTCCGAGGTCCTGCCGTGCATGACCACGGGGCCGGGCACGACTTCCGCGCCCGCGTAGAGTCCGAGAATCTGATGCCCGAGGCATACGCCGAGCACGGGAATGCGGGGACTGAGCTGCCGCAAAAAGTCGAGGCAGTATCCGGCTCTGGAAGGATGCCCCGGTCCGGGAGAAATGCACACCATGCGCAGCGACGGATCGTTGGCCATGGCCACAAGGCCGGGATCGTCATTTTTGACCACGCGGGGCCGGTGCCCCAGACGGCAGAAGGCCTGAACCAGATTGTAGGTGAAGGAATCGTAGTTATCTATGAGCAGGAACATGGAACTCTCCCGTGGTAAAGCATGCCTGACGCATGATGGCCGACTTGTTGCAAACCTCCTTCCATTCCAGAGCGGGCACGGAATCGTGCACGATTCCGGCTCCCGCCTGCCAGTAAAGGCGTCCGTCCCGCACCCACATGCTGCGTATGGTGATGCCGGTGTCGAGATTCACGCCGTCCCGGTCGAGCCCGAGCCAGCCTATGCAGCCCGCGTAGGGTCCTCGCGGTCCGGGTTCGGTTTCGGCAATGATTTCCATGGCGCGAATCTTGGGCGCGCCGCTCACCGTGCCCGCAGGGAAGGTGGCGGCCAGCACGTCCACGGCGTCCAGCCCGTCGTCAAGCTCGGCGGTGACGCGGCTCGTCAGATGCATGACGTGGGAAAAGCGCTCCACCATCATGAGCTTTTCCACCTCCACGGTGCCGGGGCGGGCCAGACGGCCGAGGTCGTTGCGGCCGAGATCCACGAGCATCATGTGCTCGGCGCGCTCCTTGGGATCGGCAAGAAGCTCCCCGGCAAGGGCCTCGTCCTCGGCCACGGTGGAACCGCGACGGCGCGTTCCGGCTATGGGCGCGGAAAGCAGCCTGCCGCCCTCGCAGCGCACCATGACCTCGGGCGAGGAACCGAAGAGCGTGATGCCCGGAAGACGCATGAAGAACATGTACGGCGAAGCGTTCTCGCTGCGCATTCTGCGATAGAGCGTGAAGGGATCGCCCGAAAAGGGCATGGAAAAGCGCACCGAGGGCACCACCTGGATGGCTTCGCCCATGCGCAGCATTTCCCGTATGTGCTCCACCGCCTTTTGAAATCCCTCTTCGGAAAGCTCGGCCAGCACCTCCGTCTTCTCCTGAACGTCCGCACCGCTGCGGGCAAAGGAGCCGCAGCGGCCGAGATCGCGGTGCTCGCCGAGGCTCACCTGCGCGAGCCGGTTATACATGTGGTCGAACAAAAGCAGCGTTCCGGGCAGACAGAGCACGCATTCCGCGTCCTCGGGCCTCATGACCGCAGCTAGCTTCGGATGAAACAGCGAAGCCATGCCGAAGCCGAGATAGCCGCACAGGGAACGCGTGATGGGCGGAAGGTCGGCGGCGTTCGGATCGGGCAGCACTTCCAGCGTGCGCATGACGCCGCGCAGCCCGTCCACGAAGTTCATGCCGTCGAAGGCCGCAAGACCGGCAAGGCGTTTATCCTCGATGCGGCAGAAGAGCTTTCCGTCGCGGCAGATCAGATACAGGGCCATGTCGCAGGCAAGCACGCTGTAGCGTCCCCATCGCCCGTCGACTTCCGCGCTCTCCAGCAGTATGCCGTCCCTTTCCCGGGCAATGTCCAGAAAAAGACTTATGGGCGTGTCCATGTCCGCCGGAAGATGACGGACGCTCTGACGCACTCGAATGGGGGTCGTTCTGGTTGTCATGTCGTGAACCTCGTGTGAATTAATAAAAAAATGCCGCTCCCCGGAGAGGGAACGGCATTCGTTCTGGCTTTTCTGACTCTGCGCTTCAGCTACGCGTCAAGACCGCATCCTCTCCCTGAAGAAAAGATACGCCACCACCACTGACCGGCGAAGGACATGGCGAAGACGGATGCGGACATGGTGAACTCCTGAAGCAGATGTTGAACTTTCCTTCTGTGTATGCAGAACTCCCCTTTTTGTCAACGGCATGAAAAGAACTTTTTGCCGCCCCGGTCGCAATGCGGACATATTCCTTCTATCGTCACGGCACATGAAACAATTTTGCATCACACCGGCATCATTTTCTCTCCATCATTCGCGCGCGGGAGAGGAAGGAACAGTCGACGCGGAAAAGCCAGCCTGTCTCCGGACGCAAGTTGCAAAAAAATATTCTTCCGGAAACGCAAGGGAAGGTTTTTGCCTGAAAACCGGGGAAATGCGGCCTTTTTCCGCTGCAGGAAGAAAGACGGCGCACTTATTTGCGGCCATTATTAAATGGGCGGAGAACCGAAAATCCTTTTTCTGCGCTTGACAGATTTTCAAAAGCGGCGCTATGACGGAGAAAAAGGTTGGAAATCATGTTCAGCGCGTTTCGTCCCGGTTACTTTACCTTCGCCAGCAGCTTCGGTTGCTGGTGCTATGCGTATTATTATTACCGGACAAGCGGCAGGCTGTGCTGATTTCTACCGTCACATCGCACACGAATACAAAGCCGCAGGCATATACAGAGCCGGCGGCTTTTTTTTCATGACCGCCGGGATGCCTGCAAAGAGGTACCCCCCATGGAAGTCGGTTCGCTCAGAAGATTCAATCGCATCATCAATCCCAAAACCGGCCGCGCCATCATCGTTCCCATGGATCACGGCATGTCCGACGGCGCGCCCCGCGGGCTGCGCAACATGGCAAAGGCCATCCATGACATGGACGAAGGCATGGCCGACGCCGTGCTCCTGCACAAGGGACTCATCCACAAGGCCGACTACGAATCCCACATGAGGCTCGGCTTCATCATGCACATTTCCGCATCCACCAGCCTTTCGCGCCGCCCGAACAAGAAGATGCTCGTGGGCGACGTGGAAGAGGCCGTTCGTCTCGGCGCCGATGCCGTGTCCATCCACATCAATCTCGGCGACGACGACGAAAGCCTCATGATGTCCGACGCCGGAAAGATCGCCAAGGAATGCAGCCTCTGGGGCATGCCTCTGCTCATGATGGTGTACGCGCGCGGCCACGACGTGGACAGCTACGATCCGCGCAACATCGCCCACTGCGCCCGCGTGGGCGCGGAACTCGGCGCCGACATCGTGAAGGTGCCCTACACCGGCGATCCGGAAACCTTTGCCGACGTGGTGGAGGACTGCGGCGTGCCCGTGCTCATCGCGGGCGGCCCCAAGCTCGATTCCACGCGCAAGCTGCTTGAAATGGTGTACGGTTCGCTTCAGGCCGGCGGCTCCGGTCTTTCCGTGGGCCGCAACGTGTTCGAACATCCGCGCCGCGTGGAGCTGCTCAAGGCCCTGCGCGCCATGGTGCACGGCAACGCCACCGTGGAAGAGGCCCTCGAGCTCATGGGAGAGAAGGAATAACGCGAAAAGGCAAAAAGTTGCCGTCTCACGTCATTTTCCTGTTGACAGATTTCTTCCTCTGGGATTAGTAATTTTTTAAACTTTCAATGGTTGTTTGTCATGCATACTCTGTATTCCGCCACCGCCCAGTTTGAAACCAACGGCTTTACCTTTGGTTTCTACTTTTATTTTACCGGGCCCTGTGGTCGGAAGGATTGCTGACAACCTCAGTTTGCAAACTTCGGGCCGCAGGCGAAACAAGCCGGCGGCCCTTTTTGTATGCATAAGCCGCCACGCAGCCCACAACGTTCAATGAGAAGGAACGCATCATGGAACTCGGCACCAAAAAAAGACTGACCCACATTTTCAACCCCGACACCAAGCGCACCATCATCGTTCCCATGGATCACGGCATGACCATCGGCGCTCCCGACGGGCTCGTGGACATCCGCAAGGCCGTGGACGACATGAATGAAGGCGGCGCCAACGCCGTGCTCATGCACAAGGGCCTCATCCGCGCTTCCGGCTGCGCCGACGCCAACGCCGATCTCGGCCTCATCATGCACATCACCGCCTCCACGCAGCTTTCCCCCAACGGCAACACCAAGGTGCTCACCGGCACGGTGGAAGAAGCCATACGTCTCGGCGCCGACGCCGTGTCCGTGCATCTCAACCTCGGCGACCCCAACGAGCGCGAAATGCTCCACACCGCGGGCGTCATCGCCGATCACTGCAACCGCTGGGGCATGCCTCTTCTCATGATGCTCTACGGCCGCGGCGGCCTCATCCGCGACAGCTTCGCCGTGGACGTGGTGGCCCACTGCGCCCGCGTGGGCGCGGAACTCGGCGCCGACATCGTGAAGGTGTCCTACACCGGCAGCCCCGAGACGTTCCGCAAGGTCACCGAATGCTGCTGCGCACCCGTGGTCATCGCGGGCGGCGAGCGCATCGACTCCACGCGCAAGCTTCTGCAGATGGTGTACGATTCCCTGCAGGCCGGCGGCGCGGGTCTTTCCGTGGGCCGCAACGTGTTCGAGCATCCCCGCCGCGTGGATCTCATGCGCGCCATGAACGCCCTCGTTCACTCGAACGCCTCCGTGGACGACGCCATGGCCATCGTGGGCGAAGACTAGCATTCGGGAGAACCCATGAACATCTATTTCAAAAGCGTGCCCTTCAGCAAGAACGACGTGACCCTCGCGCTTGAATCCGGCGTTGACGGGGTCATCGTTCCCGCGGACAAGGTGGACTCGGTTTCCCAGCTTTCCCGCACGCAGGTCCTTGCCGAAGAGGCCATGCCTTCCCGCGCCATGACCTCAAAGGCCGACGAGGAAGCCATACGCGACGCTCTCCGCGCCGGGCAGCAGGTGGTACTTGAACGAGGCTGGGAGATCATTCCCGTGGAAAACCTGCTCGCCCAGTGCGACAACGTGGTGGCCGAGGCGGGAAGTCTTGAGGAAGCCGTGCTGGCCTCGGGCATTCTTCAGCGCGGCGTGCAGGGCATAGTGGTGCTGCCCGGAGCCATAGGCGAGCTCAAGGACATCGTGTCCCGCTGCAAGATAAGCCGGGAGCACGAAGAGCTCGAGGAAGCCGTCATCACCCGCGTGGAGCCCGCCGGACTCGGACACCGCGTGTGCATAGACACCATGTCCATGCTGCACCGCGGCCAGGGCATGCTGGTGGGCAATTCCAGCGCCTTCACCTTCCTTGTTCATGCCGAAACGGAGCACAACGAGTACGTGGCCTCCCGCCCCTTCCGCGTGAACGCGGGCGCGGTGCACGCCTACATACGCCTGCCCGGCGACGCCACCACCTACCTTTCGGAAGTCACTGCCGGCACGCAGATGCTCGTGGTGGACTACACGGGAGCCACCAGCCTCGCCACGGCGGGACGGGTGAAGATAGAAGTGCGGCCCATGCTGCTCGTCGAAGCCAAGGTGGGCGACAAAAAGGGTGCGGTGTTCCTTCAGAACGCCGAAACCATCCGGCTCACCGCCCCCGACGGCACGCCCGTGAGCGTGGTGACGCTCAAGCCCGGCGACAAGGTGCTCTGTCGCACCGACGAAGCCGGACGCCACTTCGGCATGCGCATCAAGGAAGACATTCAGGAGAAATAAATCATGGCAGAGCCTTTCCAGATTCCCGGCCTCGACAAGCTGCGCGAACAGATCGACGAGGTCGACAGGCAGCTTCTTGAACTTCTGAACCGGCGGGCGAATCTCAGCCTCGCCGTCGGTCAGGCGAAACGGAAGGTCTCGGGCAGGGTGTTCGATCCGGCCCGGGAGGCCCGGCTTCTGGAAAGGCTCGCCTCGCTCAATCAGGGCCCGCTCAAGACGGAACACGTCACGGCCGTATGGCGCGCCATCCTCTCGGCCTCCCGCTCGCTGCAGAAGGCCGCCGCCGTGGCCTACCTCGGCCCGGAAGGCACGTTTTCCTACTTTGCGGCCCGAGACTTTCTCGGCGAGTCCATGACCTTCGTGCCCTGTCACGACTTCAACGAAATCTTCCGCGGCGTGAGCCTCGGCGAGTACGACGCGGGCGTCATTCCGCTGGAAAATTCCATTCACGGCACCATCACGCAGAGCTTCGACCTGTTCTCCCAGTACGAGGTGAACATTCAGGCCGAATTCTTCTCCCGCATAGCCAACAGCCTGCTCAGCCGGGAAACGTCGCTGGAGAGCATAAGGACCGTCTACTCCCACGCCCAGCCCCTCGGCCAGTGCGCCACGTGGCTGCGCGCGCATCTTCCCTCGGCAAGGCTCGTGTCCGTGGAGTCCACGGCGGCCGCCGCGTGGAAGGCCTCCCGGGAAGAAGGCGCGGCCTCCATCGGCCACCGCAGCATGGCCGAAAAGCTCGGCATGAGCTCCCTTGCCGACAACATTCAGGACGACACCGCCAACTGGACGCGCTTCGTGCTCATATGCCCGGGGGCCTCTCCGGTGCGGACAGACCACGAAAAGGAGCAGGAACGCTTCAAGTCCTCGCTTCTTTTTACGGTTCCCAACAGGGCCGGCACGCTTTCCGCCGTTCTCAACACCTTTTCCGCCCACAAGGTGAACATGACCAAGCTCGAATCCCGTCCCATGAAGGGATCGTGCTGGGACTACGTGTTCTTTGCCGACGTGGAATGCGACCTTTCCTCCGCAGGGCGCAGAGCGCTCATTGAAGACCTCGACGCCTGCTGCAACTCGGTGCGAGTGCTCGGCTGCTACCCCGAGGGCCCGCGTCTCGACTCAACCGCCAACACCACAGGATTCTGATTCATGATCACGCTTCAGGCCCCCGCCTCCAAGTCCGTCTCTCACCGCACGCTCATTGCGGCCTCTCTGGCGCACGGCGACTCTCTGGTGCGCCATGCGCTCTCAAGCGCCGATCTTGAGCGCACGCGCGACATTCTCCATGCGGCGGGAGCCGTGCTGGAAGACCTCGGCGGCGGTTCCTGGCGCGTCCGGGGCATGAAGAACGGCCCCGAGGGCGGCACGGACCATCCCGCCGACTGCAACGTGGGCGAATCGGGCACCACCTGCCGCCTGCTCACCGCTGTTCTGGCCGCCGGGCGCGGCTTCTTCCGCATTCACGGCGTGGAGAGAATGCACGAGCGCCCCATTGGCGCGCTCACAAGCGCGCTCGAACATCTCGGCGCACGCATTCACTTTGAAGGAAAGAAGGGCTTTCCGCCCTTCGTGCTCGAAACGCACGGCCTTGCCAGCGGCGAGGTTTCCATGAGCGTGGACGAGTCAAGCCAGTATCTCTCCGGCCTGCTGCTCGCCGCGCCCTTCTGCCCTTCTCCCCTCTGCATTTCCCTCACGGGAAACAAGGTGGTGTCCTGGCCATACGTGGGGCTGACCCTGCAGGTCATGGAAGATTTCGGCATCGCCTTCATGGTGGAAGAGCTCTCAGGCGGGGGCTGGAGGCCCGTTGCGTGGAGAGGCGTGACCGAAGCCCGTCCCGGATGCCTTCGCATCACGGTGCAGCCCGGAAGCTACCGCTGCGGCGAACACGCGGTGGAGGGCGACTGGTCGGGAGCCTCCTATCTTCTTGCCGCCGGAGCCGTGGGCAGAGAACCCGTCCTCGTCACGGGACTTCGCGCCGACTCCCTGCAGGGCGACCGCGCCATGCTGGACATCCTGCGTTCCATGGGCGCATCCGTCGATATCAGAGACGACGGCATTCTCGTGAGCCCCTCGAAGCTTTCCGGCATCGAGGTGGACATGGGAGCCTGTCCGGACCTTGTGCCCACCGTGGCCATGACCGCGGCCTTTGCCGAAGGCGAAACGCGCATCACGAACGTCGCGCACCTGCGCATCAAGGAATGCGACAGGCTCTCGGCCTGCGCCGCGGAGCTTTCCCGCATCGGCGTGAAGGTGGAGGAAGGGCCGGACTTTCTTTCCGTGCACGGCACAGCTCCCGAAGGACCGGTCATTCCCGGAGGCACGGTGTTTGCGACCTACAACGACCACCGCATCGCCATGGCCGTGTCGCTGCTCGGCCTTGCCCGGAAGGGAAAGGTCATTGTGGACGACCCTTCCGTGGTGCGCAAGTCCTTCCCTGAATTCTGGAACGTATGGAGCGCCCTTGCATGAGCGATCGCATCGTCATCGTAGGCTGCCGGGGCCGCATGGGAGCCATGCTCACGGAGCGCTTCGGCCGCAATCCCGACATCAGCGTGCTGGGGCTCGACATTCCCTTTGAGGAAGAAGCCGTCAGAAGCACATGCCGGGGCGCGCGCCTCGTGCTTCTGTGCATACCGGCCACGGCCATAGCCGACACCGTGACCACGCTCAGGCCCTTCATGGAGCCCGACGCCATTCTTGCCGACATCACCTCGGTGAAGGAACTGCCCATGCAGCACATGGAAAACCTGTGGAGCGGGCCGGTGGTGGGCACGCATCCGCTTTTCGGGCCCGTGCCCGCAGAGGATCTGGAGCTGCGCGTGACCATAGTGCCGGGCAAAAACGCCTCGGAAGAGGACACAAGGTTCGTCGAAAGCCTGTTTCGGAACTTCGGCTGCGTGACCTTCCGCGCCACGGCCGAAGAACACGACATTGCGGAAGCCAAGATACAGGGCATGAACTTCATCACGAGCGCGGTGTATTTCGCCATGACGGCGGAAGACCCCGCGCTCCTGCCGTACATAACGCCCTCGTTCCTCCGGCGCATGAACTCCACGGAAAAGCAGCTCATGGAGGACGGCGCGCTGTTCACCTGGCTCTTTGAAGCCAATCCCCACAGTCAGGCCATGACGCGCCAGTACCGAAACCTGCTTTCCCTCGCGGCCGCAGGCGACGTGGACCTCATTCTGCACAAGGCCCGCTGGTGGTGGAAGGAAGGCGAGGAAAAGAAGAAAATTCATGAGGAGGCCCGCAAGGTGGCTCTCCAGTCGGCCCGCATGGGTCTCAAGAAAGGACAGAAATAATGCGTTACAGCCTGTTCGGCGAATCCCACGGTCCGGCCATAGGCATCGTGCTTCAGAACGTTCCGTCGGGACTCGACGTGGACATGGACTTCATCCGCGCACAGATGGCGCGCCGCGCGCCGGGCAAGTCCCCGCTGGCCACGGCAAGAAACGAAAAGGACGAGGTCCGCATTCTGAGCGGAGTGTTCGAGGGAAAGACCTGCGGCACGCCCCTTTGCGGCGTCATTGAAAACACCGACACCAGATCGCGCGACTACGCCGCAACGCGCTGGCTCGCCCGGCCCGGCCATGCCGACTTCACGGCGCATCTGCGCTACAAGGGATTTGAGGACTACCGCGGCGGCGGACATTTTTCCGGCCGTCTCACGGCCCCGCTGGTCTTTGCCGGAGCTCTCGCCAAACTGGCGCTGAAGAAAAGGGGCGTGGAAGTGCTGGCCCGCATCAGCCGGATTGCCGACATCAAAGACGCCCCTCTCGACCTTGCCCGGCCCGACCTTGACGCGCTGCGCGAGGCGGGGAAAAAGAGCTTTCCCGTGGTGGACGACGCCAGGGGCGAAGCCATGCAGAAGGCCGTTCTCGACGCCCGCGCCGACGGCGACTCCGTGGGCGGCTTCATAGAGTGCTTTGCGCTCGGCGTTCCTGCCGGACTCGGCAGCCCGGACTTCGACGAAAACATTGAAACCGTCATCGCACGGCACGTCTTTGCCGTGCCCGCGGTGAAGGGAATCTCCTTCGGCGCCGGCTTCGACCTTGCCTCCATGCGCGGAAGCGAGGCCAACGACGCCTTTTTGCCGGGAGACTCCCCGACCACGCGCACCAACAACAACGGCGGCATCAACGGCGGCATTTCCAACGGCATGCCCGTCGTGTTCAGCGTGGTCATCAAGCCCACGCCCTCCATAGGCCGGGAGCAGGACACCGTGAACATGAGCACGGGCAGGGCGGAAAAGCTCGTCATCACCGGCAGGCACGACCCGTGCATTCTCTCCCGCGCCGTGCCCGTCATCGAAGCGGCCTGCGCGCTCGCGCTCACGGAAGTGCCGGGGGTGCTCGCATGAAGAATCTCGTGCTCATCGGCCTTTCCGGCTGCGGCAAGACCACCTTCGGCAAAAGGCTCGCGCGCAGGCTGCGTCTGCCGCTCATAGACACCGACGTCATGATCGAAAAAAAGACCGGCCGCACCATTCCCGACATCTTCGCCGAAGAGGGAGAAAACGGCTTCCGCGACATTGAATCCGTCTGCGCAAAAGAGGCGGCGGCCCGGGACGGCGCGGTCATATCCACGGGCGGCGGCATGGTGCTGCGCGAGGAAAACATGAAGACGCTCTCGCAAGGCGGCCTTGTCGTCTTCATCGACAGGCATCCCTCGCACATCCTGCGCTCGACCTCCCTTGACGACAGGCCGCTCGTGCAGAACGACAGAGACAGGCTCTTTCGCCTCTACGCCGAGCGCCTGGCCCTCTACCGCCGTCATGCCGACGTCGTCATTCCCAATCACGGCGGCCCGCGCACGCTGAAACGGCGCATTCTCCAGATTCTGCGCCATTACCGCCGCCACCTCTCTCACGCCTGACCCCGGAGCACGTCATGCCTTCCCTTCTGGACGGAAAAAAACTTGCCGTCATCGGCGACCCCATAGAACACAGTCTCTCTCCGCTCATTCATCAGGCCATGCTCGATGCGCTCGGCATCGAGTGCACATACGGACGCATCCGCGTGCCTGCCGGAACCGTGGGAACATGGCTTCCCGGCACTCCCGGCCTGAACCTTGCGGGCTTCAATGCCACCATGCCGCACAAGACCGATCTCGTGCCGCTCATGGATACGCTCTCCGACGATGCAAAAATGTATCGAGCCGTGAACACCGTGGTCATCCGCGACGGCCGCTTTCACGGCCACAACACCGACGGCGCGGGCTTCGTGCGCTCGCTGCACGACGAGGGCATACGTCCGGAAGGCCTGCGCATCGCCGTGTACGGCGCGGGAGGCGCCGCACGCTCCGTGGTGCTCAAGCTGGCCGCCGAAGGCGCGGAGCGGATCAGCGTATGCTGCCGCACGCCTGCCAGGGCGGAAGAGCTCGCCCGTGCCTCGAGTCTTGTCCGCGTGGTCGCCATAGGCAGCGGGGACTTTGAAAAGACGCTCGCCGAAACGGAACTTTTCATCAACTGCACGCCGCTCGGCATGCAGGGCGTGAATTCGCAGTTTTCCTCCTTCGACTTTCTCGACCGTCTGCCCGTCTCCGCACCGGTATGCGACCTCATTTACAAACCGCTCAAGACCAGACTTCTGGAGGAAGCGGAAAAGCGGGGCCACCACGTCATGAACGGCCTCGGCATGCTCATTCATCAGGCCATTCTGGCGCTTGAGCAGTTCGCCTCCATGCCGCTCGACGCCGCGCTCATGATGGCCGCCGTGCAGAAAAAGCTCGTGCCTGCCCTGCATCAGAGCCGCTGAAACGCGAAAAACGCTCCCGAAGGCCGGATCGCGGCCTTTTCCGCCGCCGAAAAGCCGCGCGAGCTCGGCTTCGCATCTGCCCGGCCTCCCCGCTTTCCGCGGGCGAAAACTCCCCGCCTGCAGGAAGATCGACGGCAGGCCGGCAGACTGCCCCTGCGGACAGCTTTGCGCAACGGCAGGCCGCCCGGGCTTCCGACGTTTCGCCCTCTTCCCTCATCTTGCGGAAAAAGGCGGCATTCCGCCGCCGAAAAGCCTCGTGCCCCGACCGCGTTCCCCGCTCCCTGTCACGCGAAAACGCCGCCTTCCGAAAAACGGAAAGCGGCGTTTTCGTATCTGTCTGTCAGCGGATGAGCCGACGGGTTCCTTACATGAGGCCCTGTTCAATCATGCTGTCGGCCACCTTGCGGAAGCCGGCGATGTTGCCGCCCATCACGTAGTTGCCGGGCTGGCCGAATTCTTCGGCCGTATCGTGGGCAGCCTTGAAGATGCCGGCCATGATGCCCTTGAGCTTGCCGTCCACTTCATCGAAGGTCCAGGAGGTCATGCCCGCGTTCTGTTCCATTTCGAGCTGGCTGGTGGCCACGCCGCCGGCGTTGGCGCACTTGGCCGGGCCGTAGCAGATGCCGGCCTTCTGGAATTCGGCGGTGGCTTCAAGGGTGGAAGGCATGTTGGCGCCTTCGCTCACCAGGATGCAGCCCTTGGAGAGCAGGTTCTTCGCGTCGGCCAGGGTAACTTCGTTCTGCGTGGCGCTCGGGAAGGCAAGGTCGGCGCCCACGTTCCACACGGGATGCTCGCCCGCGGGATATTCGGAAACGGGAATGTAGGATGCGTCCTTGCACAGTTCGGCGTAGCGGGTAAGGGAAGCGCGCTCCTGTTCCTTGACCTGCTGCAGCACTTCAAGGTTGATGCCGGCAGGCTGATAGATGCAGCCGCGCGAATCGGACACGGTGACGGGCTTCGCGCCGAGCTGATAGAGCTTCTTCACGGTGTAGATGGCCACGTTGCCGGAACCGGACACGGCGGCAGTCTTGCCTTCGATTTCCTTGCCCACGGCCTTCAGCATGTTCTCGGCGAAGTACACGTTGCCGAAGCCGGTGGCTTCGGTGCGGGCCAGAGAGCCGCCCCACTTGAGGCCCTTGCCGGTGAGCACGCCTTCAAAGCGGCTGGTCAGACGCTTGTACTGGCCGAAGAGGTAGCCGATTTCGCGGCCGCCCACGCCGATGTCGCCGGCGGGAACGTCGCTGAACGCGCCGATGTAGCGGACGAGCTCGGTCATGAAGGCCTGGCAGAAGCGCATGACTTCAGCATCGGACTTGCCCTTGGGATCGAAGTCGGAACCGCCCTTGCCGCCGCCGATGGGCAGACCGGTGAGGCTGTTCTTGAAGATCTGTTCAAAGCCGAGGAACTTCAGGATGCTCTGGTTCACGCTGGGATGGAAGCGCAGGCCGCCCTTGTACGGTCCGATGGCGGAGTTGAACTGGACGCGGTAGCCGTTGTTCACCTGAATGCGGCCCTTGTCGTCGGTCCAGGCCACGCGGAATTCCACAAGGCGTTCGGGCACGACGATGCGCTCAAGAATGGCGTTTTCCTGATACTTGGATTCTCTGTCGAAAAGGGGCTGCATGGAGAAGAGCACTTCTTCCACGGCCTGCAGGAATTCCGGCTGATGAGGATTCTTGGCGCGCACGTTTTCCACGACGCTCTGCACGTAACTGTTACCCATGTCTCTCTGCTCCTTTAAATAACGGAAGGGGAAGGCTCCCCCAAAATGTGCAACAATCACCCGCCGGAACCCTGATAATACATTTTTGTTAAAAACAAACCCGTTCCGACGTTGACGCCTATCGAGTATCCCTATTTTTTCCGAGAATCAACCTCTTTTTGTGACAAAAACGAAATTTTATTTATTACCTTATTTATTGTTTTAATTGTATTTTACATTATTGTAAAAATAGTGTTTCATTTTATTTAATATTTTCAAATGGTTATGTTATGACATTTTTGTTTTCAGCAACATTTTTCCCCGGGCATAAAAAAACGCTTTCGTTTCATTTTTGTAGCAAACATTCCAGATATCATGCGCGCTCTCCCGCCGCTTCGCCGTGCCCTTCGACGGACGTGCACGAAAAAAGGCAAAAAAAATCTCCGCGCCCCTTCCGGAGCAACGGAGAACATCGAGGTCATGCTTTCTGCCGCAAGGCTTCGGCATCGCTCTGCCGAGGAAGGGAGCCTTTGGCCTCTCAGGCTCCGCCCGTAAAAATGCGAGATGAAGGAACAGGGCAAAAGTGTCGGAAAGCGTTCCGCCCTCCGTGCATCGGCTGCGAGGAGAAAAGGGCCGTCCGGCGAACGTCGGACGGCCGAACCTGTCAGGCCTTTTTGTCCATGGCGTAGGAGAGCAGCATTTCCAGAAGCTCGCCGAACTCCATGCCTTCGGCGGCGGCCTCCTTGGGCACGAGGCTCGCGTCCGTCATGCCGGGCAGCGTGTTCACCTCAAGCGCGAACAGTTCGCCCTCATCCGTCAGACGAAAGTCGGTGCGGCTGTATCCGGCAAGCCCGAGGCAGCGATGGGCGGCAACGGCCGCCTCCTGCACCTTTGCCGTCAGTTCGGCGGAAAGGGGCGCGGGGCATATTTCCGCCGCACCGTCGGCGGCATACTTGTCATGGAAGTCAAAGAACTCCCTCTTCGGCACGATGAGCACCGGAGCAAGCGCCCTTTCCTCTCCCTCGCGGCCCACCACGCCGCAGGTGACTTCCTGCCCGGGAATAAGCGTTTCAATGAGCACTTCCTGATGCTGGGAAAAAAGCGTGTCGAGCGCGTCTCTCAGCTCAGCCTCGTCGTTCACGCGGAAAAGGTCGATGCTGGATCCGCCGGTATTGGACTTGACGAAAAGGGGAAAGGGAAGGGAACACTTCCAGTCCGCGCCGGGACGGACGGGAAGAAACTCGTAGTCCGGCGTGCGAATGCCCGCAAGGCGAAAGAGCGCCTTGCCGGCGGCCTTGTTCAGGGCAAGAAAGGAACCGGCCGGCCCGCTGCCCTGATAGGGGCAGCCCGCGCGGTCAAGAATGGCCTGCACGAGGCCGTCCTCGCCGGGCTGTCCGTGCAGGTTGAGGAAAGCCGCGTCGTGCTTTTCCGCAAGCTCCAGCAGCCTGTCGAAGCCGTCGGAAAGATCGAACAGCGTCACGTCATGGCCCCGCCCGCGAAGTGCGGCGGCAATGGACGCCGCTCCTTTAAGAGAAATCTCACGCTCCGTGGACCAGCCACCGGCAACGAGAAGAATGCGCATTCCTTTCATCTAAATGATCCCTACCCTGTCGAATATGGCCTGCTCCACGGCCTTTACATGAGCATAGTTGGCGGCGATGTTGTCCACCTTGTCGGCGCTTATGCCGTAGCGGACGAGAAGATCGTCGAATCGTTCCTTTATGGACACCACTTCGGAGTGGCGCACGCGCTTGTCGGCATAGGCCACGATGACGGGCAGACGCATGGGGTCCTTCACGTCGTCCATGCCGGTGCCGCTCCACGGCCATTCCACATGAAAAAGCACGGCCTGCGCCAGCAGGGGGTTTCCCGTCTCTTCCCGCACCCAGGCCGAGCCGAGCTGAGCGTGACTGCCTCCGTGACGTATGGTGTAGCTTTTGGCCAGATCGTGCAGAAGAGCCGCAGCGCGCGCCAGAGGCACGGTGAGCGGTCTGCCTTCGGGAATGATGCCGCGCGCTTCCGCCCGGCGGACAATTTCCACGGCCACGCGGGCCACGCCGCGGCAGTGTTCGCGTATGTTCGGCATCATGTCGTACTTGTCCCACAACAGAGCACACTGCTCCTCATCGGGCACAAGCCAGGCAGGATCCGCAGGAAATTCAAGAGCAGGCAACATGAGCTCACCTCGAAAATAAAAGAATCATGCACGGCCGGTATGGCCGAAGCCTCCGCTGCCGCGCGTCGTTTCGGAAAGGGACTCCACCGTGCGGGGTTCAAGGCGGCACACCGGCTGAAACACGAGCTGCGCCACCCGCTCTCCGCGCTCAACGAGAATCGGCCTGTCCGACGTGTTGAGCAGCCACACGACGATTTCTCCCCGGTAGTCGGCATCCACGACACCCACGCCCTGGGCCACCACCAGCCCCTTCACCGCACCGAGTCCGCTGCGGGAATAGATGAATCCCGCCACGCCCGGAACGCAGGGCTCCACGCTCACGCCCGAAGGCACTTCGGCACGCTCCCCGGGACGGATGATGATTTCGTCCTCATCGAAGCAGGCACGCAGATCCATGCCCGCAGACTCCGGCGTGGCATAGCCGAGCCCTTCGCCGTACAACCCGGCGGCATTTCTGAGATAACAAACGTCGACACTGGCCATGACCGGAACCTCTCTGACATGAATGGACGCGGACGGCAGAGCCCTGCCCGCGCGCGGCTCTGCCGCATGAAGCAAAAAAGAATATCCCGAAGCCGCGACGGGAGCAAGTTCCCGCCGAAGCCGTTCCCCGAGCGGGCAGTCCGAAAAAAAACGCTTCCGGCATTCTGCACCGGCTGCGAAGCGGCACTTTCCGGAATCTCGCGCCGGGGCTGGCCGTTCCCGAAAAAAAACGATCCCGGACGCCCCGTGAAAAGCCCTGCCCCAGGGCTCCTCACGGCCATCCGGCTGCACACTTCCCCGTCATGACACGGAACCCTCACTCTTTATTGCATTCTTGACAGAAGGGCCCGCTGACACTATCGTCCTTCTTTCGCCGTTTCCATTCATTGGGAAACCAGGTAAAACGTCCATGGCTTGAACCCTATATCCACGATCGGCTGCGTCCGGTAAAAAAAAGGTTGCTAGAATGTCTCGTGTCACTTTTGTCGTAGACGGCGAATTCATGCGCAAGCGCATCATTTCGCTGAAGGCTTTTTACTTCGACGGGCAGGGCATACGCCGCCACTGCCTCTCCCACCTCATCCCCGGCGAAACCGTGGGCCGCATTCTCTTCTATGACGCTCTTCCCTTCACCGGCAAGGGCGAACATCCTCTGAGCGGCCCCATGGATTTCTCCCAGACGCCGCTCATTGCGCGCAAGCAGCAGTTTCTGCAGTCTCTGCGCGTGACGCCTGAAATCACCCTCCGCCTCGGCCGTTCCGCCTGGCAGGCCGGACAGTGGCAGCTCGACGCCAATCGTCTCGGCGAGCTCATGGCCGGAGAAATCAGCGTGAACGACATTCAGGCGAGCGACATCTATCCCGACATCCGTCAGAAGGGCGTGGACATGCTCCTCGGCCTCGACATCGCCGCCCTGGCCTACAAGCATCAGACCGACAGGCTCGTCATCGTGGCCAACGACGCCGACTACGTGCCCGCCGTGAAGCTGGCCAGGGAAGAAGGCATCAAGGTGGTGCTCGACCCTCTGTGGACCCGCGCCGCCGAGGATCTGCGCGAGCACGTGGACTACGTGTGCAACAAGCTGCCCCGCCCGCAGCATGCCAACTACCCTCACGGCATCCACATTTTCGACGACCCCAAGGAATACAATCCCTGCCCCGAGCCTGAAGCGCACGAGGGCACGGAACACGAAGAATAAAACCACTGCGGCCTGCCCGGACTACGGGCAGGCCGTTCTGATTTCTGCCTCAAGGAGGGCACATGTGCGGTATTTTCGGCATCACCGGTCATGAAGACGCCGCCCGGCTCGCCTACTTCGGTCTGTATGCCCTGCAGCATCGCGGCCAGGAAAGCGCGGGTATCGTTTCATGGGACGAGCGTGAAGGCTCCTCCCATCTGCACGTCGGCATGGGTCTCGTGCCCGACGTGTTCAGAGAAGAAGATCTCCGGCATCTCACCGGCGAAACGGCCATCGGGCACGTCCGCTACTCCACCACGGGCAAGCCGCAGCTGCGCAACGCGCAGCCCCTGCTCGTGCGCGTGAGAAACGGCGTTCAGCTCGCTCTGGCTCACAACGGCAACCTCACCAACGCCGCGGCCCTGCGCCGTGAGCTGGAAAACGACGGCTGCATCTTCCAGACCACCATCGACAGTGAAATTTTCGTGCATCTCATTGCAAGGGCGCTGTCCTGCGGCTCTCTTGAAGAGGCCATCATCACGGCCTGCCGCAAGGTGGAGGGCGCCTACAGCCTGCTCATTCTGAGCGAAGGGCGCATCTATGCCGTGCGCGATCCGCACGGTTTTCATCCTCTCAGCATGGCAAGGCTCGGCGACTCGTGGGTGTTCGCCTCGGAAAGCTGCGCCTTCGACCTGCTCGAAGCGGAATACGTGCGAGAGGTGAATCCGGGAGAAATGATCATCGTGGAGCCCGGAGCGCTCGAGTATCGCAGCGTGCGTCTGCGCGAGGAAGAGATGCCCATACGTCAGTGCATCTTCGAGCTTGTGTACTTCGCCCGTCCCGACTCGCGCATCTTCGGAGAAGACGCCTACCAGTGCCGCAAGTGCATGGGCCGTCACCTCATACGCGAATCCATGGCCGACGCCGAATGCGTCATCCCCTTCCCGGACTCCGGCATCTACGCCTCTCTCGGCGTGGCGCAGGAAGCGGGCGTGCCCTACGAACACGCCCTCATAAGAAACCACTACGTGGGCCGCACCTTCATTCAGCCCTCGCAGAGTATGCGTCAGTTCAGCGTTCGCGTGAAGATCAACCCCGTGCGCTCCATGATAGAAAACAGGAGCCTCTACGTGGTGGACGACTCCATAGTGCGCGGCACCACCATACGCACCCGCGTGGCCAAGCTGCGCGAGCTCGGCGCGAAGGCCGTGCATTTTCGCGTGAGCAGCCCGCCCATCAAGTTCCCCTGCTTCTACGGCATCGACTTTCCTTCGCCGAACGATCTCATCGCCACGAAGTACTCTCCCGAACAGATAGCGGAAATGCTCGGACTCGACTCCCTGCACTATCTGTCCCTTGAAGGCCTGCTCTCTTCCGTATCTCACCCCGAGCACTACTGCACGGCCTGCTTCACCGGCGACTACCCCACGCCCCTGCCTGAGGTACGGGACAAGATGTCCCTGGAATATCACCGCAAGGGCGATGTCCGCTTCCAGGGATAGAAGCCGTGATGGAGCGTCCCGCCCCTTCCTCCATTCCCGCGACCCCCGGCGTCTACATCTACAAGGACGCCGGGGGGCGCATCATCTATGTGGGCAAGGCACGCAACCTGCGCAGGCGCGTGCTCTCCTACTTCCGCCCCGCCGATCAGCTCACGGCCAAGACCGCAGCCATGATAGGCCGCGCGGCGGGCATAGAGTTTCTTACCACCACCACGGAAAAGGAGGCGCTTCTTCTCGAAGCCAGCCTCATCAAGAAGCACCGGCCGCACTACAACATCTGCCTGCGCGACGACAAGCAGTACGTCATGTTCCGCCTTTCGGAAAAGGATCCCTTTCCCCGGCTGGAAATCGTCCGCCGCATGAAACAGCGCGACGGCGCACGATATTTCGGTCCCTTCACCGCCGGACTTGCCGCACGCGAAACGTGGAAGACCATACACCGCATCTTTCCTCTGCGCCGCTGCTCCGACAGGGCCATGAAAAACAGACAGACGCCCTGTCTCTACCATCACATTCATCTCTGCTCGGCCCCCTGCACCGGAGAAATCACGGCCGAGGCCTATGCCGACCTGACAAGGCGCGTCACGCTCCTGCTCTCCGGCAAGTCCACGGAACTTGTGGACATGCTGAAAAAGGCCATGGAAGAGGCTTCCGAGAATCTGGAGTTCGAGCGGGCGGCCTCGCTGCGCGACCAGATACGCGCCATAGAAAAAACCGTGGAAAAGCAGGCCATCGTGCTTCAGAGCGGAGGCGACATGGACGTGCTCGGTCTCGTGAGCATGCCCGACGGCCTCGCCCTCGGCGTGGTGTTCGTGCGCCACGGCCTCGTGCAGGACCGCAGCGCCTTTTTCTGGCCGGGGCTCGGTCTGGAGGACGCCTCGGAACTTCTGTGGAGCTTTCTCGGCCAGTTCTATCAGGCGGAACGCTCCATTCCTCCCCGCATCGTGCTGCCCTATCTTCCCTGGGAAGCCGGTCTTTCAAAAAGCGCGCTTGCCGTGGATTCGGAAAGCGCGCTCGTCGCACCGCACGCCTCGGCAAGCATGGGTTCGCCCTTTCTCGTGGGCGGCGGCGTCACGCCCTGCTTTCTGGGCGAAGACACCCTTGACGCGGCAAAAAGCGCCGATTCCGGCGCAAAGCCCGTCCGCGCTCCCTCGCTCATGGAACAGGCCGCGGCGCTGCTTGCCGAACAGGACAGGCGCAACGCCTCCCCGGACAGCGGGGAAGACGGCGAAACAGGACAGGAAGCGCTGGAAGCCGTGCTCACCGAGCTTCGCGGAGGACCGGTACGCCTGACCGTGCCGAGAAACGAGGAGGAACGCCATCTTCTGGACATGGCGCGCAGCAACGCCCGCGAATCCGCCAAAAACAGAAGGGACGCCTCGCTGGCGGACAAGCTGGCCGCCGTCTTCCACTTCGACAGACCCGTGGTCCGCGTGGAATGCGCCGACGTGTCCCACACCGGCGGCGAGTCCACCAAGGTGGGCGCGGTGATCTACGAGGACGGTCGCCCCCTCAAGGAAGATTATCGCGTCTGGAACATCGAAGGCGCGGGCGGCGACGACTACGCCGCGCTTTCCATGTGGGCGAAAAAGCGCCTTGAGCACGGCGAACCCTGGCCCGACCTTCTGCTCATCGACGGCGGACGCGGCCAGCTTGCCGCCGTGCACAGGATTCTCGGCGAAGAGCTTGCCGCGGACGAGGACGGTCGTCTGCCCTTTCTTCTTGCGGGCATAGCCAAGGCCAGAGACGAGCGCGGCCATGCCGACCGCCGTGCGGGCAACGTGGCCGACCGCATCTTCGTGCCGGGCAGAAGCAACCCGCTGCCGCTGCGAGAAGGCTGTCCGGAACTGCTGTTTCTTCAGGTTGTGCGCGACGCGGCGCACGACTTTTCCATCGGCAGGCACAGGCAGGCCCGCGCCAGACAGGCCTTCAGCGGCGAGCTTCGGCAGCTTCCCGGCATAGGCATGAAGACCGCCCAGCTTCTCTGGGAACACTTCGACTCGGTCGCCGACATGAAGGGCGCGCCGCTCTCGCGTCTCATGGAGCTGCCGGGCATAGGGAAAAAGAAGGCCGAAGCCATCATGGACGCCCTGAAAAAGCTCTAGCACGGTCAGAAACGTCTCCCGGGCCCTCCGGCCCGTGCCGCACCCGTCCCGTCCGGCATCGCCCGCCTTCCGGGAACGCCATATGCTCTCCTTCTGAAAAGAGATGCGCCGCTCTTCACGGCGTCCGTCTTCCATGATATATGCTCTGCGCCGGCATCATCTGCGTCGCCCGGGGCCGGCATCACGCGGCAGGGCCGCAGCCGGGCAGGCCCTTTCGGCAGCGCATTCCGCAGGCCTGCTCCGCGTCCCTCTCCGGCGACCATGACCACGGATACAGCCATGGGCTTTCTTCTCGCGCTTGTCTCTTCCGCCGCGTTCGGCCTCATTCCCCTTTTCAGCCTGCCGCTCATGCACGACGGCATGGCTGCGGAATGCGTGCTGTTCTATCGCTTTCTTTTCGGTGCGCTGGCCATTTTTCCCATTCCCGTGCTCCGTCACGAACGACTGGCCGCTCCCGCGCGGGAACTCGTGCGTCTGGCCGTGCTCAGCGTCATGTACGCTCTTGCCGCGCTGCTCATGTTTCAGGGCTTCCATTACCTGCCGAGCGGCGTGGCCTCCACGCTGCAGTTTCTCTACCCGCTCATGGTCATGATCATCATGATCGTGTTCTTTCACGAAAAGCCCTCCCTCATCACCGCCTCTTCCGTGGCGCTCGCCATTCTGGGCGTGTTTCTTCTGAGCGGCGGCGAAGGAGAGGGCGCCGTCAGCGCAAGGGGCATAACGCTGCTGCTTGTTTCCGCCCTGTGCAACGCCGTTTACATCTCCGGGCTGCACGTCGCCCGCATACGCAGCATTTCCGGACTCAGCATCACCTTCTGGGTGCTGTTCTTCGGCATGCTGGCATCTCTTGTGAACGCGCTTGTCTCCGACACGTTCGTATGGCTGCACTCCTGGAGCGAAGCCGCGCTCGCCGTGCTGCTCGCCGTGGTCACCGCCGCCGTGTCCAATCTCACCCTCGTTCTGGCCATTCAGCGCATAGGCTCGACCATGACGTCGATACTCGGCGTCATGGAGCCCCTCACCGCCGTCACCGTGGGCATTCTCGTCTTCGACGAGCCCGCCACCGCGGGCGTTTTCGCAGGCGTGGCCGTCATCTGCCTTGCCGTACTGCTCGTCATGGCCGGCCCCCAGCTCGTGCAACGGCTCAAAAAAGGCCGTCTGCAAGCCTCAAAATGACGGACGCTTCCGCCGTTTTCCCGCCTCTCGCAAAAAAATCCGCTTTTTTTTCTCCGTCTCAAACCTTTTCTGAGACCGTGCGGAAAGATAAGGAAACATGACGGCAAAAAACGCCCGTCGTCCCGCCATTTCCAAAAAGTTCTTTCTTTTCCCCCTGTTGCCTTGACGTACGGCAAAAAATCATCCGTGCAGGGCGATGCCCGGCCAGAATGCGAAGACCGGAGCCCCGCCTTCCGGCCCTCGCAACCTGCCCCAAAAATCACCGTTCAGCGCTCCACTCTTGCGTACTGTTGCCCGTTTTCCCCTCCCGCATTTCCGCCGGCAACAAAACGCGAAAGAGTTTGAAACGTGACATAAATCGCACCGCTGCCTATATACTGAACCCGTGGTCCACATCATGTTTCACAATCATTCCTTCCTCACTTCATCACTCATTCAAAAGGAACTCTCCATGACCAGAAAGACCATCGCCGCCGCTCTCGCCGCCATCATGTTTGCCGCCACCCTTCCCGTCGCCGCCATGGCGCATCCCGACTTCCACGGCCGTCACGGATATCAGGCCGCCTCCTGCCCGGTTCTGCCCAATCTCACCGATGAACAGAAGGCCCAGTTCGACAAGCTCCATGAAGAGCACTACGCCGCCATCGCTCCTCTGCGCGACAGCCTCATGGAAAAGCGCATGACCCTGAACGCCCTCTCCCGCAATCCCAACGCCACCCCCGTGGAACTGCGTCAGCTCGCCTCCGACATCACCAAGCTGCGCACCCAGATCCGCACCGTGAACGACGAATTCTTCGCCAAGATGGAAAAGGCCGGTCTGCCCTGCCCCCAGTTCCGTCATCATGACGGCTACGGATACGGCCGCGGCATGGGCCAGGCTCAGGGCCAGGGCATGGGCCAGGGACGCGGCTGGAACCGCTGATTTCTGCGCGGAACACATCATTTTCCTTCTCGACCATCCCGTCCGCGTTCTGTTGCACGCCGCATTTGCATCATCGTTTCACCCCATCCTGAAAAGGCCGACCGCCCGACTCCGAACGTCCGGGCTGCCGGCCTTTTTCTTATGCAGGCAGATATGAAAAGGCCGGAGAAAGTTTCCCCGGCCTGAATGGCTTTTGCCCTGCGTTTCCCGCATCAACGCCCGGCGTTGGGAGGCGTGGACGTATGCCCGGGCCAGAGAATCCTGCCTTCGTCAATGGTAAGCTTGCCCGTCACGGAATCCACGAACCCCACGGGAACGAAGTTCACCGTTTTGCCGTCTTCCTTGTAACCCTGGCAGTTCATGATTTCCACGGCCATGATTTCACGGTCGTTGGTGCCGGGAGCGAGATTCTGGCGTCCAGAAAGACCGTCGAAGGACAGACTGCGCAACGCGGCCATGAGATTGTCGCCCGTCATCTCCTTCTTCTGAGAAAGAACGTCCTTCATGGCAAGACCGAGAGCCATCATATGATCATACGACAGCACGCCGTAGAAAAACGCCTTGGAGTTCATGTCCACGGGACTGCCGATCTTTTTGGAAAATCTTTCGGCAAAGGCATCGAGCTCCTTGCTGGGCACGAGCTTGGTCATGGGGGCGAGGTAGCCGAAGGCTCCGTTGATGGCGTCCGGTTTTTCGTCGGCCGACGTCATTTCCGCGGCAAAGAAGCTGTAGCCGGGCTGATTCATGTCGAGATTGGTGAGCGTCTTGAACACCGTCACGGTATCGGGCGTGGGCATGGTGATGAACACGCTTTTAATGCCGAGCTTCTTCACCATGGCCATCTTTTCCTGCACTTCCTCAACGGTGGCGTTGCGTGAGTAGCCGAAGGAAAGACGAACGTTGATGCCGAGCTTTTCCGCTTCGTTCAGAATGACGGCCGCGGCTCCGGATCCCCAGGCGTCCGTGGTATGGAACAGGGCAATTTCCCCGATGCCGTAATGCCTTGCGACTTCAAGCAGATAGCCTTCATATCTGGTACTGGGAGTCACGTTGCGGTAATAATAGGGAAATTCGGAAGGGGAACTCAGACTCGCCGCGTTGGCTCCCACGGAAACCACGGGAGTTTTGAACTTTTCCGCTTCTCTGGCAATCAGCACGGCGGGCCCGCTGCAGTCGACGCCGGTCAGCGCCACGATGTCCTTTTCAAGAAGACCCCGGGCCTTTTCCGCAGCGCCCTCAGGCCAGCAGCGATAGTTGACCACCAGCTCGGGCGGCATGCTGAGGGTATCGCCACCGAGCATGCCCGACTTGTTGATGTCCTCAAGGGCCATGTATGCTCCCTCAAGTTCATACTCGCCCCAGTCGGCCCGCCTGCCGTCATGGTAGTCGAGGGTATACATGCCGCCGATTTTGTACTCTCTGGCCTCCGCCGTTCCCGTACACGCTCCGCCCAAAAGAAAGACGGCCAGCGTCAGGCCTGCCGCTTTTTTGAAAAGCATCATGGACTTCCTCCTCTACGGGTCCAGACCCGTTTTTTCAAGAAGGATTGCAAAATTGATGCCATAAATAATATTTATAAATACCGCATGGTTATATTTTTATCTTTTCAACGATGTACTTCTCGATCCGATAATTGAGGACAAACGGACAAACAATGTCCCGCTTTTCAGGATGAGCCCGTCAGTCCGTGCTCCTTGAGCAGGGCATAGAGCCGAGAGCGGGAAAGCCCGGTGACGGCACAGGCTTCGGCAATATTGCCGCCGGCATGCTCCAGCACTCCGGCAAGGTAGCGGCCTTCCTCCCTGCGCCACACGGTTTCCCGAAATTCGGCATAGGAAGGCGGGGAAAGCCTTTTGTCCTTCCGCGCTTCCTCCGGGGCGACCTTCTTCATTCTGACGCTTGCGGCTCGTATGCGGACGGCGGTGGAAAGATGCTGGGGAAAAATGGTGTCCTCCCTGCCGGAGGACAGTACGGCCCGCTCCATGACCGCGCTCATTTCCCGTACGTTGCCCGGCCAGTCGTAAGCCTTCAGCGCAGAAACCGCACCGGCCGAAAAGCTCTTGTCCGGAAGCGCGTAGCGGCGGGAAAAAAGATCGCGGAAATGCGCGGCCAGCAGCATGACATCCCCGGCTCGATCCCGGAGCGGCGGAAGCATGATGTGCGCAGACTGGATGCGATAAAAAAGATCCTGACGAAAGGTGCCTTTCTCCACCATGGCCTCAAGATTCCTGTTCGTGGCCGCAACAAGTCGGAAATCGCAGGAAAACTCCTTTCTCGAGCCGAGAGGACGCACGCGCTTTTCCTGAAGCACGCGCAGAAACACCTTCTGAAGCGACAGCGGCAGCTCGCCTATCTCGTCCAGAAAAAGCGTGCCGCCGTCGGCATCGGCCACAAGGCCCGTCTCCCGGGTCACGGCTCCGGTAAAGGCTCCTCTCATGTGCCCGAACAGAATGCTTTCCGCAATGTCCTCCGGCAGCGCCGCGCAGTCAACCACCACGAACGGCCCGTGCCTTCTTGCACTGTTCTCATGAAGAGCCCGGGCAAACACTTCCTTGCCCGTGCCGGTCTCCCCGCTCAGAAGCACGCTCACGCCGCTGTCCGCACAGTCGGCCAGCATGTCCATGCAGCGCTGCACGGCCTGACTCGAACCGATGATGTTTTCCCGGCTCAGCGTTTTTTTCCGTCCGGCCGGAGAAAAGGCGGAGCTGTGGTTTCTGTGATAGAGCAGCGCCTGTTCCAGGGCTTCAAGAATGGTGTCGAGCTCGTCGGTCTTCTGAATGAAGTCCCATGCCCCGGCCCGAAGCGCCTGTTCCACCCATTCAGGGCTGTCATGCCCGGTGACGACGATGACTTCGGGATGTTCATCGCCCTCCAGCAGCGAAGGCAGCAGGGAAAGCCCGTTGCCGTCCGGGAGCGAGATGTCCAGAAAAACCACGTCGAACACGCTCCCGCCTGCAGCCTGCGCCGCCATGCGCAGAGAAGAGGCTTGCGTCACGTCACAGTGCTGCCTGGAACAGGCCCTTTTCAGGACATAGGAAAATGTTTCGTCGTCATCAACAATGAGTATTCTTGCCATGTTCCGCGCCCTCCCGCATTCTGCGGACGCCTTCAAGACCGGCTTCTGCGTGCATCCTGCATCTGTACGTCGCTGTCCGGAATCTGCCCCCCGGCGGATGCGGCCGGAAGAAACACGGAAAAACAGGTCCCGCCCGAAGGATGGTCCTCAACCCGCACCGCGCCGCGACTGCGCTGCACGAGACTGTGCACCTGAGCAAGCCCCAGACCGCATCCCCCGCGCTCACTTCTGGTCGTAAAGAATGGATCAAAGATGCGGTCGCGGATTCCGGGCGCAATGCCTTCCCCGGTATCGCTCACGTCCAGCCTGACATAGAAGCCTTCCGCCAGTTCTCCGGGTTCCGCATCGCCTGCCGCCTTTTCAAAGAGCTCGGCACGCACGGCGATCTCTCCGCCCCCCGGCATGGCCTGCACGGCATTGATGCCGAGATTGACAAGTATCCTGAGGCATTCCGACCGAACGCCGTGAATGCAGACATTCCCGGCAGCGTTGCTCATCCTGAGCGCCGTTCCCCTGCCAAGACGCGGGCGCATGACGCCTTCAAATTCTGCAAGAAGTCCGGCCACAGGAACGGCTTCGGGCTTTTCTCCTCCGGCCCGGCTGCCGTCCGTCATGCGTATCTGGGCCATGATGTCCTTTCCTCTGTCCGTGGCGGAAAGAATCTGCCGCACATCCTCATGCGCGGGACTGCCGGCGGGAATCTCATCCATTGCAAGCCTGGCGCAGGCCGCTATGCTGCCCAGGATGTTGTTCACGTCATGGGCAATGCCCCCGGCCATGCGCCCGACCACCTCCATGCGGCGGGCAAGCTGGCTGCGTCGCTCGAAGGCATACTGACGCTCCATCATGTCCTTTTCCTGCCTGAGCAGCGCCTCGGATCTCTGCTTCATCCGAAGAAGATACGCAAGCAGAGCAATCACGCCGCAGAGAATGACGAGAACAATGAACGCCGGAATGAGCACGTCCCGATGACGGGCAACATACGAAGGCGGACGATTGGCCACCACGGCAAATTCCGGAAGCGTCCGCTCATCAATCCCGTAATGCCGGAGCATGGGATAATCGTAGATCAGCGTGGCGGCAGGCTCCCGCATGACCGGAATATCGCCGGGAGCGCGACCGTGAATGATTTCCAGGGTCATGCGCGACGCCTGTTCCGCATGAAAGGCGTTGAACTCGCCCTGTCCGGCCAGCACGCCCCTTCCTATCTGGCTTTCCCACGGGGAATACATGGGCAGATCTGTCCAGCCGCGGAGAAGCTGCATGCTTTCATCCATGGAAAAGTTCTGGCCGTCCGCCGTTCGGTAGTAGCCGAGGTTCAGCAGCACGGTATCATCAGGCAGAGCCTTCAGCGCCTCTGCCATGGTCTGCGCCGGCAGCGCCTTCAGCAGGCGGATCTCCATGCGGGCTCCCGCGTCTTCAAGATCGGCCGCCGCCTGCTCCAGCGCAATCTTCGACGAGGTAGTATCGCCGCATATCACTGCAAGATGCCGCGCATGAGGATGCACGACGGCAATGGCCTGAACAATGCGTCGTATGGAAAAATTTTCCAGAATGCCGGTGTAGTATTCCCTGTCTTCATGAATTCTGTTCTCAAGATTCGCCACGCCGCAGAACACGACCGGAACGCGGCTGAACAGCTCGTGCCTGTGGGATATGACGAAGTCCAGCGCATCGTCATCCACGGCAATGACGGCCGAAAGAGCCACATTCCGATATTTTTTTCGGAAAAGACCGATGAGCTCTGCATTGAAGCTGCCGGAAGAATTTCTCTCATAGTCGAGGTACTCGGAATATATGCGTATCTGCACGTCGCTGCGGCCGGTCAGACTGACGAAAATTCCCTTCTGAAGACTGTCCTCCCAGAAATGTCCCGGATGGAAGGAATTGATGATGAGAACGTGCGCAACCGGTCGCTCAGAAGAGGCAAAGGCCGGAATGGCGGAACATGGCCAGAGGCAGAGCAGCACCATAAGCCCCACGACGAACACATATACGAACGTTGCGGTGACTCTGCCCTTCATGGACTCAGTTCTCTTTCCCGCTTCCGGAAGAAACAGAAGGGGATGCTTCGCTCTTCAGAGCGCTCAGTCCGCCCATGACATAGCTTACCATGGACTCGATCAGCGCTTCCGGCCTTTCCATGAAGTCCGGCAAGAGAATCGTCTGTATTTTTTCGGGAAAAAGCACGAGAAACATGCAGGGAAGAAGAAGCATGGCCGCAGCGTGCGAGGCCTTTTCCGCGTCGGGCTCAAGACCGGTCACCTCGCACACAAGACTGCGCACCATGTTGAGCTTGGGCAGCATGCTGTTCACAAGAGGCGCGGGAAGATTGGATGAAGGGGAGGCCACTTCGCGCAGAAGCACGGGCAGAGCCCACAGCTCGGGAGCCTTTCGGGCCGCGCTCACGGCAAGCTCAATGAAGGCACGCAGCTTGTCCCGGGGATCGGAACCCGCATTCATGGCGGCGCCGAGCTCCTCCATGCTCACGAGCTGCCGGTGAGCTTCCACCAGCACTTCCTCGTACAGCGCTTCCTTGCCGCCGAAATAATAATTGATGGCCGCGCCGTTGACGCCGGCCCGTCCGCAGATCTCCCGATTCGTGGCCTTCTCGTAGCCAAGCTCGGCAAAAACCCGGCCCGCGGCCTCAAGAACCACGCCGCGTGTGGAAAGCCCGTCCCGGCGCGGAGCGCTCCGCTTCCTCTGATGATGTGCGTATGCCTGTTCCAGGGCCATGAGGCTACGGCAAAACATTTCAAACGTCAAATTCAAACTTAAAATTGAATTTTATATTTGACTTTTCACAACAAGATTCCTACCCTGAAAAGAGGAAAAAAGCTCTTTCTTCTCAAGCAACAAGAGAGCCGTCATGAAAAAGATAACCGTCATTCTTGCCGTCGTTCTTCTCGGCGCCGCGGGCGCTCTTTACTGGCGCCTTTCCGCCTCCGTCGCGCCCGAAGACGCTCTCAGGCTGTACGGCAACGTGGACATTCGTCAGGTGTCTCTGGCCTTCGAGCAGGGCGGGCGCATCTCGGAACTTCTTGCGGAAGAAGGCGACAGCGTGAAGAAGGGACAGCTTCTCGCCCGCGTGGACGTGACGAGCCTGCGCCTTGAAGCCGACAGGCTGCGCGCGGACATCGCCGCGCAGGAACAGAACCTGCTCAAGATGAAGAACGGCAACCGTCCGGAAGAAATCGCCCGGGCGGAAGCGGCGCTGCGCACGGCCGAGGCCTCGCTTGAGCAGGCGCGTCGCAACGACAGGCGCATGGCCAGTCTGCGCCGCGGCAATTCCGTGAGCCAGCAGGAAAAGGAAAACGCCGAAACCTCCCTGCGCGTGGCGCAGGGGCAGCGCGACGAGGCGGCGCACGCGCTCAATCTCCTGCGCGAAGGCTACCGGGCCGAAGACATCGCCATGGCCGCGGCACAGCTTGATTCGGCCAGGGCCGCCCTTGCCATCATGATGCACAACATCGCTCTCGGCGAGCTTTACTCGCCCACGGACGCGGTGGTCTCCTCCCGGCTGCTTGAACCCGGCGACATGGCTTCTTCCGCCACTCCCGTTTTTCTGCTCTCCCTCACCTCGCCCAAGTGGGTGCGCGCCTACGTCACGGAACCCCAGCTCGGGCGCATACGCCACGGCATGAAGGCCGACATTCTCACCGATTCCTTTCCGGATCCCGTGCCCGGTCATGTAGGCTACATTTCCCCCACGGCGGAATTCACGCCCAAGAGCGTGCAGACCGAGGATCTGCGCACTTCGCTGCTCTATGAAGTGCGCATCGTGGCCGACGATGCCGGAGACAGGCTCCGTCTCGGCATGCCGGTGAGCGTCGTCGTTCATGAAGACGCGGCCGGGGGCCGCCATGACGAATAACGAACGAAACGACGTCCGGCAGACGGCTCCTCCGAAGGAGAGCGTCCCTCTCGTGGTCAGCGCTCGGGCGCTGGGCAAGACCTTTACGGACAGAAAAACGACGGTCACGGCGCTCTCTTCGCTCAGTCTCGACGTGCCTTCCGGCAGCATGACGGCCTTCGTGGGTCCGGACGGTGCGGGCAAGACCACCTTCCTGCGCATGATTTGCGGTCTTCTTGCTCCCACCTCGGGCGAGCTTTTCGTGCTCGGATGCGACATCGTGCAACACGCTCAGGACATTCAGAGCCGCATCAGCTACATGCCCCAGCGCTTCGGGCTTTACGAAGACCTGAGCGTCATGGAAAACATGAATCTCTATGCCGACCTGCACGGCATTCCCGAAAAAACCAGAAAGGAACGCTTCGCCCGCCTTCTGGACATGACCGATCTTGAGCGCTTCACGGCGCGCCCCGCGGGCAGGCTTTCCGGCGGCATGAAGCAGAAGCTTGCGCTGGCCTGCACGCTGGTGCGCTCTCCGGAGCTTCTGCTTCTCGACGAGCCCTCCGTGGGCGTGGATCCTCTTTCCAGGCGGGAACTGTGGTCCATCATCACGAAGATGGTGCGGGAGGAGCAGCTTTCCGTCATCGTGAGCACCGCCTACATGGACGAAGCCGAACGCTGCGACAACGTGGTCGTCATGCACGAGGGGGCCGTGCTGGCGCAGGGTTCGCCGGAAAGTCTGCGTGGACTCACGCAGGGACTCTGCCACGCCACTGCCGTACCGGAAGGCATCAAGGCAAGACATCTTCAGGCATGGCTGCTCGATCAGCCCTCCCTCATCATGGACGCCGTGCCGGAGGGCGACCACGTCCGTTTCGTTCTTCCGCCGGAGCGCGGCCAAAACGGCATTCCCGGGGAACTGCTCTCTCCTTCTTCCGGAAATCTGCGCCTGCGCCCCGAAGACTGTTCAAGCGTGACGCCGCGCCTTGAGGACAGCTTCATGCTTCTGCTCAGGCATCAAAGCCCGGAAGCAGAGGGAACACGCGTACCGGGAGAGGCTCCAGCCTCCGCAGCGTCGGAACTTGCCGTTTCCGCATCCCGGAAAAGCGCTTCAGGCGCCTCCACGCATCCCCCCTTTTCTCCCTCAGGCGCAGCCGACGCCGGAAACGCGCATGAAGCCGTCATTGAAGTGCGCGACCTTGTGCGGAAGTTCGGCGACTTCACCGCCGTGGCCAGCACCACGTTTTCCGTATACCGCGGCGAAGTGTTCGGCCTGCTCGGCCCCAATGGTGCGGGCAAGACCACCACGTTCCGCATGCTCTGCGGCCTTCTGCCGGCCACAAGCGGCTTTCTGCGCGTGGCAGGGGAAAACCTGCGCACGGCCGCCGCGCAGGCCCGCACCCGGGTAGGCTACGTTTCGCAGAAGTTTTCCCTATACGGCAACCTTTCCGTGCTGGAAAACCTGCGCTTCTTCGGCGGCGTGTACGGCATAGGCCCCTTTGCCCTGCGTCGCCGCATACAGGAGGTGCTTGAAGAATTCGACCTTGCCGGGCACGAGCACGACATGAGCGGAGCCATGCCCGGAGGATTCAAGCAGCGTCTGTCCATGGCCGTGGGCATGCTCCACAAGCCGGAAATCCTCTTTCTCGACGAGCCCACGAGCGGCATAGACCCTCTGGCCCGCCGCGTGTTCTGGCGACGCATCACCGGTCTGTCGGACGAAGGCACCACCATCATCATCACCACGCATTTCATGGAAGAGGCCGAATACTGCGACCGCATGCTCATTCAGGACGCAGGACGGGTACTCGCCCTCGGCACGCCGGGCGACGTGCGCCGCCAGGGCGGCAACGCCCCCACCATGGAAGAGGCCTTCATCCGCATCGTCGAAAGCGCCCGGGCCGCAAAAGCCGCGGCAAAGGAGAGCGCATGAACGGATTCACGCGTCGCCTCGGCGCACTTACCGTAAAGGAATTCAGACAGATATCGCGAGACCCGAGCAGCATCATGATAGGGCTCGTGCTGCCCATCATCCTCATTCTCATTTTCGGCTACGGGCTCTCGCTGGACGTGAAGAATGCGCCCGTGGCCGTGGTCATGGAACACGACACGCCCCTGGCCCGCAACCTTCTTTCCGGGCTCTGGGGCTCCGCCTACTTTTCTCCGCGTCACGCCTCATCCATGCATGAAGCCGAGGAGCTTCTCAGAAAACGCGAGGTGGACGCCATCATACGCACGGGCAGCGACTTCGACAGCCGCTTCATGAAGGGCGACGCAAAAGTGCAGCTCATCCTTCACGGCGTGGATTCCACCACGGCCACGCTCATCGGGCAATACACGGGCGCGCTGCTCTCGCTGCGGATACAAGAGACGCTCGAAAGGCAGGGCCTTGCCGCGGGTTCCGGCTCCGCCGTGGTGCAGAGCCGCATGTGGTTCAACGAGGCCGCCGACAGCACCTGGTATCTCGTGCCCGGGCTCATCGTCATCATCATGACGCTGGTGGGCGCCTTTCTCACCGCGCTCATCATGGCCCGCGAATGGGAGCGCGGCACGCTCGAGGCGCTTTTCGTCTCCCCCGTGGGCCGCGCGGAAATTCTGCTTTCCAAGATCATTCCCTACTTTCTTCTCGGCATGACCGGCCTTCTGCTCTGCCTTGCGGCCGCACGGTGGCTCTTTGCCGTGCCTCTGCGCGGCAGTCTCTTCGTCTTTCTGCTCTGCTCCTCGCTGTACCTCGTGGTGTCGCTCGGCATGGGGCTCGCCATCTCCTCCGTCACCAGAAGTCAGTTTCTCTCCTGTCAGATAGCGCTCGTGGTGAGCTTTCTGCCTGCCGTCATTCTTTCGGGCTTTCTCTTCGATCTGCGCAGCGTTCCGCTCGCGGCCAGAATCGTGGGCAACATCCTGCCCGCGACCTACTACATGGAAATGCTCAAGACCCTTTTTCTCGCCGGAAACAACCCGGTCATTCTTCTGCGGGACTCGGCGGCCCTTCTCGCCTACGCCGTGCTCTTCATGGGCGTCGCCGTACGCTTCACACGCAAAAACCTGGACTAGCCATGCACGACCTGATTCTTCTGCTCCGCAGGCTGCGCAGCCTCTGCGTCAAGGAACTGCTCATCATCTTCAAGGATCCGGCCAACCGTCTGGTGCTCATCGTGCCCGTGGTCATCCAGTCCTTCATTTTCGGCTACGCGGCCACCTACGACCTCAACTATGTGCCCTATGTGGTGTGCGACCAGAGCAGAAGCGCCCTTTCCCGCGATCTTCTGGCCCGGCTCGACGGTTCCAGAAAATTCTCCCGTCAGGCCACGCTCGACAGCACGGCGGAAGCCGAGGAATGGATATACGACGGCAAGGCACTGCTTGCCGTGCAGATCGGCAGCGACTTTGCCGACCGTCTGCTCTCAGGTCGCAGCGCCGACGTGCAGGTCATTCTCGACGGCCGCAATTCCACCACGGCATCCATAGCGCAGGGCTACGTTTCCCAGATCGTGGAAAGCTGGAACGCCGGCCGGGGACACCGCTCGCCGGTTGCCCTCGTCATGCGCGCATGGTTCAACCCGCAGCTTGAAACGCGCTGGAACATCATGCCCGGCATGCTGGGCTCGCTCAGCATCATACAGATCATGCTGCTCGCCGCCCTCTCCGTGGCCAGAGAACGGGAACAGGGAACCTTTGACCAGATGCTGGTCACGCCGCTCTCGCCCTGGGAAATTCTCATCGGCAAGGCCATTCCTCCCGTGGTCGTGGGACTTGCGCAGGCGGCCCTTGTGCTTTTCGTGTGCCTGTTCTGGTTCCACATTCCCTTTGCGGGAAGCTATGTCGACCTCTTCATCGCGCTCGGCGTGTTCACCCTGAGCTGCGCGGGACTCGGACTGTGCGTATCCGCCATTTCCCTCAACATGCAGCAGGCTCTCGTATACTGCTTCGTCACGCTTCTGCCCATGGTGCTGCTCTCCGGCCTTGCCACGCCCGTGAGCTCCATGCCGGAGGCCCTGCAGATCGCCACGTACGCCAATCCTCTGCGCTTCGCCCTCGTGTGCGTGCGAAGCGTTTACCTTGAAGGCGGCACGCTTGCCGACATCGCCCCCAACTTCGTGCCCATGCTGGCCGTGGCCGCCGTCAGCCTGCCTCTTGCGGGCTGGCTTTTCCGCAACCGGCTGAGCTGAAGGAGGCGGATACTCCCCGGCACGAAAAAGGCGCCCCGCACGACGCGGAACGCCCCCCAAAACACGCTCTCGCCTGTTCAGACAAAAAGCGGCTTTCGCATCCGCAAGGTCAGAACGACCCGGGACGCTGACAAAAGCCCCGCGTCACCACAGTCCCGCCATATGGTTGCACGGGCCGTGCCCCTTGCCGGGGTTGAAGCTGTGCCGAAGAGCGAGATTGAGAAATTCCTGCGCCTTCGTGACGGCCACGCGAAGCGGCATGCCGAGCGCAAGCTGAGCGGCTATGCCCGCCGACAGCGTGCAGCCCGTGCCGTGCGTGTTCTGCGTGCTCACATAGGGCTGACGCAGGGGCACGGGATCGGCGTCCCGCTCGAAAAGCCAGTCGGTGACGAACACGGGATTGCCCATGCCGAAATGGCCTCCCTTCATGAGCACCGCCCGGGCCCCCTTCTCCAGAAGACGCGTCCCGGCCTCAAGGACGTCGTCCTCGCTCACGATTTCCATGCCGGCAAATACTTCGGCTTCCGGCCTGTTGGGCGTGAACAGATCGGCCCGGGGCATGAGCCTGTCGCGGAGCGTGTCTATGCCGTCTTCCTCCATGAGCCTGTGCCCGCTCGTGCTCACGCACACCGGATCCACCACCAGCGGAAAGGTCTGCTCGTCCAGCACGTCCGCCACGGCGCCGATGATGCCGGAATTGAACATCATGCCCGTTTTCGCGGCATGAACGGGAAAGCCGTCCAGCACGGTGAGAAGCTGAAGACGCACGAAGGAAGGCTCGGGAGCGTGTATGCCCGCCACGCCGAGACCGTTCTGCGCCGTGAGCGCCGTGATCACGCTCATGCCGAAAGTACGCATCATGGTCATGGTCTTCAGATCGGCCTGTATGCCCGCGCCTCCGCCGGAATCGGAACCGGCAATGGTAAGAACGTTCGGTATCTGATGCATGAAACGCTCCTTTTTTCCTCGTTTTCTTCCTGAGATGCACACAAAAGCCTTGGCCCGTCAAGGTTCTGTCGCCGCGTAACGCCTAAAGTTCTTGATGAAACGCGTTTTTTTGGATACAAGAAAACCTAATTCTATTTTTTTCCGAAAGGAGTCCGTGGATGCACCGTTTCAAATTCATTTCCGCTCTCCTTCTGGCGATGCTGCTCGTGCCCGGCATCTGCTTCGCCGAAGGTCATTTCCAGCTTCCCAATGATCTTTCCATCATCTGGGTCGTGCCCTTTGTCTGCATGCTGCTTTCCATAGCCATCTGCCCCCTGGTGGTTCCTCATTTCTGGGAGCATCATTTCGGCAAGGTGGCCCTCTTCTGGGGACTGGCCTTCCTTGTTCCCTGCGCGCTGGTGTTCGGCTTCGGCAACGCCTTCTTCATCGCCGCCGAAAGCATTCTGCTTGAATACGTGCCCTTCATTCTGCTGCTGCTCGCCCTGTTCACCGTGGCCGGCGGCATCCGCCTCAAGGGAACCCTCGTTGGCACTCCCATCGTGAACACCGCCATTCTGGCCGTGGGCACCATACTCGCCAGCTGGATGGGCACCACCGGCGCCGCCATGCTCCTCATCCGTCCGCTGCTGCGCGCCAACGCCCACCGCAAGTACCGCGTGCATCAGGTCGTGTTCTTCATCTTCCTCGTGGCCAACATCGGCGGCTCCCTCACCCCCCTGGGTGATCCGCCGCTGTTCCTCGGCTTCCTCAAGGGCGTGAGCTTCTTCTGGACCACCGTGCATCTGTTCGTGAAGACCCTGCTCATCTCCGTCATCCTGCTCGCCCTCTACTTCGTCATCGACACCGTGCTCTTCAAGAAGGAAGGAAGCCCCGTTCCCGCCGACGCCGCCGGTTCCAAGGAAAAGCTCGGCTTTGAAGGCTGCATCAACTTCGTGTTCCTCGCCTGCATCGTGGCCAACACCCTCATCTCCGGTCAGTGGACCGGTCCCACCTTCCACATCTTCGGCGTTCCCATGGAACTGCAGAACGTCGTGCGCGACCTCATGTATATCGTGATCGCCGTGGCTTCCTGGAAGGCCACCGACATGGGCTGCCGCACCCGCAACAACTTCACCTGGGCTCCCATTGAAGAAGTGGCCAAGCTGTTCATCGGCATCTTCCTCAGCATGATTCCCGCCATCGCCATCCTCAAGGCCGGCTCCGACGGCGCTCTCGCCGCCGTGGTCAACCTGACCACCGATGCCGAAGGCCATCACGTGACCTCCATGTTCTTCTGGATGACCGGTCTTCTGTCCTCCTTCCTGGACAACGCCCCCACCTACCTCGTGTTCTTCAACACCGCAGGCGGCAACGCCGCGCAGCTCATGGCCGACGGCGAAGTGCTGGCCGCCATTTCCGCCGGTGCCGTGTTCATGGGCGCCAACACCTACATCGGCAACGCGCCGAACTTCATGGTGAAGGCCATCTCCGAAGAACAGGGCGTCAAGATGCCCAGCTTCTTCGGCTACATGGCCTGGTCCGTCGGCATTCTCTGCCCGCTCTTCGCCCTGATCACCTTCCTGTTCTTCATGTAAGAGCCGGCTGAACGCCAGTCATGAGGGCCGCGCCTTTTCCGGGCGCGGCCCTTTTTTGCTGTTCTCTTTGCCGCGTCCCGTCACGGCGCCATGCTTCAGCACGACAGGCGGACCGCCTCTCCCCGCAAAAAACGACGCCTGCCCGGCGCCGGAACGAACCGGAAAAACACGCGCTCTCTGTCCCCATGCAGTTCTTCCCAGCGTCGGCAATTTCCGCACGCCCGGACCGGAGCGCTCGAACCCCCGCAAAGGAGCACGGGCAAGCCTCAGGCGAGAAAACGCCCCTCGGGACGCCGCCCCTCATCAGCCGCCGCCCTCTTCCTGACCGGAGCAGGGGCATGGTCGCCCCTGCCGCCGTCCGCCGCGGCACGACGAGTGCCCGCAAGGTCTTTCATGCGAAGGACGCCGAAAGCAGCGCATAAAGAAGCCCCCTTTTCCTTGAGGAAAAGGGGGCTTCGGGCTTCATGCCCATGAAATGTCGATGCTCAGCTTACGCTTCGGGATCGAAATCTTCGGGGAAGTCGGCGTTGGTGTAGACGTTCTGCACGTCGTCGAGTTCTTCCAGCGCGTCGGTGATGCGCATGAGCTTCTGCGCGGTGTCGGCGTCGATGGGAACCAGAATGCGGGGCACCATGGCAAGCTGGGCTTCCAGCATTTCCACGCCCTGACCTTCCAGGGTTTCGCGAACGGTGTTGAAGTCGGCCATGGAGGTGCGCACTTCCCAGGTATCGTCGTTGTCCTGAACGTCGTCGGCGCCGGCTTCAAGCGCCATGTTCATGACGGTTTCCTCGTCGGCGTACTTTTCCTTGTCCAGGGTGATGACGCCCATGCGGTCGAACTGGAAGGCCACGGAGCCGCTTTCGCCCATGGTTCCGCCGTACTTGGTGAACACGTGACGCACTTCGGCCACGGTACGGTTCTTGTTGTCGGTGGCGGTTTCCACGATGATGGCAACGCCGCCGGTGCCGTAGCCTTCGTAGGTGATTTCGGTGATGTCGCCGCCGGCATCCTGACCGGTGCCCTTGCGGATGGCGGCCTCAATCTTGTCCTTGGGCAGGTTCACGGTCTTGGCGGCAGCGATGGCGGAACGCAGACGGGCATTGCCGGCAGGGTCCCCACCGCTCTTGGCGGCGATGATGATTTCCTTGGCGGCCTTGGTGAATGCCTTGCCTCGCTTGGCGTCCTGAGCACCCTTGCGAAGTCTGATGTTTGCCCATTTGTTATGTCCCGACATGTATGCCTCCGAAACAAAAAAAGTGTTTACCCCTGAACAGGGCCCTTGAATCCCATGCCGACCTCGAAGATTTCCTTGCTCTCGGCCCGGGAGCTCTTGGGTTTGAATGTTTTTACCGTGGCAAAGCGCGCACGCAGCGCCTTTGCCAGATCCTGAAAGTCCGGCCCCATGAATATCTTGGCGATGAAGCCGCCCCCCTGCTTCAGATACCGGTCGGCCACTTCCACGGCTTCCATGCACAGTTCCAGAGAACGCGCCTGGTCGGTGAACTTCGTTCCCGTGGTACGCGGCGCCATGTCGCTGATGACCATGTCGAAGGGGCCCTTTTCCTCGAGAAGCGCCTCGAACTCCGGCGTGCGCTCGAACACGTTTTCCTGCAGGAACGTCACGTTCGGCGGAAACGTCGTGTCGGTGCTCTGCAGATCGCAGGAAAGCACCAGTCCCTTCTCGCCCACGCGCTCCGCGGCGTACAGAGACCACGAGCCCGGGGCGGCTCCGAGGTCGAGCACCTTCATTCCGGGCCGGAAGAGCCGGAAAGCCCTGTCCATCTCCTTGAGCTTGTAGACGGAGCGGGCAGGATAGTTTTCCTCTTTGGCCTTAAGGAAATAATAATCGCGATATACTTTCATGGCAGCTCGGGACTGTGTACCGTATTTCCTGGCGGTCGCCAAGAGAAATCCGGGCGGAAATTTTTTGCGGGAAATCTTTTACCACAAACCTTTTTCCTTTTCCAGTCCATTAATGGGGCTTTTCCCGAAAAGGAGCGGCAATGCCCCGTTTTCCGCATGTCTTTCTGCCGCTGTCCGCACGCGTGCAGCCGGAAGAGGCAAAATTTGGACTTGACTTCTTATCGAGAATTATTATTGTTTATTTGCTTCTGCGAAGAACTCTTCGCACATGTCAGCCATCTTCTACCAGGAGAATGAGTCATGCCTGCAAGATTTGAAGTATATCAGTGCAAACATTGTGGAAATATCGTTGAAGTGCTGCACGGCGGCGCTGCCCCCCTCATCTGCTGCGGCGAGCCCATGAAGCTTCTGCGCGAAGGCTCCACCGACGGCGCCAGCGAAAAGCACGTTCCCGTCATTGAAAAGACCGAAAACGGCTACAAGGTGAAGGTCGGTTCCGCCGCCCATCCCATGGCCGAGGATCATTACATTGAATGGATCGAGCTTCTGGCCGACGGCGTTTCCCACATCGCCTTCCTGAACCCCGGCGACGCTCCCGAAGCCGAGTTCTGCGTGAAGGCCGACAAGGTCGTCGCCCGCGAATTCTGCAACAAGCACGGCCTGTGGAAGGCCGAATTCCAGGGCTAGCCATGAAGAAGTACGTCTGCAATCTCTGCGGCTACGAATACGATCCCGCCAAGGGCGATCCCGATTCCGGCATCGCTCCCGGCACCGCCTTCGAAGACATCCCCGAAGACTGGGTCTGCCCCCTCTGCGGAGCTTCCAAGGCCGAGTTCGAGGCCGTTGAAGCCGAAGAACCCAAGGCTGAGAAGGGCGAAAAGGACATGTCCATGTGGCAGTGCCAGGTAGGCAACTGCGGCTACATCTACCGTCCCGAAAAGGGCGACCGCAAGGGCAAGATTCCCGCCGGCACCCCCTTTGAAGACCTGCCCGACGACTGGCACTGCCCCGTCTGCGGCGCAAGCAAGAAAATGTTCAAAAAACTCGCCTAGCGGGCAGAGAGAAACATCATGGTTCATTGCAAGACTTCCGTCGCCGACTGCGCCGGGCAGACCATGCTCGGAGCAGGAGTGAAATTCGAGCGCATACGCCGCATCACCGGATATCTGGTGGGCACGCTCGACCGTTTCAACGACGGCAAAAAGGCGGAAGAACACGACAGAGTCAAGCACTGCAACATGGAAAACTGGCGCTGAGCCGCACCCAAGGAGAAAACACGATGAAAAAGTACATTTGCAACGTCTGCGGTTACGAATACGATCCCGCCAAGGGCGATCCCGATTCCGGCATCGCTCCCGGCACCGCCTTTGAAGACATCCCCGAAGACTGGGTCTGCCCCGTCTGCGGCGCCTCCAAGGACGACTTTGAAGCCGCGTAGTTGCTGACAAGACTGTTCGCGGGCAGCCCCCTTTCCGGGGGCTTCCCGCTTTTTTTGTTTTACCAAGCCGAGGAAAAACATGAGACCTGTTGAACTGAAAAAGGACATCTACTGGGTCGGTGCCGTCGATTTCGACATCCGCAACTTCCACCACTACAGCCGCTCTCCCGAGGGCAGCACCTACAATGCCTATCTCGTGTGCGACGAGAAGAAGGTGCTCTTCGACACCGTGAACGCTCACGAGTTCGACACGCTGGTGAAGCACATTTCCGAAATCATCGATCCGGAAAGCATCGACTACATCGTGTGCAACCATCTCGAGCAGGATCATTCCGGCGCGCTTCCCCGCATCGTGAAGCTGTGCAAGCCCGAAAAGATCTTCTGCTCCCCCATGGGCTACAAGTCCATGACCAACATCTATAATACCGAGGGATGGCCCATTGAAATCGTCAAGGACGGTCAGCGCCTGAACATCGGCAAGCGCAACGTCACCTTCCTTGAAACCCGCATGCTGCACTGGCCCGACAGCATGGTGTCCTACCTTGAAGAAGACAAGGTGCTCTTCAGCAACGACGCCTTCGGCCACAACCTCGCCACCTCCTACCGCTTCGCCGACGAGTGCGACCGCACCACGCTTTATGAATCCATGAAGCGCTACTACTACAACATCGTGCTGCCCTACTCGCCCCAGGTGCTCAAGACCCTGAAGCGCGTGACCGATCTCGGCCTGCAGTTCGACGTCATCGCCCCCGACCACGGCCTTATCTACCGCACGCCCGAGGACGTGAAGTTCGTCATTGAGTCCTATCAGGCCTTTGCCGAACAGAAGCCCAAGAAGCGCGCCGTCATCGCCTACGAAAGCATGTGGAACGGCACCGCCAAGATGGCCGAAGCCGTGGCCGACGGTCTGGACGCCGAAAACGTGCCCTACGTTCTCATCAACCTGCAGACCTGCCACTGCAGCGACGTGATGACCGAGCTTGCCGACAGCGGCGCGCTCATTCTCGGTTCCGCCACGCGCAACAACATGCCCATGGTGAACATGATGGCCTGCCTCGCCCATGTGAAGGGCCTGCGTCCCCAGAATCTCGTGGGCGCCACCTTCGGCACCTACGGATGGTCCGGCGAAGCCCCCAAGATGATGGCCGACGCTCTGGCCGACATGAAGGTGGAACTCGTGGGCGAACCGCTCAAGTGCTATTTCAACCCCAAGAAGGAAGACCTTGAAAAGTGCCGCGAACTCGGCGTCGCCGTGGCCCGCGCACTCAAGGAAAAGTGCGGAGCCTAACCGCCTGAAACATCAAGTGCCCGGACTGCCGCACCATGTGCGGCGGCCCGGGCTTCATGGCCGATTACGGCAGAGACTCGTCCTTCCGCGTCGCCGACGAGCACCAAGGAGCACATCATGGATCTCATCCTCCTCTCCCGCCTCCAGTTCGCCATGACCGTCTTTTTCCACTTCATCTTCGTGCCTCTCACTCTCGGTCTTTCCGTGCTGCTCGCCATCATGGAAACCATGTATGTGCGCACCGGCGATGAAGATTACAAGAGGATGGTCAAATTCTGGGGCAAACTCTTTCTCATCAACTTCGTTCTGGGCGTGGTGACGGGCATCACGCTTGAATTCCAGTTCGGCACGAACTGGTCCCGCTACTCCGCCTACGTAGGCGACATCTTCGGCTCTCTGCTGGCCATTGAAGCCACGGTGGCCTTCTTCCTCGAATCCACGTTCGTGGCCGTGTGGACCTTCGGCTGGGAACGCGTGAGCAGGAAGGTGCACTGCCTGGCCATATGGATGGTGGCCATTGCCGGCAACATTTCCGCCCTGTGGATCATCCTTGCCAACGGCTTCATGCAGCATCCCGTGGGCTACGTTCTGCGCAACGGACGCGCGGAGCTCGACGACTTTTTCGCCGTGGTCACCAATCCCTACGCCTGGGGAGAATATTTCCATACCGTCTCCTCGGCGTGGATGCTGGGCGGCTTCTTCGTGCTCGGCGTGGCCGCATGGCATCTCGCCCGCAAGAATGAAACCTCCCTGTTCACCAAGGCCGTGCGCATCGCGGCTCCCTTCACCCTCGTCATGGCTCTGCTCGTCGGTCTCGCCGGTCATCAGCAGGGCATGAACGTGGCCGAATATCAGCCCGCCAAGATGGCCGCCATGGAATCGCACTGGACCACCCAGACCAGAGCCCCCATGTACCTCCTCGCCTGGCCTGATCAGGAAAACGGCAGGAACCTTGTGGAAGCTCTGCCCATTCCCGGCCTCATGAGCTTCATTGCCTTCAACGACGTGAACGCCGAAGTGAAGGGCCTCAGCGACTTCCCCAAGGAAGACATTCCGCCGGTGCTGCCCACCTTCCTGTCGTTCCGCATCATGGTTGGTCTCGGCTGCCTCTTCATTCTGGTGGCCGCCTGGGCCTGGTGGCGTCGCAAGGATCTTGCCGCAGACACCCGTCTTGCCAAAATCCTGCCCTGGATGATTCCCCTGCCCTACATCACCATCATGCTCGGCTGGACCGTGGCCGAAGTGGGCCGTCAGCCCTGGATCGTCTACAATCTCATGCGCACCTCGGACGCCGTGTCCCCCGTGCCCACGAGTTCCGTGCTCATTTCCGTCATAGCCTTCCTGGTCATCTACACGCTGCTCGGACTCATCGACATCTGGCTGCTGTATTCCAACTCCCGCAAGGGGCCCGAACCTGTCAAAGCCGCTGAGGAGGCGTAACATGGAAACGATATGGTTCTTCCTCTGGACGCTTTTGTGGGCCGTGTACTTCATCCTTGACGGCTTCGACCTCGGCATGGGCACGCTCATGCCCTTCGTGGCCGCCAACGACCATGAACGCCGCGTCATCTACAACGCGCAGGGCCCCTACTGGGACGGCAATGAAGTGTGGCTCATCACCGCCGGCGGCGTGACCTTCGCCGCCTTCCCCAACGCCTACGCCGTCATGTTCAGCGCCCTGTACGCTCCGCTGCTCATCCTGCTGTTCTGCCTCATCTTCCGCGCCGTGGCCTTTGAATTCCGCGGCAAGGGCGATTCCTGCACCTGGATCTTCAGCTGGGACGTGTGCATGACCCTCGGCAGCTTCCTGCCCGCGCTTCTGCTCGGCGTGGCCTTCGCCAACCTGTTCATGGGCATTCCCATCGACGCGGACGGCGTGTACCACGGCAACATCCTCAAGCTCCTCAATCCCTACGGCCTTGCCGGCGGCGTGTTCTTCGTGGTCATGTTCTGCTATCACGGCGCGCTCTGGCTCGAACTCAAGTCCGAAGGCAATCTCCAGGCGAAAGCCCTCAAGGCCGCCCGCGTGCTCTGGCCCGTGCTGCTTGCCCTGGTCTTCGTGTTCCTGGCTCTTACGAGCTACTACACCGACAGCTTCGAACGTCTCTCGCAGCATCCTGCGGCCTACGCGGCTCTCGCGCTTGCCGTCATCGGTCTTGTGGGCAGCCGCCTTGCCCTGAACAACTGCACCCTCGTCGCCTGGCTGTGCAGCGCCCTGTTCATCCTTGGCCTGACCTTCTTCGGCGTGTTCGGCATGTACCCCGGCATCATTCTTTCCAGCATTGATCCGGCCTACAGCATCACCGTATACAACGCCGCTTCCAGCCCCCTCACCCTGAAGATCATGCTCACCGTCACGCTCTGCGCCGTGCCCGTGGTGCTGCTCTATCAGGCCTGGGTTTACTGGACCTTCGCCCACAAGGTGACCAAGGAAGTGCTCAAGGACGAACACTCCTACTAAACCTTTTCCGGGCTCCCCGCGACATGGTCCGCAGGGAGCCGAAGAACCGACAAAGGCCGCCCGCGTCTGAACGCGGACGGCCTTTTTTCCTGCCTGAAGAATATTCAGGGCTTCCTGCTCGCAGCTTGCCTCAGCCCCTTGCCTTCTTTCGGGACTGCAACGCACATTCCGACTGCCGTTTACGGCCTCTCTGCGCCCTCCAGAGCTTCTTTGTCCACGAACGCGCACCTTATCTCAAAATTTCTGAAAAGCCCTCAGCGCCTCGCACAACAGGCCTTCCTGCCGGACAAAGGACGCGGCGCTACCTCGTTGGAGAGCGCCGCGTCCCTCATGCAGTTTGAACCGTTCAGGCGTGATGTCTTCTGTGCTTCATCCTTCCGTACTCAAACCAGTACAGGAACGCCGCAAAAAGCGCGACGACGGCCAGAGAGAAGAACATGCCCTCGTAGCCGAATGACGGCACGAGAAAGCCGAAAAGATACGGTCCCAGACCGATGCCCAGATCGAAGAACAAAAAGAACGTGGTGGTCGCCTGCGCAAAGCGCGAACGCGTGACGAGCGTGAGCGACACGGCCTGTCCTGCGGACTGAAAGTTGCCGAAGCCCGCACCGAGAAGCACGGCACCCAGAAGGAACATGGCGCTGTTTTCCGTAACCGCAAGCAGCGCCATGGCCGAGGCCATGATAAGAAGCGCGGGATAGAACACCACGTTCGGCCCGTAATGGTCGAGGATGTGACCGCTGAAGGGTCTCGTTCCGAGCGCCGCTGCGGCGTACACAAGAAAGAACAGACTCGCCGCCTCGGACACGCCTCTTTCCGCCGCAAACGAGGTCAGAAAGGCCTGAAGGCATCCATAGCCGAGGCAGGCCACCAGCGCCACGAGAGAAAAGCGGACCACACGGGGATCGATGTAGCTGTAAATATCCGTCATGGGACGATGCTTTTTCAGCATGTGCGGCAGCGTTCTGAGAGCAAAGAACACCGCAAGGCAGATCACGCCGAACAGAAACGACGTCCATACCACGGCCCTATACCCGGAGCCGTCAACAAGCGCAATGCCGAAAAAGGGCCCCGCGGCCAGCGCCACGGCCGTGCTCATGGTGAACAGACTGATGCCGAGCCCGTGACATTCACGGGGAATCACATAGGCCACAATGGTGCCGGTCGCCGTTCCCGTCACGCCCACGGCAATGCCCGTCAGAAAGCGCTGCACGAAAAGGACGGGCAGAGAAGAAGCAAGAAAGAACGTCGCCATGCTGCCCAGGTACAGCAGAATTCCGGCAAGCAGAATGGTGCGGCAGCCGAAAAAGGACAGCAGACTTCCCGAGGCGAAGCGCCCGGAAAGACAGCCCATGACCATGACGCCGCTGGAAAGCCCCGCCACGCTCAAGCTCACGCCGTAGGCCTCGCGCACATACGGCGCGCCGGTGACAAAAATCATATAATACGCCGTCATCACAAGCAGATTGATGACGGCAACCACATTGAAGTTGCGATTGAATATGGCCCCAAGCGTGTTCGTCCACGCAGCTCTGTCGCCAGTTTGCATCATGCCGTTCCTCCATTACCTAAAAACAGGATGCGCCCAACGGATTACGGGCGCATCCCATGAGACATAGAAAGAAGACAGGACGCTTGTCAACAAAAGTCCAGACAAGACTATCCTCCCAAGTTTTTTATCTTAGAAATACAAGCATCCATGGGAAATCTGACATAATAAAACGGTTAATGTTGTCACTGCCTGACTTCATTAAACTTTATATTTTTAGTCAGTTTTTTCATAAATTTCCGTATTGGCTCATTACATGCCTCCCTACTGAATATTTTAAAATGAGATAAATGTAACATTATCCCTACAGTAGTATCTACATCACCCTTCTTATAATTTAGAACCTCCAAAGTTTGCCCCTTCCACCCTGAAGGAATTAGCGATTCTTCATTTTTAATGTATCCTCTTTCATCCAAAATTTTCGATATGTACTTTGCGACATCTTTACCAAGTGTTATGATAACATCTGGATTTATTTCATCAAGTATCATCTTCCATAATTTATATGAAAACTTTATTGCTTCATTCTTATTTTTCAGACTTGAAAGTGCTGAAGAACGAAAAGGAATGAAATAAGCAGATAAAATGTCCTCATTGGAAAAGCTTTCCGTACTTTTATCTACTCCCAGTTCCTGCTTCAATGCAGAAAGCATTTCAATGATCTGCACTTGCAAATGCTGGGTTCCACGAGGTTTCCCATCCCATTCTTCGGAAAAGAAAGCACATCCGTGTTCACAACTCTCGCTTGAATATACTTTAGTTGCATTATCCTTATCGACTCCAGGATTCAGACCTAAAAACAGTATGTTAGTATTTTCATTTAACAGCTTTTTTGGACATAAGAGGAACCTGTATCCTTCTGTATATCCGAGTTTCCTATACTCACCAGCTATTTCTTGACAGCAATGTTCAAAAAGTCCCCCATTACAAGCGTCCATGATAATCTCCTTTTGAATATTTTTATCACTTATATTGCTGTATCGCTTTTTTCCATCCATCCGCAACATTTTTCCGCATCTTAAAATTATTTAATTTATATAATAATTTCAATTTAGTACCATTATCTACAGTAGATAACCGACTTTTCAGGGCTCTCCTTGCCCGCCTGCTCTGCCTGCTTGTTTCGAACGTTTGCTTAAACGCCGAGGCCGGCACCTTCCGCTCGCTCAGAGCTTAAGGCGCCGGCCTCGTATATGCCGCGGCGAGGGGAGTTGCCCTCCCCTGCTGCCGTTTTAGTCGTTTATGGCGTTGTTGATGCCGGTTTCGATGTCGGGGGCGATGATGGGACGCTCCTCAAGGTCTTCCAGGAACTTGTCGGGACGTTCCTTCTGTTCCGGAACCTCGATGTTCTGGTTGACGTATTCGCGGTAGCCGGTACCGGCCGGGATGAGACGACCGACGATGACGTTTTCCTTGAGGCCGCGCAGGTAGTCGTGCTTGCCCTTGAGGGAAGCCTCGGTGAGCACCTTGGTGGTTTCCTGGAAGGAGGCGGCGGCCACCCACGACAGGGAGCTCAGAGAGGCCTGCGTGATGCCGAGCACCAGCGGTTCGGCCACGGCGGGCTGACGGCCCTCGGCAATGGCCTTGTCGTTCTCTTCCTTGAATTCCACCTTGTCGACCTGTTCGCCCACGAGGAACGTGGTCTGACCCGGATCGAGAATGGTGACCTTCTTCAGCATCTGGCGGACGATGACTTCAATGTGCTTGTCGTCGATGCCCACGCCCTGGAAGCGGTACACTTCCTGGATTTCGTCCACGAGGTAGCGGGCCAGATACTTTTCGCCGCGGGTATGCAGAATGTCGTGCAGCTCGGGATGACCTTCGGTCACGGGCTCGCCGGCCTCCACATAGTCGCCGTCGGACGCCGTGATGTGCTTGCCCTTGGGAATGAGGTATTCCTTGGGATCGCCCACTTCAGGCCGCACGATGAGGCGTCTCTTGCCCTTGGCTTCGCCCGCGTATTCCACGATGCCGGAGATTTCCGACACCACGGCCATTTCCTTGGGCTTGCGGGCTTCGAAGAGCTCGGCCACGCGGGGAAGACCACCCACGATATCCTTGGTCTTGGAGGTTTCACGAGGCTTACGGGCGATGATGTCACCGGCCTGCACGGCCTCGCCGTCCTTCACCATGATAAGGGCGCCCACCGGCATGGTGTAGGTCGCCGGGATGGAGCCGGTGCCCTGCGCCGAAGTGCGGGACTTGATGGTGCCGTCTTCCGCGGTGATGTCGATGGCCGGACGGAAGGTGGTCGTGCGGTATTCCATGATGGTGCGGGTGGACTGGCGGGTGGCCTCGTCCATCTTTTCCTGCACGGTCTTGCCTTCGATGATGTCCTTGAAGCGGATGAAGCCGTCGACTTCCGTGATGAAGGGTTCGTTGAACGGATCCCATTCGGCGAGCATCTTGCCCTTCACCACTTCCTCGCCGTCGGTGACGTAGAGGCGGGCGCCGTTGGGCAGGATGTACTTCTCGGCTTCGCGGCCCTGATCGTCCACGATGGTGAGCTGACCGCTCTTGCCGATGACCATGGCGATGCCGTCACGGTTGATGACGGACTTCACGCGGGTCAGGCTGATGCGGCCGGAGTTCTGCGCCTCGAAGCTGGACTTGGCGACCTGAGCGGACGCCGTGCCGCCGATGTGGAAGGTACGCATGGTCAGCTGCGTGCCGGGTTCACCGATGGACTGAGCAGCGATGATGCCCACGGTTTCGCCCACGTTCACGAGGTGACCGCGGGCAAGGTCACGGCCGTAGCACAGGGCGCACACGCCGCGTTCGGCCTGACAGGTCAGGGCGGAACGGATGGTCACGGTGCCCACGCCGGCCTCGTCCAGAACATTGGCCACCTTTTCGTCCACCAGAGTATTGGCGGGGAACAGGAGTTCCTTGGTGGTGGGATGCGTGACGGGGTACAGCAGCACGCGGCCGATGATGCGGTCGCGCAGAGGCAGCTTGATCTCGTTGCCTTCGCGCAGCGCGGTCATTTCGATGCCGTCCACGGTGTTGCAGTCTTCCTGAGACACGATGACGTCCTGCACCACGTCCACCAGACGGCGGGTGAGGTAACCGGAGTTTGCGGTCTTCAGAGCGGTATCGGCCAGACCCTTGCGGGCGCCGTGCGTGGAGGTGAAGTACTGCAGCACGGTAAGGCCTTCACGGAAGCTCGCCGTAATAGGCGTTTCGATGATGGCGCCGGAAGGCTTGGCCATGAGGCCGCGCATGCCGCCGAGCTGTCTCATCTGGTCCGCGTTGCCTCGAGCACCGGAGTTGGACATCATGAAGATAGGGTTGAAGCTCGTGTCGTCGGCTTCGCGGCCCGTCTTGGGATCCACGACGTGATCGACGGAGATTTCCTTCATCATTTCCTTGGAAATGGTGGTGGAAGTCTGCGACCACACGTCGACCACCTTGTTGTACTTTTCGGTACGGGTGATGATACCGTTGCGGTACTGCTGTTCGATGTCGTCCACTTCGGCCTGCGAGGCGGCGATGATGGCCTTCTTGCGGGCAGGAATGGTCATGTCCTTGAGGCCGATGGAAATGCCCGCGCGGGTGGAGAACTCGTAACCGATGTTCTTCAGCTGGTCGCACAGGATGACGGTGTTCTTGATGCCGGCGGCCTTGTAGGCGATGCCCACGAGCTTGCCGATGGCCTTCTTGGTGAGCACCTTGTTGACTTCCTCGAAGGGCAGCACATGGGGCAGACGTTCCCACACGAGCACGCGGCCGCAGGTGGTGTCGGCAATCTTGCCGTCTTCCATGCGCACGCGGATGCGGGCGTGCAGGTCGAGCTGCTTGGCGTCGTAGGCGGCTTCCACTTCCCAGGGACCGCAGAAGACCATGCCCTCGCCCTTGCAGAAGGAGCGGTCCACGGTCATGTAGTACAGACCGAGAACCATGTCCTGCGAAGGAATGATGACGGGGCTGCCGTTTGCGGGCGAAAGAATGTTGTTGGTGCTCATGAGCAGCACGCGGCATTCAATCTGCGCTTCCACGGAAAGCGGAATGTGAACGGCCATCTGGTCGCCGTCGAAGTCGGCGTTGTAGGCCGTGCACACGAGCGGATGCAGACGAATGGCCTTGCCTTCCACGAGCAGGGGCTCGAAGGCCTGAATGCCCAGACGGTGCAGCGTAGGAGCACGGTTCAGAAGCACGGGATACTCGCGCACCACTTCGGCAAGAATGTCCCAGACCACCAGCTCTTCGCGTTCCACCATCTTCTTCGCGCTCTTGATGGTGGAGGCGTAGCCTCTCTTCTCAAGTTCGGAGTAGATGAAGGGCTTGAAGAGTTCCAGAGCCATCTTCTTGGGAAGACCGCACTGATGGAGCTTGAGCGAAGGACCGACGCAGATGACGGAACGGCCGGAGTAGTCCACGCGCTTGCCGAGCAGGTTCTGACGGAAGCGGCCCTGCTTGCCCTTGATCATGTCGGACAGGGACTTCAGGGGACGGCCGTTGGTGCCGGTGATGGCGCGGCCGCGACGACCGTTGTCGAACAGAGCGTCAACCGCTTCCTGAAGCATGCGCTTTTCGTTGCGGATGATGATGTCCGGCGCGCCGAGTTCCTTGAGGCGCTTCAGACGGTTGTTGCGGTTGATGACGCGGCGGTACAGATCGTTGAGGTCGGAGGTCGCGAAGCGACCGCCGTCCAGCGGAACCAGAGGACGAAGATCCGGCGGAATGACGGGAATGACTTCCAGAATCATCCATTCCGGCTTGTTGTTGGATTCGAGGAAGGCTTCCACGATCTTGAGGCGCTTGGTGAGCTTCTTCTTCTTGGTCTGGCTCTTGGTTTCCTGCGACTCTTCGCGCAGCTTCACCTTGAGGGCGGGAAGGTCGAGCTCTTCCAGAAGGCCGCGGATGGCCTCGGCGCCCATGCCCACCTTGAGGGCCTCGTCGCCGAAGCGTTCCAGAATCTGAAGGTACTGGTCCTCGGAAATGACCTGCATGCGGCTCAGGTTCGTGGAACCGGGATCGAGAACCACGTAGGAGTCGAAATACAGCACCTTTTCAAGGTCGGCCATGGTCATGTCGAGCAGGGTGCCGATCTTGGAAGGCAGGGTTTTCAGGAACCAGATGTGGGCGACGGGCGCGGCCAGTTCGATGTGGCCCATGCGCTCGCGGCGCACCTTGGAGGCAATGACTTCAACGCCGCACTTTTCGCAGACGATGCCGCGGTGCTTCATGCGCTTGTACTTGCCGCAGTTGCACTCGTAGTCTTTGACGGGACCAAAGATCTTGGCGCAGAAAAGACCGTCGCGTTCAGGCTTGAACGTACGGTAGTTGATGGTTTCCGGCTTCTTGACTTCGCCGTACGACCATTCCCGTATGTTTTCCGGCGACGCGAGCGTGATCTGAATGGAATTCAGATTGCGGATGTTCGACACGCTGGAGGTAGCCGCCGTGTCACGGACAGTAAACAGATCGTCCAGACTCATCTATATCTCCCTGGCAAGAGGGTTGGATTCATCTTTGCCTGAGCAGGAAAACGGAGCAACCGGTCTCCTGCGGAAAACGTCCGCGCCGCACCGGCCCCGAAAAAGGACCGATGCGGCTCCCGGGGCAGCCCGGGCGGATTCCGGGGCAGCGCCCCGTCTTATTCTTCAATGACAGGGGTGTTCACGAAGAAGCGGGGCTTGGCCGGCTTCTTGGGCTCTTCCTGTTCAAGGTTCACGTTGAGGCCGAGGGACATGAGTTCCTTGACCAGAACGTTGAAGGATTCGGGCAGACCGGCTTCAAGGAAGTTGTCTCCCTTGACGATCTTTTCATACATCTTCACGCGGCCGGCCACGTCGTCGGACTTGACGGTCAGGAATTCCTGCAACAGGTACGACGCGCCGTAGCCTTCGAGAGCCCACACTTCCATTTCACCGAGACGCTGGCCGCCGAACTGGGCCTTACCGCCGAGAGGCTGCTGCGTCACCAGGCTGTAGGGGCCGGTGGAACGGGCGTGAATCTTTTCGTCGACGAGGTGATGCAGTTTCAGGTAGTACATCACGCCCGTGGTCACGCGGTTGGCGAAGGGTTCGCCGGTGCGGCCGTCGTACAGCACGGTCTTGCCGTCGTTGGGCAGACCGGCTCTTTCCAGCCACGACCAGATCTGATCTTCCTGCGCGCCGTCGAACACGGGGGTCTTGGTGATGATGCCCTTGCGCAGGCCGAGCACGGCCTTCCTGAGCTCTTCGTCGCTCATGCTGTCCACAAGCTCGTCGATGGTCATGCCGTCGGCGCGGGCCGCGGGCAGATCGGCGGCGAAGATGTCCTTCACCTCACGGCGCAGCTCTTCCATGGCCACGCCGTTGTCCACCATTTCGGCAAGCTGACGGCCGAGTTCCTTGGCGGCCCAGCCCAGATGGGTTTCCATGATCTGACCGATGTTCATTCGGGAAGGCACGCCCAGGGGGTTCAGCACGACGTCCACGGGACGGCCGTCCTTGAAGAAGGGCATGTCCTCTTCGGGCAGAATCATGGACACGACACCCTTGTTGCCGTGACGGCCGGCCATCTTGTCGCCCACGGAAAGCTTACGCTTGATGGCGATGTGCACCTTGACCATCTTGATGACGCCCGGAGGCAGATCGTCGCCTTCGGTGGCCTTCTCGCGCTTGGAGTCGTAGAGCTTCTTCACCACTTCGAGCTGGCGGTCGTAGGCTTCCAGCATGTGCACGATCTGGTCGTTGACGTCCTTGTTGCGCAGAATGTCGGCCAGACGCTTGATGGGAAGCTCAAGCATGACGTCCCAGGTAAGCTCGCTGCCGGCGGCTGCCAGCACTTCGCCCTTGCGCTTGCCGGCGATGTCCACGGCCAGAGTCTGACCTTCCATGAGGGGACGCATGCGCTCGCGGGTACGCTCGGTGAGGGCGCGGACATGATCCGCTTCCTTGCGGTCGAGCTTGGCGATCTCGTAGGCCTCGATCTCGCGGGTGCGGTCGTCCTTCTCGCCGGAACGGCGGTTGAACACCTTCACGTCGATGACGGTGCCTTCGATTCCCGGGGGAACCTTGAGGGAGGTGTTCTTCACGTCGCGGGCCTTGTCGCCGAATATGGCGCGCAGCAGCTTTTCTTCAGGAGTGAGCTGCGTTTCGCCCTTGGGCGTGATCTTGCCCACGAGGATGTCGTCGGGCTTCACGGACGCGCCGATGCGGATGACGCCGCTGGCGTCAAGGTTGTGCAGCATGTCGTCGCCCACGTTGGGAATGTCGCGGGTGATTTCTTCCGGTCCGAGCTTGGTGTCGCGGGCGGCCACTTCGAATTCTTCGATGTGGATGGACGTGTAGATGTCGTCCTTCACCGCGCGCTCGGAAATGAGCACGGCGTCTTCGTAGTTGTAGCCGCACCAGGGCATGAAGGCCACGACCAGGTTCTTGCCGAGAGCCAGTTCGCCGTTTTCGATGCCGGGACCGTCGGCGAGCACGTCGTTCTTCTTCACGCGCTGACCGGGGTAGCAGGTGGGCTTCTGGCCGAAGCAGGAGTTCTGGTTCGACTTGTGGTACTTCAGAAGGTCGTAGCTGCGCACGCCGCCGCGATCTTCGAGATACAGGTTGTCGTAGGCCACGATGACGCGTTCGGCGTCGGCATAGCGGACCACGCCGTCGCCTTCGGCAAGAAGGCAGGCGCCGGAGTCGCGGGCCACGTCGTATTCCATGCCGGTGCCCACGAGAGGACGTTCGGAACGCAGAAGCGGAACGGCCTGACGCTGCATGTTCGAGCCCATGAGGGCGCGGTTGGCGTCGTCGTGTTCAAGGAAGGGAATGAGCGCGGCGGAGATGGACACCATCTGGCTCGGAGAAATGTCCTGCAGGGTGACTTCGTCGCGGCTTGCCATGAGCACGTCGCCGCCGGTAGAGCGGACGGTCATGTTCTCTTCGGTGAAGCGGCCGTTTTCGTCCACGGGCGCATTGGCCTGGGCGATGATCTGATCCTTTTCGCAGGAAGCGTCGAGGTGCACGATCTCGTCGGTGCGGTAGCCGTTGCGGATCACGCGATAGGGCGTTTCGATGAAGCCGTATTCGTTCACCTTGGCGTAGGTGGTCAGAGAAACGATAAGACCGATGTTCGGGCCTTCAGGCGTTTCAATGGGGCAGATGCGGCCGTAGTGGGAGGTGTGAACGTCTCGCACTTCAAAGCCCGCGCGCTCACGGGTAAGACCGCCGGGGCCCAGAGCGGAAAGACGACGCTTGTGCGTGACTTCCGAGAGGGAGTTGGTCTGGTCCATGAACTGCGACAGCTGGGAGGTGCCGAAGAATTCCTTGAGCACGGCCGCCACGGGCTTGGGATTGATGAGGTCGTGGGGCATGAGCGAGGCCACTTCCTGAATGCTCATGCGCTCCTTTATGGCGCGTTCCATGCGCACGAGGCCGATGCGGTACTGATTCTCCACCAGTTCGCCCACGAGACGCACGCGGCGGTTGCCCAGATGGTCGATGTCGTCGGGCGCGCCGTTGGTGTCCTTCATGGTCACGAGCACCTTGATGGCCGTGATGATGTCCTCGTCGGTGAGGGTCAGAACGTCCTTGTCGGTGGTGAGACCGAGGCGCAGATTGAGCTTGTAGCGGCCCACGGCGGACAGGTCGTAGTAATCGGGATTGCGGAACAGGTTGTCGAAGTAGCTGGCCGCAATTTCGGGAGTGGGCGGGGAGCTCGGACGGAGACGACGATAGATTTCCTCCTGCGCCTTCTCGGTGCTCGTGGTCTTGTCGAGCATGAGGGTGTCGCGGATGGAGGAGGAAGTGTCGGCGCCCTTGGTGTGCAGAATGGACAGGCTGGCAACGCCCGCTTCCTGAATCTGCTCGAACAGGGAAGGCGTCACCTCGTCGGCGGCTTCGGCCATGATTTCGCCGGTGGCGGCGTTCACCACGTCCTCGCCGAGGAAGAGGCCGTACAGGGCGTCGGGAGCCACTTCGATGAACTCGATGTTCGCGGAGGAGATCTTTCTCCAGTCGCGCTTGTTCATCTTCTTGCCGGCCTTGACCACCACGTTGCCGTCGGCATCGAGAATGTCGTTGTAGGCAAGACGATCCTTGTCGTTGCCGAACAGCTCGGCATCGGCGCGCATGAACAGACGGCCGCCGTCAAGACGATACTCTTCCTTCTTGTAGAAGGTGTCGAGAATCTGGGTCTTGGACATGCCCATGGCCTTGAACAGGATGGTGGCGGGCATCTTGCGGCGACGGTCGATGCGCACGTACAGGATGTCCTTGTGGTCGAAGTCGAAGTCGAGCCACGAGCCGCGCATGGGGATGACGCGGCAGGAGTAGAGCACCTTGCGGGACGTGTGCGTCTTGCCGCCGTCATGCTCGAAGATGATGCCGGGGGAACGCTGCAACTGATTGACGATGACGCGTTCCGTACCGTTGACGATGAAGGTGCCCTTTTCGGTCATCAGCGGAAGCGTGCCGAAATAGATGTCCTGTTCCTTGCCGTCGCGGTAGGTGCGGGTACCTGTGGCTTCATCGACGTCATAGATATCGAGACGTACCTTGATGCGCACGGGAGCTTCGTAGGTCAGGCCCTTGGAAATGCACTCGGCCTGATCATACTTTGGCTCGCTTATCTCATAGCCCAGATATTCCAGGCTGGCGGTGCGATTAAAATCTTCGATGGGGAACACCGACCGGAAGACTCCTTCGAGTCCCACGTGAGGATCGCGTTCCGATTCCTTGCGTCCTTCCTGAAGGAAGGCGCTGTAAGAGTCCACCTGAAGATTCAAAAGGTGCGGAATGGGAATGGACACTTTGATTTTGCCGAATTGCTTCGTAAGCTGACCCATTACTTTACCTCAAGAATGGCAGTTGTCCGGCCCTGCGCCGGAAAATTGACGTACGGAAGAAAGCCTTGACACAAAAGTGCAGACGCGAAAAAACAGGCAACAAAGCCCCCCTTTCCTTGCCTCGGAAGGGGCGTTGCCTGCGGTTTATGGCATCTGGTCATAGGGATCGTTCAATGTGTGATGCCTGCATATCCGTCCGTAGAGATTATCCTAATGAGTCAGTCAGACTAACCCCTTATCAGGCAAATAGCAAGTGTTTTCCCCACACTATTTTCCATATTTCAGGATAGCCCATTTTTTTGCAAAAAACAATTCCTGTTTCTGTTGACAAGCAGGATTTTTCATTTTTTTTCTTCTTTTTCCAAGAATTCCCTGTATCTTTGCTCATCCGCCCTTCAACGGAACCGCGGAAAAATTTTCCTGACGGCCTGTAGCCGTTCAGGGACGCGGCGTAAGAGAGAGCCGCACCGCACGGCCATGCAAGATGTGCCATGAATGAATCAATGTGCCCTGCACCGAAAGCAATCCATGGAAAAGAGTGCCCGAATGCAGCGTGCGGCATCCGTTTTTTTTCAGTCATGCATGAGAACTCTGCTCCGTCACTCCAAAACATCTTTGCACAGGTTCCGTTCATGTACGCATTCCAGGAAGGCAAACGGCAGCGACCGCTGTCCCGACAATGTTCTTCCTATTCCGGATTCGCGAGCTTCTTCTGCGTCGCTGGCGCGACCTCCTCAGTCCCGGACAGGGCCCGCCTCCGAAACACTCTTGCCGGACATTGACGCCGCCCGCTTTCTGCAACGAAGAAACGAACGGCACAGGAGCGCCGTTCCCGAACAGCAACCTGCATGATGCCCGCGCTTCGCACCGTCGCCCCGCCTTTCGATGAGAGTTCCGCGCCATGCCCTCCGGGGCAGCTCCCCGGACTGACGGGCTCTGCGAGCTCTGCAACTCCCCTTCCCCCGCCGTCCGGAGCGCTCGCCGATGCAGACACGAACCGTGCCCTTTGACTCGCCTCCATCATTCATCCGATCCGACAAAGAGCGCACCAACCGAGTTTGCCGCATCAACATCCACCGTTTCGGGGCTCCCGCCTTCCGAAGTCGCCTCCCCTCCTGCAGGATATTCGCACCGTCGCCCCGCCTTTCGATGAAAGCTCCGCGCCATGCCCTCCGGGCAGCTCCCCTCCCCGGACTGACGGGCTCTGCGAGCTCTGCAACTCCCCTTCCCCTGCCGTCCGGAGCGCTCGCCGATGCAGACACGAACCGTGCCCTTTGACTCGCCTCCATCATTCATCCGATCCGACAAAGAGCGCACCAACCGAGTTTGCCGCATCAACATCCACCGTTTCGGGGCTCCCGCCTTCCGAAGTCGCCTCCCCTCCTGCAGGATATTCGCACCGTCGCCCCGCCTTTCGATGAAAGCTCCGCGCCATGCCCTCCGGGCAGCTCCCCTCCCCGGACTGACGGGCTCTGCGAACTCTGCAACTCCCCTTCTGCCGGGTATTCCGTGCCTGAAAAGAGCCGCGTTCCCACCCTCAGCAACAGTTTTTCCCGCGCCTGCAGCGTTCCCGTTTTCCGAAGGCAGTCCGGGAGCAGCAGCGCGGAAACATTCCGATGAAGATTGTAAATTAAAACGCAACAGGGAGGTTGCCTGAAACGAAGAGACCC
>JAXUUT010000092.1:0-4106 GCA_037230945.1 bacterium
CGATATATCCAGAACGATTATTATCGTGGTGTCCTAGCACTGGGAATTATGCTGGGAAGGGGCTAGTCTTCGAGGTGAGCCTGAAGGAAGAGGCTTTTTGAGAGGGCGTTGAAGAAGTCCTGATAGATGACGGGGTCTTCGATGGGGGTGACGTTGTACTGGGCGCTGGCGCGGACGGTCATCTGGTCTCTGCCTCTGGGCATGACGTTGACGGTCATGCGCACGGTGTATCCCTTGAGTTTGGTACCGGTCACGCTGCCGAGGTCGAGGGAGGCCTTGTCGATGACGAAGCCGAGGTCCTGAAGCGTGGCAATGACGGCTTCCAGGGTCTTCTTTTTGTCGCCGGTATCGAAGTATCGGGTCTGAATCTGGCGGAGTCTGAGCTGTGAGGCTCCGCCCGCGTCGAAGAGGCCTTCGCCCGCGGGAACGGCGCATCCGGCAGAGAGCAGCATGGCAAGGGCAAGAAGGAAAAGAAGGGCTCGCTTCATATTTCGTGGGCCTCCAGGAAGACGGACTTGGAAAGTTTTTCGTAGAACTGACGGTAGATGGCGGGGTCATTGATCTGTTCTGCGCGGGTTATCTGTCCGGCGGTATCGAAAATGATGCGCTGGAAGGTCACGCGCACGACGGAGTCGCCGCCGCTCGTCCGGACGGCGAGCACCTTTTTCAGATCGCTTTCAATGACCTTCATGGTGGAATCCGCAACCTGCCCTGCCACTCTGCGGCTCACGTCCGCGGGGTGACGCTTCTGCAGCACGGCGGTGAGATTGCGTTCCATGTCGGCGCGCACGGAGGCGAGTTCCGCATCGGAAAGCGGCCTTGCCGGGGCGCTTTTGGAAGAGCCGGCATTTTCCCTCATGACCATGGAAACGCGTATGGTCTGATGCGAGTCCACGGGGGCCGCTCCTCCGCCGAGCGCGGCAATGATGAAGGCTCCCGCGCGCTGGGTCATGCTTGCGGCGTCGCGCTTTTTGGAGCCCACCAGCACGCCGAGCGGCACTTCGGCTTCTTCCAGGCTGAATCCCAGATCCTGAAGCACGCCCGTGGCCGCCGTGAGCATGGCGGCCTTGTCGGTGGTATCAAAGCGCCGGGTCTGCATCTGCCGGTTCTGAAGACTGTCGGGCGCGAGCGAAAGCGCGTCCCGGGGAATCTGCGCGGAGCAGCCCGCAAGCAGCGCCGAACAAAGAAGCATCATGAGTATCTTCTTCACAACGCCCCCCCGCTAGAAGCTCGACTGACGGTAGCTGTAGTCCCTGACCATGCCGTTCTCGTCGAACTTGATGATGACGGTCATGGTGCGCTGACTGGTGGACGACGCGCCGCTGCTCCTCTCAAAGCTGCCGCTTCCGCCGCCACCGAGGGCTCCGGCCGCGCCGCCCAGAATGCCGCCGAGCAGACCGCCCATGCCGCCCTGCGACGCGGAATATACCTGTTCCGTGGCCACCTTGTCGTACACCCAGGTTTCGCGCCTTTCGTTGTCGGTGGTGACAAGGTTGGGGGAACCGAGCACGGCCACCACGTCGGCGCTCGACATGCCCTTGTGAATCTCACGCTGCACCGTGCCTGCAGAAATTCTCTCCGAAGCGTCGTCGCGCACCGCCTCGCGATGCTTGCCCGCCGACATGCATCCGGTCGTGCCCAAAGAAACAACAATCAGTCCGATGATGAAAGCTCTGTTCATATATCACCTCTTTTGATGGATTCTCCCAAGATTCTCGGGAGGAGAAAGGAGCCTCACCGTATATCGTTATTTTTGTCACATGAAAAGCTTTTTTTGCCTTGCGGCACAAGGGTTTTCGGGGATACCTGATTTTTTTTGATGATTGATACAATATTAGCTCAGAGCGCCGAGCTTTTCCGATGCCCGGGAAAACCTTTCTGCCGAATGATGCCCGAGTGACACCCACGCCCCGTCAGAAGAACGATGCCCGAGTGACGCGAACGCCCGTCTGCTCCGGACACGCTGTACGGACGCGGGGCTTGTACGGTGGTCATTTCATTTAACGGCGGAAGTGAATTCCGCCTATTCATGACCACCGGCCGGGCCGCTCGAAAGCGGCCCGGGGCCCCGGAGCTTCGATAAAAAGCTGAAAGAAATGAGGGGGCCCGGGGGAAATCATTTCCCCCGGCGGGGGCCGGGGCGGCGCCCCGGGTGCTCCCGCCTGTTCTCTTCCTCTTTCCTGCCTTTTCTGCGTTTTCTGTGTTTTCTGTGTTTCTCTTCCCCTGGAATAATGAAACGGCGTTTTTTCTGCACTTTCTGGACAGGGAGACGAGAAACGGTATAGTTTGAGCAAAGGTTTAACTTTTTTCCGACCGGACGGCGGGGCAAGCGAGGGGCGTATGCAGGATAAGCTCAAGAGGCTGTATGTGGAACCGACATCGCGGTGCAACTTGCGCTGCGCCATGTGCTTTCGCAACAGCTGGATAGGCGAGAGCACGGGAGACATGGATGAAGGCACGTTTCAGGCGGTGCTGGAGAGCATGCCGGACAGCGTGGAAACGGTGTTTTTCGGCGGCATGGGGGAGCCGCTGGCGCATCCCCGCATTGTGGAGATGGTGCGGCAGGCCTCGGCCAAAGGCGTGAAAACGGAGCTTTTAAGCAACGGCTCGCTGCTTGACGAGGCCATGAGCCGCGCGCTTCTCGACGCGGGACTCGACATGCTGTGGCTGTCTGTGGACGGCTTCAAGGAAGAACATTACGAGAACATACGCCGCAACGGACACCTTGCCACGCTCAAGGAACACATCATGGCGTTCAATCAGCTTCGCTTCGCCATGAACCGGGAAGTCAGGCTGGGGCTGGCCTTCGTGATCATGAGAAGCAACGTGCAGGATCTTGCGGAACTGCCCTACTTTGCCAGCTACTACCGCGTGAACGAGGTGAACATCTCCCACGTGATTCCCACGGACGAGCACACGGAAGGCGAGCTTCTCTATAAAAGCGTGATCGACAGCGACTTCGGCGGCGACAACGTGCCGCCTTCGGCTCCGCGCATCCATGTGCCGCTCATGGACTGGACGCAGCCCGGCGTGGCGCAGGCCGCCGCGGGACTTTTGAGCGCGGGAATGTGCGAAATCTTCCTCTCCGGCCAGAGGCTGCACCGCAACGCACGGCACTGCCGCTTCATCGACGAGGGAATGTGCTTCGTGAGACACGACGGCTTCGTCAGCCCGTGCATGTCGCTTCTTCGTACCTCGCGCCTCTACTGGGGCGGCAAAACCCGCGTCAATCAGCACCACTTCTTCGGCAACGTGCAAGACTCTCCCCTCTCCGACATCTGGCAAAGCCCCGACTACGCCGACTTCCGAAACCGCGTCCGCAACTTCGAATTCTCCCCCTGCTGCCGCTGCTCCCAGTGCGACAACTGGGAAAACTCCCTCCCCGACTGCTACGGCAACAACCTCCCTACCTGCGGCGCCTGCCTCTGGTCCGAAGGCATCATAAGCTGCCCGTAAGAAGAAGGAAGGATGAGATGATGCGGGGGAAGGAGGAACCCCTTTTGAAAAAGGGCTTTCCTCCTTCCCCCGCACCCCCTTCCTCTTTCCGAAAACTTTTAATTGGGGAGAAAAGCCCTCCCTGCGCCCCCTTGCACATGGCTCCAAGTACCGCGAAAGCCCGTCACCCCGGACACGCTGTACTTTCCCATAACTTGCGCGGTGGTCATTTCGCTTGACGGCGGTCAATTCCGCCTGCTCATGACCACCGGCCGGGCCGCTCAAAAGCGGCCCGGAGCCCCAAGCACTGAGAGACGACTGCCTTTTTACAGATAAACGTCCTTCCGTACAATGACTCCAATCCTCACAAAAGTCCGATACATGCACTGTCAAATGAAAGACATAACGTTCTACTCAGTGGCAGAAAGCCATACAAAGCATCCCTGTCCTTCCGCCATCTCAGTACGCATGGGGTCTTCCGTCCCTGTCCGCGATGGTCAATTTCACTTCCCGCCTGCACTCAACTTGATAGAAAAATAAAGAAAATTCAATAAGATAACAAAAAGGCGAAAAGATCTTTATCTCTTCGCCTTCGATTAATAACTAAGTGGCTCTGCGAACCTACTCGCCCTTGTCATCCTTCTGATAAGTAGCACGGACAGTTGAAAGAA
>JAXUUT010000084.1:0-24206 GCA_037230945.1 bacterium
CGTTCCGCCTTCCGCAAGCCTCTATACGGAATGTCGAGCCGTTTTTCGGAATGCGCCGTTTTTTTGCGTCGTTTGCCGAAAGCCGGGCGCGCGGGGTACGACAAGACGTGCGCCGGGCTCGGAAAGGTCCTGCCGACGTCCGGCGCTCGGCGGAGCGGAAAATTCTCTCCCTGCTTCCGGGCGTGCAGCAAACGTCCGGTCGGCGGAAAAGCTCTTGCGTCAGAAGTAAAAGGTGAGCAGCAGGCTGCAGAGCATGGCGACGGAAAGGAGCAGAACGGAGGTGTTGCTTGCAAGAAGGAAGAAAACGGCTCCGAGGGCGAGGAAGAAAAAAATGCTCATGTTGACTCCTTGCAGATGGATGTTTTCGAGCGTTGAACCTTGAGTCTGCGGAGCGGCGAACGTTCCGCCTTCCGCAAGCCTCTATACGGAATGTCGAGCCGTTTTTCGGAATGCGTCGTTTTTTTGCGTCGTTTGCCGAAAGCCGGGCGCGCGGCCGTGGGCGCCGTTGCAAGACACTGGCCATACGTATTTGATGAAGAAGAGCCGGCAACGGCGTCCGCCTTCTGCGGGGAGGAAGTCATCTTTGAGTGTTAAATAATGTTCATGTTCCAGAGAAGACGATCGGACTCTGGAGCTGTTATTTCGTAATAACAGTCTGTTTTTGCCGGAATACCCGGCGAAAGACGTGCATGTATACAGAGTCCGGGGAAGAGACGGGCCAGTTATGGAGAATATTTCTGAAAACTATAGGCGACGCTATTGGAAAATCCGTGTCGTTTTGTTATGAAAACTAGCATAAGCTTTTTCGTCATGAATCAAGCAGGGTGGGCACATGATAAAGACAGTCCGCGTTGAACTGAAAACGCTGCCGGGGTCCGGAATCTGGACCGGAAGTTCGGATCACACAACCATGACGGCCATAAAGGGGAGTTCGCTGCTGGGAGGCATGCGCTTCTGGACTGAGGCGTTTTTGCGATCCTTCGGGCATCAGGTATGCGACTGTGTGAAGAGGGAGAAAAAGGAAATATGCAATCCTGAAAACAACGCTGGCGTGTGCGCAGCCTGCCATGTTTTCGGATGTACGGGGCTGGCCCGTGCCTTCACTCTCCGCATAGAGCCGGAAAAGAGCCCTCAGCAGGGGGAGCAGAAAATCAAAAAGTGCGTTCCGATATTTGAGGCGGGAGGCGGCAAGCATTATTATTCGCTTTCCGAAGGCTGGCGCGGCAATCTTGCGCTTTCCTTTTCCTGCCGCAGACCTCTTTCCTGGCCCCTCTCGTCTCTTAAAGGCGAAACTGCGCTTCCCCCGGAAATGCTGCCGCCCGTGTTTCTCATGCTGGAATATGGAACGCTGGGCGCTCTGGACCAGTACGGCTGCGGCCTTGTGAGCATGACGAACCGCGAGGAACTTGCAGCCGTGGTGAAGGAAGCCGCTCTCCCCGCAGAGGGGAAGGCCCGGCCCGATAAGGGGCTTGCCGACCTGCGGGATTTTTACTTCTTCAAAGGGAACATCGACGTGGAGGCGCTTCAGAAAAAAACGCCGGGCGGGGTAAGAAATGCTTCGACCGGGGAAAGCCTGCCCGAAAATTTCGCCCGCATCGTCCGTCTGCGTCGCCTTCTGCGCGAGGCCATGCGTCCTTTGCGGGACGATGCGGCGCATAAGGAACTGCGACACTGGGTATGCGGCTATATGCCTCAGGGAAGGGTATGCGGAGAAGCCGTGGGCAGTCATGTTTCCCTGGGCGTGACGGAGAGCGGGCAGCTCTACGGCTGGGGCTGGCTGCCGCGCACGGGCATTAAAGACGTTTCCGTTCCCGACTGGACGGCCATGCGTGAACATGCGCTCGACGATGTGAAGAAGGCTCTGGGCGGAGTATGTCCGAACCTGACGTGGCGGGAATTTAATTCCGGGCGCGACGCCGCTTCGCCGAAGGAGTGGCGCGCGTATGTGGAAGCCATGCTCAAAACGCCGTGGAGGGAAAAGTAATGGGAACGCCTTTGGAATTTCTTGCGGCGTTTGAGGGCTGGGAAAAGTCCTGCCTGAATAGTCTGAAACAAATGGATACCCTTCCCGAAGAACTCAGAACGGGAACCCCCACCTTTGAAAGCCGCACCGCCCACGCGGAACTTTTGAAGGTGCTCACCGCCTACGGCCAGGTGGGAAACGTTGCCAAGAACGGCGATGATCGAGCCAAGGTAAAAGGCTTTCCCGGACTGGTTGCCGGTATGGAATGCGGTACGGGCAGGGATTGGAAGGCGTGGAACGACTGGCTTTTTCCTGCTACGCCGGAAAACATGCGTCTTTTGCCGGACGGTTCCTGCCTTCTGAAAGTGGACGTGATGCTGCAAAGTCCCTTCTTCAGCCGGGACGACAGGCCCTTCTATCCTACGGAAAACGTGCTCCGGCGGCATCATGTGTTTCATACGCCTTTTCTTTCGGCGGCAGGGCTCAAGGGGCTTCTGCGCTGGGCGTGGAACATGAGCGGAGGGAGTGAAGAGGATGCGGCCCTGCTGTTCGGCGAGGCGGCGGACGGGGAAGATGCGCTTTCCCGGCAGGGGCTTTTGTATGTTTGGCCCGTGTCCTGGCAGGGCAGAACGGATGTGGAGGTCATCAATCCGCAGAGCCGCACCAGCGGAGCGGGTACGGGACCCATCAAGTACGAGGTGGTGAAGGCCGGGGGAAAGGGCAGTCTTTTCCTGCTGCTCGTGAACAGGGAGAACGCCGCGCCTCGTCTGATGGAACCGCTGGTGGACGCTCTTTTTTATCTTCTGGACCACGGCGGCCTTTCGGCCAAAAGTTCGGCGGGCTGGGGCCAGGTGGTCTTTACCTGCGGCCGTCTGTATATGAAGGGCGCCCCGAAGAAGGAAGAACCCGGTGCTCCTCAGGCTGCCGACGCGGTTCCGGCCGTCGATGCGGCGGCGGTCAGAGACGCGGCATGGCGGGAGCTCATGGATGCAGGCGGCAATCTTCTGCCCTACAGTGCGCAGACGTACACCAGGAAGCGATGCATGGCCGTACTGGAACTTACCACCGAGACGAAGCTCAAGATGAAATTGAAGAACCTTGATGCCTTCATGCAGGAGGTGCGGCAGAAGTTCGAGCAATGGAAAAAGGCGGGAGAAAGTCCGGCTCCCGCTCCGGCTTCCGATACCGCGTCTGCGCCGGAGGCGAAGGCGGACTGGCAATATGATTCTTCGTCGCGGAACAGCTTTGAAGGCGAAGTGAAAAAGCGCGTGAAGGAGATGGGCGCATGGCTGAAGTGACGCAGGAAATGTTGCGCCGCACCGTACTGCGTGCGGAAATCATGGCGCTTTTGCACGACGTGGGCAAGCTGAGTGCGTATTTTGTAAGCGTGGGGGCCGACAAGCAGCACTGTGCGGAGACTCTTGAAAGACTCGGCCTTTCCGTGCCTCGGGATGAGGATGGAAAGATTCTGGATCCCACCACTCTGCACACGAAGGATTTTCTTACCTGCAACCGTGAGGAAGACGATGCCCTTAACGCCTTGCAGCAACGGCTTTGCGAAAATATTGGGGACTGGCTGGACGCCGTTCCCGGCACGCCGCTGCAGGTGCTGGGTTCCCTGCTTCGGGGGCATCATAACGGCAGCGATCTGGAGGAGCAAAATGGCCTCTCGCATCTCATGCCCCTTGTCATGTATGCCGACAATGCGGATTCCCTGTACACCAAGGGCTCGGAAAGCAGCCCTGAATCCATGCAGGGCGGGGATATTTTCCTTACCTCGCCCTTCGGCCGGGAAGAATACCGCATCACTATGGAATCACTGCAAAAAGACGCGCATGATCTGAGAGAGACCCTTGCTCGGGAGCTGAAGGACTGGCAAATCTGGAAGGATGAGGAACTGCCCGAAAAGCGGGAAAAGGTGCGGAACGTTCTGCGTCTTTACGGCGGCCGTAACCTTGCGGAAACCCGTCTGCCCAACAACGACGTGAGTCTCTGGCAGCATTCCGCTTCCGTGGCGGGCATATTCAAGGCGCTTCTTGCGGGCTGTCTGCTTTCCGACCGATGGGAAGGCCTGTTGCGTCATAATAAGCTTGCTCATGTGAACCAGCGTCTTTCCCTGCTGGCCTTCCGATGGGACGGCGACGCCTACATGGCGCGCAGCCTGCGGTCTTTTGAAATTGCGGGCAGGCGCGTGCGCATGGAAAAGCTTGCGGAGGCGCTGAAGGCTGCGGTTGAAACGGAATGCTGCCTCGGCAACGAGCTGTACCGCGACAGATCCGGCATCTGTTTTCTTGTGCCGGAGCTGGCCCTTGCCGAGACAAGTGATCTGTATAAGAACATTCTCGAAGAGCTGTATGCGCGCATGGAAGAGCTTGGCAACCGCATCACGGGCGGGGAACTTGCGTGGAGCGTTCACGATTGCGACGTGGGTTTGCAGCTCGGCGATTTTCTTTCCTTCTGGCGGAACTCCGGTCCGGCGCGTCGCTCCGGCCCGGCGGAGCCTGAGTGGCGGAAGGAATGGCAGGGCGAGGGCAGAGTGCAGGTGTGCCCGCGTTGCGGCGTGCATCCTCTGTACAGCGACGGCAACCGCACCGGCGGAAGTGCCGACAAGGCCTGTGACTCCTGCAGAAATGTTGCAAGTGAGGGGCGGCGTCATCTGGAAAAGATGGGCGCGAACCTTTCGGAAGCAAGGCGCGGCGCCTTCCTTACCTTCGTGAAGGCCGACGCGGAAGATGCGGCGGATACCGGAGCGCGCGTGGCTCTCATTCAGGGCGTGTTTTCTCTGGAGGCGCTGAGCGGCGAAGGAGAAAGCGGCTGGGCGCACCTTCTCACTCCTCCTTCGGGAAAGAGCTGGAAAGAAGCCTTCCGCGACGCGCGTCAGGCATGGCGAAGTCTTTCTGCCCTGCAGGGGGAAGATGAAGAACTGCGTAAAGAGTTCGCTTCCATGCTCGGCATGCCAGTGCGAATATTTGCACAGAAAAACAAGAAAGGTTTCTGTGCGGACGGCTGGTGCTCGGACGATGCCGCGGAACTCGATTTGAAGTTCAGAATTGAGGACATCGTGCAGCGCATGGTGTTCGGAGGCAAGCTGCCGGCAGATGAGGAAGATGTTGTTTCCGGCATGATGATATGGGGTGCGCGCCAGCACCCGGCTCCCTCGCGCCTTGCGCGGGTGTGGGAAGAGCTTCGGGCCTTCACGTCATGGGCCTCCGGCATCGGCAGTACGGACATGGAGGAGCCCGACTGGCTGCGTCTGCCCCTCACGCAGGACGTGACGGGCTTTCAGATCATCGTGCCTGCAAGAGACGCGTGGCGCGTGCTGCGCGACATACAGAAGCGTTATGCCGAACGCTTCGGCAAGGTGCGGCATATTCTTCCGCTGCATCTTTCGGCGGGCGTGTTCCGGCGCAAGGCTCCGCTCTACATCGCCATGGACGCGGCAAGACGTTTCCGCCTTCTGGCGGAAAAGCTGGGGCCGGAAGTATGGGAACTTCGTTCCGTGGAGCGGAGTGAAGGCGTGATTCGTCTTGTCTGGCGCACGGCCGGGGGGCGGCGGGCCGTGTGGGATGTGCCGCGTCTTCTGCCCAACAAAGATGAGCAGGGCGCTTTCCGGGAGGATGTGTACCGCACCTGGTACTATCCGGAAGGGGAGAGGTTCCCCGTGCACCTTTCTAAACTTTCTCCGGGAATGCGCTGCCGCGTGTGGCCCTCCAGCTTTGATTTCGAGGTGCTCGATGCCTCGGTGCGCCGTTACGACATACGTTACGGCAGGCAGGGAGAAGGTCGCCCCCATTACATGATGCGCCGCCCGGGGCCTCGCCCTTATCCTCTGGAAATGCTGGAAAACTGGGGGCCGTGGCTCGATGAGGGCGGACGCTTCAAGGCTTCGGAAGAGGGAGTGCGTCAGCGCAAGAACGCGCTGGAACTCCTCTCCGGGCTTCACCTGGACTGGGGCGCATGGGAAGACGCGCGCGACGAATCTTCCGCTTCGCACGGCATGGCGCGCGACATCCTTGCCGTGACCATGCCCCGGGACGCGGAGGCGCTTCTGCCCTTCGCCGTGGACGGTTCGTTCTTCGATATGTGTGAATGGTCGGATTTCATCACCAAATAGGAAGGGAAGACAGTATGAGTATTCGTTTTGCCGTAACGCTTGACCCGCTGCATATCGGCGCGGGCGGTTACCGCCTGGGCCGTGTGGATAACACCATTGTCCGCGATGCGGGCAGCGGTCTGCCCAAGGTTCCCGGCTCCAGCCTTGCGGGCGTGGCGCGTTCCTATCTGGTGCAGGCGCTGGAAGGGGAGGAAAAGGAAAAGGCCATGGCCTGTGTTTCTTCTTCCGGGGCGGACAAGGGAAACTGCGGCAGGTGCATGGCCTGCCGACTGTTCGGCTATGCCGCCACCGGAGAGCGGGCGAAAAGCCATATCGGCCTGTTCCGCTTTTACGACGGGAATATCATCGCCTTTCCGGTAAGCACCATAGCAGGGCCGGTGTGGGTGACTTCTCCCGCCGCTCTGGCGCAGGTTCTGCCGGAAAAGGACGTGCCCGTGCACAATGAAGACACGCTTCTGGTGGATGGCTTTACTGTCGGAGGCAGGCTCAACGCGGGCTGGCTGTACCTGGAGGCGAAGCGTGCGGGCGACGAGCTTGCCCCCTTGCGAGACATGCTCGGTGAAGATGTGTCGAAGCGCTTCTCCCGCCTGGCGCTGGCGCCGGACCGGCTGTTTGCGGAACTTGTGAACAGCAATCTTGAAGTGCGCACCTCGGTGAGCATTGATCTGCTGACCGGTGCGGCGGAACCGGGCAAGCTTTTTACCTATGAGGCCATTCCTTCGGCCACGCTCCTTGCTTTTGAGGTGGGACTGGATGAGGCTCGCTGCCGCACGGCGAGCACGGCGGACGGGGAATCCCCCGTGGATCCGGCTCAGGCATACGCTCTGCTCGACAAGGCGCTTTCCCTGTGCGGCGTACTGGGCATGGGCGGCATGTGCACGCGCGGTTTCGGTCGCGTAAGGTTTCTGGGAGGCAAGTGATGGCCGCATTCAATCTTGAGCCTGTGTGCGCGCGTTACGGCATGGACCTGGTGTCGTTGTATAAGGACAATGCGGTAAGCCTTGCGGACAGGGAAAATATTGTGACCAGGGCTCTGGGCGTGCTGGTGGAAAACGGCGTGTACGCCATGACGGTGTTTCTGCTGACATGCAACAAGGACAAGTTCGGCCTGCATGTGCTGAAGAGCCTGGCTTTGCTTCTTGCCGATGACAAGGTGAGTCTGCTTCCGAAAAAGGTCGTGCCCCCGGCGGGCGTCGAGGCGGCAGGCTCTTCCATGCTCGCTCTTCTCACCGCCATGCGCAACCTGACGGAAGATTGGGAAACGCTTTTCATGGCTCGCCGCGTGCTGGAAGGGGCGCTTACCTTTGCCCGCTACCACTGCAAGGCGCTCAGCCGCCTGGAAAGGGGGGGAGGAGAATGAGCTGGAGATGCTTCAGAGTTCGCTTTCGTCTCCGCTCCGACATGCACTGCGGTTCTCTGGCGCTGGGTTTTGTGGCGCGGGCCTTTCCCTTCGTGCCGCAGCATGTGCCCCTGTACGCCGTTGTGCCCGCCGCTGTGGCGGCGCTGGAACTGCCCGACAGCCGCGCTTCGTACAGAAGCGTGGAAAAACTCGTGCTCGGCGCCGTGCGCTTCACGCCTTTTTTCGTGCTTTACGGCGTGGGGGAGACAAAACGTCCGCTCTTCCCCTGGGTGGAGGAGGATCGCGCCGTTCTGGAGTCCGATTTCATGGGGGCCCGTTACGGCGTGGGGCTGGATGATGCCGCCCGCTCTGCCGAAGAGGGCAGGCTGTTTGAAACCGAAGTGCTGCTTGCCCATTCCCGGGGAAGCATGAACGCCACAGAAATGGAAGGCTATGTATGGCTGCGCTCTGCGTCCGTGGAAGGGCTTTCCCTTGATGCCGAAGGCATGGCCCGGGGCAATCTTCGTGTTTCGTGGCCGGTGATTCTGGGATCCCTTTCTCTCGGCGGAGATAGAACCCGAAGTCTGGGACGGCTCTGGCCCGATGTGGAAATGAAGGAATCCGCCCTCCTGTGGAACGGCATGAGCATGCGGCTGGACGACTCCTGGCCCCGTCTTCTGGTGAAGCGGGGGAGCGCCTGCCCGGTCGTGCTGGAGGCGGAGGGCCTTGAAGGGAGCGGCTCTCCCTGCATGGTGGTAACGGGCCGCCGCATGCGCGAAAACGGGGGCTACGGCATGGACAAGGGAACCGTAGCCCGCGACATGGGGTGGATTCCCCGTGAGGATATGCTGGTGGAACTTTGCGCGGAGCGCTTCGCCAGGCGTTGCGGAAACGGCGAATAGAAAAACGCCATGGCATACGACAAAGCCCGCTTCCTGTAGAGGAGGCGGGCTTTTCTGCGCCCTTTTGGGGCAGGAGCACGGTCGACCGTGAATCCCTCTGTGGGAGACATTGGTATCAGAGCCATAAACAGTCAAGTCATAACCACGGTCGACCGTGAATCCCTCTGTGGGTTGACGACTACATGCGTATGCATCCTAACGAGTCATAACCACGGTCGACCGTGAATCCCTCTGTGGGCTGCTCAAGAGCGGTCAGGAAGTTCCCGGCTGGTCATAACCACGGTCGACCGTGAATCCCTCTGTGGGTTGTAAAGACGCACAAGTTCCGTGACGGGTATGTCATAACCACGGTCGACCGTGAATCCCTCTGTGGGGCTTGTCTTTTTTTATCCTTATATTTCAATGGGTGCAAGCATGGATTTGGGGGGAGGGGGGTAAAAACAGGGGGAAAAAGTGGCATTTTTATCCCCCCTCTGAAAATTTTGGGTCTGCAAAACATTTAATTCTGTTGTTTCAATATGTTGAAAATGGGTGATTTTTGCCGGCTGCTTCTCTTGTCAGGAATGAAACCCAAAAGAAAAAGAGAGGGATTTTTTGCTTTAATACACTGGAATAACTAATTTTTGAGGCTAAAAAGATACAGATTTCCGCGCATGTCCGTTACGGAGGAAAAGCCGGAAAAGAGGAAGACTCAGATGATAAGGACATGTTCCGGCGTGAGCGGAAGATGCGGCGGGCAGATACCGACGCTTTCTGGCACGGCGGCATCGGGCAGCTTCCAGCTCAGGACAAAACCCGTGCGGACGTTGAGAGCACGTAGTTTTTCCAGCATGTGCCGGGCCTGAGCCTCACGGATATGGCAGATGTAAACACTGCGCTGTATGCCGTGTCCGTAACCATCGAGAATGCGGCTGACCTGTCTGCGTTCGCTGTTGCTGGTGATGTCGTAGGCGACAATGTACATGGAAGCCTCCGGTACGGGGGATGCGCGTGGGGGCGGGGTTCACTTCTCAAGGCGGCTTTTGCGCAGGGGAAAACGGGGTTCCCTCACGGATCGGCATTTACCGGCAGAGGAGCTGTTCGGAGAATTCTTCTGTAAGGCAGGGACGAACGGAAAGATTCAGAGGCATATCCCGGAGAGCCCAGGACCGGACGGCCCGTATCTGCCGCGTCATGCCCTGATCCACCGTAAGGGATTCACCGGCAAAACGAGTGGCGAGCATACGCTCGAAGGCCCGCAGAAGCCTGATGTAGCCTTCCCTTTCCATGAACATGGTTCGCCCTGCAGGTGGAAGTGTTCCGGTCGTACGACATGCTGATTCACCAGGTTCAGCACGAGTTGATCCAACCGGTGGCGGAAAGGTTCCTGAAGATCGGCCACAAGGGAGGGGTAGCGGTCCTTGCTGCTGTGCAGAAAGCCGAGGTAGGGATTCAGTCCGGCGGCCGTCACACGGGCATGGAGGCGGGAGAAAAGGAGGGAGGCGGCTGTATCGAGCAGGGTGTTCCACGGGTCTTTTCCGGTATGGGGCAGGCGGCGGGCGGAGCGGAATGCTTCGAATCGCACAAGGCCGTTGGTCAGCGGGAACACGGTGCGGGCGAAGGCTCCTTCCACCCCCATGATTTCCTGAGTGCTTCCCGCATTCTTCAGCGAGGTGAGCGCCTTTTCCAACGCGTTGAGCAGAGGCTTTTTTTCCTCCAGCCGGGGCAGAAGCCAGAGTTCCGCTCCGCGGAGTTTTGCCTCCACAAGGGAGCGGGCGGCGCGGAGCTTTTCTTCCGCAGCAAGAGCGGCATGTTGTGCAGCGTGCGTCCCGATGCCCTCATACCATTCCCTGGAACAGGGGGGGAGGGATGCATAGGGCATTCCCGAAGGGGTGCAGAAGGTAAGGGAAATATTTTCCTGCGCACACTGTTCCACCAGACGGGTGGAAACTCCCCCGGGGCCGTGCAGGAATATGCCGCCCGTGGAGTGCAGCGGCGCTTTGCCCAGAAGCTCGCCATCGCGCCGTACAAGTATGCTTTCCCCCTCCGTTCCCACGAAGGCTCCGGGCTGGACCACATACAGCGGTCTGCGGCCTCCGGGGGGAAGGAGCGCGTCCTGCTCTTCATCCGGGGAAAGGCGGCCCTGCCGGATGATGGTATGCTTGTTGTCCAGCGCAAGCCCCAGAGAGGAAAGCCTTTCTTTGAGAAGCAGAAGGGCGGAGGCCGCCGCTTCGGCCGACGGGGCAAGGGCGAGGATGGAGGCATGGCAGCGCAGATAAGGATGTTGCGCGGCCATGAGATGATCTGCGGACGAGAGGCATATATCGGCCAGCAGGGACGAAAGCGGACTGTCCCGCAGAATCCCTTTGTCCCGTGATACGGCGCAGCCGCCCTGCCGCACCGGGAGGGTCACGGCTTTGCGCAGGAAGGATCGCATGGCTTCATCCGCACGAGGAAGAAAGGCGTCAATGCTTTCGAGGATTGCCTTGTGGGGGAGAGTTTCAAAAAAGTCCGCAATGTATGCCTGCAGTACCCATGTCTGTTCTGCCGCTCCCGCCATGCCCGCAAGGGACGGCAGCCCGCTCTTTCTTTTTTCCGGTCGGCGGTTGAGCACGCCCCCTGGCAGGGCGTTGTTCACCGCCGGGGAGAGCATGTTCCGCACGGCGCGCTGAGCCAGCATGTCGGTCGGGGAGAGCACGGCTTCGGGGAAGGTCGTGCCGTTTTCGTCTTCAGGGGGAAAGATGTCTCCGCTCCGCCACAGACCGGAGGCGCAGGCATCGCGCGTTTCGGCGACACGGCGTTCCTTTTCTTCTTCGCGGAAGAAGGACAGGTCGGACTCGCGCAAGCAGGAGTCGAAGGCCGAGGCGTACCATGACGTTGCGGCCAGCCGTTTATCCATGCAGGGGAAATGTTCCCGCAGGCGGAAGGCTCCCTGCCCGGCGGCCTTCCGCGGGCCGAGGTGCAGATCCCGCATGATGAGCAGGGGCGGCAGGAGACGGTGCACGTCGCCGCGCACATAGAGCGGTCCCTGCATGCCGCAGACGAACTGCCGGCCGGAACGCGATTTTGCCCGGTGGTGGAATTCGACATACTGCCAGAACCACGGGAGCGTGACGGATGATTCAAAAGCGGAGCGGAAGGGGGCAAGAGAGGCTTCGGCTTCTTCGCCGTACCAGCGGCGCAACCGGTTGGATACAAGGCGGAACAGGGCCGCGCCGTCGAAGGCCCGGAGCGTGCGCGGCGTGGCCGGCAGGATGGAAAGGGGGGTGAGAAAGTCGAGGCACAGCTCGTCGCCGGAAGGGGCGGCGTGCTGTTTCCGCAGCGCTTCGAGAGAGCGCTCGGTCACTTCGCCAGTTTCGAGCAGAGCGAAGTTGTGGTCCGGATCGGAGAGCCAGCGGCGTACGCCGTTCAGAAAGCCCCGGCATTCTTCGGCGGAAGCGGTGGGGAAGACGAGTTCCAGTTCGTGGAGCGCACCCTTGCGGACTACGGGGGCCGGACGCGAAAGGGGGTGGAAGAAGTACTCCATGTCACGCGGAGACTCCCCGAGACCCGCCGCGAACTTGAATACGGCATCGAAAATGGAAAGAGGGTGCTCGCGCGCACAGGCGTTGCGGGTGTTTTGCAGCAGAAGTCTGACCGTATGCCAGCGCAGGCGGGAGAGCGTATCATCGCTTTTCATGATTTTTCCTGAAGGCGGCCGGAACCGCAGGGCGTTTTTTCGTGTTTCATCATGCGGTTGCTGTGCGTTTTTGTCCAGCGTGAAGAAAGCGGGCGGCAGGAAAACCGGAAAGGCCGTTTCCTTTTCGGGGAACGGCGGAACGCCGGTCAGTCGTTGCCTTGCAGTGTTTGTGCGATGCTCCAGGTGGCCGAGCAGACGCTGCAGATGCAGCGATTGATGTTTCTCTCGATCGTTTCGATGTCGGTGAAGCCTTCTATGGCGATGAGGAACAGAACGGTGTCGTCGTTCTGGTGCAGAAGCAGGCACTTCACGCATTTGAAGCGGTATCCTGCCTTGTTTTCGGCCTCGAAAATATCGCGCTTCGAGGCGTCGTCCCTGTTGATCAGAAGGTCGAGGAAGATGCGCACATAGTCGGGATCGTCGTCCGACACGGCGGCGCAGAGCTTCCGTTCCTGAGCCTTGAAGGCGATATCGCCGTCTTCGTCGATGATGGAGATGCAGCCTTCTGCCTGAAGAATATGCCGGATCTGTTCCGTAGTCAGGGATGGTTTCCAGGTTGATTGTTCTTTGCCTAGGCTGCCGCCGGTTGCGGGGAGGGCGAGGATTCGTCGGGGAATCCTGCCGGACATGCGGAGCCGGATGCCGGGGCGTTTTTTCAGCCTCCGGGGCTGCGGAACGCTTTTTCCGGCCTCCGGCCGCGTTCAGACGGATTCCCGGTTCCCGGAATCTCCGTCCGGGAGGGGAGTGTCGGAGGCGACGCCTTCCTCTTCTCCGAATTCTTCCGGGCGGGAGATCGCGCTTCGCCCGCTTCCGTCCGTGTCGGGAACGTTGTCTTCGGGAAGAGACTCTTCTTCCGACACGTTGCGTCCGCAGCCGTAGCAGCGATCCGGCAGGGCGGTCATGCTTTCCCAGTCCGCATACATGCGGCCGCCCGCGTGGCTTTCGTACACGGTGACGGGAATGTACGGTGCGCCGTCGCGGTACTGGTTTATGAGCTCCTGCACGGCCTGCGCCGCCACCACGGCGTTCAGGGGCATGACGGCGGGCTCCTTCACGTCCAGACCGCTCACGTAGCCGCGCTGCACGAGACCCTCGCGTACTTCGGGATCGGGATTCTGTTCGGCCGCAATCCTGTTGTGCGAGATGCGTCCGAGGCATTGCAGGCAGAATCCGTCGCCGTGGCGGATGACGATGACTTCGCCGCTCTGATCCGTGATGACGGGGCGATCCGCCTCATCCCGCTCTACGGAGATGTTCACTCCGGCGGAAATGAGCGGCACCGCGTACTTTTGACAGGTTCGCTGCACGACGTAGCGGCTGCTGTGGCTGTCGGTGGAGAGAAGCACCCAGTCCGCCGCAGCCATGAGACTTTCGGCCTCAGGAGTTTCCACGCCGCATTGCAGCGCCGCCACCTCCACGCCGGGGCGGATGCGTTCCAGATGCCGCCGGATGACCTGAACCTTGGGCCGGCCCACGTCTTCGAGGTAGCCGCCGGCAAAGCGGTTCAGGTTCGTCACTTCGAGGATGTCGTTGTCGATGAGGCCGATGCGGGTGAAGCCGGAGCGTACCAGCATTTCGGCCAGCAGCGAGCCGATGCCCCCGGCTCCGGCCAGCACGATGAGCTGGTCGGAAGCCATGCGGCGCAGCACGTCCACGCCGAGGGCCAGCTCGGAACGGGCCAGCATGCCGCAGGGAGAGACGTCGGCGAGAAATCCCTCGCAGGGAACGGCTTCCGGAGCGGTCTGCGCCTTCACGAGGGCCGGAGTGCAGACGGGACGGTCGTCTTCCATGCTCCACAGGCGGGCGGAGCAGGTTTCGGCACCGAAAACGATGCTGGCGTAGTGGATGCTTCCGCCCACATCTTCGGAGAGGCAGCGGCAGAAGTTTTCCTCGTCGGCGTTGTCGGTGGAGGAGAAGAAGCTGCGCGTCGTGAAGGGGTGGGTATGTACGTCCACGATGCAGTCCACGTCCGGGCGGGCCTGTGCCTCAGCCAGAACCGAGGCGATGAAGGCGCGTGAGGGGCGGATGTGAAAGCGACCGGAGGACTCGATGTCGTTTTCGCCGGGAAACTGGGCTTCGACCGTTACGAAGACGACCTTGCCGGAGGGACTTTCTTCGCGTCGGGCCAGCAGCAGCGCGAAGCGTTCCTCGTGTGTGCCGGTGAGCAGACTTTCGCGCAGAACGCGGAGCAGGCCGTGAGGGAAGCGGATTTCGGCACGGTTTCCGTCGGGAGCGGAAGAGGTCTGTTCAATGACGGGACAGGATTCGCATGTGGAGTCGGTCATGGCATTTTCCTTGGAAAGCGTTTCGGGGGAAGCCGCTGCCTTGTCGAGATCGAGAGAGGGGGAGGTCTGTGACATGATGCTTTTCCTGGCTGAAGGGTAAAGGGCGTGTCTGCCCGACGGGCAGACATACGGAATCAGGGAGATGTTTCGGGAGCGGACTGCGGAGCATTTCCGCCCTTTCCGCCGGAGTCCGGAGGCTCCGGGAGGGTCAGCGGGAACGGGAAAGAAACGCGTATTCCTCTTCGGAAAAGCGCGGGGAACGGCGGGGGGAGGAAGAAACGAAGCCGGGGCTGGAAAAGTTCTGCCGGGATTTCGGCTGAAAGCCGGGATGGGACTCCCTGTACCAGCGGTCGAGATCGATGAATCCGCTGGACTCCGTTTTTACTTCCTGTGAGGCTGCGCGCAGGAAGGCTGCGGTTTCCAGGCGTACTCCCCTGTAGCGCATGAAGCGGATGAGGGGCATGAAGTCGCCGTCGCCGGAGCAGAGCACGAGGATGTCGGGCCGCCTGTACTGGGAGCAGCGGATGATGTCGATGGTCATTTCCACATCCACATTGGCTTTGTAGGTCTGGCCGGCGATCTTGCCCATTTTGGCATTGACCAGCCAGCCGCTCTGCTGAAGGTGGTGGATGACGCCGTTGCGGTCATGAGGCGCACGGGGATTGACGGGAACGTAGGCAAATGCTTCGAGAATGGTACGGCCTTCGCCCAGATAGCGGAGCAGAGAGCCGTAGTTGATGCCGGAGGGGGCGGAAGCCTCGATATTGGCGAAATCGAGAAAAATCGTGACCTTTTCCATGAGATGCTCCTGGACGATGACGGTGAGGGGGAACGGAGGGAAATATGGAACCTGAGAGGGACGTTCTTATTCCGGGCTTTTTCGTCGGGGTGCCCGGAGCCCGCAGGCTCCGGGCGGGGTGAGGAGGTCAGTCGCCGGAGGCGAGAGCCTCGCTCACGAGTGTGAGGTAGGTGTAGAGGTTGTCGCCGTCGCGCCAGCCGTTGCGTGCGTTCATGGGGGCTGGCTGCCATGCCCCGTCCTGCACGTAGCAGCAGTACCAGTGCCAGCCGCGCATGAGAGGAGCTTCGCTTGCGGAGTGGTAGGCGCGGGCGAACTTGTGCCCGTTGGGGGAAGGCAGGGTGTCGGGCAGGTAGAAGCCGATGGGCGGCAGTGCCGGGTAGTCGGTGGGGAAGAGGATCATGAGCGGGGTGACGGGCACGGACCAGTTTCCGGGCAGACGGAAGGATGGGAAGACCACCCAGTCGCCGTTGTTGTCGAAGCGTGACGGAGCCTTGAAGATGTTGCGGGTCACGTCGTCGATCTGGTCGAGGATGAGACGGCGGGAGAACTCGGTGCGGCGGCCGCTGAACAGATCCTGCCCGGCGGCGGGACGGGGGGCCGGTTCGCGGGTGGCAGTGACTTGATTGCCGAGGAAATCGAAGAAGCCGCCCTTGGTGCGTTCGGGCATGGTCTTGATTTTGACGGGACGGCCGTTTTTGTCCCTGAGTTCTTCGGGGGAGTAGTAGTGGAAGGGGTCGATTTTCTGCACCTGCCCGGCCGCGATTCTGACGACGCGGCGCTTGCGGGGATTGCCTGCGGCGCTGGTGATGTCGTGGCCGAAGACGCCTCTGTCGCAGGCGATGCGGCGGCCGTTGACGATGATGTACTGGTCCCGGCTGCAGCTGTTGACGGAGGAAGGGGCCTGAACTTCGCGGGGGGAAGGAATGTAAGACATGGTGTTCTCCTGAGAGAAGAGAGTGAATGGGGCGGAATTCTCCGACATGGAGAATGACGGAATCGGGCGAGGCCTTTTTGAATGGGCCGTTTTTTTTTGCCGTGCCCGCCGGGGAGCGGCGGGTCCCGACATGGGGAATGACGGAATCGGAACGGGTTTTTCAGAACACAGCGTGTTTTTGCAAAAAAAAGCCCGCCGTTACGGGCGGGCTTTTTCCATGGTTGCGTCGGAGACGCGGGCTTTCAGCGATAGTTGAAGGGGAAGAAGCGATCGGGCTTTTTTTTCAGAAGCCCCAGAGCGCGGTCTGCACCGTGTTCCGCCTCCTTCAGAAGCGGGGCGAAGTGCTCTTCGTTCAGCTTGTTCTCTGCCACGGCCTTCTCCATGCTGCGGAATATGTTCTGCGCATCGTGCACAATCGTTTCATCGTCGGGACGGAGATCGTGGAGCAGCGAAAGAGGGAGAAGCGCCATGATGTTGAGGATAAGGCTGTGCTGCGAGTTCAGGCACAGGGCGCGGGAACGCTCAAGAAAAAGGATGGCCGTTTCTTTTTCCCCGGCATTCGGGGCTTTTTCCCCGCCGTTCGGAGGGAGCAGGGAAAGACCGGCGTTGTAAAAGTAAAGCTGCCAGGGGTGTGTGTGGCCTGTGAATCCCGCATTTTTCTTAAAGTGCAGGAGGGCATCCTCGACAAAGCCTTCGTCGGGCGTTTTCCCCAGGCGCAGGCGGGCTTCGGCGTTCATGCGGGCCTTGAGTGCTTCGGCAAAGGGTCTGTTTTCCGTGCAGCCTGAGCTCTCGTTTATGTAGCGGAGGGCGTGGCGGCAGGCTTTTTCATGACTTTTGTCATCTCGGAGATCCCAAAATATGTAGGCGCGGTCGGCTTCGCGACGCAGCGCGTGCAGGCGGCCCGTTTTGTCTTGTCCGAAATTTTCTTCCGAGCGCTTGGCCAGCGAAAGGGCCCGGACGTGATCCTGCCGGAATGCCGCGCCCTGGCAGAGCATGCCGTAGGCTTCTCCTACGGCGTGTTCTCTGCAGCCTTTAAAGCGTGCAAGTTCCTCCCTGATATGCGCGGCTAAACTCGTCGGTGCTGTGAAGCGGAATTGGTTGTGCAGGCGTTCGCATCGGCGGGCGTAGTAGGAAAGGAACAGGGAGGAGACGTTGCGTCCGCCGTTCTGCACGGCGGCACGACATTCTTCGCTCAATTTTTCCCATTGTTCCGATTCCGCTCCGTCGCGGTTCTCGATGGTCATGTGCAGCTGGCAGAGCCGGAAGAGTTCCACCGAGCGTTCCTGCTTCTGCGCCCATTCGAGTCCGAACAGGCCGAGCAGTTTTTCCTTGTGCCTGCCTTCGAGATTAAGTTCCCTGCCTTCGAGAAAGTCGCACAGAGGCTTCAGTATGTCGGCCCCGTCGGCGGGGGGCTCCTTCAGGCACCCGCATGTTTCCGCAAAGGAGAGCGCCAGGTTCACGAAATCCGCATTCTTCCAGCCTTGTATGGCCGGAAGCTGATACCAGAAGAAGTCCGGGTCGTAACGGAAGGGATTGACCGTGCGCCAGAAGCGTTCGTCCACATCACGGAGCAGAAAGAGCGCGTCGTGAGCGTCGTGCAGGGGAAAGCACTTCGGCGGAACGCGGTCGAGGCTGGAGGCAGGATAGAGAAAGCGCCCGGCGCCGGTTTCCTTTGTCATGGTCGCCTTTTCCGTCACGCCGTCCACGGGAAGAAGCCGGCCTTCGTCATCCAGCGCACCTGTGGCGAGCACCTCGCGAAAGCCCTTGCGCATGGCTTCATCGCCGGCCAGAACCTGCGCGCCGAGCCACAGGGGAAGGCCGAGAGATGTGCCGGAAAACTCCTGCGAAGCGTGCCGGGGCATGGCCGCAAAATAACGATTCGTTTCCGTTGAGGCGAGATTCAGGGCGTTTTCCATGGCCTTGAGAGTGTCCGAGGGAAGGGCTCCGGAAGATATGCAGTTGCCTGTTTTCCCTTCCGGCAGCAGGGCAAGCAGAATATAGGCAAGGCCGCCCTGCGGGATTTCTCCTTTCGTGGAGCGCAGCGGTACGGCCACTTCCAGCCAGGGCAGGGCAAGCGCCTCTTTCCACGTCAGGCCGCCCGGTTCCGGGAAGCCTTCCGCAAGCTGCGCGGCAAGGGCCTGCGGTGCGTCATGCAGGAGTGCCGCGGCTCTGAGCAGTTCAAGGTATTCCTTGCGGGGATGACGGAAAAGTTCCTCCGTCTCTTTCGCATTCGGAAAGCGGAACGTGCCGGATTTTTGTCTGTAGAGCTTTTCCGGCGTGTGTTCCGTCACCTCGACAAGGCGGCTCCAGGAAATCAGTATCATACCTTTTTCCCCGCAAAGAGCAGCACCTTCATGCAGAATGTGTCCGGAAGGGTTCCTTCATCAAGTTTCAGGAACAGGCTGACACAGCCTTCCAGCTCTTCCTTATCAATATTCATCCAACGTTCCGGTGTGTCTTCCGAAAGCATGACGGCGGCCTCCCACAGGGGAATATTCTCATCCCATGGCAGGAGCACATTCAGAAATGCCGCCTTTTCGTCCTTGCTGAAGCGGAACTCGGCGGGACGCTCCTCGCGTGAGGAATCCCGGGAGCCGAAATCCAGCGTATAGACGTTGACCACGCCCTTCGTCATCGGACCGTAAATGCTGTTCAGAGAATCGCGGTCATGCTCCTCCATGGAGATGAGGGGAGCGTCGGCCGCGTCGGCATACCGTCTTTCGTCTTGGACGGCAGAGGCTGTTTCGTACACGGCATGCCTGCATGCGTCGACGGCACGCCGGATGTCCGAATGGTTCGCCGGACCGTTCCCCCGGCGGAAGACGTGTACCGTCGCCCCTCTGGAAGTCTTTTTCTGCGCGGAGGATTCGCCTTCCCACATGGCCAGCGCCTGCGCCGCGCCGTGCTTCCCGTAGAAACCGGCGATCTTGCGTTCCAGCCTGCGGAAGGCAAGCTGCGCCGTGCCTTCGGCCAGTTCGGGGAGCTCCCTGTCCTCCCATTCCCGCACGTCATCGAGTTCTTTCCGCGCCGCAACGCCGATAACGCCGGCAAGGCAGCGGGCGGGCAGGGCAAAGGTGTTCCAGCTCTCGGCAAAAAGATTTTTTTTCAGGCTCCGCAGGGGAATGTCGCCTATAAAGGCGAGAGAGGGCATGTTGAACAGCGGCGCCACGCGTACCACGCCCGGTATGCCCACGGCGTCTTCATCATAAATGACGAGCGCAAGGGGAGGGTTGTGCCAGCCTTGCTCGTTGTGTATGTCCGGTACGGCCGAGCGGGAAATCTGACGGACTTCCCCGGCCTGCACGCGACCGCCCGGTTCGGGAGAGGGCCGGGAACGAAGAAAGGCATCCAGCTCCGCATATTTTTTTCTGTCCTGTCGGGCCAGAATCCGGCAGGAAGGGCAGTCTTTGAGGTGTTTGTCGATGTCTGAACCGCCCTGCATGAGCATATCGAGCGGAGGACATGTGCGCTCTTGTTCCATGAGGCGCAGGGCCTCTTCCGGGGGAATGAGGTAAAGATCCATAGGGTCACCTGTCTGTAATGTTTACCATGGAGTACGGAATGCAGGATGCTGATTCCGAGCTTCAGAATTTCCGGATGATCACGGCAGAAGGCGGGAAGGTCTTTGAACTTCTGGCCGCCTGTGCGCAGGTCCGGGTTCGCAGGGCATTCATCCGCGGTCGCCTGAACGATGAATGCTGTACAGAGAACGGAAGAGGGCAAGAAACTCTTTGAACGCCTTTTTACCTGTGGGCAGGTCCAGTTCCGCAAAGCATTCATTCGTGACCGCTTGAATTTTTTTGTAATGGTAGTTCACCGCACTGTCGTTGTTCAGCGGGAAGGGCGCGTTCTTCATGTCCTCCATGATCTGCCTGGCCGTTTTTCCGTAGACTTTGAGTTCCAGCAGGCGCAGATAGGGAGCATCGAGCTTTTCTTTCAGAAGAAGAAACACCTTTTGGAGGTCATGCGGGGAAATTTTCTTCTCGTCGTCGGAGTTCGATGCCTGCAACCTGTCGATAAGGCTTCCAGTCCCGTCATCGTCAGACACCGTTCTTGCCGTCACAGGGTAACAGCGTGTGAACCAGCACATGAAGTGATGCAGAAAAAAGGCCGTGTCGGGAGAGCCGCTTTTTTCCTGCACGCTTTTCAGTACTGCATCGAGAGCGCGCCCGAAGCCTTCAAAACGGAATTTGTCGCCAGATTTGTTGTAGAAATGCTGGAGTTCCAGTCCCGGCACGACAGAAAGGGAAGCGATGAAGGACTGGGTGGCGAAGTGTTTATCCAGATGTTTCTCAAAAAGCAGGACGGAGTCTTTCTCCATGCCGGGTCTGCCGTACCAGTTCCCCTGGAGATACAGATGTTCCGGCCGGTATTTTCTTATCAGCAGCTGCATGCGGTGATACACGTTGGCAGACGAGTTCTTCAGTCTGCGCTTCTCGTCGGAAAGGGCCTGAAACAATATGCCGGATATCCAGCTGGAACGGGTCTGCCGGAGATGTTCCGCACGAAGTTCGGGGGGCAGGGCATCAAGCTCGTCCAGAAATGCCTGCCGCTTTTCTGCACCCAGCTTGGAGCAGATCATACAGCAATAGCGCGTCCACCGGTTGTTCCTCAACAGCTTGATATCAATCGGCAAGTTGTTCTGCTGCATGACGTTGAGCAGTTCAAGTTCCTTCTCCATGTCGTCGAGCAGTGTCGCCTCCTGCTCATCCTTCTCCTGCTTTTTCTTTCGGCTCTGCAGATGCCTGTCCATTTTTTTTATGAAAATTTCCAGGTCCATGAAAAAGTCGTACAGCGGGGGCAGAGATCTTTGGATTTCGGCAAGAGTCTTTTCCGTTTCCTCCATGCGTCCGGCCTTCTCCTTGCGGCCCAGCTTCGTGTTGCTTTCGGTCATTGAGGCTTCCCCAGTTTTTCGGGCGGGAATACGCCCTTGAATGTGAGCTGTTCGTCGAGGCTTTCCTCAGAAGCGACGGGAAAGCGCAGGGTATGAAGCACATAGGAAGTTTTTTCGTTGATGTCCCCCGTGAAGTCCAGAACGCTTCCTTCGGGAATCATACCTGCATTGCTGGTCTTTCTGCTCGTGCAGGGACATACGATCTCACCCGTCTGGTCGCTCTTCCAGACATAGAGGGGATGGGAGCTCTTGAGAGTGACCGGAAAGGCTCCTTCGGTGCGTTTCTGCCAGCCTTCGTCGCTGAAACCGAAAAAGAGGCATCCGTCCTGCCAGTAGTCGCGGGGCAGGTGAAAGTTCTTTTTCCCTTTGAGACAGGTAAGCTCCTCAAGACTGCGCTTTTTTATGCGCTTTGTTACGGTGAGGAAGGGAAAAAACTTCATCGGCCGTGAGGAACGGCGTTTTTTCACATTGGGGTCGTAATCGTCGTCGTGGTGGGTGTTCATGGTTCCTCCCGTAGAGATACGTTCGATGATAGGACAGCGGCGGACGGCTGTCCATAACGGAAGGGAAGTTTTCTTTTGAAAACACAAGACGGCATGCCGACGTCCATGTTCGTCATCGGGAGAAACCGGACTTTTTTGGGATTCAGCACGGAATGATGCGCCGGAGTACGGAGTCGGATATGTTGTTGCCGCTTCTTCCTGAAAGAGGTATGAAGGTCGGAGATGCTCCGACAAGAGGGAAATGCAGGGAAAAACGATGACAAGCATGGTATTTTTGTACCGTATGTGAAGAATACGCTTTTTCCCGCAGAAATTCATGTGAGATCTTCAGGAGAACGCCTATGCCGGGTTATTCGTCGAATTGGAACAGGTCATCTTTTTCTTCCCGTCCTCAGACGGTATGGAAAAGTCATGAACTCATGAAACTTCTGTCCGACTACCAGAAAAAGGTCTCCTGGGGACGGCCCGATGCGGAACTGGAGGAGGTGAAGGCCGGGATATTGACGGTGCCCGGTTATTCTCTGGCAGAGCTTGAAACCATGATACGGGAGTCCTGCGAAAGAGGGCTCACGTTCAAAAGACAGTGGGAGCGCCTTGATGTCGCGCTACGGCGTGATCTTTTTGCCCCAGAACTTTCAGCCGCACTCAAGGATCGGGATATTCTGAAGGAAGTACACAACAAGCTCGTGAAAAAGCTTCAGGAGAAAGCCGAAAATATCCTTGATACGCTGTACGGCAAGGGAGATGCCAAGGCTTTTCTGGTTTTTCTGGATAGGGTTGCGGCTGCGTATCCTTGCCTGAAGGACAGCCTTGAGGCGCGCCGCGGGGAGGCCGAGCAGCTTGAAAACGTGTCGCGTGCCGCTCCGGCGGCCGATCGGGCGAAAGAGCAGGAAGCACCAGAACCGGAAAAGCGGGAACACCGCATCAACTGTCTTTCTCCGCGTGAAGGAGTGGCTCCCCGTCAGGGCTGGACGCTGTGGATTGATGAGAGCGGTGAGAATTTTGAAAGTGCAGTTCCCGGCGAGACGGGTAGAAGAGGGCGCATGGTGGCCCTTCTCGTGCCTGCGGATACGGCGTTGCAACCGCTTGGGGCAAAATTTCATGCTGCTGCCCTGAAAGGAGAGAATACAGATCCGCTCCTGAACAGCCTGCTTGCGGAAGAATGCGGGGTGTTCGGCCTTTCCGTGGACAGTGTGGACGGCTCTTCCCGCGAAGGCTGGTATGCCCTGCTTCACAAGGTGGTGAGATGGGTTCTGCGCCTGCTGCCCTGCCCGGAGGAGCAGGGAAAGACTGTTGCCCTCGACATATCCATTGAGGAACGTTCGGATTTCGGCGCAAACCTTAATCCTTTTCTGTTGAAAAAGGAGTTTTCCCTTCTTCTCGGCAGGGAGAAGGGGGACAGAAGTTCCCGCATCGTGCTGCGGAACGTGAAGTTTGCAGGCAAAAATTCCGGCCTGCTCGGCTGGGTGGATCTGCTGGCCAACTACTGGGGATCTACCTCCAGTGCAAAAAGGAAGCTCCTCAAACTGCATGGTCTGCTGGGAACATGTCTGTTCAGCGGCGAGGCGGATCTCCTGGAAGCCTGCGAAACCGCCATGCAGGGCGGTCTTGTTTCCGGACAGCAGTGGAGGCTGCTGATGGAACGGCCGGATGCCGCCGATAAAGGCTCGCCAGTTTTTCTGGCCCTTGAAGAGCTGAAGAAGACCTGTGTCGCGCGACCTGAGGCATGGGAGAACTATGTGAAGGCGACTTCCTCCTATCTTTCGGAAAAGAAATACGATCTGGACGTGCTGGCGCGACAGGTGACGTGGCTGCGCGGTGCGGACAACGTGCCTCTTCCTCCAGATGTGCGCTTTTTCGCCAAGCTGACCGAGCTTGCCCAGTTTAACCATGAGGGCATCATCGTCTCCCCAGAACTGGATGCCGCAAAGGCCGTGGTGGAAATGCTGGCAGACCGCATGGCCCTCGTGTATCCGCAGGCCGATCTGCACGCGGCCCTGCGCCTTGCCGTGTGTGACGCCAACGCCTTTGACTTCGAAAAAGCTTCCGCCAGACTTGACCCGTGGAATCCCGCCAGAAGCGGCAAAGAGCTTCGGGGAGAAATGGCGGGCAAGGTCTTCAGCAGTCTGGGGCAGTATGAGGCTTTTCAGGAACGTTTCGAGAGCGCTTCGATATGTTTTGAGCTGGCGCTTAAGGAATTTGCCGGGCTTGCCGTCGTGGATCCTGCATTGTCGCGGAGGCAGACGGCCCAGACCGCGGCTTATGCCGCCGTGAACGCCATGGATGCGCCCGGATGCACGCGTGAGAAGGCCGCCGTGGCGACGTCCCGGGCACTGGGACTCCCCATCATGGAGGCCATGTTCGATTCCGGCGTGTCGGCTGATCGTTTCCGCCAGTATCTTCTTCTGCGCTACCTTGTTTTCTGGGGGTCGGAGGAGGAGCGCAATGCCTGCCTGCGGGCTTCCGACACATGGCTTGACAGGGACAGGGGCCGGCGCGGACATCCGTGGCCGCTTATCTGGTATTACCGCAGTCTCCTTGTCAAGGATGTAGACCTGCGCAGCAAGCTGGAGAAGCAGCTTTTGCGCTGCCGGGGCGAAAGCGGCATCACGGTGGACTTTATCTGTCTTGTGCTGGAAGTTTCTCTGGGGCTGACCGATCCCCGTTCGCCGGAGGCCGCCGTCGTTCTGGACGAGGTGGAACGGCTCATGCCCGCGGCGACATCCCGTGTGGAAAAGGTTCGCACCTCCTCTCCCGGACAGGCCGATTTAGTAAGAAGGGTTCTTAGCTTTAATTATCGGTAGAACAGTGCCTG
>JAXUUT010000009.1:0-4045 GCA_037230945.1 bacterium
AAGAGATAGGCGGCTATTTCGTTGACATGAGGCCAGCATCCGTGCACGAGCAGCGTTTTCAGACGGGGAAAATCGTCATAGATGTGCTTGAGTCTGACCGGATCGCTGCCCGAGGTGTCGGGGTAGGCGGGCGCGTTGTGGGTAAAGCTCACCACGACGCCGTGCTTTTCGCACAGCTCGTATATGGGCCAGAACTTGTGATCGTCCACAAAGCGGGGCGTGGCCCCCTCAACGTCGGCCACCAGACCGGTTTCCAGAGAAACGCCGAGAAGCGGTCCGTCGATGCAGTATTTTTTTATCTGCTCCAGATTGTATTCCATGGGGTCTTCGGGAAAAATGGAGGCAATGCCGGCAAAGCGGTCGGGATAGTCTTCGGTGAGATCGACCACATCCTGATTGTCCACCCACATGTGATCCTGTCCCTTGCGGCCGGGAGCAATGGCAAAGTCGATGCCCGCCGCATCCATTTCCGCAAGGCAGTCATCCAGAGAATGCGTCTTTACCGAAGGGGCGGCGTGACCTCCGAACATTCCGGACCATTTGGTGGCGTGATCAAAGTTATGTATCAGAGAGTCTTTTCCGGCTGTAAATCCCTTGTAAGGCGGACGTATGCGGGTATCAATGATCATGACGACTCCTTTTTAATAAAAAGTTCATGCATACATATGAATCCATAAATGAAAAATAATATATTACATGATAATAACAATAAGAAATTTTTTATGACATTTACTGTTTCAACAGAAAAAAACTGTGGCCATGAGGTCGTATGTTCCGTTGACGTTCAGGCCTGATGCAAGGGCATGCCCGCATGGAATGACGCAGCCGGAAGCGTGTCCGGCAAAAAGGCATCATGCCCGGAGGCAGGAAGGGGAAACACCCGGATGCCGTGGCAGAGGGGGAGGCAGGGGCATGACGTGGCGCAGGTTCCGGCAAGCCGTTGCCCGGAGTCTTCACACTGCGGAAGAGAGTCATGCGCGGGGCGCAGCGGCGCCGGAAGAAGAGCGGTGTCCCGAGGTGCGTCCGCACAGGCGCGGAGCATGAAAAAAGGTGACGGATTTCCGGGGAAATCCGTCACCTGAAGGAACGGTGCGATCTGGAGGATTCCGGTCATGAGCCGAGGCGCAGCATGAGGTGGGCCATGTTCCTGCCGAGGTTCTTCATGTTGGCCATGCCCTCTTCGTCGCGTTTCACGTCGCCGGGCATTGTTCCGTAGACCATGTTCCAGTATGTGGAGCCGACCACGAACATTTCATGATTGAGGAAAAAGTGATGCATGGCGTCCACGGCTGCGAGGCCTCCGCCGCGCCGGACGGCCGCGACGGCCGCGCCTGCCTTGTGCCGGAACAGCCCGGGCCGCATGTCGGCCAGAACGGCCGCGCGTTCCAGGAGCGCCTTCATTCTGGCGGAAACGTCCGCCGAATACACGGGGGATCCGAGAAGAATGCCGTCCGCTTCGACCATTTTGTCGAAAATGCCGGCAAAGGCGTCCCGGCGAAAGGCGCAGGAGCCTGTTTTTGCGCAGGCAAAGCAGGCCCGGCACGGATCCACGGCAAGATCGGCAAGCTGCACGAGCTCGGTCCTGATTCCTGCCTGCTCCAGCTCTCCGAACACTTCCCGGATCAGCAGTGCGGTATTTCCATCCTTGCGGGAACTTCCGTTTATGCCAAGTACCTTCATTATGTCTCCTTTTTGGGGCAGGCCGGAGGATCATGGCCTGCGTATTCTTCGTGTCCGACGCAGGAGTGCATGCCGTCGGAATCACCATGAATAGAAGAGCGCGCCTTGAACAGAAAAAGAGAAATATCCGGCGCTGCGACCTCCGTTTTTCGTTCAGGCTTTCCGGTCGCGTTTTCAGAGGCGGCGTGTGGAGAGTCCTGCCCGAGTTCATGCCAATATAAAAGGATGGCGGGACAAGGGCAAATGCCTGGATTGCATATGTCGACATAGGCGGCGCGCATAGTGCGCAGCAGGGATTGTCACGGGGAGACGGAGAAGGAGAAGCGTCCAAGTGGGCGTTGCGGGCGAGTGGTGGAAGATGGGGCAGACGCCGGGAGCTTCTTTGCCGGGCGCCCAGGGCGCATGATGAGGAAGGTTCGCGAGAAGGGACGAGAAACCGGGCAGGAAAACGGATGGATGGAAAAGGCCGGAAAGCGCAGGAGAGACCCTGCCCTCTCCGGCCGGAGCGCGATCGATCGGCGTGCCGGTCACGCAGTCGGAAAGAAGACGTCAGCGCTTTGCGGGAGCGATTTCGGAGTAGCCGTTCCAGGCGAAGAGGGGCGTTTCCCCGTCATCGGCGTATACGTTGTTCACGTGGCAGATGTAGAGGTAGTGATCGCCGACGTCGATGAATTCGCGCAGGCTGCATTCGATGGCCACCGCGCTGTGTTCGGGGATCTGAATGTCGCAGCCGGGGAGGCTCTTGAGGGTGATGCCGAATTCCTTCGCCTTGTTTCTGGTTCTGCCGGTGGAGCTGCCGCACTGCATGACCTGCCTTGCGAGAGCTTCGCCCGGAATGGTAAGCACGACCTTCTTCGTTTCCCGGACCTGTTCACCCGTGTAGGATGTCTTCATCATGGCAAAGCCGATGATTTCGGGATTGAGGCTCAGATAGGTCCACCAGGAGACCGTGGCGAGGTTGGTGTCTCCGGAAGGAGTCTTTGAGCATACGAGGGAAACCGGGTTGGGCGAGGTGAACTTCGCCGCTCCAATGAGAGAAAGAGCTTTCATGACTGCTCCTTTCGCGTGATTGCGGGTTGTTTCAACAATGCTGAATTCAGGCGCATCGTCCCATTTCTTCAGCGCAAGCAAGCGCCTTGTGGCCTTTCATCGCCCCGTATTCATGGACGCCGGTGACGAAAAGTCTTCCTCTGTCCTTCCAGCCCTTGAAGCCGAGCATTTGCCGATAGGATTCCGCGGCGCCGGCAAAGGAGCGGAGAAACAGGCTTTCGCCGCACATGAGAAGCATGGCTTCCTTTACCGGAATGTCGTAAGGCTTTTTCTTTTGGGAGTAGGGATAAAGCCTGTCCATGACGCACTTGATGTGGCCGCTGAAGCTGTACCAGTAGAGCGGACTGCAGAAGACCAGCATGTCTGCCTTCTCGAGCAGGGGATGGAACCTTTCAAAGCTGTCTTCCATGACGCAGGGCCTTCCCGTGCTCCAGCAGCCTTCGCAGTGCATGCACGCGCGCATGGGGTCGCGTCCGGCGGGAAAGATGTCCACCGTGTGACCGGCTCCGCGCGCACCTTTGGTGAAGGCTTCCGCCAGAAGGTCGCTGTTGCCCTGCGTCCGTCCGCTTCCCGTCACCACCAGAATGCGTTTCTTTTTTCCGGAAGCGGGAGTCATGAAGGATTCCACCTTCACGGAAGACGCGGAGGAAAGGTGCCGGTACAGCAGACCGCCTGCCGCGGCCACGAGGGCCGCTCCCGCGCCGAAGAACAGCCCCCGGCGCGAAAGAATGCCTCTGCCGGAGCGTCCGGCATCGCCGTGATATTCGCTCATGGCGGGGCCGCTACAGAGAGGCGCCGAAGCGGAAGGCTTCGTCTATCACGGGCGTGCCGGCCACGGCTCCGGCATCGAACACGCCTCCGGCCAGCACGTGTCCGAGGTCCTTCCATTCAAGGAAGCCGAGAAGAGCCTTATAGTAGTCCAGCGCAGGCTTCCAGTTGTCGGCGCTGTTGCCTTCGGCCGCCATGATGAGCGCGCAGTCCTTTTTGGGGTTGGCGTAGCCGGGATTGCATTCGGCCACGGCGAAGAGGCGGTCGAAGGCCGTCTTGAGCTGTCCGGAGAATCCCCAGTAGTACATGGGCGAGGCCAGCACCACGATGTCGGCTTCCTTGTAGGCAGGATAGATCTGAAGCATGTCGTCCTTCTGCACGCAGGGGCTGGAAGGATCCTTGCCGCCCTTCACGCAGCCGAGGCAGCCGTGAATGTTCATTTTCTGCAGGTCGAAGCGGGTGACCTTGTGCCCCGCGCTTCTTGCGCCTTCGGCAAAGGCGTCGCACAGCATGGAGGTATTGCCCTTCATGCGGGGGCTTCCGTTCA
>JAXUUT010000143.1:0-4034 GCA_037230945.1 bacterium
CGCTGCTCGTGCACGGATGCTGGCCTCATGTCAACGAAATAGCCGCCTATCTCTTCCTCAACAAGAACGTCATGGTCCAGCCCGACTTCTACATCATGAACACCGCAGGCTGGCGGGGCTATGTGGATTCGGCCAACTACATGAACCCTGGCAACTATGTCTTTGCCTCCTCCTATCCGCTGGGAGACATGAGCGTGCTGGTCGACTACTACCTGCACTGCGGCTTTCTTGAACACATCCTGCCGAGAATCATGTACCAGAACGCGGCGGATTTCTTCCATCTCGATGCCGCAAAGCTCAAAAGACTGCCGAACTCTCCCGTGGCCGATGACTTCGAGCTTGCCTGATTTCTCCTGAACGCACAAAACGGGGCCCGGCTTCCTTCTCTGCAGGAAGCCGGGCCCTATCGTCATCCGTACTCCAAGACCGAAAAGAAACGCTCACGACACGCGTCTTTTTCTCCTGCAAAGAACGACGACTCCCAGCGTCAGCACCTTTTCCGCAATGCGTACGGCTCTGGCCAGATCTTCCCTTGCCGCACGGGCAGGTTCGATGGTAACGGCAACGCGTCTCGTACGGCTGTCATATCCGTACCGGCTTTCCATGCTTTTCAGCTCTTCCGCCACACGAAGAGGACAGCGTTCCCCCGCATCCTGCAACGCACGACAGAACGGAGCGGCAAGCGCCTCTCGCATCATGGAACGCGCGGCCTGTTCCGCCACGCCTGCCGAAGGCAGGTTCTCCAGCCCGGCAAGCGCGTGAACATAGGCTGCGCCGCCCCCTGCGACAACCCCGTCCCTCCGCGCGGAAAAAACCGCGCGCACGGCATCAACCGCACGAGCACGGCGTTCGGAAAAAGCGCTCTCGCTCATGGCTCCCACACTCAGCACGGCTCTTCGGCCCGTCAGTCTGCGCAGGCGTTCCCGGTACGTCTCACGAACAAAGTCCGTGGCTATGTCGCGCATCTGCTCCCGAATCTGTCCGGCCCTGCAGGCCGCCTTTTCCGGGTCTGCGGGGTCGCAGATCATCAGCGTGGAACCTCTTCCCGCAACGACCCTCCGACACCGCCCCAGCACCTCCGGTCCCAGCAGGCCGGAAAAGAAAAAAAACTCCTTCGTAAGAGGAGCCCCCCCCACAAGCACCTCCATGTCGGCAAAAAAATCCATGCGACCCGGCCCGTGCGCCGGAATCTCCACAGCAACAAGACGGCAGCGACGTCCGGCGTTGGCCTCGTTGACAAGTCTCAGGGCGTCGTCCGTCAGATCATCCGCAAGCATGAACACGGGCTTTTTCACCGACTGCGCAAGATGCAGCACCGGTTCTATGTCTTCCCTAGTGCGAAAAGCCTTGTCGGCCATCAGCACGCCGCAGTCGTCAAGAACGCAGCGGCGCCCGCCGGGGACATCGGTCATGAAGGGAGAAAGATATCCCTTTTCAAAGCTGAATCCCTGCGGGAACTCCACGCTGTCTTCCAAACCATGGGAGCGCTCGACGACCACCTCACCGGCGGACTCCACGCGGGAGAGCGCCTTCACGATCAGCTCTCCGAGCTCGTCGCTGCCGGAAACGCCGACGGCCAGACGCCTGAATTCCTCCTCCCCCTCAACCTCGCGCGTCATGTTCTCAAGCACGGCATCCACCGCAAGAGCCGCGCGCCTGAGCGCCGCCGAAAGGGCCGTCGGCTCCATGCCGGACTCAAGACAGGCTTCTCCCCGGCGCAGGAGCACCGCCGTCAGCACCATGGTACGGGCTGCTCCCGATCCCATGGCCCCGTTTCTTTCTTCCAGCTCCTTCTTCAGCAGGCGAAGCCCGACATTGCCCACCGGGTCATCCGAAAAAAAATCCCCGACAATGACCCTGGCGTCGGAACACAGACGAGCCCGCCCCGACTCATCGGTCAAAAGCGCCGTTCTGCCCCCGTCCATCAGGGTGACTCCGACGGCTTTCGTCAGCGTCTCCATGCCTTCCAGCAGCTTGCGTCTGCCTGCTGCTCCGTACACAATCCGTTCCGCCATGCGCTCTCCCATGCATAGAAAAAACGAAAGCCGGCGGACGTTACGTCCGGCCGGCTTTGAAATGGAATGGTTTCGTTACTTCTTCATCATGCCCACCAGACGATGCGGCACATAGGGCTCTTCCAGATAGGCGCATTCTTCCGGCGTGAGCTTCAGCGACGTAGATGCGGCAATGTCTTCAAGCTGATGGATCTTCGTCGCACCCACCACGGGAGCCGCGACCCTGGTCAGAAGCCAGGCAAGCGCGATCTGCGTTCTGGAAACGCCTCGCTTCTCCGCAATTTCCCCAACTCTGTCGATGATAAGTCCGTCCTGTTCCGCCGTGGCGTCGTACTTGCCCTTAGCGTAGGCGTCCTTCTGCAGTCTCTCGGTGACTTCCGAGCGGCTTCTCGCCAGACGTCCGGCGGCAAGCGCACTGTAGGGGGTCATGGATATGCAGGCATCGGCGCAGTAAGGGGCCATTTCCACTTCCTCCTCGCGGAAGAGAAGATTGTAGTGACCCTGAACCGTAATGAACCGGCTCCAGCCGTACTTTTCCGCCACAAAGTTCGCCTTGGCAATCTGCCAGGCAAAGCAGTTGGAAATGCCTATATAGCGCACCTTTCCGGCCTTCACCGCCTCATTGAGCGTACCCATGACCTCTTCCACGGGCATGGCGGCGTCCCAGCAGTGGTAAATATACAGATCAATGTAGTCCAGCCCCATGTTCTTCAGGCTCTGAGCCAGACAGCCGTTGATGTAGTCCCTTACCTTCATGCCGGACGCATGCTGCTCTGCCGTCATGGGCAGAAACTTGGTGGCCACCACCACGTCTTCCCGCTTTGCCATGTCCTTCAGAGCACGGCCGACGAACTGCTCGCTCGTGCCGCCCTGATAGGCAAGAGCCGTATCAAAGAAATTAATCCCGAGTTCCAGCGCATGGCGGATGATTTCGCGGGTGGGAGCTTCGTCCAGCGTCCAGGCATGCATTCCGCTGGCGGCTCTGCCGAAGCCCATGCAACCAAGACAAATCCGGGAAACGTTCAGATCCGAAGTCCCGAGTCTGATGTACTCCATATTCAATCCTCCTAGCATAACCGTTCATGAAGTTTCCGAAGGCTTTCTCCATGACAATATACAAAGCAGCGTTTCTGCCGTCTAACACGTTTTTTCTGAGCTCTTCGCCAATCCTACAGAACTTTTTTGTGGGAAGAGCATGCCTATTGCAGCGCGGACTTTTCTGCAGAACGTTCAGACATACAGCATGCCTATCAGATACCAGAATGGAAGCATGACAAAAAACATTCCTATGAACTGGATGATGCATTTTACCAGGTTGACCCGCACGAAGTCCTTCAGAGACATGAGGCCGAAGGCAAAGGCCATCAGCGCCGAATTATGTTCATAGGGCAGAAGAATGGTGTCGCCGGCATTGATGAGCGTGATCATCAGCGTTGCGGGATTGATGCCCATGCCGAAGGCTATGTCGCCGAGCGGCTGACTGAACGCGGCATATATGGCAAAAGGCGTCAGCAGGAAGTTGAAAAGCACGCTGAATATCCAGGTGAATCCCAGAAGTCCCACGGCGCCCATGTCGCCGATGACGGGAATGGCATAGGAGGTAAGAATCTGTCCCAGACCGATATGGGTTCCCACGCTGCCTATGGACATGCACGCCATGATGAGAAACACCATGTCGAAGTCGATGCCCTTGACGTCATCGTAGTTTCCCACCTGAATGCCGGGAAGATAAAAGACCAGCGGCGCAAGAATCATGCCGAAGTCGCCGTTGATGCCGTGCAGGCTTGAGGTTGCCATGAACAGCAGAAGGCACAGCATGACGGCAATGCCCTTCTTTTCGTTGCCGGTCATGGGCCCCTGCCTGTCGCGCATTTCAATGTAATGCTGCTTGATGTCCACAGTCTTAATGTCGCCGGCAAACATCCTGCTGAGTATGATCACGCCTGCCAGTCCCACAAAGAACATGGGAAGTCCGAGAATGAGATTGCTCAGCCAGGTGATCTGATACTCGGGAGCAAT
>JAXUUT010000047.1:0-24191 GCA_037230945.1 bacterium
AAGGGCGAGGACCGACGTCTGCGCATCGGGCACCTGTGGGTGTTCAGCAACGAAATAGACACGAAGCGCTCCCCCCTTACCTCCTTTGCTCCCGGGCAGTCCGTGCTCGTGGCCGACTGCGGCGGACGCACGCTCGGCACAGGCTACGTCAACCCCGCCTCGCTCATCGCGGTGCGCATGGTCAGCCGCAAAGCGGACGAGGCGCTCGACGCCTCTCTGCTGCGCCGTCGTCTTTCCGACGCTCTCGCCCTGCGCGAAAGGATGTTCGACAGGCCCTTCTACCGTCTCTGCCACGGCGAGGGCGACTTTCTGCCCGGTCTTGTGGCCGACCGCCACGGCGACCATGTAGTCTGTCAGATCACCACGGCGGGCATGGACGCGCATACGGACGAGCTTCTTTCCGTGCTCGACGAGCTTCTTCATCCTTCCTCCATTCTTCTCGACAACAACGTGGCCTCCCGCGACCTTGAAGGACTGGAACGTTTCCAGCGCGTCGCCTCGGGCGATGCTCCCGAAGAAATTTCCGTGGAAGAAAACGGCATGCGCTACGCCGTTCCGCTGAAGAACGGCCAGAAGACCGGCTGGTTCTACGACCAGCGCGTGAACCGCGCCGCGCTCACCCCCTTCGTGCAGGCACAACAGGGCTGCCAGGTGCTCGACGCCTTCTGCTACGCAGGCGGATTCGGCGCTCTGGCGGCCAAAAACGGCGCGGGAAAGGTCACCTTCATGGACGCCTCGGCCCAGGCGCTCTCCTACGCAAAGCGCAACGCCGAACAGTTCGGCACGGAAACGGAGCTTCTTCAGGGAGACGCGCTCACACTGCTTGCGGATCTGCGCCGCGAAGGCCGCACCTTCGACATCGTCTGCCTCGATCCTCCGGCCTTCATCAAGCGCAAGAAGGACGCGAGGCAGGGACTGGAAGCCTACCAGCGGGTGAACGAGCTCGGCCTCGATCTGGTGCGTCCCGGCGGCATGCTCATGACCTGTTCCTGCTCCCATCATCTGGAAGCCGACGCGCTGCGCGGGCTGGTCACGCGCGCTGCCGGCAAAAGGCGCCGCCATGCCAGGCTTCTCTTCCAGGGCTTTCAGGGGCCGGATCATCCCATTCATCCCGCCATGCCGGAAACGGCCTATCTCAAGACCTTCCTCTTCCATCTGCCGGAATAGCGCTGCGGCGGCCCTCCAGGGGCCGCCTTTTTCATGCGCCGAACATCGGAGTCCCGCACTTTCCGATTTCCCGCATCCTGACCATCTCCCGGAACGAGCTTCTCGAATCCCTGCAGACCGGGCCCCATGACCGTCAATGATTCTTCCCGGAGCCGCCCCCTGCGCTTGCCGAGCCTTTCCTTTTTCTATACCGTGAAAACGCGCATCTTTCGCGCCACTTATCCCGACGCTTCGCCGGCTCAAGAGGTTCCGTCATGTCATCCATTCAGGCTACCCGTATGCTCACCCCGGGCCCCACGCCCATTCCCGACCGTGTCCGTCTGGCCATGGCCGCTCCGCTGCTCCATCACCGCAAGGACGCGTTCAAGACCATTCTGGCCGAAAACCAGGTCATGCTGAAGAGCCTCTTCTGCACGGAGTCTCCCGTTCTTCCTCTGGCCTGCTCCGGCACCGGCGGCATGACTGCCGCGGCCTTCAATCTGTTTGAACCCGGAGAAAAAGTGCTCGTGGCCACGGCCGGTCACTTCGGCAACCGCTGGGTGGACATCGTGACCCAGCGCGGTCTTGACCCCGTCGTTCTGCGCAAGGAGCCCGGCACGTCCTTTGATCCCGAAGAAATACGCGCCATGCTCGATGACGATCCCGCCATTCGAGGGGTGTTCATGCAGATTTCCGAAACCTCCACCGGCGTGCTGCATCCCGTGCAGGAAGTGGCGGCCGTCACCCGCGAACGGAACGTGCTTCTTGTGGCCGACGGCATTTCCGCCGTTTCCATCTCGCCCGTGCGCATGGACGAATGGGGCATAGACTGCCTCATCACCGGCTCTCAGAAGGGACTCATGCTTCCGCCCGGGCTGGCCTTCGTGGCGCTTTCTCCCCGTGCGTGGAAACGCGCCGCCGAGGTGCGCCCCCAGTGCTACTATTTCGACCTTACGGCGGAGCGGGCAAGCTGCAAAAAGAATCAGACGCACTACACCTCGCCCATCAGTCTGCTCGTGGGCCTGCACGAAGCGCTCACCATGCTGCAGGAAATGGGCATGGACAACGTGTTCAAAAAGCAGTGGGCCCTCACGCAGATGGCCAGAACCGGCATTGCCGCCATGGGCATGGAACTCTTCGTTAAAGAAGAAGGCCGCTATACCTGGGGACTGACCAGCGTGCGCATGCCCGACGAGCTGCCCGCCGGTCCCGTCGTCACCAGGGCCTTCAAGGAATGCGGCGTCATTCTCACCGCCGGACAGGGCAATCTCAAGGACAAGGTGCTCCGCCTCGCCCACATGGGCTGGATCGACTGGGGCGACCTTGCCGCCGGTCTGCATGCTCTGGCGTGGAGCCTGCCGGAAAGACCTTCGGGAGCCTATCTCGAAGAGGCTCTCGACGCCTACCACAAGGCGCTCGGCGAATAGCGACAAAGGCTCTCAGCATCGAAGGACCGGTCCGCTCCTGCGGCCCGGTCCTTTCTTTCTGCAAACGGCACGGCAACGTCCGGCCTTCCCGTTCAGAACATACGGAAAGGATCATGTTCTGCCCCCAAAGACGCCGCGGGACGTTCCAGCTCACAGAACCTTCAGTCCGTGCCGTTCCAGCTCCCTGATTTTGCGGAACATGGTGCTTCTGTCCATGCGAAGCATCTTTGATGCCGTCGTCATGTTGCCGGAACAACGGGCTATGGCGGCCCGCAGCATCCGGCATTCCATTTCACGCATGATGTCGTGGTAATCCCTGCCCTCGAAATCAAACTCCGTTTCCAGCGGGGCAGGCTCCCTCGACCGAACCGTACGACTGATGGGCAGATTGTACGCCCTCACCACGTTTTTCTGGCAGGTGACCACGGCCTCCTGCATCATGCTCTTGAGCTGCCGCACGTTGCCCGGCCAGTCATAGGCGAGAAGCAGCTCTTCCACATCGTCCCCCATGGTAACGGGCCTGTTGTACTTTCTGGAAAAATACTGAAGGAAAAATTTGGCCAGCGGCATGATGTCATCCTTTCGCCTGCGCAGCGGAGGAACATTCAGCACCGCTATCTTCAGCCGGTAATAAAGATCGCTGCGGAACTCGCCTCTGGCCACGGCTTTTTCCAGATCCTTGTTGGTGGCGGCAATCACGCGCACATCCACCTTTCTCGGCGTGTTCTCCCCCACCCTGACGATGACGCCGTCCTGCAGAACGCGCAGAAGCCTTGTCTGCAGCGTCAGGGGCAGCGCACCTATTTCGTCGAAAAACACGGTGCCCCCGGCGGCCGCCTCAATGAGTCCCGTGCGACCGCCTCCGCCCGCGCCGGGAAAGTCTCCGTCCGTGCAGCCGAACAGCTCCGCTTCCATGACGCCGGGAGAAAGACTTCCGCAGTCCGCCTTGATGAACGGCTTTCCGGCTCTGCGGCTCATGGCGTGCACGCGCTGAGCCATGACGTCCTTGCCCACACCGGCTTCCCCGAGAATGAGAATGGAAATATCCGTTTGCGCCATGATGCGGGCCTTGGAAAGAAAGGCCTCCATGGCAGGACTGAAAATAACGTTGCTTCCGTCCTCGGCGGCCTGGAGACAGGAATTGCCGGTGAGGCGCATCAGCGTATTCAGAAGATCACGCTGATGCGCCAGTCTGCTTTCCATGTCCACAAGGGCGCTGATGTCACGGATAAAGATGATGCACATGACCGCCCTGCCGTCATGGTCGATGATGGGGAAACCATCCAGCGACAGGCGCCGGCCGCCCGAAAGCGTCTGAACCTTGGAAACAGGTTTTCCACTGCCGATGACCTCGGAACTGACCGCCACATCGGACACGCCTTCCGCCACAATGCCCGTGGCCTTGCGCCCCACCATCCACTTTCTGGAAAATCCGCTCAGCTCCTCATACCTTTTATTGACGAACAGACACGTGGAATCCGCATCGCCCATCCAGATGCCGTCCTGAAAAACATCCAAAGCCTGTTCCATATATTCAAGAAGCACGGAATCCATGAGCAACCCGACTTGAGGATAAAAGGTTCTGCCATCTCGAACATTCTGCAATAAATTCATTGATCTCTCAACCGGCGGCAGGCGCGTCAGCCGGAATCTCGCCGAGGCTACACTCACCTTCACACCGCCTTCATCAGTCGTTCTGCAAAAATTCTGCCGACACGGGGAACCGCCGCGCAGGGTAACGGCCATGCAGATGCGGGGACTTCTGTCATGGCATCAGGGCGTCACAATTTGATACTTTCAGCGCAATATCTTTTCATCACGGCTTTTTGCCCTCATGCCCCTTCCGACAATCAGAATGTCAGCAGGAATGGAGTATTCATGATTTTTAAAAAAATATCATATAGTTATTATATAATATTCATTGGTTGTTCTCTGCGGAAAAGACCTCACACAATTTGAAAAAATATACGATTTAATACAATTTAATAAATTATTTAAATATGTTGCATTAAATTCGTGAAAAATTTATTATTTATTGCTGCTTATGTATTTATGCATAATATTTAAAAACGCACAGATCTGATCCGAGCCGTCACTTTAACTCATGGTTTTTATGGTATTTCCTGGTTACGGCATCATTCTTTCCCCTTTACGGTCTATGCAGAAACGCATAAGGGAAAAGCATGAAAAAGACGCTTGACCTGTTATTAATCTCCCGGTATTCCTATATTTTTTGTTCCAGAGCACACTTCCTCACCGGATTCTTGACGATGTGCTTCATTCTGGCGAAAAAAAGGACGTCTTGCCGTAGAAAAATGCTCTTTCTTCTCTTATTGTTACAAAAATAACAATTTTTTCTCCAAAAGCTTCGGCAGGTTAAAAAAAAACGAATGTTCTTTCCCGTTTTTTCTGCCCGCGACAGAACGGCTCCGACGTTTTCTTCTGTATGAAGATTGCGCCTTTGAACTTTAACAACGTCGTCCCCCTCCCTGAAAACGACCGGCAACCATTCGAATTTCCTTTATTTTCAAAGAATCCAAAACGTTTCATCCATGAAAAGCCGTTTGTGAAGAGCCCGCGGGGACTCGTAATTATCTTGCAATTTCAGACTACTTGCTGGTAAAGTGTCTGCCGATAGTTTTTCTCTGGCTATATGAACCTTATTCTCTGGAGGTTTTTACCATGGCTCTCAATATCCTCATCATAGGCGGTGTCGCGCTCGGCCCCAAGGCGGCCGCCCGCGCCAAGCGCCTCATGCCCGACAGCAACGTCACCATGATCGACCAGGGCACCTACATTTCCTACGGCGGATGCGGCATCCCCTACTTCGTGGGCGGCGACGTTCCGCAGATGAACGGCCTGCGCACCACGAACGCCGGCGTCGTCCGCGACGAAGCCTTCTTCAAGGAACTCAAGGGCGTCAACGCCATCTGCCACACGCGTGCCCTTTCCATCAACCGCAAGGAAAAGACCGTCACCGTCGAGAACACCCAGACCGGCGAAAAGAGCGACATGCCCTACGACAAGCTGGTCATCGCCACGGGCAGCAGCCCCCGCATTCCTCCCATTCCCGGCGCGGATCTGAAGAACGTCACCTCCGTCACCTGCCTTGAGGCCGCCAAGGCCATTCAGGAACAGTGCGCCGCCCGCAAGATCAACCACGCCGTCATCATCGGCGCGGGCTTCATCGGACTGGAAATGGCCGTGGCTCTTGCCGACATGTGGGGCATCCAGGTCACCGTCATCGAAATGGTGGACCACGTTCTTCCCGCCCAGCTCTGCTACAACTTCAGCCAGATGGCCAAGCACGACCTTGAGGAACTCGGCATCACCGTGCTCACCGGCGAAGCCGTGAAGGAACTCAAGGGCAAGGACGGCGCCGTGTGCGAAGTGGTGACCAACAAGCGCACCATCGAAGCCGACGAAGTCATCTTCTCCATCGGCGTGACTCCCAACTCCAAGATCGCTTCCGACGCCGGCATTGCCTGCCATCCCCGCGGCGGCATTCTGGTGAACACCCACATGCAGACCTCCGACCCCGACATCTATGCCGGCGGCGACGTGGTCGTGCTGCGCAACCTCATTTCCGGCGACCTCAGCTATCTGCCCCTCGGCTCCATGGCCAACAGACAGGGCCGCGTCATCGGCACCAACCTTGCCGGCGGACAGGCCACCTTTGAAGGCGTGGTCGGCTCCTGGTGCGTGAAGCTGAACAAGATGTACGCCTCCGGCGCCGGCCTCACCCTGCATCAGGCCCGCATGGCCGGCTTCGACGCCATCGAAGTCAGCATGGAAGGCTCCGACAAGGCTCACTTCTATCCCGGCCACACCAACACCAGCATCAACGTGGTGGTGGACAAGCAGACCCGCCGCATTCTCGGCATTCAGGGCATGAGCACCGACGGCTCCGCCGTCAAGGCCCGTACCGACGCCGTGGCCGCCATGCTGCAGGTTTCCCGTCCCACGCTGAACGACCTGTCCAACCTCGAAGTCTGCTACGCGCCGCCCTTCGCCTCCGCCATGGACGTCATCAACGCCGCCGGCAACGTGGCCGACAACGTGGTGAACGGCTATCACAACATGATTTCCCCCGACGAATTCGTCGACCTGTGGAATAACCGCGACAAAAACAACTACCTCTTCGTGGACATCCGTCCCGCCAAGGCCGGCAAGCCCATCGAGGAGCGCCATCCCGGTCAGTACCTCTCCCTGCCGCTGGAAGAATTCAACGCCCGCGCCAAGAAGGAAATTCCCACCGACCGCCCCGTGGCCCTCGTGTGCAATACCGGCACCCGCGCCTACGAAGCGCAGCTCAAGCTGCGTGAAATGGGCATCGAAACCGTGAACTCCGCCGGCGGCCACACCGCCCTGCGCAAGCGCGGCGACGAAGAAAAGTTCTGATAAGTCCATCCTTCAACGACAAACGGCAGCTGTGAACACTTCACAACTGCCGTTTTCTTAATTAACGCATTCATCCGGACTGTCTGCGTCATGCCGAAGGTCTCGGGGAAAACGAAATCTTCCCGGCAGAGATCGCTTCATGTACGACTCAAAAATACCTTTTTTCAGACGCAGGGAATACAAATTCGCCGCATACGCAAATAATGCGAACCTTCTCTCCGTACGGAACTTTCGCCCCCCACTGTTACATATGCCAGCGTCTTTTCGTATCGTACAATGTCGCGCCGGGGAATAATCCTCAGCTTCGTCAACAGGATGATGCCGACGTCGCAGCACGCTGCCGTAAAGGACTGCCATCCAACGCCTGTTCCAGCCTTTGGACGAATGCCTGCATCCTCCGGCTCGGGCGGGAAGAAAACATGACACACTGATAGGCCCCTATTCTCTCCTTGAGCGGAATAAAACGAATATGCTCCGCAAGCTTTTTCTGAACACGACCAGGCTGCACAAGGCTCTCCTGCATGAAGCTCACGCCTACGTTCCTGCGCAGTGAATGCGTCCAGGAAAAAAGGCTGGGAGTATTCAGGGCAATATTGGGATCAGCGTATTGCTCAAGAATATATTGCAGAGGTGTGCAGGACTGCCTTTTTTCCTTGGGAATGACCAAAGGCAGCCGAAGCACATCTCTCAAAGACACCTCCCTTTCCTGAGAAAGCGGAGAATCTTTTCCCACGCACGCAACATAGTAGTTCTTTTTGATGATGTGGGGATCCGCATCCAGAGGCATGAACCTGTCCAGGGGGTTCCCGTCCTCGGCAAAGGGAATGGTATACAGAAAAATCGAATCAACATTCTTCTGTGCATGCATATGCTGTCGGAACTTCTGCTCATCCATGAACCGGACATTAACCCGCATGTCCGCCCACTCTTTCCGGACGTCCTGTATGGTCTCGAAAAGACAGTCGGACACAAAAGAATACGTCACAAGTTCCAGCTCAGACGACGCATGCATTCTTTGCCGCTCCGCAAAACAGGAAATGATGCGCTCACGATCGTCCAAACATTTCTGCGCATAAGCCAGAAAAATTTTTCCTTCCTCCGTAAGAACGCAACCGCTTCTCTGTCTTCGGATAAACGTCGCCCCGAATTCAAGCTCCAGCGATTTTATGGAAACGCTGAGTGCCTGTTGTGTCATGCCAAGCTTACGCGCTGCGGAACAGAAGGTTCCATGCCGGACAAGAGCAAGAAAAAAATTCAGCTGTTCTATGCGCAAGGGACAACCCTCTGGAGTGCTGAATGTTCTCTGAAAGCATCTTACCAATAATACATATTCTTCGAAAGAACAATGACCGCATCCCCACCATACGTATCGTAGAGAACGTCTGTGTGCATGACAGGAGACGTTCTCTACGTTTTTAATGAGGCGAAACGTTTAAAGAAGCCCAAGGAACTTCCACCACAAAATACCTGCAGTAGAAAGAAAAACCAGGTTAATGACACACTTGATGGACATGATCATGACAAAGTCCTTGATTCTCGTCAGCCCCATGGAAAAGGCCACCAGATAAACGGCCGTTTCATAGGGGAGCCAGAGCTGGGCACAGCCCTGGAAAAACATATAGAACATAGGCCGGACGTGAAATTCGAGATCCTGGCATATCTGTGCGAAGGGAAGCCCGAGGGCCGCCATTTCAGCAAGCGGAGTCATGATGAAGTTCAGCACAACTCCACTGAAAAACGTGGCATACAGAAAGACGGTCTCGTTGACTCCCTGCAGCAGGGGAACCAGCGTTGCGGAAACGACCTGCCCGAATCCCACGGCATTGCCCGCCGCACCGATGGACATGCAGGCGGTGATGAAGAAGAGCACAGAGTAGGGAACCTCCTTCAGCGCCTGCGTCGTGCCCACGTTGATGCCGGGCATGTAGAGCAGCATGGGGGCGAAAATAAAGCCGTATACCATGTCGATATGATGGAACTGGTAGGTGAACAGGAAAATGACGAGAGCGACGAGCACCACGATGAGCTTCTTTTCCTGAACAAGCAGAGGGCCCAGTTCCGAAAGCTGCCTTTCAAAGACCTCTCTGTTGCCGAGCGGCTTCTGAGGTCGACAGAAGTAACCTACGGCCACACCGACGATATAATAGCCGACGACAAAGATGGCGTTATCCTTGAAATAGGCGGGGTAGGAAGGCTCAACGTTCACGACGGAAGAGGCTGCGCTATATAAAATAGAAATAAAATCAGGAGAATACAAAAAGAAATTGGCATCCATATAACCTATGACCGTAATGGTCATGATGCCTGCGGAAGCCCTGCTTTTCCCCAAGCCGAGCGACTCGCATATGCCAAAGGATATGGCGATGACGGCCACACTGGCCATAGTGCCCTGAAGAAATATGCGGGCAATGAGCGCTATGGTCATGGTGGCCAGCACGAGCCTCATATAGCTGCCGTTGGTTCTGATGGCGGCATGGTAGGCCAGTCGCTTGAGAATGCTGGTCTTCTGCACGATGGACACCAGAATGAGCGCCCCCACCGTCATCCATACGGCATCTCCGGTCCACGGCCCCAGAACTGCCTTCATGGGCGCTATGCCCGTGATGCAGTACAGAAACATCATGATCAGAGATATGACAAGATTGTCGGTCAGCTCCAGTGCATACCCGATAACGGCCCACAGTGTAATGGCCAAGAACAGCTTGACATCCCATGTAATGACTTCCGACTCGGGAAACAGCAAAAGAAGCAGGGGGATGAAAAAATTAAAAAACCACTTGATCGACTGGGGATTCACCCTCGAGGTGCTTATCATAATCGTCCTCACGCAAAAAGAGGGGGGGATGACCTTTCCACAGTACTTCAAAGATGCGGACATTGGGCGGGGAAGAGCCCGAAATCCCTGCCGGGAAACCAGCCCCTTCCCCTCCATGGTGAGCATCAGATGCGGGCTGCCGCATCCCAGCCGCTTTCCATGGCTGTCCGTATGGTTCCTACGCTTGCGCAGTCTCCGATATTGATGACGTCAAAGGCAACATCCATAAAACTATCGCGCTCTTCCCGCTCGGAAACGGTACCGGCACTTATGATCACGCTGCCTGCCTCAATGAACCGTTCCTCTCCGTCTTTGTCCCGGACGCGTATGCCGTTTTCGGTAATGGCGGTACACACGGTTTCCAGCCTGACCTTTATGTCGTTCAGGTGAATCTGCTCCTCTATGCTCATGCGTTCGGTAATTTCCGACGTCGACGCTATCCAGGGAGTCATTTCCACCAGGGTCAGGTCTTTCTTCCCGCTCCGGGCCAGATGAATGGCAAGCTCACAGCCTACCGCACCTCCGCCGACGATGACCACGGGACTCTGCAGAGATGCTTCCCGTCCGAAGACATCCCATGCCATGATCACTCGAGGCCCGTCGATGCCCGGAATGTCCGGTATGCGCTGCCTGCCGCCCACAGCCACGATGACGGCATCGAAATCGGCCTCGTCAATGAGCCGACGGTCCGCTCTGGTGTTCAGAAGGACATTGACATCGCGCTTTTTCACCTGCGTAATCAGATATTCTCTCAGGGCTTTGATGCGATTCTTGAATGTCATGTAATCGGCATAAAACGTCTGACCGCCGAGCTTGTCGCTCTTTTCAAAAAGCGTAACCTGATGCCCTCTGTCGGCTGCCGTCATGGCCGCCTGAAGTCCCGCTATGCCGCCGCCGATGACAGCAACACGCTTGGGCGTCGTCGGACGCAGGGCATCCAGCTTATAGCGCCCCTGACGATAATGCGGATTGACGGAGCAATGCACGTCGAATGAAGACATATTGGATATATTGACTTCCGTGGTGTGGGAACCTCTGCGGCCGCCGTCGAGGCAGTAGTCGCAGCGGATGCAGGGACGGATATCCTCTTCCCGGCCTTCACGCACCTTGTTGGGCCAGTCGGGGTCGGCTACGGACTGACGGCCGGAAAGAATATAATCGCACTTGCCCTCGGCAATAAGCCGTTCGGCAAGCGCAGCGTCGCTGATGGCGCCGACAACGCCGACGGGAATTTTGAGACCGGACTTCTTGAAGAGTTCGCTGGCGTCGGCATTATGGGCATCGGGCACAAAACAGGTGGGATGCATCTTCGGACGGGAAGTTGCATCAAGACGAGTACCGCAGGAAACGTGAATCATATCCACATATTCCTCAAAAATGAGCGCCTGCTGAGCTGCGTCGTGGGGCGTAATGCCGCCTTCCATCTTGTCTGAACCGTTCATGCGCAGTTCTATGATGGGATGGTAGCCTATGGCATCTCGGATGGCCTTCAGAATCTGCAGGGGGAAACGACAGCGGTTCTCCACGCTGCCCCCATAGCTGTCATTTCTATGATTGCTGAGAGGTGAAAGGAAATTGTTGATCAGCCAGCCGTGTCCGTAATGCAGACAGATTCCGTCAAAGCCTGCACGGACGGCCAGCACCGCGGTGTCGACATAAAGCTTGGTCACCTTCTCCATGTCCTCATCGTCCATGGCCTTCACCTGGTGACCGTTGTAGATGAATGAGCTGGCGCTTATGAGGGGGTAACCGGAGTCCGGCAGCGTACAGCATCCGGCATGATAGATCTCACAGAGCGTGACGGTACCGTACATACGTGCAGGGCGCTGCAGGTTATGCATATAGGCGAAACCGTCAAGATCATCCCTCAGAGTAAGCGTGCCTCTATGTCCGCCGTTGAGAGGAATTTCCACGGGAACCGTAAAGCCGCCGAAGCCTCCCTGCGCCCACGGCATGTAGAACTTCACGCCGTCGGTGCTGATGCGATGATGAGCGTCCGTACCATAGCCCATGGAACACACAGGCGGAACAAGTATGCGGTTTTTATACACCACCTGCCCTTTGCGACCGACAGGCATGGGGGAAAACAAATGGGGGTACTTCTGCTTGTACAACGGTTTCATATGTTTCTCCTCCGTGCAAAAATATGGTTGAAACAGATACGTTCCAGAAAGTGCAAACACGCTAGCATGGAGGTCCCAACCGAGCGGACATTTGATCCTCTTTTTCTAAAAACTTTTATTTTTATTTTATATCTATATGTTTTTATTTATAAAAAATATTTCTGCAAAAACCGGATCATGTAATTTTTTTTTGTGGAACTTCATTCTGAAAGCATCAGCTTCAAGGGAGCAGCAAAGGAACTTGCGCGCTCAGGCGGGATGTAGCATAGTGGGCCGAGAGGACTTTATGGCAGCATCTCTTTTTTCCCGTCCGTTCTTCCGCCTCTACCGTGTGCTCTGGACTCTTGCGCGCCCCTTTCTCCGGCGCAGCAAGCGGCTTTCCGACGGCTGGAAGGAGCGGCTGGCGTCGCCCGGCTGGATTCCCGAAGATTTTTCCGACGCCGGCGGCCATGCTGCGGACGTATGGATTCAGGCCGCCTCCGGCGGTGAGGCCCGCCTCGCCGTGGAAATATGCCGGAACTTTTCCCCTTCCTCCGAACTGCGCATTCTCATGACCACATGGACACGGCAGGGACGGGACGTCATGGAAAAGGCGTTTGCCGAACTGAAGGAGAGCCACCCCCGTCTGCGCGTCCTGGTGCGCTTCGCCCCCTTCGACCATCCCGACATCGTCCGCAGGGCGCTTGCCATGGCGTCTCCCCGCATGGCGGTGCTGCTGGAAACGGAGCTGTGGCCCGGCCTTCTTGCCGCCTGCCGCGAAAAGAACGTGCCCGTCCATGTGTTCAACGGACGCATCAACAGTTCCACCTCCCACTTCGGCCGGCTGTTCTCCTCCCTCATGACCGAGCTCTCCCCCGTGGCCGTGCACGCCATCTCACGCTACGACAGGCAGGCCTTTGCCGCCATTTTTCCCTGTCCTGCGGACATGATGCCGAACATCAAGTTCGACCTTGCGGCCAAGGCGCTCGACATTCCGCTCTCCGCACACTCCGAGGCCTTCCGGGCCACAGGCCCTGTCTTTCTTTTCGCCTCCGTCCGTCAATGCGAGGAAACCCGCATTCCCGGACAGCTTGCCAGACTTTACAAGGCCGTCCCCGACGCCGTCGTCGTCATCGTGCCCAGGCATCTGCATCGCGTCGCCTACTGGAAAAGCGTGCTGGATGATCTGGCCTTCATGCCCGTGCTGCTCTCGGAACTTGCTCCCGGCACCACGCTTGCCCGCAGGCATGCACTCATCTGGGATCGCTTCGGCGATCTGCCGCAGCTTTACGCCTCGGCGCAGGCCGTATTCGTCGGCGGAAGCTTCGGTCAGGGAGGACAGAACTTTCTTGAGGCCCTCTCGGCAGGACGCATTCCCTGCATCGGTCCCTCGGCGCACAACTTTCTGTGGGCCATGGGCATCGGCGACCCGTCCATGCCTTCTCTGGAAGAGGCCGGCCTGCTTCGCGTGGCGCATACCCCGAAGGACGTCGTGGACATCATGCTCGAACAGGCGGCGGCCGTGCCGGACAGAACCGAAGTCAGAGAAAAATTCAAGGCCTGGCTTTCCCCTCGTCTCGGCGGCGCACTCCTTACGGCTCAGGCTCTGGAGCAAACCATATCTGACTGCAGGAATCGCTGATCAGCATCCGTTTTCCTTCCGTCTTTTCTTTATTGTTTTCATACGTTATGTTTTCTCAGCACACCCCTGCGGGCCATGGCTGCAAAACAGGTCCGCACAACCGCAACGCTCCGAGGGAACACGCCGTCCGGCGCATTCGCGCCCTCTTTTCTGGAGACAGACATGAACATTCTCGTCATCGGCGGAGCCGGATACATCGGCAGCTCCACCAGCAAGGCCCTTGCCGCGGCCGGACATAACGTCACCGTATACGACAATCTTTCCACCGGGCACCGGGATCTCGTGAAGTGGGGGCCCCTTGTCGAGGGCGACGCTCTGGATGCGGATCGTCTGCGCTCATGCATGAAGGCCGTACGCCCCGACGGCATTCTGCACTTTGCGGCCTTCTCGCTCGTGGGAGAATCCGTGCAGAACCCGGGCAAGTACTTCCGCAACAACGTGGGAGGCACGCTGAACATTCTTGAGGCCATGCGCGACACGAACGTGCGCAACATCGTGGTATCCAGCACAGCGGCGGTATACGGCATTCCCGAGGTCATGCCCATCACCGAAGAAAGTCCTGCCGCCCCCATCAACCCCTACGGAGAAACCAAGCTGTTCATGGAACACATGCTGGCCGACTTTGCCCGCGCACACGGCATATCATGGACGGCACTGCGCTACTTCAATGCCGCAGGCGCCGACCCCGAGGGAGAAACCGGCGAGCGTCACACCCCGGAGACCCATCTCATTCCCCGCGCCCTCATGGCGCTGGACGGCAAAATTTCCGACTTCCACGTCATGGGCGACGACTATCCCACGCCGGACGGCACCTGCATCCGCGACTACGTCCACGTGCAGGATCTGGCCAGAGCCCATATTCTCGCCATGGAACGCCTGCTTTCGCAGAACGACGGCGAGGGGCTTGCCCTGAACCTCGGTTCCGGCTCCGGCCTGTCCGTAAAACAGATTCTCGACGCCGTCGAAAAGGTGACGGGCCGCTCGATGCGCTTCACCACGGGACCTCGCCGGGCCGGAGATCCGCCGAGCCTCGTGGCCGATGCCTCAAAAGCCGCAGCCATTCTCGGCTGGAAGCCCGAACGCTCGGGAGTGGACGAGATCATGCGCGACGCCTGGAACTGGTATCGGAAGGATCAGGCATGACAAACGCCTCATGAGAAGCGCCTGTCCCGGCATCTGCGAGATATCCTGAAATCCTTCTGCCGCAGGCGTTGTGCGGCATTCTCAAGACGTCTTTTGTCCCGGCCGCTCAAGCACCCTCTGGACAGGACAAGCCCCCCGGACATATATTATTTGCGCGGAATGTTCCGCGGAATTTTTCATAAGGGTATCCCTATGCGCATGTTCCTCATTCCCGTTGCGCTCAGCATCGTTCTGAGCGGCTGCCTTGCCAATCCCTTCGGCTCCACCGAGGCGCCCGAAGTTCCCATACCGGAAACTCCCCTCTCTCCCGTGCCCCAGTTCATTTCCATGAACAACGCCGGCGCGCAGGCCTCCATTGACGATCCCGCCTTCGGCGGCGTGGTCGACGTCATGGTGGAAGGTTCGTTCACCTCCGCATCCGGTCGCGACTGCCGCCGTGCCGTGGTCAGTCAGCCTCCCCACGAAGCGGAAATCGTGGTTCTCTGCCGTCAGGGCGACGGCTGGGAGCTCATGCCCCGAGTCTGGGGGCGTGGTCTCGAATAGCTCCGCCGCTTCACCGGCTTTTCCCTGCATCGTCTTTTTCCAGCCTTCGGGCAGGAGTTTCATCTTGCGTCTCATTCTTCTCCTCTTCGCCATGATGTTCGCCCTCTCGTCTCCGGCGGCGGCCGCGCAGTCGACGAGCACCGCCACGGCGACGGCCACGGCAACAGCCACGGCCACGGCCTCTTCCTCGGCGTCCTCTCAGGACCCTCAGCCTTTCGGCAGCAACCTCTTTCAGGGCAACTTCTCTTCCGGCGGATCGGCTTCCACCATACAGAGCGGCGACCGCATTCTCATACGGCTGTGGGGCAGCCGCACCCTTGACGACGTGTTCACCGTTTCCCCGAACGGCTCCCTTGATCTGCCCGAAATAGGAAGCGTGCCGCTCTTCGGTCTGCCCCGCGGCGATGCCGCACAAATTCAGCAGTCCATCACCAGCAAGCTGAACGTCTCGGGCATCACCGACGTTCAGGTCTATGCGCGCCCTCTCGACACCCAGAACGTCTCCGTGTTCGTCACCGGCTTCGTCAATCATCCCGGCAGCTATCAGGGCACGGCCTCGGACAACATTCTCTCCTTTCTCGACAAGGCGGGAGGCATCGACTCACGCCGCGGCAGCTACCGCGACATCCGCGTTCTGAGAAATCAGCAGGTGATTTCCACCGCAGACCTCTACCCCTTCATCCTGCACGGACAGATTCCCTCCATCCGCTTCAACGACGGCGACACCATCGTCGTAGGCGAAAAGGGGCCCACGGTTTCGGCCAGCGGAGAAGTGCGCAACGCCGCGCGCTTTGAATTTGAAAAAGGCAAAATGAACGGCGAGGCGCTTGCCAGACTGGCCGATCCCAATTCCAAGGCCTCCCATGTGAGCATTTCCGGCTTCCGAAAGGGCGTGCCCTACAATCAGTACCTGTCCATCAAGGAGTTCAACAAGCTCAAGCTGGAAAACGACGATCAGGTACGTTTTCAGGCCGACACCACGGGCAGCACCATCATGGTGGAAGCACAGGGCGCCATTCTCGGTTCCTCCCGCTTCCCCGTCAGACGCAACGCCCGTCTCCAGGAAGTACTGAGCTACATTTCCGTGGATCCGGACAGGGCCAACCTTTCCGGGCTTTACATCAAGCGCATAAGCACGGCAAAGCAGCAGAAAAAAGCCATTGAGGACGCGCTGAACCGTCTGGAACACAACGCCTACACCGCCACCTCCTCCAGCAACGACGAAGCGCAGATCCGAGCCAAGGAAGCCGAAATGCTCTCCAGCTTCATCGACCGCGCCCGCAAGGTGGAGCCCGAGGGCATCGTCGTGGTTGGCAGCGGCGGCAAGATTGCGGACATCGCGCTGGAAGACGGCGACGTCATCGTCATTCCCGAAAAGACGGACGTCGTCATGATAAGCGGCGAAGTCATCATGCCGCAGGCCGTCGTGTGGAATGAAGACCGCGACATGGACGACTACATTAAAAGTGCGGGCGGCTTCAGCAACCGCGCCGATTCCGACAACATCCTCGTCGTGCATCCCGACGGCGAAGTCACGCCGAGGGCCAAGAAGGTCCAGCCCGGCGACCAGATTCTGGTTCTGCCCCGCGTGGACTCCAAGAACATGCAGGCCGTCAAGGAAGTTTCCGAAATACTGTACCAGGTGGCCGTCGCCTGCAAGGTCATTCTGGATCTGTAGCTTTCCCCGTCATGCGCCGTGTCTTTTCAAGCGCGCATGACCTCCATGGTTCGAAGCCCCGTCTGCGCCTGCCGCAGACGGGGCTTCGGCGTCAGACATCTCCAGAACAAGGGCCCGTGCCTTTCCCCGCATACATCAAGCGAAGAGACAAACTGGCAGCGGCATCCCCGAGTTCAGAAACACCTCTCTCCTGCAGGCGGAACGGCCCGGGCAGGAAATAAAAAAGGGACGCGGAAAGCGTCCCCATGCGATCATTCGTCCTCTTCGCCGCGAATCCTGCGGCACATGTCCACGAACCAGCGGTCAAGCCTTTTGCGCTCGCGCCGGCAGCTTCGGCGCAGACGGGTCAGCACGCTCATGCCACAGGGTTCCCGTCCTGTTCTGCGCACGAACTCGTCACGCAGTGCGGGAATCTGCCAGATTTCCAGAGGCTCAAAGAATTCAATGCCCTTTTCGTCGAAAAGACGCAGCATTTCCTTCCACTGCCAGCTCGGAAGACAGGGAGCCAGTTCTGCAACCGGAATCCCGTCGTACCACTCGTCCGGCACCGGGCGCAGCCTGATGTGCGCTTCGTCCCAGTCACGGAAGTAGAAACGATTGATGCGCTCCGCCTCATTCGGACAACGCACGAGCTCCACGCAGTGATACCATGCGATCTTCAGCTGATACGGAAGCAGCTCCGCCGCGGTAAAGTGCAGAATGGCCCCCTGCTCCAGAGGACATTTCGTCACGTTGTCTCTGGCGTCTGAACCCGGCGTGCGCGGCATGTGAAGAAATCCTCCGTAGGGAGGCAGATCAGGCGCGTCGCGAACGATGATGCCCCGGTAAATCCTATGAAACTTGCTGTAATCGCCGTCCCGGTAGAGATGAGGACTGCCCCACAGCGTAAGCCACCGCAGCGAGAGCTTGTGCCCGGGCTCAAGATTTTCCATGAGCTCGCGACCGAAGCGCCGGAAAGGCGCGGTAAGCACCTCATCGGCATCCAGACACAGAAAATGCGTGGCGCCCTGCCTGCGGGCTTCATCGACGAGAGCCTGCCGGATCACCTTTTCCCTGCCCTGGGAAAAGCCCGAAAGGTCTCCTTCCATCTCCAGCACCATGCCGCCCTTCTCCCTCACGATGTCGCCGGAGTGATCGGAAGAGTGGTCATCCATGCCGATGACAAGATCGGCCACACCGCGAAGAGATGCCAGGGATAATGGCAACATTCTGGATTCATTACGAAAAGGAATAAGCGCCGCAACTTTCATGCCGGGCATAGAACGTATCCCCCCAATTTTAGGACATCATACCACAGCCCTATGTCAAAGCCAAGGACTCCCCGTCTCTCCTTTTGACTCGCGCTGCAAAGGCGGATATAAAAAAGAACTGGTCAACGATTCCATTCCGCCCTTCGGAGCAATCATGTCCGCAGAAACTTCCATCCTTTTTAACGGCCTGCCCGTCAGCGAAGACGTCATTCGCGCGGCCTCGGCCGTCCGCTTTCTGGTCCTTGACGTCGACGGCGTGTGCACCGACGGCAAGCTTTACTTTCAGGAAAACGGGCATCCCCTGAAGTGCTTCAACGCTCAGGACGGCATCGGCATAAAAACGGCCCTCATGGCGGGGATAGGCATCGGCATCATCACGGGCAGAAACGACCCCTGCGTGCTCGCAAGAATGTCGCAGCTCGGCGTCAGGGACTACTACGCCGGCTTCGAGTCCAAGCTTCCCAAGCTTGAGGCCATACGTCGGAAATACCATCTCAGAAAAGAGGAAATGGCCTATCTCGGCGACGACTGGATCGATCTTGACCCCATGCGCTCCGTGGGCATGCCCATGGCCGTGGCCAACGCCGTCGCGCAGGTGAAGAAGGAAGCCCTCTACGTCACTTCCGCCCGCGGCGGCGAAGGCGCCGTCCGCGAAGCCGTCGAATTTCTGCTTGCCTCCCGCAGGGACGGCAAAAACCCCGCGGATCTCTGGACCGCGGCCACGGGACCGGCCAGGGCATGAACGACTCTCTCAAGCGAACTCTCGCGCTCGTCGTGCTGGGCGCCGCCCTGTGGGGCGGATGGTACGGATGGCAGAGCTGGAAGACCCGGCAGGCGCTGGAAGCCATGGAAAACGTGGTGCGCTCCGCCGATCTGAACAAGCTTTTGTCCGACCCGCCCGAAGAAGTGAAGAACGCCGTGGACCTCGCCGTGCGCGGCATACACCTCTCGCAGGGCCACGAAGGCCAGAAAAGCTTTGACCTCGACGCCGACTGGGCCACGCTGAATCAGGACTCCGGCGCCATCACCGTGCGCGATCCCGACATTCACTACATGCTGGATAAGGCCGAGGGAGAGCCGGACCGCGTCGTGCACGCCACCTCGAGCGTGGGCCGCGTGGAAGACGGCAACCAGAAAATCTCCATGTCCGGCAACGTGAAGACCGTCTATGAGGACAGCGTGCTCACCGGTGATCTGGCCGTTTTTCTCAACAACAACCGAACGCTCACGTTTCCCGACGGAGCCGTGCTCGACGGCCCCGTGCTTTCCGGCACGGCATCCCGCCTCGTGTGGGATCTCAACACCAACATTCTGACGGGCGACCAGGGCGTGCGCATGCGCTGGACCCCGTCCGGCACCGCTTCTTCCGACGGCGCAGCCGACGCCGATCCCTCATCCGATGCTGCGCCCAGGAACGCGCAGGAGGAAAGCAAGTCATGAAAAAAATTCTCTTCACCCTTCTCATCTGCGCGTTCTGCACGACCCTCGCCGTGGCCGCGCCGCTTCCCGGCGGCGACAGCAACCTGCCCGTGGACGTCACCGCGGACAACATGGTCTACAACGCGGACAAGAACACCGTGGTTTTTCAGGGGCGCGTGGAGGCCGTGCGCGGAGAGTTCAAGATGTGGTCGGATACCCTGACCCTCTACCTCAAGTCCCGGGCAGACTCCTCCCAGAAAACGAAGAACTCCACCACGCAGGCCATGCAGGGAAGCGATCTTGACCGCATAGTCGCGGAAAGAAACGTCCGCTTCCAGAACGGCACGCAGACGGGTTCCTCGCAGAAGGCCACCTATTATTCCGCGAAAAATCTGCTCGTTCTCGAAGGCGATCCCATTCTGCACGACGGCGACAACTCCATACGGGGCAACGTCATCCGCTACTATGTCGATGAAAACCGCAGCGTCGTGGAAGGAAGCCCGAAGCAGCGCGTGCACGCCGTGTTCTCCTCCAACGACAAGAAGGGAAAGTAAGCATGAAATCCTCGCTTTCCGCCCAGCACCTGTGCAAGCGCTACGGTCAGAAGGAAGTCGTCCACGAAGTGTCCGTTGCCATGCAGCAGGGAGAAATCGTGGGCCTTCTCGGCCCCAACGGCGCAGGCAAGACCACGTCGTTCTACATGATCACCGGCATCATCAAGCCGACAGCAGGGCAGGTTCTGCTCGACGGTCAGGAAATCAGCACCTGGCCGCTGTATAAGCGCGCCCGGGTGGGCCTTTCCTATCTGCCGCAGGAAAGCTCCGTGTTCCGCAGGCTCACGGTGCGCCAGAACCTTCAGATCATTCTCGAGCATACCGGCCTTTCCCGTGCCGACCAGAAAAAGCGCGCCGATCAGCTCATGGAGGAATTCGGTCTCACGAGGCTGGAAAAGTCCTACGCCTCCTATCTTTCCGGCGGCGAACGGCGACGCCTCGAAATCGCCCGCTGTCTCATCCGCGATCCGCTGTTCGTGCTGCTCGACGAACCTTTTGCCGGCATCGACCCTCTGGCCGTCGGCGACATTCAGGTGCTCATCCGCAGTCTCAAGGAACGCGGCATAGGCGTGCTCATTTCCGACCACAACGTGCGCGAAACCCTTTCCATATGCGACAGGGCCTATCTCATGTTTCAGGGAAACATCATTCTTTCCGGCACGCCCGATGACATCGTGAACAACGAGCGGGCCAGAGAAGTCTATCTCGGTTCGGACTTTCACCTGGGATAACGCCGTCCCGCGAAACATCTTCTGCAAAAAAACATCCGCGCTTTGGCCGGTCTGCCGGAAAGAATTCTGCTTTCCGGTCAGACGAACGACAGCGCGGATGTTTCGTCTGAAAACGCCGAAGCGATGTACGGCGCTTTTTTACTTCTTGTCGTCATCCCCGCCCTCGAAGCAGCGCACATAGGCCGCATAGCAGGCCGCCACGGGAGAATCCGGCGGCAGCTTCAGGGCTCCCAGGCGGGGCGGCCGCGGCGGCGGCGGAATCACAGGAACCGGCGTAATGTCCACGCGGCGCAGGGATTCCTTGCCGAGCAGCAGATGAAGTTCCACCTTGTGGAAATAATCCTCGTCCATGAAGGCATTCACGCGTTCCAGAATTTCCGGCACGGCATAGGAAAGTTCCTGCATGGCGCAGGAATCCTCCCCGCCGACGAGCAGAATGTCCTTGCGATGGCCCAGAGGATGAGCCAGCGCGGCAATGTCCGGCCCCATGACGACTTCCCAGTTCTTCCACAGCTGGGTGAGCATGCCGTGCCTCGGCTCCATGCCGTGCGCGGAGAGCCAGCCGTCCAGTCCGTCGCTGAGCGCGGACGTTCTGCCGGATCTCTTGCCGAGGTCGAACCCCGCAAAGCGTTTGTAATGCTTCTTGCCGTCCATGAGCCGACGCTATCAGACTTCTTTCCGGACGAGAAGCCCCCGCACGCGACCGCGTGCGGGGGCGAAACCAGAAGAAATCCTTTCAAAACCGTACGGAGCGCATCCTGACCGCCCCGCCGTTTTTCTGCACTGCGGAAGAAGCGCGGCTCAAGTCACGGGCTCTTCCAGCGTGCCCCGGCATCAGCCGAGAATGGCCTTCAGATCTTCCTCAGGCGTGGAGATGGGACGAATGCCGAACTCCTTCACGAGGAAGTCGAGCACGGCGGGAGAAACGAACGCCGGCAGCGAAGGTCCGAGGTAGATGTTCTTCACGCCGAGATACAGAAGCATGAGCAGAATGGCCACGGCCTTCTGTTCGTACCACGAAAGCACCAGCGTAAGCGGCAGATCGTTCACGCCGCAGTTGAAGGCTCCGGCCAGGGCAAGCGCCACCTGAATGGCGCCGTAGGCATCGTTGCACTGCCCCATGTCCAGAAGACGGGGAATGCCGCCGATGGTGCCGAGGTCAAGATCGTTGAAGCGGAACTTGCCGCAGGCAAGCGTGAGCACCACGGTGTCGGCAGGAGTCTTCTTCACGAACTCCGTATAGTAGTTGCGGCCGGGTCTCGCGCCGTCGCAGCCGCCCACAAGGAAGAAGTGGCGGATGGCGCCGGACTTCACGGCTTCCACGATGGTTCCGGCATGGGCGAGCACCGCCTCGCTGCCGAAGCCCGTAGTGACGGTCTCGCCGCCGTTGATGCCGGTAAAATGCGTATCTTCCGCATAGCCGCCGAGTTCCAGAGCCCTGGCGATGACGGGCGAAAAGTCCTTGTCCTCACCGATGTTCGTCATGCCGGGGAAGCGGACGACGCCCGTGGTGAACACACGGTCGGCATAGCTGTCCTTCACGGGCATGATGCAGTTGGTGGTGAAGAGAACAGGCGCGGGCACGGAGGCGAATTCCTTCTGCTGATTCTGCCAGGCCGTACCGAAATGCCCCTTGAAATGCGCGTACTTCTTCAGTTCGGGGTAGGCGTGGGCAGGAAGCATTTCACCGTGCGTGTAGACGTTCACGCCCTTGCCTTCCGTCTGACGGAGAAGAAGCGCAAGATCATGCAGGTCATGGCCCGACACGATGATGAAGGGGCCCTTTTCCACCGTGCGGGACACGGTGACGGGCACGGGAGTGCCGTAGGTCCTGTTGGCGTCGTTCAGAAGCTCCATGCAGGCCAGATTCACCTTGCCGGCTTCCATGACGGCGTCGAGCAGCGTTTCCCTGCCGGCATCCGCCGCCAGAAGAGCCAGGCCGCGATACAGAAAATCGCTCACTTCCTCAAGGTTTCTGCCGAGCACGCGGGCATGGCTGGCATAGGCGGCTATGCCCTTCATGCCGAACAGCAGCAGGGACTTCAGGCTGCGCACGTCTTCGGGAGCATTCCAGAGCTGATTCATGTCCCAGGCGTCGGCCACGCCGCTGTCTTTGCGGATCTTGCTCACCTGCTCCACCATGGCGGCCAGAGAAAGGTCGTCAAAGTTCACGTTGGTCAGCGTGGTGAAAAGCGCATTTTCCACCAGCGTGTCCAGCTCGGCCGTGCGCGTGCAGTTTCCGCCCGCGGTCAGCGCGACAAGCTCGCCCACAAGCCTGTCCTGAAGCAGCGCCGTGCCGGGCTTCTTGCCGCAGACGCCGCTTTTCGTGCAGCCCTTGCCACCCGCGGTCTGTTCACACTGAAAACAGAACATTTCGTTCATTGCCTTTCCTCCACGATTTGTCTGTGCAATAGAAAATACAGGATTCCGATTTTCTCGAGACTACGGAGCTTTTCCTTCGAAAACTGTGTCCGTGATCACATCATGACACGATTTTTCCCGGGAACGGATTACTTTTGAAATTAAATAATTCCAGATGCAAGACAGTCTTTTCGGAAAGAGACCTCGCCCGGCTGAACGCCTCATCGACTGAATGCGCGCAAAAATGCCGCTCATCCGACAAGTCCGCATGCTTCACGGACACAAGAAAAACGCCCGACCGCGGACCGCAACGAAGAACAACGAAAGCTTGCGTCAGCGCTTTCAGCCGTTTCCGTGCTCTTCCTTCTCCTCCCTGGTCCACGCCGTGTAAGGCAGACGGGAGAGCTCCACATTAAGATAGCGGGAAATTCTGCTCACCTCATCGCCCAGCCATTCCGGGCGTACAAAGGGCTGATCTTCCGATTCCAGCTCTATTTCCGCCACCACAAGACCCTGATTGGCGCCGAGAAATTCGTCCACTTCCCATACGCTGCCCTCGCAGGTGAACGTGTGACGCAGCTTTTCAATGATTTCTCCGGGAGCAAGACCATCAAGAAGAGCCTGCGCCTCGTCAAGCGGAATATCGTATTCAAATTCGCTGCGGGCTATGCCCTCTCCCCTGTACTTGATGGTGAGCCTGCCCTTTTCCCCTGCCACGCGCACCCGGACCGTACGGTCCTGAGTACGGGCAATGTAGCCCTGCCGAAACAGCTCCGTCTTGCCCAGGCCGCGCCAGCCGTCGCCCTTTACCAGAAACTTGCGTTCGATTTCCTGCTGCTTCATGCGCTCCCGCTCCTTTCTTCCCCGCGCCGGATCTTTGTTCCCCGCTTTTGCGCCGACAAGTCCCTGCGCGCTCCGTATTATAAAATGGGGCCCCACCGGCATAGCCGGTGGTTCCTCTTGTGCGCCTGTAAGGCTT
>JAXUUT010000058.1:0-24125 GCA_037230945.1 bacterium
ATCCGCACCGGGATGCCCTCCCGGACCAGAAAGCGGAAAAAGTCCCGCTCTGGGTCCTGCCGGCGGTTCCCGCTCTCAGGTGATGACCGGCAACGCCATCCGCGTGGCCTGCGAACAGCTCATCGAAGCCATGCGCAAGCCCGAAGGCGGCTTCTACACCTATGAGGAAATGAAGGCCGAAGGTCGCGACGTGCATCAGGACGGCAAGTGGACCGCTCCCGTGCAGGGCTGCGGCGAAAACTGCCAGGGCGATCCCTTCGCCTGCTACATGTACGGTCTGTTCATGGCCGAAGTCGCCGTTGAACTTGCCACCGGCAAGACCAAGGTGGAAAAGATGACCATGGTGGCCGACATCGGCACCGTGGTGAACAAGCTCATCACCGACGGCCAGATCTGGGGCGGTCTCGCTCAGGGCATCGGCCTTGCGCTCTCCGAAGACTACGAGGACATCAAGAAGCACAGCACCATGCTCGGCGCCGGCATCCCCTATCCCAAGGACATCCCGGACAACATGCAGATCATCTATGTTGAGAGCAAGCGTCCCGACGGTCCCTTCGGAGCGTCCGGCACGGGCGAAATCCCGCTGTGCGGCCCGCATCCGGCCATCATCAACGCCATCTACAACGCCTGCGGCGTGCGCATCACGCACCTGCCGGCCTACCCTGAAAAGGTGCTCGCCGGTCTGAAGGAAAAGGCCGCCAAGTAACCTGAACTGAACTTCCGGGACCGGAGAATCGTCTTCTCCGGTCCCGCCCTTTTCTGCCCGGACATTGTCCGGCAGTCTTTTCTTTTTTTTGAGGTACCGCCGTGCTGGAACAAAGCCAACTTCATGCCATTGAGGCCCGCTGCACACAGGAAGCCGCGCCCCGCTGCCGCACCGCCTGTCCGCTCGACATGGACGTGCGCTCCTTTCTCGAATGTCTGGCCGCGGGCAAGGTACGCGACGCCCGCAAGCTTCTGGAACGTCATCTTCCTCTGCCGGGCATCATGACCGCCCTGTGCGATCATCCCTGTGAAAATGCCTGCCTCAGGCGCGATCTCGGCGGCGGCCTTGCCGTATCCTCTCTGGAAAAGTTCTGCATGAAGGCGGTTCCCCCTCAGACGAAGCCCCTCATCCGTCCCCCGAAGGCGCAAAAACTGGCCGTTCTCGGCGCGGGACTTGCCGGTCTTGTCGCGGCCTTCGACATTTCCCGCAAGGGCTTTGCCGTCACCGTCCTTCACGAGGGGCAGGCCGGGGATGCGCTGCGCTCGGCCTTTCCTGCCCTTGAGGATTCGGCCCTTGAGGAAGAGCTGCATTCCCTAGAAAAATTTCATGTGAGCTTTCGCCCCGCCTCACTCGACGAGGCGCTTCTTGCCCGCTGCACGGAAGAGTTCGAGGCCGTGTTCGTGGACGCCTCAGGCTGCGCCTTCTCTCCCGTACGCGACGCCATCGACGCCTCGACGCTGTTCTGGAAGGACAATGTCTGCTGCGGCGGATGGACGAGCGTCACGCCCACGGGCGCGCGCTATGCCTCGGCTTCCTCCCAGGCCGGAGAAGGACGCCGGGCCGGCATCACGCTGCAGCGCATTCTGACGGGCGTGTCCCTTGTGGCCGCGCGAGAAAATGAAAACCGCGAAAACCGGCTGCATACCCCGCTCGACGGCATGGTGCCTCTGCCCCGCATCGTGCCCGCAAACGGATCCTACACGGAAGAAGAAGCACGCCGGGAAGCGGACCGCTGCCTCCGCTGTTCCTGCATGCAATGCGTGAAGGAATGTCTCTTCCTCCAGAAATACAGGGAATTTCCCCGCGTCTACGCGCGCAAGCTCTACAACAACGCCTCCGTGGTACGCGGCACGCGCACGGCCAACGTCATCATGAACGGCTGCGCTCTTTGCGGTCAGTGCGAGGTCATCTGCCCCGAGCACTTCTCCATGGCGGATCTTTGCCTCGAATCCCGGCGCGACGCCGTAGAGCGCGACGTCATGCCCGCATCGGCCCATGAATTCGCCCTTGAGGACATGGCGCAGGCAAGCGGCCCGGAAAGTGCGTTTCTTCTGGAAGACCCGGCAACTGCCGCTGCGGGCGGTCACGCCTCCGCCATGTTTTTCCCCGGCTGTCAGCTCGCCGCCTCGCGCCCCGACCAGGTGCTCGCCATGTACCGGCATCTTCGGGAAAAGCTGCCGGGAGGTGCCTCCCTCTACAGCACCTGCTGCGGCATTCCTGCGTACTGGGCCGGTCGGGAAGCACTCTTCAATGAACACGCCGAAAAGCTGCGCAGCGACTGGGAGTCATGCGGCAGGCCGGAAATTCTCGCGGCCTGCTCCTCGTGCATGACGGCCCTGAAAAAGGCCCTGCCCGATGCCGTGATCACGCCTCTGTGGTGCAGGCTTGATGCTCTCATGCCCGAGCCCTTCCCAAGCGCCGCGCCCGAGGGCATGTGCGTGCAGGATCCCTGCGGAGCACGCTTCGACGCCGAATGGCAGAAGGCCGTACGCTCTCTTGCCGCCAAGGCGGGCATCCGCGTGGAAGAACCGAAGCGCACCGGCTCGGAAAGCGCCTGCTGCGGCTACGGCGGACTGGTATGGAACGCGCAGCCCGACGTGGCGGACGCCATGGCGAAAAAGCGCGCCGGCGACTTTTCCCTTCCCGTGCTCACGTCCTGCATCATGTGTCACGACCGCTTTGCCGCGGAAACGGAAAGCTGGCATCTTTTCGACATTCTTCCGCAGACGGCGCAGGAAGGCCATGCCGAGACCACGACTCCCGGACTTTCCGCCCGACGCGCCGGCCGCGCGGCCCTGAAGGAAGCGGCGCTTGAGGAATTTCTCGGCAAAACGCCCGCTGTCCGGCACGACGAGGAACCCATCGTTCTGCGCATTCCCGAAGACGTGCGTCAGGCCATGGAACGTCGCTACATCCTTCGTCAGGACGTGGTGGCGGCCATTGCGGGCATAGAAAATACCGGCGCCAAGTTCCTCAACCGGGAAAACGGACACATTCTCGGCTCGTGGAGGCCGCGCAACGTGACCTTCTGGGTGGAATATACCGCCGATGACGACGGCACATTCACGCTGGTGAAGGCCTGGTGCCACCGCATGGTGGTGGCCGGGGCCGTTCAGCCTGCGGAAAAGGTCATTCTGGAAGACAAGGTTCACGCGTAGACGCGCCTTTCCCACAGCAATACGAGGTATGAACATATGGCTCTGGAACCTAACTTCACGACGGACGACGGCGACTGGATATGCGCAAAGTGCCATGTGCCGCTTGAGCAGATCAAGGTGCAGGCGCTCTACATGCACAGCGCCTTCGACGTCATTCTTCCCCGCTGCCCCTCCTGCGGGCTGACGCTCATTCCCCAGTCTCTGGCGGAAGGCAAGATGGCGGAAGTGGAAGCCCTGCTGGAAGACAAGTAGATGACCCGGACTAGCGTTCCCCTGTACGCCTCAAAAGCGTTTCAGCGCATTGCGGGCGACGTCTGGCGGCCCGGAGGCACGAATCTTACGCGCCATGCCCTTGATTTGTGCGCCTTTGCTCCGGGCGCGGACATTCTGGACGTCGGCTGCGGAAAGGGGGCAAGCCTTGTGCTTTTGCGCTCCCTCGGCCTGAACGGCACGGGACTCGACAGGGAACGGGCGCTTGAGGAAGACTTTCCCTTCGTGCAGGCGGATGCCGGAAATCCGCCCTTTCCCGACGCATCGTTCGACGGCATTCTGTGCGAATGCGTGCTCTCTCTTCTGCCGGATGCCGGAGCGGCGCTGCAACGCTTTGCCCGCATTCTGCGACCGGAAGGAAGGCTCGTGCTCTCCGACCTCTACGTGCGCTCCAATCCTCTGCCCTCCGCCGCTCCGTCCCCCGGCTCGTCCTGCCTTTCCGGAGCGCGCACGCGGCAGGAACTTGAAGTTCTGCTTGAACAAAGCGGCCTTGTCCTGCTTCATTTTGAAGATCATACTGCAAGCCTGAAGGCTCTGGCCGCCCGACTGCTCTGGTACGGAGACGAAAGCCTCTGTGCCATGCTGCGCGGAAAAAGCGGAACGGAAGGCGATGAGCCTATGCCGGGAAGCTGCGCCTGCGGCTCACTCCGCCCCGGAGGAACGCGCTACGGCTACGGCCTCTGGATAGCCGCTCCCTCAAGGCGCATTCCAGAGGCCTGACGACAGAGAAGAATCTCAGTTTCCGCCTGACGTTCAACGCCCAGTCTCAAACACGAGCTGTTCCGGCCCACGGGCTGCGGAAACGGGCTCCGGCATCTCTGTCCCGGCCGCCCGCCTGCGGCAATCCGAAGGCAGGAAGACCGACGCGCATTCAGGCGACCACGATCAACCATGCTTCAAGGAGGTTATCCCCATGAATGCCCTGCTGCTGGACCTTCTCCCCTATGTGCACAAGGGGTACTGCTGCTCCCAGCTTCTTCTGGCTCTCGCAAGACAGCTTGACGACACGGACGATGCCGGGCTCATGTGCGCCATGCGGGGACTTTGCCACGGCATAGGCCAGTCCGGCGGACCCTGCGGACTGCTTACCGGCGGCGCGGCCGTGCTCGGCTGGCTCTCAAGCAAAAACGAAGAGGAACCTCACCCCATGATTGACGCCATGACCAACGAATATGCGACATGGTTCATGGAACGGACACAAGCCTTCGGCGGCACGGGCTGCGAAAACGTGTCCGCCGGCCTTGCCGCGGCATCCGGTGAACCTCTTCCCGAGGGCGGCATGCCGCCCATGGAGCTCTGCGGCGATCTTCTTGCGGAATGCTGGGAAAAGATTCTGGGTATCCATGAATCCTACGACCTTGAAAGCGCAAGGAGCTGACATGCTGCTCGCCGAGACTCAGAGCCTGTGTCCCGTCTGCCTGCGACTCGTGGATGCGGGCTATTGCCTTGAAGGGGATACGGTCGTTCTGCGCAAGACGTGCCCGGAGCACGGAACCTTCACCGTTCCCGCCTGGAAGCAGGGCGAAGGCATGCCTTCCTTTAAAATCTGGCGGCAGAGCGCGAGGATTCCCGCCTATCCCGCGCATCCCGCAACACAAGCAGAGAGAGGCTGTCCCTTCGACTGCGGGCTGTGCCCGGAACACGTGCAGCACACCTGCACGGGCCTCATCGAAGTGACCATGCGCTGTTCTCTGGGCTGCCCCGTGTGCTACGCCCGCGCGGGAAACGCTGCCGAAGATCCGCCCCTTGACGTCATCGCGGCGCAGCTCGACGCGCTCTCCCGGGCCTCCGGTCCCTGCAACGTCCAGCTCTCCGGCGGCGAGCCCACGGAACGCGACGACCTGCCCGACATCATCCGCATGGCCAGGGAGCGGGGCTTTGCCCTCGTGCAGGTAAACAGCAACGGACTGCGCCTCGGCAGGGAGAAAGGATACGCCGAAAGACTTCGTGAGGCGGGTCTTGACTCCGTGTATCTTCAGTTCGACGGCGTGAGCGACGATGTTTTCCGCACGCTGCGCGGGCGCGACTGCCTGGCACTGAAACAGGCGGCCATGGACGCCTGCGGCAGGGCGGGGCTCGGCGTGGTGCTGGTGTGCACGCTGGTACGCGGCGTCAACGACCGGCAGGTCGGAGACCTGCTCCGCTTCGCCCTCTCGCAGGGCAGCCACGTGCGCGGCCTGCACTTTCAGCCCGTGTCCTCCTTCGGGCGCTTTCCGTGGGACATGGACGAAGCTCCCCGCATCACGCTGCCGGAGCTCATGGCCGATCTGGAACGGCAGAGCGACGGCATGGTGAAGGCGGAACATTTTCATGCGCCCTCCTGCGAACATCCGCTCTGCTCCTTCAGCGCCGTGTACGGTAGAAACGGCGACGGCTCTCTTGCCGCTCCTCTGGGCGCAGCCTGCTGCTCCGGCGGAACCTCTCTTGCGGGCGAAACGCCGCGCGTCGTGGACAACGCCGAAGGCTCCCGCGCGTCGCGTGCCTTCACGGCCGTTCACTGGAAAGCTCCAGAGCGCGAAAACTCCTCACTCAGCGACGCCTTTTCCCGTTTCATCGCCCATTCCGGGGCAGACAGACGCTTTACGCTTTCGGCCATGGCCTTTCAGGATGCGCTCAGTCTCGACGTGGAGCGCGTGCGCGGCTGCTGCATCCACGTGGTGGCGCCTGACGGAAGGCTCATCCCCTTCTGCCTCTATAATCTGACGAGCTTCGACAACGTGTCTCTTTACCGCTCTGCGCCGAAGGCAGGTACTCCGTCATGAACATTCCCCCTCTTTCGCCCTCGCCTCTGGACGCCTGGCTTGACGCGCAGTGCAGGGACTTTCCCGGAGCATCCTTTTCCGAACGCCTGAAGGCCGCACGCCTCGACGCTCTGCGGCGCATCCTGCGCCGGGCCTTTTCCCTGAGCCGGTGGTACGGCCGCACGCTGAAGGGCTTCGACCTTGATCTGACGTGCGAGGCCGACATCCGGCGTCTTCCCTTCACCACGCCGGAGGATCTGCACGACTACCGGGAATTTCTCTGCGTGCCGCAGGGCGACGTGCAGCGCATCGTCACGCTTCAAACTTCCGGCTCCACGAACGCGCCCAAGCGCATCGCCTTTTCCGAAGGCGACCTTGCCCGCACGGCCTCGTTCTTTGCCACGGGCATGGCGCAGCTCGTTCACAGGGGCGAACGCCTCATGGTGCTTCTGCCCGGAGCGCAGTGCCCCGACGGCGTGACGGATCTTCTGCGGCAGGCGCTCACGCCCTCCGGCGTGGACGTGGTGGCCGGAAATCCCGAAGCCTCGTTCGAGAGTCTGCGTGCCGATCTTTCGCACTGGCATCCGGAATGCCTCGTAGCCGCGCCGCATCAGCTTTCCTCGCTGCTTGCGGCCTCGCAGGGCGAAGCCTTCCGCCGCCTCGCATGCTGCGTGCAGGGCATACAGTCCAGCGGCGACATTCTCGATGCCGCCGTGCGCGACGGCCTGGAACAGACGCTCGACTGCGTGGTGCTCGACCACTACGGCATGACGGAAACGTGCTTCGGCGGCGGCGTGCAGTGCATGGCAAAAAACGGCTATCACCTGCGCGAGCTGGACCTTTTTCTGGAAATTCTCGATCCGGTCTCCCACGAGCCCGTGCCCGACGGAGAAATCGGAGAAATCGTGCTGACCACGCTCAACCGGGAAGCCATGCCCCTCATCCGCTACCGCACCGGCGACGCGGCGGCATGGCTCCCCGGCCCCTGCGCCTGCACAAGTCCCCTCAGGCGGCTTTCCTCCCTCAGGGGGCGCTATGTTCATATCGACGGCGCGCCGGTGCTGCGCCTCGTCCGTAAAGGAGGTTTTCATGCAAGAACTGCTGCGTCTTCTGTGCTCTGAACTGGCGGAAGGCAGAACCGCCGCCATGGCCACGGTGGTCTTTCAGGAAGGCTCCGCGCCGCGCGGCGCGGGCTCCCGTCTTCTGGCCGGGCCCTCCGGCCTGCTCGGCGGAACCACGGGCGGAGGCCTGGCCGAAGCCAGAGTCATAGAAGCCTGCCGAAAGGCCTGTGAAACGCAGGAAGCAGGGGTGCTCGACATCGCCATGGACGGCACGCTGGCCGCCCGCTCGGAAATGATCTGCGGCGGTCAGGTGCGCGTGCTCATCGAACCCTTCGCCCCCGACAGAGAAGCGCTGGTGCGCACGGCCTCCCTGGCCCTGAAGGCCGCCGAGGGCGCAGGCTGCCGCATCGTCCGTCCCTATCCTTGCTCCCGCACGGCATGGACGCTTCTTTACGACGACGGTTCGGCGGACGGAGCCCCTCTGACCGAAGAGGTGAAGGCCGCGCTTCTTGCCGCGCCTCTCGATGAAGCCGCGCTCGTCCCCTGCCATGAGACGACGTATTTCTGCGAACGCTGCCAGCCTCCGGAACGCATGATCATCGTGGGCGGCGGCCATGTGTCGCGTCCCACGGCCGCCATTGCCGGACTCACCGGATTCGCCGTGCACGTGCTCGACGACAGACCGGAATACGCCAACAGAGGCCGCTTTCCCAACGCCGAAGTGCATGTCACGCCGGAATACGCCGACTGCTTCGGGCCTCTTCGCGTCACGCCCCGCGACTACATCGTCATCGTCACGCGCGGGCACCTCTTCGACGGCGTGGCCGCGGCACAGGCGCTCAGAACGCCCGCGCGCTACATCGGCATGATAGGCAGCACGCGCAAGCGTCGGCAGATCTACGCAAAGCTTCTGGAATCCGGCTTCACCGAACAGGATCTCGCCCGCATCCACGCGCCCATCGGCCTCGACATCGGCGCGGAAACTCCGGAAGAAATCGCCGTGAGCATTCTTGCCGAGTGCATCGCCGTGCGCCGTCACGCGCCCGCACCCGTGAGCTGGAGGAAAAAATAACGGCTTCGTCCGGTCTCGGCTCATCCTCTTCGACACTTCGGGGCAGGAGTCTCTCTCCTGCCCCTTTCTCCGGCATCACGACCACGCTCACGCACTTCCGGCATCACGGCATCGCCTCCGCCGGGGCATTCCGTCGCGGCGCTTTTCAAATTCCGCCGCCAGTGATACTGTGCCCATATCCTCATTCTTCAACCTTTACTTGAAAAAATCATGACTGCCTACGCTCTCATTCTAGCCGCCGGATTCTCCTCGCGCATGACGGGCCGCTTCAAGCCTCTGCTTCCTCTGGCCTTTCCCGACGGGGAAAAAAGCGCCCTCGCCGCCCTGTGCTCACTCTATGCGTCGGAAGGCGTCCTGCCACTCGTGGTGGGCGGCAACCGGGCCGACGACACAAAACGCGAAGCCGAATCACTCGGAGCAGCCTTTATCCTCAACGCTCACCCGGAACGCGGCATGTTCTCCAGCATACGCACCGGCATGACCGCCCTGCCCAGGGACGCCGGTCCCATCTTCGTGCATCCCGTGGACATTCCGCTTGTGAGACGCATGACCGTGCGCTCGCTGCTCGATGCCGCAGAAAGGAACGGGAACAGTCCGCTCATTCCCACGTTCCGGGGCACTCCCGGGCATCCTCCGCTCTTTCCCGCCTCCGTCCGGAAGGCCGTGCTTGCGGCAGGCGACGACGGATGCCTGCGAAACATTGTGGAGAGTCTTTCTCCCGTCATGGTTCCGGTGGCCGACTCCTTCATTCTGAAGGACATGGACACGCCGGCCGAGTACGAGGAGCTGAGAGTCCTTGCCCTGCGGCAGCCTCTTCTGTCGACGGAAGAGGCAAGGGAACTTCTTGCCGTGCGCCATGCCCAGGAGAGGGGCGTTCAGCACAGCCTTGCCGTGGGCCGCGTGGCCGCCCGCTTTGCCGCGGCGCTCAACGAGGCACGGACCGGGACGAAAGAAAGCCCACTCGACGAAAATCTTGCCGAGGCAGGCGGCATCATTCACGACGTATGCAAGGGCGAGCCGCACCATGAGGCAGCGGCAGGACGCCTTCTTCGCGGCTGGGGCATGGAGACCATGGCAAGGCTGGTGGAGGATCACCGCGACATGACCGTGCCCGACGACGTGCCCCTTTCCGAACGGGAACTGGTCTTTCTTGCCGACAAGTTCGTGCGCGGCCACGAGCCCGTGCCGCTTGAGGAGCGCTTCTGCAGCAAGATGGCCTGCTGCCCGGACGATCCCGAGGCCGTGGCCGCCATTGCCGGACGCATGGAACGGGCAAAGCTCATGGAAACACGTCTGGCCAGAGAATGCGGAAAGGCTCCCGAAGAGCTGGCCCGCGAAGCGCTCGACTCCTCCCGCTGAGGCTTTCCCCGCCCCCGGAAGTCCGTCTGGTCCTTTCAGCCCGGGAACGCCGCCCCCCCAAAAAAAAGAACGCTCGTCCGCTGCTCTTTACCGGACAGCAAAAAGCCCTGCCGCGGCATGCCGCAGACAGGGCTTTTTTTCGTCGGGAAAACAGGCTACACGCGGCCGAGCACGAAATACGTGCCCGCAAAAAGCAGCAGCAGCGCAAGAAAGGCAAGCGAGCGCTTCTGCATGGGCACGGCGGCGCGCCCCATGGCATACCAGAGAAGCGCGGCAAGAGGCAGACAGAACATTCCCGCCGTCAGGGCATGGGAGGCGTACTCCCGGGCAAAGGGCAGCAGCGCCAGCGCGTGTCCGGCCTCGACCACGGGCGTGAGCCAGAACATGGCCGCGGCGGAAACCGTGAGCAGAAGCGCCGAACACGCGGCCTGACGGGCGCGCATGGACAGCGTGAAGGTATAGAAATCACGACCGAAGTCGTCACGGTTGCGACAGAGAATGTGCCAGCACAGGGCGAGCGCATACGCGCCCGTCAGGCCGAGGAACAGGGAAAAGGCCGCAAAGATCATGAAGCCGAGGCTGTGCATGCCCGCCATGAGCACGAGGAAGGCCTGCACGGCCTTCTCTTCGTCTCCCGTTCCCGCGGAAAGCGCGCCGAGGCAGAAGCCCCAGGCAAGCACGCAGAGAACGCACGCGGCAAGCGTGCCCGCAAGACCGGACAGCACGCCGAAGACCATCTTGCCGGTCTTTTTGACGAAAAGCACCGCCACGGCGCACAGGGCGGCCACGGCGAAAACAATGACGAGGCACTCCCACAAAAAGGCCCACGGCCCCGTCATGAGCCGGTTGATCCAGCCCCCGGCCAGAAGATCGGCGGCGAGCGCCAGCGCCACGAGCACCTGAAGAGCCGCCGTGAACGACTCCGTCTGTCCGGCGCTCTTGTCGTACAGGGAACGGCGGCGCGCCGTGGCCAGTCTGTGGTCCCACACGGAAACAAAAGGAAGCACTGCGCCGGAAAGACCGGCGATGAGAAGCACGGCAAGCGCCGCGCAGACATAAAAGGTCATGAATACTCCTGTCGCCCTTCCGACGGGTCATCGGCGGCGGCCCTGTTCCTACTACTTGTGCACTTACGGCAAGTTTTCTACTATGCGGGCAGCCCGGGCATGAAAAAATCGGTACGAAAAGTACCGCGGCCCGTCAAGAGGGAATATGCGGAAACCGCGTCTCGGAACCATACTTCTGCTGCTGTGGGGAATGTTTCTCACTGTGGCGGTCTACGGCTATCTCGCATGGCTTCAGCCTTCGCGTCTGGCCTCCACCGTGTCTCAGCTTCTGGAATCAAAGCTTTCCGTGCAGTGCCGCATAGGCGAAGTGTCCCTTTCCGTTTTCCCCGTTCCCACCATACACGCCTCGGATCTCGCCCTGCTGCGCGGCAGCGTGGACGATCTTGAGCTGCACGTGCGCAAGGCACACATACAGATAGGCTACCTTTCTCTTCTGCGCCTCAGTCCGGCGTTGCGTTCCCTTACTCTGGAAAGTCCCACGCTCGACGTTTCCAGCGGCATTCTTGAAAAGCTCATTCACGAAAAGAAGAGCGACGCCGGAGAAAGCGAGCCCTTCTCTCTGCCCTACGGCATCACCGGAGTGCGCCTCCGCGTGGAAAACGGCACCTGCCGCATCACCGGCGAGTCCGGCGGAGGCCATCTGGAAATCTCCGGCATCAACGCGAGCGCAAGACTTCCGGGGCTCATTCCCGGCCATCTCGACCTCGACGTGGCCGACATGCGCTACAAGGACTCATCCGGACTCGACGCATCGGCGCAGAACACCCGTCTTGCCATCTCCTCTCTGCGCAGAAATCACCGAAACTTCTGGAGCGGCAGCACGGTTTTCTCCTCGAATCTTCAGCTTGCCTCGCTCGACGCCGTCATGGGGCACCCCATAGCCGCCCCCTACCGCTATTTCCCCATGCCCGAGCCTCTGAAAGTTTCGCTCGCCGGAGACTTTTCCGCCGCTCCGGAACAGAACCTCTACGGCGCTCAGGGAACGGCTGAGGCCTCCGCAACGCTCGTCATGAACGGTCATCCCGTGCCCATTTCCCTTTCCGTGCCCTTTGCCAAGCGCGACGCCGCGGCATTCGTGACCATTGAAAATGCCGACGTCCGCATGGAAGACGACCACGTCATCCTGTCCGGCAGCATGACGGGACTCATGGACGGCGACCCCGTGCTGCACGGCCGCGCCGACATCCGTCACTTCAGTCTGGCCCGCTGGTTCGGCTTCGGACAGGCCATGACCGCGGGACTTCAGCGCGCCCTCGACAACATCACAGGCTCCTTCGAGGACATGGAACTCAGCCTTCACGGCGTGACGGTGCCCCGTCTCAAGGCGCAGGTGATGGGCATGGAGCTGGAAGGCTCGGGAAGCTGCAGGGAATATCTCAAACCGGAAATTCTCATCAGCGCCCATGGGGCGCAGGTCGACCTCAACCGCATATTCCCCGAACTCAGCGGCGAGACTCCCGACATGTCGCACCTTCCGCCTCCGGTGCTGCCGTCCTCGCAGGATGAGGAAGAGGAAAGCGGAAAGGATGACGATCACATCACCGTAGGATACGACATCCACATTTCCGCGGACACGGCCGACATCATGAACTTCCGCGTAGGAGGCGCCGACGTGCACGTCGTTCCCGCCCCGGCGGGACATCCCATGCTGAACATCGCCGTCGGCGGTCTGTACGGGGGCAAGGCGACCTCAAAGGTCTTTCTGGACGACAAGGTGCGGGTGACGGCCGACCTCGACAAGGTGACCATGGACGGCCTTACCCGGGCGCTTGCCGGATACCCGGCCATGACCGGCCTGCTCAGGAAAGGCTCCGTGGATCTTTCCTTTGCTCCCGGCTCCGCGCTCACCATGCTGAGCACGCTCGGCGGAAGCGTTCGGGCAAATCTGGATCAGGGACTTCTCACCTTGAAAAAAGGGGGGACGCCTCTGTCCTATGCCTCGCTGGCCGTCAGTGCCCAGGCCTCGGCCGCTCCCGCCAGAAACCTGAACGCCATGCCTGCGCTCATGGACTTCAGGGGAAGCTGGAAAGTGGATCTCGCCGCGAAAACCTGGTCGGTCTCCGCCGAGGCAAAGCAGGCCGCCCTTTCGTTCAGCACGAAGAACGGCCTGCCTTCCGCCATGCGCAATCAGCCGGTTTCTCTTCAGGTATCGCTGAAAAAAGCGCTCTGCGACCTTCTGGCCGAGGATCTGAACTTCACCGTATCCGGCAAGGGAAGCTACAATGCGGCAAACGGCACCGTATCCATGACCGACGCCACGCTCCGTCACGACGATTTCACGCTTACGGGCAAAATTTCCGCCTCGAACGTGCCGGACAAGCTCTCATTGACCGGCAGACTCGGCCTTTCCACGCCTTCGCTCCGCAAGTGCGCGGCGCTCTTCGGCATCGCTCTTCCTTCCGTTGCCGGAAAAAACACGTTCCGGAAGGCGGAAGCGGATGCCGACGTCACCGTCACCTCAAACCAGCTCAGCCTCGACAATCTGAAGGGCAAACTGGACGACACGAGTTTCAGCGGATCTCTCCATCAGTCGCTCTCCGGCCGCCCGACCCTGAACGGCAGCCTCCGCATGCCCTTCCTTGACATCGACGAATATCGCTCCACGGCCGAAGGCTCCTCCGCTTCTGCCCCAAAAACGCCTCTGCCGCTTTCCTTTCTTGAAGGCACGGACATGACGCTCTCTCTTTCCATGGACCGCCTGCGTGCCTTTTCGACCACGCTCGCTCAGGTTTCCCTGCCTGTCTCACAGAAGAACGGCGTGCTCGCCGCGCCCTTCAAGGCCGGATTTCCCGGCGGAGGTCAGGTGGACGGCAGCTTTCAGGCGGCGCTCACGGCCGACAGGAAGGCCGCGGATCTTTCGCTCTCCACCCGCTGCCGCAACATGAACATGCTGAACTTCAGCACCGACAGAGGCCAGAAAACCCGCATAGGCGGCACAGGCACCTTCGACGCCACCCTTCAGTCCCGTCAGAAGAACTGGGAGGACTGGAAAACCGGGCTGAACGGCAGGCTCTCGCTTCTCGTTTCAAACGGCGCCATCATCACCCGATCCGAGGGGCACGGCGAAACGCCGAAAAAGGAATCCCGCACGGAATTCAAGACCATGTCCATGAGCATAGCTCTGGCAAAGGGCGTGGCCACGTGCAGGGACTTTCTCATCAAGGGCTCCCCCCTCACCATCGTGGGGGAAGGCACGGCAAACCTCGCTTCGGAAAGCATAAATGCCGAGGCCACCGTCACCCTCGCAGGCATTCCGGAAATGCCGGTCTCCATCACCGGCAACCTGTTCTCGCCCAAGATAACCTATCGCCTGCTCGGCGCCGTCACGGGCACGGTGGGCAACATAGGCTCAGGCGTCATCGATCTCATAGGCGGCGTGCTTTCCGCCCCCTTCAAGCTTTTCATGAAATAAAAAAAGCCCGCATGCCTCACGGGGATGCAGGCCCAGGAGTCGGCAACGAACACTTCCACGGACGCCTCTGCCGCGCGGAACGGCACGTTGCCGCAAACGCAAACGCCGTGTGCCTCAGAAGCTCCTTTCCGGCGCGGCATTGTCACGCAAGGCCGGACTCCTCAAAAAAAGGAATACGGCGACACGGCTTTCTGTCTGTCGAAACACGCCTGCGCGGATGCGGAAAATCCTCCTGCTGCCGCGCTCCGGAGCCGCGGCAGCGCAAAAAGGCGCAGCGGCGAGCCTTTCGAAATTCTCCCCCGCCGCGGAACGCAGGCGGTCAAATCTGTTCCAGCGCCCGCCCCTCGTTCACGCCGAGTTCCGCTATCTGCCTGAATATCTTTAGAGATTCCTCGGCTTCCGCAGCGTCGAGCGTGCGCAGGGCAAAGCCCGCATGAACGATGACGTAGTCGCCCGGACGAGGCGCTTCGGGCAGAAGCAGCGTGGAAATATCCATGAAGTTTTCCCCGCTGCCCACCTGGACGCGGGCTTTTCCTTCTTCCGGCACTTCCACGACGCGAACGGGAACGGCAAGACACATGACGGCACTCTCCTGAAAATGACGCAATGAACATTCAATCGTCCTTCATACTCCGGGCAGGAAAATCATGCAAGCGTATCATGCCCGGGCAGGGCGCATACGTTGCCAAATGGCGGGAAATCGGCTAACGTCCCTCTACTTATCCACCGGAGCAATGTACCATCATGAATGAAATCTTCGCACCCGTCCTGAATCTTCTGAACCGTCTCGGCGAGATGGCGCTGTTCCTGTTTGAGGGCTTCAGACAGGCGTTCCATTCCCGTCGTCTTCCGGGCAAGGTTCTCCAGCAGGTATACGTCATCGGGGCAAAGTCCATGTTCGTCATCCTGCTCATCGGCCTGTTCACCGGTCTGGTTCTCGGACTTCAGGCGTTCTACGCCATGTCCATGTTCGGCGCCCAGGGCATGCTCGGTTCCCTTCTGGCCCTCACGCTCATCCGCGAAATGGCCCCCGTGCTCACCGCCGTCATGGTCACGGCGCGCGCCGGTTCCGCCATGACGGCGGAAATCGGCGTCATGCGCATTTCCGACCAGATAGACGCCCTCGAAGTCATGGACATCAATCCCACGGGCTATCTCGTCACGCCGAGACTCCTCGCCTCGCTGATCACCTTTCCCCTTCTCACGTCCATATTCACCGTCGTGGGCATATTCGGCGGCTATCTTTCAGCCTGCGTGCTGCTCGGGCTCAACGAGGGGCGCTACTTCTCGGGCATAGAGTCGAGCGTCACCATGGACGACGTGGAAGGCTGCTTTCTCAAGGCCGTGGTCTTTGCCGTCATCGTCATCACCATCTGCTGCTTCCAGGGCTACAACGCCCACAGAAGAAGCGACGGCAAGGGGGCGGAAGCCGTGGGCAACGCCACCACCTCCGCCGTGGTCATGAGCTGCGTGCTCATACTCATGGCCGACTACGTCCTCACCTCTTTCCTGCTCTGAGGCCCGCATGAACCAGCAAGCATGGGACATAACCCTTGAACATCTTGACGGCGGCTACGACGATCATCTCGTGCTGAAGGACTTTTCCGCCACGATTCCCGCAGGAGCCATCACGACCATTCTCGGGGAATCCGGCTGCGGCAAGACGACGCTTCTGCGCCTTCTTCTCGGCCTGAACCGCCCGTCGGCGGGACGCATTCTCATGGGCGGACGCGACATCTGCCGCATGTCGGATGCGCAGTTTCACAAGATGCGCCGACGCTTCGGCGTGCTCTTTCAGGACGGCGCGCTCATAAGCTCGCTCACGCTCGCGGAAAACGTGGCCCTGCCGCTCGTGGAGCACACCGGCCTTCCCAGAAAGACCCTGCGCGACGCCGCCCTGCGCACGCTTGCGCTCGTGGGGCTCGACAAGTTCGCCGACTACTATCCCGGCGAGCTCTCCGGCGGCATGCGCAAGCGCGCAGGCCTTGCCAGGGCCATCGTCACGGAACCGCCCGTGCTCTTCTGCGACGAGCCCACCTCCGGGCTCGACCCCATCACCGCCGCCCAGATGGACCAGCTTCTTCTGGACATGAAGGCCTGCTATCCTTCCATGACCACCGTGGTCGTCACCCACGACCTCGGCAGCATGGACCACATAGCCGAGCACGTTCTGGTGCTGCAGAACGGCAAGGCCGCCTTTTCCGGCACCAAAGAGGAACTGCACGCATCGCAGAATCCGTATCTGCGACGCTTCCTTGACCGCAAATTTGAAGACTCCCGCCGCATGGCGGCTCCGCCGCTGGACAGCTCCGTTCGACAGGCGCTGGCCGAATGGCTGGACGATTAGCGAGGAATCTATGTCTGCTGCAAAAAACACCGTCATTGGCGCGTTCGTGGTCATCGGCCTTGTCTGCGTGGCCTATCTCACCATCAAGCTCGGCCGCATGGAAGTGCTCGGCGAGAGCGGCTACACCGTGACCGCACGCTTCTCCTCCGTGGCAGGTCTGCGCACGGGCGCCAGCGTGGAAATCGCGGGCGTTTCCATAGGCCGCGTGTCCGCCATCCGGCTCGACACCAAGGACTACACGGCCATGGTCGATCTGCACATCAACGAGGGCGTTCCGCTTTCCGACGACGTCATGGCTTCCGTCAAGACGAGCGGCCTCATCGGCGACAAGTACATCGCCATCACCCCCGGAGGATCGGAAACTCCGCTCGAACCCGGCAGCCTCATCACCGACACGGAACCGGCCCTCGATCTTGAAGCTCTCATAGGAAAAGTCGTTTTCGGAGGCGTATAATGCGTATCAAGCTCTTCATCGTTTCCCTTGCCCTCTGCGTGCTCGGCGCGGTTCTGCCCGCCCGTGCCGCCGACATGACCGCCCGTCAGACCGCCGAAGCCGGCGCGCAGCGCATTCTTGCCCTGCTCAACGACCCCGCCTTCAAGACTCCGGAAGGCAAGCCCGCCATCCGGCAGAAGATCGAAGCGGAAGTGCTCAGTCTCTTCGACTTCGAGGAGTTCTCCACGCGTACCGTCGGCCCCAACTGGCGGCAGTTCACGCCTGAACAGAAACAGCAGTTCAAGGACGCCTTCACCGACCTTCTGCGCAACACCTACATCGACACGCTCGATGAATACAACGGTCAGAAAATCCGCTTCACCGGCGAAATTTCCGGCGGCAACGGCAAGAGAGTGGAAGTGCAGATGGAATTTCTCGCAGACCAGAAGACCTATCCCGTGGCCTTCCGCATGCTGGAGAAGAACAACCGCTGGGTCGTGTACGACGTGCTCATCGAGGGCATAAGCATGATCAAGAACTATCGCGACCAGTTCCGCGACATTCTCGCGAAGAACTCGCCTCAGGAACTCATCGACAGGGTGAAGGCCAAGGCCGAGGAACAGAAAAACAAGCCCAAGGAAGCAAAATGATGCGACAGATCATGCTTGCCGCCGTTCTGGCGCTCGTGCTTGCCTGCGCTGCGGGCTGCGCCTCGAAGCAGGAAACGGCTCCCTCCCCCTCGCAGGAAATGACGGAAACGGCGTCTTCTTCCGCAGAAGCCCCTTCCGACACCGAAGATTTCGGCGGTCTGGACGACTACGACGACTACACCGAAGAAGACCTCGCCGCCCAGGACGATCCGCTGGAAGGCTGGAACCGGTTCTGGTTCCATGTGAACGACTGGTTTCTTGAATACCTCGTCAAGCCTCTGCACAAGGGCTATGCCTTCATCGTGCCCGAGCCCATCCGCAACGGCATAAGCAACTTTGCCCACAACGTGGCCTTCCCCGTGCGCATGCTCAACAGCCTGCTCCAGGGCGAGTTCGCCCAGGCCGGCGTGGAATTCGACCGTTCTCTCGTCAACTTCATGGTGAGCTTCGGCTTTGCCGACGTGGCGAGTCAGAGCAAACCGCTCTACCCCTATCATCCCGAGACGGAAAACTTCGACTACACGCTCGGCGTATGGGGCGTGCCCGACGGCCCCTACTTCATCATCCCCTTCCTCGGCCCCTCCACCGTGCGCGGAGCCGTGGGCGAAACGGGCGACGCCTTCATGAAGCCGCAGTACTACGCGCTCGACTGGGAAGTCAGCACGGCAAGCAGCGTGTTTCTGGCCTTCAACGGCGCCGACGCCCTGTATAAATCCTACGACCAGATCACCGAATCCGCTCTGGAGCCCTACGTTGCCCTGCGCAACGCCTACCTCAACATGAGAAAGAACAGACTTGAGCGCATGACGCTTTCTTCCAACACTCAGGACTAGCCAGGAGATTCACCGTGGCAAAAGCAGACCGTTATCACAAAACATTCCCCGTCACCTGGGAACAGCTCCACCGCGACGCCAAGGCTCTCTCCTGGCGCCTTCTGGAACGCGGAAAGTTCACGAAGATCGTGGCCGTCACCCGCGGCGGCCTCATTCCCGCGGGCATCATCGCACGCGAGCTCAACATCAGGCATATCGACACCGCCTGCATCATGCTCTACAACTACCGGGAGGAAGGGGATCAGGAAACCGTGCTGAAAAGTGCCGATCCCTCCTTCAACACGGAAGAGACGCTCGTCATCGACGACCTTGTGGACACCGGACACACGGCCAGAATTCTGCGAGAAATGCTGCCGAAAGCGCATTTTGCCACGCTGTACGCCAAGCCTGCAGGCATTCCTCTGGTTGACAGCTTCGTTACCGAGCTCAGCCAGGACACCTGGGTGCTCTTCCCCTGGGATTCCGAAGTGCAGTATGCCAAGCCCATCATCGACCTTCAGAACGGCCAGTGATGCGCCCCTTCTGATTCACCTATGAACAAAAGGCCGGTTTTACCGGCCTTTTTTATTTTTTGCGTGAGAAAAAAATATTGACAGTATCAAGGTTCTGTGCTCCCATTCCGCACAGTCCGGGGGCAAACCGTTTTTCGCATCGACGGGCAGCCGTCCCCGCCGCCCATAACGCAAAGAGTCATCATGTCCACGAAACACATGGTCACCATGGACGGCAACACGGCCGCCGCTCATGTCGCCTACACGTTCACGGAAATCGCCGCCATCTATCCCATCACGCCCTCTTCTCCCATGGCGGAAAAAACCGATGTCTGGGCCGCCCGGGGCCGAAAGAACATGTTCGGACAGAGCGTTCGCCTCGTGGAAATGCAGTCCGAGGCCGGAGCCATAGCCGCCGTGCACGGGGCTCTGCAGACCGGAGCTCTTGCCACCTCCTTCACCTCGTCGCAGGGGCTTCTGCTCATGATTCCGGTCATGCACCGCATTGCCGGAGAAAGACTGCCCTGCGTGCTTCACGTGGCCACGCGCACCGTGGGCACGCACGCCATGTCCATATTCGGCGACCATTCCGACGTCATGAACTGCCGCCAGACCGGCTTTGCCATGCTGTCCACCGCAAGCGTGCAGGAAGTCATGGACCTTTCTGCCGTGGCCCATCTGTGCGCCATCCGCTGCCGCGTGCCGTTCCTGCACTTCTTCGACGGCTTCCGCACCTCGCACGAGCTGTGCAAGGTGGAGGAGCCGGATCTTTCCGAGCTTGCCGCCCTCGTGGACCGCGACGCGCTTGCCGCCTTCCGCTCGCAGGCGCTGAATCCCGAACATCCCAGAATACGCGGCACCGTGCAGAACGGCGACGTGTTCTTTCAGATACGGGAAGCCTCGCGCCGCTTCTACGACGCCCTGCCCGACGAAGTGGAAGCGTGCATGGGCAGAATAAGCGCCCTCACCGGACGCAGCTATCACATTTTTCAGTACTACGGAGACCCGGAGGCCGAGGACGTCGTCGTGGCCATGGGCTCCGTGAGCGGAACCGCGCAGGAAACCGTGGACGCGCTCTGCGCCTGCGGTCGCAAGGTCGGCTTTCTTCAGGTGCGGCTGTTCCGGCCCTTCTCCGTGCGTCATTTTCTGGCCGCCCTGCCCGAAAGCGTGCGCCGCATCGCCGTGCTCGACCGCTGCGCGGAAATGGGCTCGGCCGGCGAACCGCTGCATGAGGACGTGTGCACCGCGCTCATGGGCTCGGGCAGATCCGTGCTCGTGGTGGGCGGCCGCTACGGACTCTCCTCCAAGGATGTCGACCCCTCGCAGATACGCGACGTGTTCGACAATCTGCGCAGACCGGAACCCTTGAACCGCTTTTCCATCGGCATCACGGACGACGTGACGCATCTCTCCCTTCCCTGCGGCGGCCCTCTGAACACGGAAGGCGAAAACATTCTCATGAGCTGCAAGTTCTGGGGACTCGGATCCGACGGTACCGTGGGAGCCAACAAGAACACCGTGGAGATCATCAACAGCGTCACGCCCCTCTACGCACAGGCCTATTTTGAATACGACGCCAAGAAGTCCTACGGTCTCACGCTCTCGCATCTGCGCATAGGAAAAGGCCCGGTGCGCGCCTCCTGCGCCGTGCAGAGCGCCGACATCGTGGCCTGCCACTGCCAGAACTACGTCCGGCAGTACGACATGGCGGACGAGCTGAAGGACGGCGGAACATTCCTTCTCAACTGCACCTGGAAGGCCGACGAACTGGACAGGCGTCTTCCCGCCTCTCTCAAACGAGCCCTTGCCCGCAGGCACGCGCGGCTCTTTCTCATCAACGCCACGGACATCGCCCACGAACTCGGTCTCGGCAACCATGTGAACGTCATTCTTCAGGCCGCATTCTTCCGCCTTGCCCGCGTCATTCCCGAAGAACAGGCCGAAAAATACATGGAAGAGGCCGTGCGCCGCACCTACTTTTCCAAGGGCGAAGACGTGGTCGCGAGAAACGAGGCCGCCATACGCGCGGGATTTGCCCACGTGTTTGAAGCACCCGTGCCGGAGAGCTGGCAGAACGCCGAAGACGAGGCCCCCGAGCCCCGCGTCGGCGCGCCTTCGGCGGTGACAAGGCTCCTTGATCCCATCAACGCGCAAAAAGGCAATGCGCTTCCCGTCAGCGCCTTTCTCGGCTACGAGGACGGTCAGATGGACATGGGGCTCACCGCCTGGGAAAAGCGCGACATTGCCGTGCGCGTTCCCAGCTGGAACGCCTCGCTCTGCGTGCAGTGCAACCGCTGTTCTCTCGTCTGTCCCCACGCCGTCATCCGCCCCTTCCTGCTCACGGAAAAGGAAGTCGCCGCCGCGCCCGAAGGCCTCATCGCCGCGCCCGCCAGGGGACGGGGAGCCGAAGGGCTTTCCTACACGCTGCAGGTCAGCGTTGCGGACTGCACGGGCTGCGGCTCCTGCGTGGAAGAATGTCCGGCTTCGGGCAAAGCGCTGGTCATGGTTCCCCGCGCCGAAGCCACGGACGCCCGCGAAGTCTGGAACTACGCTCTCGGTCTTGAGGAAAAGCACGTCTTTGATCCCTTCACCGTCAAGGGCAGCCAGTTCTGCCGCCCGCTGCTGGAGTTTTCCGCAGCCTGCGCGGGCTGCGGCGAAACGCCCTACGCGAAGCTTCTCACCCAGCTTTTCGGAACCCGTACGTACTGGGCCAACGCCACGGGCTGTTCCCAGGCCTGGGGAGGCGCCGTGCCCGGCATTCCCTACGCGGTCAACGCCCGCGGACAGGGCCCGGCCTGGACGAACTCCCTTTTTGAAAACAACGCGGAACTGTGCCTCGGCATGCTGCTTTCCGTCAGGCAGCAGCGGGAGGCGCAGCGCATGCGCGTGACCGGACTTGCCCGCCATCTTCCGGAGGGGGCGGCAAAGGACGCGGCCGGTCGCTGGCTGGAGCTCTTCGACGACTACGACGGCTCGGAAGAAGCTTCGAACGTTCTTAAAGCAGAACTTGAAAAACTGCCGCAGACCGGCGAGGTGAAGGACATTCTCGCCCACGCCGATCAGCTGGTCAAAAAATACTTCTGGATGTTCGGCGGCGACGGCTGGGCCTACGACATCGGCTTCGGAGGTCTTGATCACGTGCTGGCCTCCGGCGAGGACATCAACGTGCTCGTGGTAGATACGGAGGTGTACTCCAACACCGGCGGCCAGTCCTCCAAGGCCACGCCTCTCGGCGCCGTGGCCCAGTTTGCCGCCTCCGGCAAAAGAAGCGGCAAGAAGGATCTCGGCGCCATGTTCATGGCCTACGGCAACATTTATGTGGCGCAGGTCTCCATGGGAGCCTCCGCCGAACAGCTCATGAAGGCGCTCAGAGAGGCTTCGGAATACCGCGGCCCCTCCCTCGTCATTGCCTACGCCCCCTGCACCGCCCACGGCATACGCGCGGGCATGGCGCACGCACAGGAAGAAATGAAGCGCGCCGCAGAGTCGGGATACTGGCCGCTCTATCGCCATCATCCGGACAAGGATCATCCCTTCACGCTGGACAGCAAAGCGCCCACGCTCGACTACGGCGAATTTCTTCAGGGAGAAAACCGCTACGCGTCCTTGCGGCGCACCTTCCCCGACAAGGCGCTCGAGCTGGAAAAAAAGGCCAGAAGCGAAGCGGAAAGGCGCTATCGCCGCTACGCCTTCCTTGCCTCAAAAAACGACCGGAACGAAAACTGAAAGGAAAATTTTTTCTTTTTCGCAAAAAAGACTTGCCAAGGGAGAGCAAATCGTCTATTCACATTCCTGCGCCGAAGTGGTGAAATTGGTAGACACGCTAGGTTCAGGGTCTAGTTCCCGTTCGGGAGTAAGAGTTCGAGTCTCTTCTTCGGCACCAGCAGAAAACTAAAGCCCGTGAGTTCTTCTCTCGGGCTTTTTTCGTCGCTGCTCACCTTCTTCCTCCTTTCCCCCAATGCCTCCGTTTCTCCCCTCCATCCGTCCCCTCCGGCAGGAGACAACGGGCGTCTGCCCCCTCCTCTCACCGCCCCCCTCCCGTCATTGTCATCCGCCTTCCCTTGTGCTAAGCCATTTTCAGAGAACATGACGCAAGGGAGCCCTCTGCCGTATGCGACGTTTTTCGCGGCGAACCCTCTCCCCCGGGATCTGCCCTGCGCCGTTTCTCCAGAACAGAGCGCTCCATGAAAGCCGTGGAGCCACGATGGAAAGGACGCCCATACCGTTATGGTCAAATTCTGGAACATCTCCATTCCCGAACTCACCGGCCGGGAAAAACGCCGGGCCTATCTCTACCTGCCCACCATGTACCGGGAACAGCCCCGCAGACGCTTTCCCGTGCTCTACATGTTCGACGGACACAACGTTTTCTTCGATTCTCACGCCACTCACGGCAAAAGCTGGGGTCTTGCGGAATACCTCGACTTCTTCGACGTGCCTCTCATCGTCGCCGCCGTGGAATGCAATCATCATCCCGACAACGGACGCCTCTCCGAGTACTCGCCCTACGACTTCTTCGATCCCGAGTTCGGTTCCGTCACCGGCAGGGGCGACATCACCATGAACTGGCTCATCCACACCTTCAAGGCTTCCATCGACAGGCGCTGGCGCACCATCCCGTGGAGGGAAAGCACCTTCATCGCCGGCAGCTCCATGGGCGGTCTCATGAGCCTGTATGCCGTCATGAAGCACAACGAAATCTTCTCCCGCGCGGCCGCGCTGTCTCCCCACGTATGGGCGGGCAGAAAACAACTGCTCGAGCTTGCGCGCACTGCACCGCTCTCTTCCGATACCGTCGTCTACATGGACTGGGGATCCGAGGAGTTCGGGGGCAACCGGCGCATGGCGAAGGATCTTCGCGTCATGGCCGACGCACTCTTCGACCGCGGCGTGTATCTGACGACGCGCGTCGTGCCCGGCGGAGAACACAGCGAGGCGAGCTGGGAAATGCAGGCGCCCTTTTTCATGAACACCCTGATGTACGGCCTCGAAAACTGACGCCGCACGCGGAGAACTGCCATGCAGACAAGATACTTCAAGAATTACAGCCCCTCTCTCGGGCGCGACATGGAATGCAAGGTGTACGGGCACGCGGGACGCCCCATGCTGTTCATCCCCTGCCAGGACGGCCGCTTCTTCTCCTTTGAAGACTTTCACATGGCCGACACCATGGCGCCATGGATAGAAGACGGAAGGCTCATGGTCATCGCCGTGGACACCATTGATCAGGAAACATGGTCGAACA
>JAXUUT010000133.1:0-23773 GCA_037230945.1 bacterium
TTACGGGAAGACGGGAATCTCTTTCTGTTGCAATTCATTTGACAATCTGCCCCGATGAGGTGTACCGCCCCTGGGAAGCGCTGGCCATGGGACTGACGGGAGACTTTGAGCTTGCGCAGTCCCTTCTTCTGCGCTATCTGCGCAGCCGGCATCCGTGGCGCAATGCTGCGGCCGTGCGCTATCTTCAGATTTATCTTGTGCATGAGCTGCTTGACGTCCGCAATGTCGAAGGGGCGCTGGAGCATCTTGATTCTCTTCTGTCCGGCGTGAGCAGAGGCGGCGTCATGACCTGCTGGGTGGCGGCGCAGGTCGCTCTTGCCCGATATCATGCCGTGTGCGGAAGGCTGGAAAACGCATGGCGCATTCTGAAGACGACGATGGAGGCGGCGGAGTCCTCGGGCATCCGCTACGCTCCGCCTCTGCCCTTTTTTCTGGAACTGCTGCATGTTCTTCACGTCGGTGGTTGTCCCGACGTTCCGGGCTATGAATATGCGGACGTTCTGGAACGGTATCTTTCCGGTCCAAATCTGACCTTGCGTCATGTGGCGCTGAGGCTTCGTGCCTCAGCCATGATGGACGTCGGGGACCTGAACGGGGCCGTCGCCGTCCTGAAGCAGTGCCGGACGTTTTTCGTTGAGCATGGTCTGGTCTGGGAGGCGGCAAAGACCATAGCGTTGCTTGCGCTCTCCTATTTGCGCAGACATGACCGCCGAACGGCGCTGCGCTTCATCATTGAAGCCTACCCTGCCTTCAATGCGCATGAGGGGCTGTACGATCTGTGGCCGCAGGAGCTGGTGCCGCTTCTGCCGAGCAGGGGCGTTCCGACGCCCCGGGATCGAACGGTTCCCCTCCAGCGGCAACTGATGAGACTTCTGCTGGAGCTGGATGCCGGCTCGGAACATTTTCTCCGGCATCTGCTCGGCACCTTCTGCCGGGTTCTCGGTGCTTCGCGTGCGGGCTTCTGGACGTGCGCACGTGACGGACGGGCGGAACTGCTGGCATGCAGCGGCGTCGACGCGGCTGAATTCGCCACGAAGGAGCGTCTTCGCATTGTGAAGGAAGCGGAGGAGAACATTCCGTTCATGTATCCGCTTTCCGACGGACAGGGGGCAGCGCCGAGCAGAGGCATGGGGCTGCTGCTTCCCGTCAGATATGGTGACGAGTCGTGGTGCTGTCTTTGTCTTGAGGGAGAGAACTGGCTGTGGAGTGCCGACGATCTCACGGAAGAGCTGCTTGCCCAGTTGAAGGAAATGGCGGAAATTCCGGTACGGCGCTGGCTGAAGGGACGGCCTGTCGACAGAGAAGCCTCTTCGCCGCTTCTGGCGCAGGATGAGCTCATAAGCGTCGGCGGAACCATGCGGAACTTTCTGGAAAAGGCGGATCGTGTGGCCGCGGTGGACGCTTCGGTGCTTCTTTTCGGGGAAACGGGAGCGGGCAAGGAGCTCGTGGCCCGCCGGATTCACAGAATGAGCGGCAGACAGGGGCCTTTCATTGCCGTCAACCTGTCCAGCATTCCCGAAGAGCTTTTTGAAAGCGAGATGCTGGGGTATGAAAAGGGCGCCTTTACCGGCGCCAACAGACAGAAGAAGGGGATTCTGGAACTCGTTGACGGCGGAACGCTTTTTCTGGACGAGCTTCCCGACATCAGTCCCCGTTTTCAGGTAAAGCTGCTGCGAATTCTGCAGGAGCGCAATTTCATGCGTCTTGGCGGCACGCAGACCATCCATTCCGATTTCAGACTCGTTGCCGCGACCAATCGAAACCTTAAAGAAGAAGTCCGGAAGGGGCGTTTCAGGGCAGACCTGTATTACCGGATATGCGTGGTCATGCTTTCCATTCCTCCCCTGCGCGAGAGAAAGGAGGACATCCTTGCCATTGCCGGCCATTATCTGCGCTATTTTTCAGGACGATATCATCGCGAGGTTCCGGATTTGAGCGCCGCGGACCGTCAGAGACTCTGCGGTTATGCCTGGCCCGGCAACATCCGGGAGCTGCGCAACGTCATGGCGCAGGCGGCGGCGCTGTCCGACCGCGATCATCTGTATCTTGCGCTGGAGGATGCGGAATCCATGACGCCGCCGGAGGAAGAGCAGGCGGCGGTCGTTCCGGCAAAGCAGCGGAGGCATGCGGACGGCAGCGGGGAGCTGCCGGAGAAGGACGCGGCCGGAGAAGGCGGGGAGAGGGATGTTCTGTCCGTGCTGGAGCGTCTGCCGAGCCTTGAGGAACTTGAGAGCCGGTACATTCAGGAAATTCTGAAGATTACGGGCGGCCGCATTTCAGGCCCGAGGGGGGCGGCCGCGCTGCTCGGCATCAACCGAACGACGCTCTACAAGAAAATGAAGGGGCGCGCTTCATGCGCAAATAAGGACGGGAGCTGCGGCGAGGACGGAGGCAAGGAGAGCTAGCGGGGAAAGGGCACGACCTCAAGCGGCGGAAGAGGCGCGACGTGCCCCGGGAAAGCACGGCACTCTTCAAAGGCTTCGACAGGGGGACGTTTCGGCCTCTTCGGGCGGTCGGAAAGCAGAAGTTCTGCGCCTCTGCGCGCTTTTTGATGTGCGGCGGACAGAAGAAGACGTCGGCGGCCTTGCCGGGAGAGCATCATGGCGGCAGGAAAGCGTCGTTGCGCGCGGGCGGTCATGCAAGGCTGAGTGCGCAACGACGCGTTTTATCGTTGCGGCGCTGCGCGGAGGAAGTCTCCTCTGCAACAAAAAAAGGGTTGCAGTCATAAACCGCAACCCTTGCATTCATTCTGGTGCCGAAGAAGAGACTCGAACTCTTACTCCCGAACGGGAACTAGACCCTGAACCTAGCGTGTCTACCAATTTCACCACTTCGGCGCAGGAATGTTCTTAGTAAATTTGCCGGGCTTTGGCAAGCATTTTTTTCTTCCTGGGAAAAATTTTATGCGGAGGCCTTCCAGCACCGGACCAGACGGGATTCTCCGACGGGGACGAGCGGCGGTGCCTGAAGGCATTGCTCCGAGGCGAAGGGGCAGCGGGGGCGGAAGGAGCAGCCTTCGGGCAGCTCTGAGGGAAGCGGCACCATGCCCGGAATGGAGGGGAGCCTTTCGCTGTCGTGATTGCCGAGAAGCGGAGCGCAGGCCATGAGTCCCTGTGAGTAGGGGTGAAGAGGGCGTTCAAAGAACGAGGCGACGGGAGCCTGTTCCATGAGCTCTCCGGCATACATGACGGCCACGTCGTCCGCGGCCTCCGCCACCACGCCGAGGTCGTGGGTGATGAGCAGAACGCCCATGTTCCGTTCCCGGGCCAGTCTGCCGAGCAGGCGCAGTATCTGTCCCTGAATGGTGATGTCGAGGGCCGTGGTGGGCTCGTCGGCCAGAAGAAGCCTGGGGGTGCAGGCGAGCGCCATGGCGATCATGACCCGCTGGCGCATGCCGCCGGAAAACTGATGCGGGTAGTCGTTCAGTCTGCGGCGCGCGTCGGGTATGCCCACCAGCTCCAGCAGGTTCACGGTTTTCTCTTCGGCGGCGCGTCCATGCAGTCCTTCATGGATTTCCAGCGGCTCCGCAATCTGTTTTCCGATGCGGAGCACGGGATTCAGGGAGGTCATGGGCTCCTGGAAGATCATGGAAATGTCGCGTCCCCGTCGCGAGCGCATGGCTTTTTCATCAAGCTTCAGCAGATCCTCGCCGTCAAAAAGCAGCGAGCCGGAAGTCACGCGTCCCGGAGAAGGGAGCAGGCGCATGACGGAGAAGGCCGTCATGCTCTTGCCGGAGCCGGATTCGCCCACAAGACAGAGCGTGCGCCCCGGAAAAAGCTGAAAGCTGACATCGCGGACGACGGGAGTGGAGCCGAAGGAGACGGTGAGATGCTGAACGTCAAGCAGAACGGACATGGTTCGGGTCGGGGAGAAAGGTGAAAAAAAGGTAGTCTTGCTCTGTAAGACACGGGCAAAGGCACCGGTCGACTATGACACAGCTTGAAAACAGGGGCAAGAGAGGGCTGCTATGATTTGACAAGCCGGCGGCGTGAGTTTAGCTTATTGAAACCGCATTTCGTATCGGGAAATTCAGGGCGAAGTCGTTCCACGACAGCATGCCCGAGAAGTCAGGCGGAACGTTTCCTGTGCCGGGCCTGCGCTCTGAAGCTTCCGATGCGAGGAGAACAACCCTCAGCATTAAGGATGTCTTTATGAGCATACCTCTTCGTTCTCTTCCTGTAGGTACCAAGGCACGCATTGCTTCTGTACGCGCCGACGGGGAACTGGGGCGTCGCATCCGCGACATGGGACTGGTGCCCGGAGCCGAAGTGGAAGTGATAGGCCGCGCGCCGCTGCGCGATCCCGTAGCCCTCCGCCTGCCGGGTTTCACCCTGAGCCTGCGCAACAATGAAGCTGATTTCATTCTGGTGGAGAAGGTAGATTAATGTCCTATTTTCATCATTCCGATGACGGGCGGCCGAGCAGCAGCCTGCCTACGCTTGCGCTCGCCGGAAATCCGAACTCCGGAAAAACAACGTCGTTCAATGCCCTGACTGGCTCCCGTCAGCACGTGGGCAACTATCCCGGCATCACCGTGGAGCAGAAGGAGGGCATAGCCCACTGCGACGGCGAGTCCATACGCATCATCGACCTGCCCGGTGCGTATTCCCTTACGGCCTACACGCAGGAAGAGCGGGTGGCGCGTCGCGTCATAGGTACGGAAAAGCCTCTGGCCGTCATGGCGCTGCTCAACGCCGGCGCGCTTGAGCGCAATCTGTATCTGGCCGTTCAGCTCATGGAAATGGGCGTTCCCGTTTCCATCGGTCTGAACATGATGGATGAGGCCCGGGCCATGGGCATGAGCATCGACGTCAAGGAACTGTCCCGACGTCTGGGCGTGCCCGTGGTGGAAACCGTGGCCCGAACCGGCGAAGGTCTGCAGGAATACCTGCGCGAGACTCTGGCCTTCAGCCGCAAGTTCGAGGGAAAGCCCTGGCATCCTCTGCACATCTCCTACGGTCCGGACCTCGACCCTGTGCTCAAGCACCTCACCGAATCCCTCGACGAGGAGGGCGTGGGCTGCGCTCCCTATCCCACCCGCTGGCTGGCGCTGAAGCTTCTGGAAAATGATGAGGAGATTCTTTCCGAGCTCAGTCACGACAAGCCCAAGGTCATGGCACACGTGAAGGAGCACATCGACGAGGTCGAGGCCCATCTGAAGGCCACCCTCGGCACAAGCGCCGAAGCCATCATTTCCGATTACCGTTACGGGTACATAAGCTCGCTTCTGCGCGGAGTTCTGACGAGACGCGACGACATCGCCCAGCGCATGGATCTGTCCGACAGGGCGGATCACATTCTGACGCATCAGTTCATGGGGCCGCTCATCATGCTCGCCATCATGTACCTCATGTACCGCATTACCTTCACGCTCGGCGAGATACCCATGCAGTGGGTGGAGTCGCTCTTTGCCTGGCTGCGGAATCTTGTGGATACCAACATGGCCGACGGCGTGCTGAAGTCCATGATAACGTCCGGCATCATCGACGGCGTGGGCGGCGTCATGTGCTTTGTTCCGCTCATTCTGCTCATCTTCATGCAGATAGCCATTCTGGAAGACTCCGGCTACATGGCGCGCATGGCCTACATGCTGGACAGAATTTTCCGCATCTTCGGTCTGCACGGCGCTTCCGTGGTGCCGTACATCCTCGGCGGCGGCATTGCCGGCGGCTGTGCCGTGCCGGGCATCATGGCCGCGCGCACGCTGAGAAGTCCCCGCGAAAAGCTGGCTACGCTGCTCACCGTTCCCTTCATGGCCTGCGGCGCCAAGCTCCCCGTGTTCATCGTCTTCGCCGGCGTGTTCTTCCCCGGCAACGAGGCGCTCGTCATGTTCGGGCTCACGCTCACGGGCTGGGTCGTGGCCATGCTCGCCGCGCGTTTTCTGCGTTCTTCCTTCATCAAGGGACCGGCCACGCCCTTTGTCATGGAACTGCCTCCTTACCGCATGCCCACGCTTCAGGGCATGGTCATTCATGCCGGCGAGCGCACCTGGGAATACCTGAAGAAGGCAGGCACCGTCATTCTTGCCATATCCATTGTGGTATGGGCGGCCATGGCGTATCCCGGACTGCCCGAAGACAAGGTGCAGGCGCATGAAACCACGCTGGCCGAACTTCAGCGCCAGCTTGACGCGGCGCAGCCCGGTTCCGAACTGCAGCACTCCATCGAGGCGGCCATGCATGCGGAAATCGGACGGTTCAATGAAGACACGCTCCGGCATACCGTGGCCGGACGCATCGGCGCCGCCATGGAGCCGGTGACCCGCTACGCGGGATTCGGCTGGGAAGCCAACGTCTCACTGCTCGGCGGCCTGGCGGCCAAGGAAGTCATCGTGACCACTCTCGGCACGGCGTATTCCATGTATGACGCGAATGAGGAATCCGGATCTCTTGCGCAGTTCATCGCCAGGGACAAGAGCTGGAACATTCCCTCCGTGGTGTCCTTCCTGCTGTTCGTGCTTCTGTACGCGCCCTGCTTCGTGAGTCTCGTCACCATCCGAACGGAGACGGGCTCCGTGAAGTGGGCCCTGTTCAGCTTTGTCTTCAATACCTGCGTGGCCATGATTGTGGCCACGACGGCCTATCAGATTCTTTCCCGCTGGTAACAGGAACAATCCGTCGTAAAAAAAGCGGCCGTCTTCCGAAAGAAGACGGCCGCTTTTTTTATGGTTCGGCACTGATGCGCTCATCGTTCGCGCGCATTCGGCATCGGAGACATGAGCTCCTCTGCCGTTCCGGGTCGCGATTGAGGCGCGCTCAGGGGAGCATGCTGCTAGAGACGGCTGATGGCATCGGCCAGATCGTCGAGCCAGGGACTCTTGACAGCCTCGATGGCGCCCTGATCGCAGGCCTTGGCGATGGCCGGATCAATGGGCAGGCGGGCGGTGTGCTCGATGCCGTACTGCCTGGCGATTTCCTCAAGATGGCTTTCGCCGAAGATGTACTGGCGCTTGCCGCAGTCGGGGCATACGAAATAGGACATGTTTTCCACAAGGCCGACGACCGGGATGTTCAGACCGTCGAGACGGGCCATGTTCACGGCCTTTTCCACGATCATGGACACAAGTTCCTGCGGGGACGTGACGATGACGATGCCGTCGATGGGCAGGGACTGATAGACCGTGAGCGGAACGTCGCCGGTTCCCGGAGGCATGTCGACGAACATGTAGTCCACGTTGTTCCAGATGACTTCGGACCAGAACTGCGTGACCACGTTGGCAATGACGGGACCGCGCCATACCACGGGATCGGTGTCGTGTTCCAGCAGAAGGTTCATGGAGGCAATGTCCACGCCGGTGGCGGAGCGGACGGGGTTCAGGCCGAGCTGCGTGCCGGACATGCGCTGCGTGAGTCCGAACAGCCGGGGAATGGAAGGCCCGGTGATGTCGGCATCAAGCACGGCGGCATGGGAGCCGCGGCTCTGCATCTTGGAGGCCAAGAGGCCCGTGACGAGGGACTTGCCGACGCCGCCCTTGCCGCTCACGACGCCGATGACCTTTTTGACGGTGGAGAACTTGTGAAGCTTCACCTTCATGTCGACAGGTTCGGTGCGTTCCGCGCAGTCCTGGCCGCAGCTGCCGCACTTGTGATCGCAATCGCTCATAGTAAGACTTCCTTTTTGTACCGGCGGACGGTTCGCCGGGTGATGTGCGTCTCCTTCCTATAGTTCTTTCCTCTGTGTCTGACAAGTCGGGAGAGCATTTATTCCTGTGCGGAACGGCGGAACATTCATGGCCGCTGAAGGGGCAGGGAAGGGAGGATGCAGAAAGGCGGCAGGGCGGGGGAGATCTGCATGGCCGAGGGAGAAGGAAGGCGCTTTTTTTCTTGACGCCGCTGACCTGGGACGTAAGGTTCGGTCATGACCGGTGCGTGCCGTACCGGCAGGCAACGTTTTCGGAGAGCGTATGATTCGGTTTGAATTTCATGATGCGGCAGGCAACGTCCATCCCTTTGAAACCTATGCCGAGGCCGAGGCCTTCGCGCTCGGCGCAGGCTATGTGTTCGTGACCAGCCGCAGCGTCATGGAAGGCTCGGAGGCCCGGATTTCCTATTTCGTGGCCGCGGGCGACGTGCCTGAGGGCGTGACGGACAGAAATGAGCTTTTCCCCGTGCTGCTGGCCAGGTATCCGGAATGGAAGGAACCCCGCATCATGCCCGTGATGAGCGTGGATGGGAGCGGAGCGGTCCGCTGAGCCTTTTGGGGCGTGCGGAACCTTTGCGGAAAGACGCGGAAGGAGAAGGCCGAACGGCGTTCGGCCTTGCGGGACGTTTTCCGCAGCCGGAAACGACGGGGCGGCCCTGCGGGCGTTTCCGTTCCAGGCCGCCGGGGGAGAGAGTCTTTCCTTCGACACCGGGAGTCAGATTTCTTTGTGCATTGCCGCCCGAACGGCGCGGACCTTGGCCGCGATGTCTGGCGCGCCTACAAGCTCGGAAACCAGAGCGCAGCACGTTGCGCCGCGCCTCGTCACGTCTGCAATGTTGTGCTCCTTGATGCCTCCTATGGCCACAAAGGGAAGGCTGATGTTGGCGACCACCCATTCAAGATAGGAAAGTCCCACGGGAGCACATACGTCTTCCTTGGTCTGCGTGGCAAAGATGGGGCCGACGCCTATGTAGTCGGCTCCGGCGGCCACGGCGGCCTTCGCCTGTTCTGGGCTGTGCGTGGACAGACCTATGATCTTGTCCGGTCCGAGAAGACGCCGTACCTCGGGCACGGGCAGGTCGTCCTGCCCCACATGAACGCCGTCCGCGTCCACCAGCATGGCAATGTCCACATGATCGTCGATGATGAGGCACGCTCCGGCTTCCGCGGTGAGGCGGCGGAGCGTCCGGCATTCTTCGAGCATCACGCCGGCGTGGGCGTGCTTTTCGCGGTACTGCAGTATCTTCACTCCGGCATCGAGCAGGGCACGTGCCTGTTCTTCCACGCTGCGTCCGAGGGCAAGGCGGGAATCGGTAAGGGCATAGATGTCGGTTTCTCCGGGAAGTATGCGGGCCATGGCAAATCCTTAAAGTAAAGCTTCAATGGTTCCGGTGAGCAGCCATTCCAGTGCCGCGTCGGCCTGCATGGCGGCACACTGCATGACGCGGGGCGCAAGCGGCGGTCTGTCGGCAACGTCGGTCTTCATGTCGCCCACCACGATGATGCCGCCCAGACGGCGGCGCGTCATGGCGTGTCCGCCGAAGCCTCCCATGCCCGAGCCGCAGATGACGGTTTTTTTTGCGGCAGCGGCGGACGAGACGAAAAGCGCCTTTGTTGCGGCATGGTCCAGGGCCTCGATCCAGAGCTCCGCCGCATCGAGCAGCGGGGGAATGTTGTCCCTGTCCAGCCAGAGTCTGCGGGCATCCACGTCCAGATCGGGATTCAGGCTGAGAAGCTGTTCCTTGAGGGCCTCCGTTTTGGCGCGTCCCACGTGGGCGGGGAAGTAATGCTGCCGGTTCAGATTGGAAGGCTCCACGATGTCGCCGTCGATGACGATGAGGTGGCCCACGCCGGAGCGGGCGAGCATCACGGCCACGTTGGAGCCGAGTCCGCCCGCTCCGGCAATGCCCACGCGGGCGGACTCAAGCCTTATTCTCTGCGCTGCCGTGAAGCAGGAAAGAACGCCTTCAAGCATGGTTAGAAGTCGCAGGCTTCCCAGTCCTTGGCCACGGCCTGATAGCCCAGGGCGGCAAGGTCACGGGTCATTTCCTGCACGGAGCGGTGGTCGGAAATGTCGAACTGGCCGGAGTTTTCCGCTTCCACCACGCGTCCGCCCACGGCCGTGGACACGCCCGCCGACACGCGGGTGACGCCGATGGGCACGATGTGGTTGCGCATGTCGGCGCTCTCGCGGCTCGACACGGTGATGCCGCAGCGCGGCAGAAAGCAGCGCAGCGCGGTGATGTACTGGACGAACTTTCTGTCGTCCACGCCGTGCTTTACCTCAAAGCTGCCTTGGTGCGGGCACATTCTCGGCACGGAAAGGCCGATGTCCGTGCCGGGGAAGTGCTTTTGCAGCCACCAGGCGTGCAGACCCGTGCAGAAGGCGTCGTGAATGAACTCGTCAAGTCCCATGAGCGCGCCTATGCCTACGCTGTGCATGCCGGCCTTTGCCGCACGGGCGGGCGTGTTCAGCCGCCACAGAAAGTCGTGCTTGGGGCCTGCCGGATGCAGCCAGGCGTACAGCTCGGGATTGTAGGTCTCCTGGAACATGGTCATGCTGTCCACGCCGTTTTGTATGAGCATGCGGTATTCGTCCAGCGTGAGGGAGTACACTTCAACGCCCACGGAGGCGAAGCGGGGCTTGATGCGCTTTGCCACGTCCGCGATGTATTCGGGAGAGGCAATGTGACGGGCGTCGCCGGTGAGCAGAAGAATGTGGCTTATGCCCGCGTCGGCCAGAGCGAAGGCTTCGGCCGCGGCCTCGTCCACCGTGAGATGACGGCGTTTCTGATGGTTGTCGGCGTTGAAGCCGCAGTAGCGGCAGTGGTTCGTGCAGATGTCGGAGACGTAGAGAGGCGAGAAGATGTTGACCGCCCGCCCGAAGAAGCGAAGCGTGATTTCCCGGGAACGCCGTGCCGTCTGTTCAAGGAAGGGCTCCGCCGCCGGGGAAAGCAGGGCCATGAAGTCTTCGGGACGCAGCGTATCCTTTTTGAGCGCGGCAAGAACGTCGCGTTCCGTGGCCTTTGCGGCCAGTTCTGCCCGGCGTTCTCTGGGCCACTCGGCCAGACATTCGTCAAAATGCGCCTCTCCCGGCGCGAAGGTATCAGCCAGAACGGGAGTATCCATAAGCATTGTGCCTTTGTGATGCGTTGCGGGAGCGCTGTGTCTGGACAACGCTCCCTTTCATGATCCGCGCGGGCGGATCGAGGCAAAAGAGGGCGGTTCTGCCGTTGTCCGGGCACGGGGGAAGAGGCGGCCTGCATGAGGCGCTCGTCTGTCTGTCCGGTTTTGCAGAAGCGTGAAAGCGGCGGGAAGGCACCCTGACCTCAGAGTTCTCTGTCCGTCGTACCGGAGCGTTGAGCGGCGGAACGGCGGGCAGATCAGCGGTGCGGTTTTTCGTCAGCGCAGAAATCCCGTGAGCGGGGAGGACGCCACGGCTCCGCCGCTGCGCACGGCGCCGGCTCCGGCGAGGTACGCGGCACGGCCGGCTTCCACGGCGCGGCGGAAGGCCATGGCCATGGCGACGGGATCGTCGGAGGAGGCGATGCCGGTGTTGACGAGGCAGGCGGCCGCGCCCATTTCCATGGCCTCGCAGGCCTGGGAAGGACGGCCTATGCCGGCGTCCACCACGATGGGGAGTTCTATTTCTTCAATGAGTATGCCTATCATTTCCCTGGTGCGCAGGCCCCTGTTGGTGCCGATGGGCGCGCCGAGCGGCATGACGGCCGCGGCCCCGGCGTTTACGCAGGCGCGGGCCACATAGAGGTCGGGATTGATGTAGGGCAGGACGGTGAAGCCTTCCTTCGCCAGAATTTCGGTGGCCTTCGCGGTTTCGTAGCCGTCGGGCAGAAGGTGACGGGTGTCGGATATGACTTCGATCTTTATCCAGTTGCCGCAGCCCGCGGCGCGGGCGAGACGGGCGAGACGCACGGCCTCGTCGGCGTTGCGCGCGCCGGACGTGTTGGGAAGCAGCCGCATGGAGGAGGGGATGTGCCCCATGACTCCGGCGCCGCTTTTGTCCACGCGGCGCATGGCCACGGTGATGACCTCGGCGGCGCTGGCTTCGCATACGGCCGGGATGAGGGCGTCGTCACGGTATTTTCCGGTGCCGATGAAGAGACGGCTGTCAAGTTCCACGCCGCCGATGACAAGCTTGTCGGACTGCTGCATATTAACCTCCTCCCACAAAGTGCAGGAGCTCCAGGCTGTCGCCCGGGTTGAGACGCACGGCAGCGAAGTTGTCTCTGGCAACGATGTCGCGATTGAGTTCGGCGACGACGACGCCGGGGTCGATACCGCGTCCGATGATGAGGTCGAGCAGGGTGAGGCCTTCGGTGATTTCTTCTGGTTCGCCGTTGACGGTGATGCGCATGGAAACCTCGCTGTGATGAAAAAAAAACGTCCACCAAAGGGGGTGGACGTGAGGCTTCCTGCAAGGAAACCGAGCTTCCCTTCGGCAGTGCTGACTGCATCAGGTTCCAAGGGTCAGAGGCATTATCCTCTTTCTCAGCCGTAAGGCTCCCCTAGCTGGTGAACGCGTCATTTTTAAACCCGGCGACGTTTTTTGGCAAGAAAAAATTCCAGGGGCGGGCGCAGACAGGACTGATGGACGCTTCTGGACCTGAGGCACCAGTACAGGGGAACCATCCACAGATACAGGGCGAAGACGATGATGACCGGGCCCTGCTGCAGCGTGAGGCTGCACATGGAAAAGGCGATGCTCCAGGGCAGAACGGCGGAGAGCAGGACCACGCTGTTTTCCAGATACATGGCCATTTCCCGACGGTTGTGCTGGGCATGGGCGCAGAGCTGACGGGTCAGAATGATGGAGAGCGTCTGATTGCAGGACAGCCCCGTGGTGAGAAGTCCCACGAGGGCCGTGGCCCGGAAGGCGCCGATGCGTGCTGCCGTGCGCTCCACCATGTTTTCAAAGCTGTTCAGAAGTCCCGATTTTTCAAAGAGTGCGGAATAGGATGAGGATATGGCCACAATGGCGGCCACGTTGAGCATGGAGATGATGCCGCCTCCCTTGAGCATGGCTATGTCGTCGACGGGCGGGCGGTATCCGAGCAGCATGGTGGAGAGCAGCGCGGAGAGAGAGCAGTGCTGAAAGACGAGAGACGCGCCGCAGGCCAGCACGATGCTGGCGGCCATGGCGATTTTCACGTCTATGCGCAGAAGCCCGAGAACGAGAACGACGACGGCCGGAAGCAGAACCCACGCATTGAAGGTGAAGTTTGCGCGCAGAGCGTCGGTGGCGCCTTCGGGCATGACGTGTCCCGGGCCGAGAAGGGAAAGCAGGGCGTAGCCTGCGCAGGTGAGCAGAAAGGGGGCGGCCCCGCTTCGGAGCATTCTTTTGAAGTTGCCGTAAATGTCGGTATGGGTAAGGGCACACACGAGCGCCGCGCTGGAGGACATGGGGGAGCAGCGGTCGCCCACGTACACGCCGCTCAGAATGGCTCCGCCGACGAGCACCTCGTTGAAGCCTGCCGTGTGCGCCATGAGCATGCATACGACGCCGAGTGTGCTCACCGTGCCGAAGGCGGTGCCTATGAGGGTGCTCAGCGCCGCGCAGAGCAGAAAGCTCCAGAGCACGAAGAACGTGGGATTGATGAGGGAGAGCGCCCAGTCGATGAGCATGGGAATGGTGCCGCTTATGCGCCAGACGCCCGTGAGCATTCCTATGAGCGTGAATATGGTGAGAATGTTGGCTATGCGCCTTATGCCGCGCAGAAGCAGCCTTGCAATTTCCGGAAAGGCTATGCCCGTGCTGCGGGCGTGAAGGCTGAAGCAGACCACGCCGAAGCCGAGGGCCCAGAGCAGGGAAAGACCCGCGGCAAGACAGATGACGAGACCGGCGACGAAGAGGCCGAGCGTGACGATCTGGCCGCGCGAGACGCGGCCGGTGGAAGAGGATGAGACTGACATGATGACGTCCGGAAAGGGAGGCGACGGGAAAATCAGGCGAAATCGTCCGGCAGAGCCACGACGGCAAGGCCGTTTTCATCGGCAAGCCGCAGCGCTTCATCGCGGTCGAAGAACAGGGTCTTGTCCGCCTGAATGGCCAGGGCCGCATAATGGTGCTCCACCAGATTGCGTATGGTGGCAAGCCCCACGGAAGGCAGATCGACGCGTTCGTCCTGTCCGGGCTTCACCATCTTGATGGCGACGCAGCCTTCGCCGCCGAGCTCCGCCCCGCGGCGTATGGTGGCGTCCGTGCCTTCGAGGCACTCCACGGCCATGACCATGCCCTCGCGGACAATGAGGCACTGACCGATGTCGAACGCGCCCATGCTGCGGGCGATGGGCCAGCCGTAGCGGATGTCCTTCCACTCGTCCTCCGTCGGGGCACGGCGGGTGAGCGTGCCGCCGGGAGCGCGCAGCATGGGCGCAAGATCTGCGGAAGCCACGATGCGTATGCCGTCCTTTTCTATGTCGGCCATGATGGCGCGCAAGAGCGCGTCGTCACCTTTCTTCTTCAGCGTGAAGAGGAGCTTTGCGGCGCGCCAGTCCGGACGGAACTCCAGAGCCTTGGGCTTGCTGATGGAACCGGCCATGCAGACGCGCGAAACTCCGTGCTCCTTGAAGAAGCTGACCATGCGGCCGAGCTGTCCTAAGTGGAGCAGTTCAAACACGTCGGCGCATTCGGCGGTGGCGGGGTCGGTATGCCCCTGAAAGCCGCAGATGATCACGCCGAGACCCGCGGCGCGGGCCTGCTGTGCCACAAGGCGGGGGAACTGTCCGCCGCCTGCGATGATGCCGATATTCTCTGCCATGGGAACTCCGGATGTAAAAAAATCAGAGGGAGTATACGCCCATCCCCTCAGCTCTGCAACCACGATGCTTTCCCTTCCCCGGATGCGCGGTTGAAGGAGAAAATCCTTCCCGGGGCGGAGCGCTTCCATATCGACGCTTGCCCTCCGGGCATTATCCTTGTATAAATGGAGCCTTCCAACGTGTGTCCGGGACCGGTCCCCGAGTTTTTTGGGCCGAGTCTGCGGATTTGTTGCGGCCGATCGTCAAAAGGCCGCGCATGACGGGCCGGCCCTGTCGGCCATGAAAGGTTTTGCCATGAACATTGCTCACAAGATTATCAGTGCCCACCTGGTGGAAGGGGAGATGATCCCCGGCAAGGAAATCGGGCTTCGTGTGGATCAGACGCTTACGCAGGACGCTACGGGCACCATGGCCTGGCTGCAGTTTGAAGCTCTGGGCCTCCCTTCCGTTCGTACCGAGCTTTCGGTAAGCTATGTGGATCACAATACGCTGCAGATGGGATTCCGCAATCCCGACGACCATCGCTTCCTGCGCACGGCGGCGCAGCGCTTCGGTGCGGTGTATTCCGCTCCCGGCACCGGCATCTGCCATCAGCTTCATCTGGAAAACTTCGCCCGTCCCGGCCGTGTGCTTCTCGGCTCCGACAGCCATACTCCCAACGCCGGCGGCATGGGCTGCCTCGCCATGGGCGCAGGCGGTCTTTCCGTGGCCCTCGCCATGGCCGGAGAACCGTACAGCATTCCCATGCCCAAGGTCGTCAAGGTGTGGCTCACCGGCCGTCTGACCGGATGGGCGCAGGCCAAGGACGTCATTCTGCACATGCTCTCCCGTCTGAGCGTCAAGGGCGGCGTGGGGCGCATCTTTGAATACTGCGGTCCCGGCGTGAGCACGCTTTCCGTGCCGGAACGCGCCACCATCACCAACATGGGCGCGGAACTCGGCGCCACGGGCTCTCTCTTCCCCTCCGACGAGCGCACCCGCGAATTTTTGAAGCAGATGGGCCGTGAACAGGACTGGGAGCCGCTCCATGCCGACGAAAACTCGCAGTACGACGAAGAGATGGAAGTGGATCTCTCTTCCATAGTGCCGCTGGTGGCCCGTCCCCATATGCCCGACAACGTGGTTCCCGTTGCCGAGCTCGACGGCCTGCGCGTGGATCAGGTGGCCATGGGCTCCTGCACCAACTCGTCTTACGCCGATCTGCATCTCGTGGCCGAAACCCTGCGCGGCCGCCGCGTCTGCCCCGAAACCGACACCTGCATGGCTCCCGGTTCCCGTCAGGTCCTCACCATGCTTACGGAAGAAGGTTCGCTGGCTTCGCTGCTCGACAGCGGCGTGAGACTTCTGGAATGCGCCTGCGGACCGTGCATCGGCATGGGCAGCTCGCCCGTGTCCGGCGGCGTTTCCGTGCGCACCTTCAACCGCAACTTTGAAGGCCGCAGCGGCACGAGAGACGCTCAGGTCTATCTGGTCAGCCCCGTCACGGCGGCGCAGTGCGCCCTGAACGGCCGCTTCACCGACCCCGCAACCTGGGGCGAGGCTCCCGCTCATCCCGATTTCCCCGCGCACGTGCCCGGCGGACGCCATCATTTCCTGTTCCCCGCAGCCACGGAAGAGGAACGTTCCAAGGTGGAAATTCTGCGCGGTCCCAACATCGTGGCTCTGGAGACCTTTGAACCTCTGCCCGGCAAGCTTTCCGGCGAGGTGACGCTCAAGGTCGGCGACGGCATCACCACCGACCACATCATGCCCGCCGGTGCGGAAATCACTGCGCTGCGCTCCAACGTGCCCGCCATCGCCCGTTACGTGTTCAGCCGTACTGACGAGAACTTCGTGAAGCGGCAGGACAAGGTGAAGGCCGAAGGGATTGCCGGCATCATTGTTGCAGGGGAGAACTACGGCCAGGGATCCAGCCGCGAACACGCCGCTCTTGCGCCGCGTCATCTCGGCGTTCGTGCCGTGGTGGCCAAGTCCTTTGCCCGCATACACAGAGCCAACCTCATCAACTTCGGCATTCTTCCGCTCATCTTCGTGAACGGCGGCGATTATGACCGCATGGCGCTCGGCGCTTCCGTGACCCTGGACACCGCTTCCATGACGGCCGGCGGCGAAGCCGTGCTGAACGTGGAGGGCCTCGGCGAGGTGCGCGTTCGCAACGATCTTTCCGAAAAGGAATGGAACGTGCTCAGAGCCGGCGGACTGCTCAACGCCGTGCGCGCCCGTCGCGTCTGAAAGGGAAAAGAAATTCGGGCCGTCCGCGGCTTCGTGAACATCAATAACAACAGCAAGGAGTCGTCATGCTGGACGGCATCAGAGCCAACGCCCAGTCCTGGGGCGTAAAACTGGCTTTCGGCATCATCATCGTGGTCTTCGTCTTCTGGGGCATCGGTTCCTATACCGGCCCCAAGGGACTCGTGGCCTCCGTCAACGGCAGGAACATTACGGAAGTGGAATTTCAGCGCGCCTATGCCGCCATGGAAGACAACGTGCGCCGTTCCATTCCCAACATCACGTCGGAAATGCTGAAGAGCTTCCAGCTTGAGCAGCGCGTTCTGCAGTCGCTCATGCAGGAAAAGCTCATTGAGGACGAGGCCGAACGCGCGGGACTTACCGTGAGTCCCTACGAGCTGCGCGCTCTTCTCGAGCAGCTTCCCTACTTCCAGAAGGACGGCAAGTTCGATCCTGACGTCTACAAGGAGGTGCTGAGCAGAAATCACCTCACTCCCCGTCAGTTCGAGACCGATCAGGCCAAGTCCATGCTTCCCGGCAAGCTCCAGCGTCTTGTGACCGCCGGAGCCTATGTCGATCCTTCCGCCGTGAAGGCCATTTTCGACTATGCCGCCGAACGGCGCCGCGTGGATTACATTCTGTTCCCCGCCTCCGCGCACATGGACAAGGCCGCGCCTTCCGAAGAGGAGGTCGCCAAGACCTACGAGGCTCAGAGCGCGAGCTTTACGGTTCCGCCCAGCGTGAATGTGGAATATGTCCGTCTTGACCCCGCAGTCATGGGCGATCCTTCCATTATTAAAGATGATGAGCTGCGCGCCGCCTATGACGCGCGTCTTGCCCAGTATACCGAAGAAGAAAAGATTCACGCCCGCCACATCCTCATCCGTGTCGCTGCCGACGCGCCCGAGTCCGAGGTGAAGAAGGCCGAGAATGAGATCAAGGCCCTTGAAGCCCGCATCCGTGGCGGCGAAGACTTTGCCGAAGTGGCAAAGAGCGGTCAGGACGGCACCGCGAGCCAGGGCGGAGACCTCGGCTGGTTCACCGCCGGTCAGATGGTTCCCGAGTTCTCCAAGGCTGCCTTTGCGCTGAAGGACGGCGAGGTTTCCGCTCCCGTGCGTACCCAGTTCGGCTTCCACCTCATCAAGAAGGAAGGACATCAGGATGCCGTGACCCACAGCTTCGATGAAGTGAAGGACGCGCTGCGCGCCGAGCTGGCCACCGAAGCCGCAAGCCATGGTCTGGAAGAGAAGGCCGACGCCGTGCTGGCGCAGGCCCTTGCCGGAAAGAGCATGGAAGAGGCCGCAAAGGCCGCTTCCGTTGCGGCCGTGAAGGCTGAAAGCACCGGTCTTATTTCCGCCGAGGAACTGGCCGGCAAGCTCGACATCCGCGACTCCGACGTGCAGACCATTCTTGCCGCCGCTGCCGGTACGGTGCTCGATTCCGCCGTGCCTTCCGGCAACGCGCTGCTGGTGGTGAAGGTGACGGAAAGCAGGCCTCAGAGCGTGAAGCCGCTGGACGAAGTGCGTCCGCTCATCGTGGAATTCCTCACCAAGCAGAAGGCTGCTGAAATGGCCATGGACGACGCCCGCAAGGCTCGTGCCGCGTTCCAGAACGGCAAGCCCGCCGAAAGCGCGACCGTCAAGACGTCCGAACCCTTCGGACGCGACGGCAACATTGCCGATCTTATTGCCGATCCCGCGCTTGCTCAGGCCGCCTTTGCCGTGCCTGAAGTCAGCGATGCGTGGCTCAATGAGCCCTATCGCGTGCAGGACGGCGCCGTGCTTGCCCGCGTGTCCGCCATTGAAGCTCCTTCCGAAGAGGAATGGAAAAACGCCGAGGCCGACATGCAGAACCGCCTTGTTGCCGACAGAGCCAACATGATCTATCAGATCTATCTCACGCAGCTCAGTTCGCAGGCCAAGGTGAAGATGTATAACTCACCGCTGCTTGCCAATACCTCCAAGTAGAGATCGGGGCCGGAACGAAAAAAGACGTTCCGGCCCTTTTGCTTTTTTGTCTGCAGGAGCGTAGGATGACACAAGGTGTTCGCGCATGGTGCGGGTCTGCGGGTGCAGAGTGAGCCGACAGATAATCATCCGGCGGCACCGGAAAGAGAGCCCGTCTTTGAGCGCTCTCTCTTGACATTATTTCTGTTTTGGAAGTAACGTAATTCTGCTTATGCCTCTGCAGCGTGAGCGTTGGTTTCGTGTAAAGACCAGGAGGAGGTCACCCTATGAAAAAGCTGCTGACGTTCGGCTCCGCCGCTCTGATAGTCGCCGCTTTGGCTCTGCCGGCCGGCGCCGCGCAGTTCGCACATATCCCTGCCGGGCCCATCAAGATGGATTTGACCGATAAGCCCGTCTATTTCGATCATAACATCCATACTACTCAGGACTGCACGGCCTGCCATACCAGCATGCCCGCTCACTTCCCCCCGCTGGCTGTCGATACGGAAAAGCAGTGTGCCGTCTGTCATCACAAGGTCGCCGGCACCACTCCCAAGTTCAAGTGCGGGACTGCCGGTTGTCACAATCCTGAAGACAAGCAGGCGGAACGCAGCTACTTCAAGATCATTCATGACCGCGAAATTTACGGCAAGGGCCACGTTGCCTACTCCTGCCTCGGCTGCCATACCCAGGTTGCGAAGACCCGTCCTGAAATGAAGCAGGCTCTTACGGGCTGCTCCGGGTCTGCCTGCCATCCCAAGCAGAACTAGCTGAATCTCTGGTTTTGCCCCGCCTGCAAGGGGCGGGGCAAAACTGCGGCCGGTTGTCTACGGCCTCGTTTTGCCCCCGGAAGGGGGCTTTTTTTGGCCTTGCGGAAGCCTTGCCTTTAGTTGTATATCTTTGACCCACATTTTTCTGTACCGCCAAGAGGGGATCATGGAAGAAAGAAAACGTTCTCCTGAACAGCCTGAAGAGGTCATTGAGCTTTTGGACATCGTGGCTCAGTCCGCATCGGATGAGAAAGCCGTGCAGGCGGAAGAAACCGCTTTTCTTCCCGATGATGCCGACATGGCGGAGCAGCCTGAAAAGACCGTTTCCGAAATGGTCGAAGACTGTGCCGAGGGCGGGGAAGAAGTGGTGCTTCTGGATGAGAGCGCCGTGCCTGAGCAGGGAGACGGGGACAGTCTCGGGGCAAAGCCGTGCGCTTCTTCTGCGGCGGAGAGTGCCGTCGGCGGTGCGGAGCAGAATGCGGGTCGGGCTGATGACGGAGACGACGCCGATTTTGCTGGCGAAGAAAAGACTGCCGGAGAGGACGATCGCCTGCGTGCCCTGAAGGAGAAGCATGAGGCCGAAGTAAAGGCGCTGGAAGAGCGGGTTGTCTCTCTTGAGAAGAGGTGTCGGGAGCTTGAGGAAAGCGTGGAAAGTCTGAGCCAGCAGATCGCCCAGGCCGGAACCATGTTTCTGGAAGACGCATCCGTTCGTCTCAACATGGAAGAGCTGGTAAGCCGCATGCTCGACGCCAGGCTGCCGGTGTCGCCGGAACAGGATGACGAGGAAGCCTCCGACCTTGAGGCGCGCGTGGACAGTCTTGAGAAGCGCGTTCAGGAATGGGAAAAGAAAAGTGAGCAGACGGCTGCTTCGGCTGCGGCCCGCGTGATCCGGGATGAGATAGCCGCCATGAAGGCCGAGGCGGAGACGCGCTGCTGACGGAAAATTTTTCGACCGCCCATGCGGTCGTGGGCTTCCCTGGCGGAGCCCGGTAGAATCGTGTGTTGCGCGCAGGGAGTCCTGCGCCGAAAATCCATCTGGAGTTTTTCGTTTCATGAGTTCATTTGTTACAGGTCAGATCATTGAGGCTCGCTGCTCGCGTTGCAAGGATGTCACTGGCCACGTCGTCATGGCGTGCCTCGACGGCATGCCGGTCAAGGTTGAATGCCGCGCCTGCGGCAGCGTGCATAAGTATGTTGCTCCCGAGGCTCATGCCCGTCCGAAGGTGGAAAAGACCGTGCGCGTGAAGGCCGGTCACAACCGTGCGGAAGCTGTGGATGCCACCGTCAAGGCGGAAAAGCGCGCCGCCGCGCCCAGACTTACCAGAGAAGAGAAGCAGCTTGCCCACCGCGCTGAGGAAAACGAGCAGCGCTGGACCAGTCTTGTCGCCGGAAGAGCGGCGGTGCCCGTGGCCTACAGCATGACCGGCACCTTTGCCGTGAATACGCTGGTGGATCATCCCGTTTTCGGTACGGGAGCCGTCATCGAGCTGCTTCCGCCCGACAAGATGGACGTGATGTTCAAGGACGGCGTGAAGCGTCTTCGCTGCGTCTGCTAAATTTGTGGTCGGAAATTTCATTTTTTTGCTTGCATCTGGAAGCCAATCAGGCAACACTCTGAATACAGGACTTTTCATGGAGGAGCCATGTTCGTCTTTGCAAATCTTGTTACGACTGTTGCCGGGCTTCTGAGTCTGGTCATCAATCTTTATATTTTCGTCGTTATCGTGGCGGCCTTTCTCTCGTGGGTGAGGCCCGATCCGTATAATGCGATCGTCCGCACGCTGAGGGCTCTTACGGAACCGGTGTTTTACCGTATCCGCAAGGCGTTCCCCTTCGTGATGGTCAACGGGATAGACCTTTCCCCCATCGTGGCTCTGGTCGCCCTGCAACTGCTCAACGGCGTGGTCGTGCAGTCTCTGCTTCAGCTCGGACTGCGTCTGGCCGGCGTATGAATTTAGAGGAAGCCGGTCTGCCGGCTTTTTCCCTGCCACCCCAACACAATGGAGTCTGTGCCATGGAAGAACGTGATCTCAAGATTGTGGAACAGTACGGCGATACTGATCCTGAACTGAAGGCTCTCTGGGAAGAACATATGCTGTATGAAAAGCAGCTCGCCAAGTTTGAAGGCAAGAGCTACCTCTCTCCCAGCGAAGAGCAGGAAATGAAGACTCTCAAGAAGCAGAAGCTGGACGGCAAGACCCGCCTGGCCGCCGCTCTCGACAAATATAAGAAGTAAAGCGTTCAATCCCTGCCCCTTGCGGCAGGGCCGTCTTTATTCTGTCACGGGGAGAAAGCGCCTGCTTTCTCCCCTCTCGGATGGCCGTTCATCGCCTTGCGGGGGCGGCCGTTTTTTTGTGTTTCAGGCCGGAGTCATGGTTTGCCGTTCCATGTCGCGGGCCTGTTTCCGGAGCTTTTTCCTTACACAGGTACGAAAGAGAAAATGGCAAACGTACGATCCACCTATACGGACAGTGTCAACTTCTATGGGCAGGAAGATCCCCGTGAACTGGTCTCCCGTTTCGGTTCTCCTCTGTATGTCTACAATGAGAACATACTGCGCGAGCGCTGCCGCGATCTTCTGGGCCTCTCGTCGCTTCCCGGCTTTTGCGTGAACTATTCCGCCAAGGCCAACACCAATCCCGCACTGCTTCGCATCATCCGTTCCGAAGGCTGCGTGGTCGATGCCATGAGCCCCGGCGAGCTTCACATCAATGCGCTTGCCGGCTTTACTCCCGAAGAAATCACCTATGTCTGCAACAACGTGAGCGCCGAAGAGCTCAAGAATGCCGCCGATCACGGCTGCGTGGTCAGCGTGGATTCTCTTTCTCAGCTTGAACTGTTCGGTCAGGTCTGCCCCGGCGGCCGGGTGATGGTCCGCTTCAATCCCGGCATCGGCGCAGGACACAGCGAAAAGGTGGTGACCGGCGGCAAGAAGACCAAGTTCGGCGTCGATCCCGACATGGTGCCTCAGGTGCAGGACATTGTGGCACGCTACGATCTGCGTCTCGTGGGCGTGAATCAGCACATCGGCTCCCTGTTCATGGAGGCCGGTCCCTATATCGATGCCATGAAGATTCTGCTTGCCATGGCGGAACGCCTGATGAAGCTCGGGTATCCTCTGGAAATCATCGACTTCGGCGGCGGTTTCGGCATGCCCTATCACAAGTATGAAGGGCAGAGCCGCATGGATCTGAAGGCCCTCGGCGAAGCCATCCACGGATGCCTTTCGGATTGGGCCTCCGCCACGGGGTACAAGGGGCGCTTCTTCATCGAGCCTGGCCGCTACGTCGTGGCCGAGTGCGGCGTGGTCCTCGGCACCGTGCATGCCACCAAGAACAACGGTCCGCATCTTTTTGCCGGCACCGACATAGGCTTTACCGTGCTGGCCCGTCCCATGCTTTACGGCTCCTTCCATGACGTGGAAATCTACCGTGAGAACGGCAGGCCCGACAGTGAAAATGTGGAGCAGACCATTGTGGGCAACATCTGCGAGTCCGGCGACATTCTTGCCAAGGATCGTCAGTTGCCGCTCATAAAGCAGGGCGACGTCATCGCCATGCTCGATGCTGGCGCCTACGGCTGGGTCATGGCCTCCACCTACAATCATCGCATGCGTCCTGCAGAAGTGCTCATCGGCGCGGACGGCAAGGCCCGTCTCATCCGCCGCAGGGAAACGCTGGAGGATCTGACCTCGACGCTGGTTCTGGATTAGTGCATTGCCCGTGTCCGGCGCTCTGCCGGACGCGGAGAGAAGCCGGGAATGATTTCTCCTGCATGGGGAGTCTTCCCGGTCTTTTTGTCTCCGGTGCCGCGGGCTCTCATGTCCCCGTACGGCGGCAGATCGTCGTTCTGGGAGCAGGGCGTTTGGAAAAAGCGCATGCGGGGACAGTGAAACAAGTTTCGCTGTCTTTGTCTTCTGCCGGAACTCGCATATGAGCGTCCCTGTCGTGACGCACGCCTGCAGAAAAAAAGCGTGGGTCGGACGTCGGAGGAACGTTCTCCCTGCCAGGTATCGGCGCCTCCCCGCGGGCCGTGACTGTCAGGCTCGGCTTTTTGGGCGACGCCATGCACGGCGGAAGTCTGAGTCTGTTCGGGTGAACGGTCTCTCTTCCTGCGGCAAAGAGGGGAGGCTCTGCAGCCTGCCGGGAAGATCCCTCCCTCGTTTCGTCTTGAACGCAGCGTCGCTCCGGCGGCGGTGGAAGAGCCTCCGAGAGGCTTCATCAGGTCTGCCGCGCCCTGTTGCAACCCCTTGCCAGCGCAGATAATTGCGTTATCTTCTGCCCATGTCTGCTTTGTTACGTATTTGTTCCGTCATCCGTTCCGGCGAATGGCTGCGTGATGTGCCGTTCGGCACCATCTGGGGGCTTGTCTGGCCGCAGATGATGATGCTTCTTTGCAGCATCGTCG
>JAXUUT010000008.1:0-3898 GCA_037230945.1 bacterium
CAATGAGCTTTCCTGGGGAGTCGCCTGTCGCCCGGTGGAAAGGGAAGCGGAGAAGACAGGCCCCGGCAACGGAGAATATGCCTGCCGGAGGAAGAGCAGGGCAATCCGTCCACGGTGCGCTTTGCCCGGCTCTTTGCCGGTCGGGCTGACCTTCCTTCCTGTGCCTCCCGAGAACTTCAAGGCGTTTTTTGGGGAAAAATATGGCCCGAACTTCTTCCTGGGAGTTTTCTTCATCAGACGTGCTCCTGCGGCCTCTGAATCCGTCGCTTCGCAATGCCGCGGCGGATGCGTTTTTCAGGCGCTCGCGTTATGCAGGCGGCAGAGGCGTCCGACGGAAAGGAAACGGGTTTTGCGTCGGCGTACGTTTTTATGAGCCTTCGTCAATAACCGTGAGATGTGCAGAAGCCCCGGGGCAGCATCGAGGCCTCAGCGTGGCGTTTTTTGAGCCTGTGCGGCGCTCAGAGGCGCAGAAGCCGCGCTTCCGGGTTCCGATCCGTCGCTTCTTCGGCGGGGCTTTCGGCAGGAACACGCCTGAAAAGATGGGCATATGGGGCTTGTACCTGAAGTTCTCGCATGACGGCGGGCACCGGAAGCATCAAGAAAGAATGTCTCGTTCGGGCCGCGGAGAAAATAATTTGCTGCCGAAAAGGGCTGGGCAAGTTTTTTTCCCGGAGAAAAGAGTTTTTCTTCTGACGGGCAGGGAGGGAGAGTTCGTCGACAAGGCACGCCGCTCATGTCGCCGAGCCCGAGTCATTGCAGTTTCCCTGCCTCGAAAAGCGTAGTCTCGGGGAGTAAGTTTTTTTACCCGTTCCGATGCGGAAGTCAGAAGGATGGTCCCTGTATTGCGGCGATGGTCCTATGGCCGGATATGCTTTGTCTCTGCGGCTTGCCTTTCGGCGTCCTGCCGTTGTCATGGCTGCACGCCGTGATGAAAAACATTCTTTACAGGCTGACCGGGATATGTCGGCAGGGGCTCCGGCTCCCGTATGTGCGGACTGAGCTCGGCAGAATTTTTTTTATGATGACGAGGAAAAAGGGCGGGAGAGAATCAAGACGCGTGCGCCTGCAGGGACAGACGCCCTCTTAATGTGTCTGCAATGAGCTTCGGAAGCGGTGGCACGGTCGTATCTTGCGTTTTCCGCTATAATAACGTAGGCTATACGCTTACATAAAATGCAGATATTTCGCGCTGTTAATATGCGCAAACACAATAAGTCCGGCGGCCTTGCAGACAACATTAAGGTCAGAAGCCCGGGAAAATCCCGACTTCTGCTTCTCCTGCGCAGAACGCGTGGATTCTGAGCGTTCATGCGGCAAGAGGAGCGCGATTTCGGAACGGCAACGGGAGGTTGTATGCTTGCCTACATGGAAGGGCGGGTGCTGGAACGCACCGAGAACAGCTGCGTGCTGGTGACGGCCGGCGGCACAGGCTACGAGATTTTTCTGCCGGAGCATGCGCTGGCTCAGCTTCCTGCTCAGGGCGGTACGGCCTCCTTTTATACGAGCTTCATCGTGCGTGAGGACGCTCAGGAGCTGTTCGGCTTCCCTTCCTGGGATGAGCGTCAGACCTTCAATCTTCTGACCGGCATCAACCGCGTGGGAGCGCGCACGGCTCTTGCCATTCTTTCCCGCCTCCGTCCCGACGATCTGCGCCGCATCGTTGCCGAGGACGATGCGGCGGCGCTCACGCAGGTCTCCGGCATAGGCAAGAAGACGGCGCAGCAGATTTTTCTGGAACTGAAATATAAGCTGAAGGGTGAGGCTTCCGTTTCTCTTGCCGCCGCCGTGGCGGGAAGACCTTCCGTATATCGTGACGCGCTTACGGGTCTTGCCAATCTGGGTTATGATGAAGAGACGGCCGGGCAGGTGCTCAGAAAGGTTCTGGAGAACGACCCTGAACTTGACGTGGGCGAAGCCCTGCGCGCCGCGCTGAAGGCGCTGGCCAGAGGAAAAAAATAAATGGCTGAATTCGTTCCCAAGAGCATGGCGCAGGACTGCGCCGATGAAAACATCCGTCCGCAGCGGCTGGAAGACTTTATAGGTCAGGAGGAGCTGCGCGCCAATCTCCGCGTGTATCTGAACGCGGCGAAGGAGCGCGGTCAGTCCATGGATCACGTGCTTTTTTACGGCAATCCCGGCCTTGGCAAGACCACGCTTGCCCGCATCATGGCCGCGGAGCTCGGCGTCAACCTTGTCACCACTTCCGGCCCTGTGCTGGAGCGGAGCGGCGATCTGGCCGCCATTCTGACCAATCTTTCCCGGCACGACATTCTTTTTGTGGATGAAATCCACCGGATGCCCATCAGCGTGGAAGAAGTGCTGTATCCGGCCATGGAAGACTTCACACTGGATCTCATCATAGGTCAGGGCCCGGCTGCGCGCACGGTGAAGCTGGACATTGAGCCGTTTACGCTGGTAGGCGCCACGACAAGGCTCGGTCTTCTGTCTTCGCCGCTCCGGGACAGGTTCGGCATCATCAGCCGTCTGGAATTCTATTCTCCCGAAGAGCTTTCCCGTGTGGTGCAGCGCTCGGCGCGCATTCTCGGCGTGCAGGTCACGGAAGAAGGGGCGCTCGAGATCGGACGTCGTTCCCGCGGAACGCCCCGTATTGCCAACCGTCTGCTTCGCCGCGTGCGCGACTTTGCGGCCGTGTACGGCAAGGGCGTTGTGGACGGAACGCAGGCGAGAGCGGCGCTCGAGCGTCTTGATGTGGACGAGGCGGGCCTGGACGAGATGGATCGCAAGATTCTTACCGTGCTCATTGATCATTTCAACGGTGGTCCCGTGGGCGTGAAAACGCTGGCCGTAGCCTGCTCCGAGGAAATTCGCACCATAGAGGACATTTATGAGCCGTATCTCATTCAGTGCGGATTCCTGAATCGTACGCCTCGCGGCCGGGTGGCCACGCCCAAGGCGTACAAGCATCTCAATCGTCTGTACGGCGGAACCATGCAGGGCAGTCTTATCTAGGCTTCCTGAACGCGCCTCGCTGTCCATGAAATCATGATGTACCGTGTGCCTTATCGGGGTACGCGTCGTTCGCCGTCTCCGGCGAACAGGAGGAGAACATGTCCGAAGTCAAAGCCCGCGTGGAGCTTCTGGCTCATACGCCGGAGCCGCTTTCTCTCATTTATGCCGCCTTTCGTCAGTGCTATCACGCCGGAGACGTGGCGGACATGTGGCCGCGTCTGCTTGCCGGCGACATCACGCGTGAAAAGCAGGCCGCCTTTGTGGAAAGCATCATGGCCTCAGGGCACGCCAGCCCCATTGAACACGTAAGCTTTACCTTTGCCGTTTCCGGCGTGTCGCGCGCGCTTACGCATCAGCTCGTCAGACATCGCATTGCAAGCTATTCCCAGCAGAGTCAGCGCTATGTGGACGCTTCCGACATGAACTACGTCATGCCGCCCGCCATTGCCGCCAATCCCAGGGCAAAGGCGCGTTTTCTGAGCTTCATGGAAGAAGTGGGCAGCGCGTACCGTGACCTTAAGGAAATGCTGGAAGAAGACGGCCGAGGGGCCTCCTCCTGCGAAGATGCCCGCTTTGTGCTCCCGCAGGCTGCGGCATCCAGCATTGTGGTTACCATGAACTGCCGTACGCTGCTCAATTTCTTTGAACATCGCTGCTGCACCCGGGCACAGTGGGAAATACGCGGCGTGGCGCGCACCATGCTCGGCCTGTGTCGGGAAGTTCTGCCGGAAGTCTTCCGCCATGCGGGGGCGCGGTGTGAGAGACTAGGATACTGTCCGGAAGGGGAAAAGTTTACCTGCGGTCGTTATCCGCTTCCCGACCGTCGCTGACGGCGGAAAATGTCTGGATTCTTGAAGGGAAGGCGTGAGCCTTCCTTTTTTGGTTAAAAGAAAACCCCCAGCTAGGCTGGGGGTTCCCGAAAACTTAT
>JAXUUT010000091.1:0-23414 GCA_037230945.1 bacterium
TCCTTCGGTAGATTATGGTCAGCTTTCGTCGAAAGAATCTTCGCCAGATTGTCGGCACTCATGGTCATCGGGAGAGCAGGAGCTCCAAGTTGCTGTAACACATCAGGAGTACTACAAACATCCATCAGCTTGGGCTGTCTTCCCGGCATGCCGCGATCAGGACGAAACTCCTCAACCTGCCGTCCCCACTCCGCCATATCCTTCTGGAGATGCTCCCAAGCGGCATGCTCCGCTTCGGGGGTAATTTCCTTGGCAGTTCTTTTCTGCGAAGCCAGCGCCTCCGAACCGGTTACCCCGGCGCCGACATGCATCTCCCTGCCTCTTCCCGCCCAGACATACTCGCCCAGTTCGGATAGAAGAGAATCAATGTTCTCATGCGTCATCCGACCTTCACGCCCTGAAACAGCCTGTACGGCTCTGTTCCAGAAACGAAGCACAGCACTGACGATTCTTCTCCACAGGCTCTCTTCCTTTCCGTTCAGCCTTCCTCTCTGCCGCTTCTCCGCCATGTTGGCGACGTACTCTTCCATGACCGTCTGCCGGTCGTCCTGCACACGGCGAGGGTCAAGTCCGTATCGCTCGGCAATATCGCGAATTCCGGCATTGCCCATACCTCCCAGAGACAGCCAGAGCTGATTGAGAATACGTCGGCGCTCCTCACGGGAGAACATTCCGCGCAATCCGTGATGGCCTATCTGCTCATGCGCCCAGACTTCCGCAGCGCGCGCCGAATCGGAAATGTTGTCCGCGACCATCCACACGGCACCGGTTGCAGGATCGTACACTCCCTCAACCTCATCCAGATGTCCGTCAAAAAGCGCCCTGATATTGTCCGGCAACTCGTTTGCCGTCTGCACCACGTGGACGGGAGCGGCATTTTCCGCCCGCCCATTCAGCGTATCGACAACTCTCTGTACTGCCGCCGCGCGAAGTTTTGCCGCCCGCCTCTTTCTCGGCGGAAGATGCTTCCCAAGCACAACAGAGGACAATATGCCCTCTTCAATCTTCGACGGCTTGACGGAATCCCGAAGAACCCCTAACCTGATTTTATGAATAGCTCCGGTTGCCTGCGTGAATCCCACAACATTGTGGGCTGGTTCACGGTACAGAACCGGGGCTATTTTCTTGACCTGTCCTCCGGTCTCTTCTATACTGTTTCTATAAATAGCCTCTGTCGCTGTATGGCCCACGAATCCATAGTTTTCAGCGATGGGGGCTATTTCTATTTCTCTAAGTTCATATCCTTTGAATCGTAAGTCCTCTATATTCTTATCGGGATATATCTTTTTGCGGATATCAATTTCTTTCTGACTCGGTATGTCCAAGCTTATTCTTACAGCGTAAAGCCGTCCATCAAGCAGCATGGCCGAGTAGTAAATCTCCTGCCCTCCCAAATTTGGATGACGGATATCCTTTGCTTCAAAGCGGTCAAAAACCGCTTTTTTTACAAGATTATTCAAACCACCATAGGTCTCACGACTTCCACGCTCTCGTATGCGCTTGGTTGAAGCTGACAATCCAGTATTGCTGAACAGTACGAGCTTTTGTGTAGATTCAATACGTTCTGTTCGCTTATCTTGAAAGTACTCTTTGAGCCAATTAACCAGCTCTCCAATCTTCTTGAACTCAGGCACAATACTGGGGTCGACATCCACCACCGTGACAGGCGTGGAGTCAGGAGCTGTAGATTTTCCCTTGGAAAGAGATGCCATCGGCTGTTCGCTGAATTCATGGCTGTCGCCGGTAATCTCACGAGCGGCTTCCCTGTTGGTCGAGGTATTCAGCGACACGCCTTTTTCCTCATAGAGGTAGGAAAGGATCTGCGGCATATCCTCGGCATCCACTTTCGGTGAACGCATCTCCTGTCCGCTTTTGATGAAATCCCCGCCCACAAGATGAATCAGCTTGTCGTCCAGATAATAGCGGGCGCCGTCGGCCTTTTTATAGCGGGCGAACAGCCGGAATCCGTCCTTCCTGCTGCCGGAAATGCGCAGGAACCCGTCGCCGGTCTGAAGTACTACCGGTATGCTGTCTCCCATCGAGCCCATGAACTTCTCAGCAAGAGCAGAAGTCCTGAACCGTACGGGCATTTCATCGAGAAAGCGCTGCACGTCCATGTTCTTGGGCAGGACAATGCCCATGTCCACGGTTCCGTCGGCATTTCGGAAGCTGATGATGTCGCCCTTGTGGTCCATCTTGTTGTAGCCTTCCACAAGGTTACCCGTCACGATATACCGCTTCTCCCGGCTTGCACTCTGGGCTTCGTCGAAACGTTTGAGCAACGCCTCCCGGCTTCGACCGTTATGCCCTATGGCCATCTTTCCGCCGTCCAGCTTACCGCCCCCATCCACCAGCTTGGAAAACGGAACGGCAACCTGTCGGCGGGCATCGGCCACGTCCACAACGATTTTCCACGAAGACGGCGCTACAGGATTGCCGCCCTTCTTCTTGTCGGTGAACATGATGTTGGTGACAAAGCCCTCAAAGGCGTTTCCTTCGCCTGTAAGGGAAACCTTTGCGCCCACAGGAAAATCGTCAATTATCCCCTGAACATGACGCCACTGAGCGTTCACACGGTCCTGTTCTGCCTGACCGGCCTCTTCATCCTTGCCCTTTATCCGTTCCCTCAGGTAATCTGCCCCCTTCTTCTTGAGCTCTTCCAGATCCGGCGTCTTGTGTTCTTCAATATGCTTGAGCACTTCCTTGGAAGAGAAAGGCTTGCCCTGAACCTTCACATCATACTCGCTGACATACGAAGGGCCGGAGAACGGCCCGGAAGCTCCGGGCTTGGGAGGCGTGAGCTGCATGCTGCGGAGCTGTTTCGCATCCAGTTCCCTGGTCGCGGCATTGAGACCGCTCGTTCCGTTGGCTTCTGCCAGCTCCACGGCGGCATGGTACAAGGATTCAAGCATGTCGTAGATTTCCACCTGCTCAGCGGCCTTGAGAAGAGGAATGCGCCCGGTCAGCTTTGCGGCAAGACCGGAGATGTCGGGAGTCGAGCCGCTGTCGCTCTCCTCCAGCGGATACCCCAGAGTCCTGTTGATTTCCTCATCCTCGGAAAGCAGTTCATAGGCAGCCTGATCTCCGTACATATTGAGGAAGTCGGGAATATTGTCGAAGCTCTGCGTCCCCTTGGCGCTGGCCGTCGTATTGGCGTTCAGGCTGGCCATCTTCTTTCCGAGCACCGCGGCCGGGCGCTTTTCACTCGGCATGTCGGACAGCAGGAACTGATACACCGGCGGCACGACCTGTCCCGTACGGAAGACTCGGCCGAGAGTCTGCATGAAAACGTCGATGTTCAGATCCGGCTGCAGGATGATCATATTCCTGCGGCGCTGATCCGCAAACTTCTCCGAGGCGTGAAGACTGATGCCTGTGGAACCGGAACGGTTGATGACAAGGCAGTCAAGGTCTCCGTTGTTGAATCCGCCGGACGCCCGCACCTTGACGGCAGAGCCGGCTTCCCTCGTGTAGTAGCTCGTTCTGCCGTCGGCATCATAATGGACACCTTCGGTTCTTCCCGTGATTTCCCCGGCTCGTATGCCTTCACGCCCCAGAGCGTCGATGATGTAATCTATCGGCGACACCGGCAGACGCCCGATATCCGCCCTGTCTATCAGGCGTTCCACCTCTGCCGCCATGCGTTCGATTCTTTCTCGTCCGGGGATGTCATAGTCCTTCATCTCTCTGATATCGAAGGACTTTTCTTCACCCTTTTTGGAGCCCGGCTCCTTCACCTTGACTTCGAGAGATTTGCGCAGATAGGACTTGAAAAGGTCACGGAAGGACAGTTCTATCGCATCCCCGTTCTTCAGGCCGTGGGCTTTGGCATATTCAGCTATGAAGCTGCCCATGGTGTTGGAAAGCGTGATGACGGGCTTCTGCCCATCACGCACGGCCTTCTTCACAGCCTCGACTGCGGCGTCCGCCTTGATGGCCAGCGTCGTCTGTGCCACAAGATTGTGCATCACGGAAGAAAATGTGATGGACGATGCGCCTCCGCTTCCGGTTCCGCCATGTTCCTTGGCCTTCTTTCCTTCCCGCTTCAGCGCCTTGTCGAGTTTGGCCAGTGCGGGAGGAAGCTCAAGAGAAACCTCCATGATGGCGTTCATGCTTTCCGCCATTTCATCGGCCAGCTTCAAGTCCACATTGGCCGTCACGGTCTCCATGGTCGCGCCTTCAAAGCTCTTTTCACGACGGATATACTGACCGCCTTCCGTCAGCTTTGCAGACACCACCTGCTGCATGGCAAGACCGCCCGCCCGCATGGTATCCTCAAGCTCTTCCTGAGACTCACCCACAAGAGCAAGGTCCGTCTTGTTGTACAGCCCCATGATGTCGGGCCGCTTGGCAAAGGTCGCGGAAGAATAAAGTACGCCGTTGGGATTCGAGGCCGTTATGCCGCGCACGAATTCCCCGACGGACGACTGCGATCCTCCGGCATTGTGAGCTTCATCGAATATGAAGACCACCTGCTCGTTGATAGCGGCAAGCATGCTTCTTCGAGAAGCACCGGCAGTGCCAGAAAGCTGGCTGTATGTGGTGAATATGCCGTCATAGCCGTCAGGCAGGCGTCCCGCCAGAAGCTCAGCTTCGGCCTTCCTGTACCTGGACTTGGGAAGGGAGGCGAGTTTGGAACCGTCCGGCAGCGTCAGCGCATCCTTGCCGGTCAGCCCCTGATTGGTCAGGAAAGGACGAAAAGCAGTGTTGATGTCCTCAAGATCCCGCAGCATATCGACATACAGGTCGGGCATCATGGTCACGAAAACAGGAATCTTACCCTGCTTTCTGGCCCAGCGGATGACTCCGGCGCATACGCGCCCCTTGCCGATGCCCGTCTGATCGCCGAGAATGAACCCTTTACCGCGGGCAATGTTGTGCAGGGCCATACCGAGCGCGTCCACCTGTTCACCGGCAAAGGCGCGATGCATGGCCTCTTCGTCCTTGTACCCCAGTTCCCGGGTGACATAGGCGTCAATATCGCCGCCGTGCTCATCGGAAACGGAGTCAAGAGCCCGCTGCACGGGAAGTGCCATGTTGTTGGGAACAAGCGTGCCGAGGGCAAAGCCGTCGGACGACGGCACATAGGCCGTCTGCGTGGCCGTGCTCTTCGCCTTCGGCGCGGCCTTTTTCGCCTTTTCCGTCTTGGGAAGCGCAGGACGTTCAGCCTGCTTCTCGGCCTCTACATCCAGTCGGGTTCCGCCTGTACCAGACCGGACGTTATCACTTCCCAGTCCAGCATCTCTTCGGCTTCCTTCTCGCTCACCTGTTCTTCCAGTTTCAGAGGAAAGGACACGTCCGCCGTCAGCAGGCCGAACACGTTGGCTTCCTTCAGATTGAACAGAATCTCGTCCAGGCTGCACCCTTCCGGCATCCAGAACCCTGCGTTGCTCAGCCGTGCCGCCCACTCGTTCAGGAGCATTCTGCCTTCCTCTGTCGGCTCCCAGTCCTCGTCCAGCGTTCCTGTCCTCTCCAGTGCCTTCCACAGAGCGCTCGATGCTTCGCTCGCCACTTCCTCGCGATCCGCCAGCTCCGCGCTCTCCACGGGAATCTCCAGACTCAGGCCGTTTGCTTCTGCTCTCAGAACGTACGCCACGGATGACCTCCTCCAGCTCTTCAAAGCTGGTATACATGCGAGGAACCTGCCCCGCGGGATACACAGGATTCTCCGTGGGCCGATGTCCGTCAATAACGATGATGTCGATAGGGTACTTGGCCCCCTGCTTGCTGTAAAGCTCGCCCGACAGAGAAATGTGCTTCACAACATTGAACCGGTCGAAAAGCGCCTTGTAGAATGCTCTCTGGCCGGCGGTGTTGTACTTTGCCGACCTGGCCTCGTCGGAGTTCCCCATCTTGCCGCCTATGATGACGGCAGCTCTGCCGTTCTCTTTCAGATGGCTGAGGGCATTGAGCATAATGGCCTGATCTATTTCCGTTGTCTCAAAACCATCGACATGGAAGACGCGGTTTCTGCCGTCCTTGTCCTTCACCGTTCCGAAAGGAGGATTCGCCACCACGGCCGCGGCAAACTGCTTCTGCTTTACCCAGGAATCATCCGTGGCGTCATGCTCAGTAACCCGCCTGGCAAGCTCGGTAGATCTCAGGCGTTCCGCCCGGTCATGGTTCAGCTCATTTGCCAGAACATTGTCCCCGGCGTTGATGAGCAGGGAACCGTTACCGGCCGTCGGCTCATAGACCACACCCTTCATGTCCGGCGTCACACCGGCAAGAATATCGGTCAGGTAGGCAATGGGCACCGGCGTAGAATACGCCTGCTGCGCAATGCTGGTGGACGTGCGCACGCCGAGATTCGGCTGCTGGCCGTAAAGCGTCACCAGCTCTCGATAGGTTTCAAGAGGAGATTTGCCCTGCTCCACAATCTGCCGTGCCCGCTTGATGACGCCAAGTTCCATGACCTCATCCACCAGCTTGAACAAGCGCTGATTCAGCTTTGCGCCGAGCAGTCTCGTCACGAGGGTTCTAGCCTCTCCGATGTTGCGGAAACGATGCCCCTCCGCAAACATGTCACGGAAATAATCGCTGAGTGCGGGAATGTTCGGGGCGTCCAGCGTGCCGTAGTTGCGGGTTTCGGCCGGAACGGGTACACTGGTATCAACAGCGTCGGAGCTTGAGGGGGGAGTCTTCCCGGAAGCGGAAGTCTGAGCCAAGCTCGATCCCCGCTCCGAGCTTGAAGGATTTTCCCCGTCCGGGTGTAACGAAGGAATGTGCTGTTCGTTACCAGAAGCGGTTACAGGTCTATCGTCCGACCGCTGCCCTGACGGGGTTTTCTTATATTCGTAGCCAGTCAGCAGCCATATCCGGTCTTTCCCCAGATAGGAAAGACTGATTACAGCCTCGGCATTGCCTTCATGGCTGACGACATAAACACGCCCGGGGAAACCTTCACGCTTTTCTGGTTTTCCTCTTGAAATAATAGAGGGCAACCGACGCACAAAAGCTTCTCCATCGCTGCCTTGCTTATTTCTCCTTTCAATAATATGGGCTACGCCATACCCCCCCTTGCCTCCCCTGCCCCACGGCAGGTCAATGTCGCCGAGGCCTTCCTTATGGAACGCGGCGGGCACATGGCCTTCCTTCACCTGGAGAAGATACTCAATGGCTTCTTCCGGCCTGCCGGAATACTCGGTGTGCGCCGTACCTAAGGGGTCGGCCTGTGTGCTCCTGGCCACCTCGTTGACTTCGGAGGACTCGGCAGGCAGACGGGAAGGCTCATCGCTTCGGTCTGAGTGAGCCTCGAACGGGACTTCAGAATGAGACGACCGTATCTCCCGCACCGGCGCTTTTTCTTCAACTTTTGCTTGAGGTTTTCCCAGCTCACGCAGCAGCGGCCGTGCTTTCCTTTCCGCCTGTGCGTACTGCTCATACAACCCGGCGTCGAACAAATACTGATGCGCGGAATCCCAGTCCGCCGCAGTTATGCCCTTCGGATTTTCAAGAGCCTGACGGAATGAACTCGCGGCAAGGCGATTTCCGCGTGCCTGTGCTTCTGCGATGGCATTTTCAAGCAGCCACTTGTTCAGGACGCGGTTCTGATTCTCAGGCTTCTTGAGATGTCTGTATCTGGGAATACTGGTCGTCGTTCTGCCCGATACCGTCCGAACCTTTTTCCCTTCGGAAAACGTCTTGAAATCCGAAGGGGCCATGACGTCGATATCGGAGCTTTCCGGCGTTGAAGTCCCCCTCTCTTTCTGCACCGGGCCCGCAGACTCACTCAGCTCCATGGCATCTGGCCCACGAAGTTTCGCGGCAATATCGCTCTGATCCATGGCTGCCCGGCCACGGCCTGCTTTTTCCACGCCGTCCCATTCCGCATTCTGTCGCGGAACCGGGCGATGGATGTCGGGCAAGGTCAGCCCCTGAGGTATCCCGGTCCCTGGAACTGTACCGGAAGCGCCCGCCGCCTGAACGGCAGAAGGCATAAAAGACGAAATGTTCATGGCACCGGGTACAAACGAACTGTGCCCGGTAGGCATGAACGCCCCCATGAGTCCCGAAACGGCAGACGGTGCAGCCGGTCCGCTTCCCGGAGGAACAGGCGTCGTGGAAAAATCAGGACGCCCCTGCGGAGAGGGAAGAGCCGGACGCCTTCCTGCTCCCAGAAGCCCCTGGGCTGGCAGTTCCCGCCACTCCACATCTATGGCGTCATCCTGCGGCATGACTTCATGCGAAGAACTACCGCCGCCCAGAAGATCTATCGCACCGCCCTCTGAGAAACCCCGGGGCGTCAACGTGTGCGCCGACAGATTCGCTTCCATGTCGGATGCCGGAGTATCCGCAGGCTTTATCGGTGCATTTCTCTGACTGAACATGGCGTCGGCCACGCGTCCCATGCCGAACAAATTTGCCTGAGGTCCGACGGGCCCTCTCCGCACTGCCGCCGATTCGGTGCCGTTTCCGCTCATCATGCGTTGCCACGCATCGAAAGAAAAACTGCCGGATCCCAGCGACGTCCCGCCCTGTTCGCTCGGTTCGTGACCTTCCTGCACTCTCGTCCCTTCCTGGGAGACTTCCGTTTCCGGAGCAGTAATGGCAGTTTCTGCTTGCGTGTCTTGCACCTCAGCCCTGTTTCTGCGAAGGCGTCTGAGCGCAGCGCTTCCCCCCATGCCGGCAAGTCCCATGAGCCCGGACTGCACAAGCGTCGCGGGAGCCACTTCCTCCACGGTATCCAGCAGCGTCGGCATATCGTCCCGCAAACCGGCCGCATATTCTTCCCCGCTCTGGTATCGCCCGGTCACCACTTCCGAAGGAACTTCCTGCAGTCCCTCCAGTCCAAGACGCATGAGACCGCGCCCCAGGCTGTTTTTCACCCCTGTTCTGTTGATGATGCCCGTTCCCAGTTTGCCCATGATGCCGCCGAACAGGGCATTGCTGATCGCCTCGGGAATGGCTTCGGCATAGCCGTATCTATCCGCATTGGCTTCGAAATACGTTCTGACCTTCTGCCATTCTTCTTCCGTCGGCGTGCGTCCCAGCTCGTCCCTCAGTGAAAGCAGCAGCTCCTGCATGAACTGATCCGTAGCGGCTCTTTTGGCCACGGTGCCGGAGGCTCCCATACCGGCGGCTATACCGGCGGCAGGCCCTGCCGCAGCGCCTGCCAATCCGGCCCCGAGAGAAGCTCCCATGGTGGTCATGCTGTACGGCATGGAAAGCATGGCATCTATCACGGGCTCATGAGCCTGACCCGCGTACTCCTCAGCGTAGGCCTGCTTCTCTGCACGCGAAGCCTCAATGTCCGGCAAATCCTCCACGGAAATATCTCCGCCACGCCACGCTTCTCTGGCAGTATCCCACATTCCGCCGGGGATATTCAGCAATCCTGCGCCAATGGCCCTGATATCCCCCAGAAGACCGGGATTCTCCGGCTCCTGCTGCGGTGCGGGAGTACCTCCCGTCACCTGCGATATGATATCATCGAGAGTTACCGAAGAGACGTCGTTCCCCATACCGGGTATGGTCACATAAACAGGAGTCTTGCTCATATCTCGTTCCGTTATTCTCTGTTGGCCTGTCTGGCAGGATAGGTCAGAAAGTCTCCAATTCCTTGGATTCCCCGAAGCAGCATGTGGTCAGAAAGAAGTCTGTCCCGCTCCTCAGGAGGCAGATTCGCAATCTCTTCCGGCGTCATGTCCTGTGCAGACTGTGCAGACACTCTGCTCGGCGCGCTCAACGCCTCCCTGATCCTGGCGTTTCCTTTTTCCCCAGACACCGGCTGTTCCTGAGTCCTTGGCCGAGGCTCGCCGTTGATGAGATACAGCAGGGCGGCTTCCTTTCTCTGCCTTGTGTTCAGCCCCTTCATCTTGTCCGGAAACCTCTGCACAAGAGAGGACACCACCTGCTCCACGGCCATCATGGCATTGTCTATGGTGCCGTACCCGCCGTTGACCGCGAGGTTCACAAGGCCGGAACGAATGACGGGACTTGTGGCTTTTTCTCCCGTCGCAGGATCTTCAAACACGGCATAGGTATCTGCCTGCTTTACCAGCTTCTCATACTGCGTTTGCGTAATGCGGGCGCTTCCGTCAGGTCCGGCCGCCATCTGTCCTTCGCTTCTGCCCTTCCGCTGAAGCACTCGGCTGTTTGCCTTCACAGCACTGGGCACATATCCCTGATCCAGAAGTTCATCCATGCTGCGCGCCATGTAGGAGCGACCGCCGGCCTCATCAAGCACACGATAGGACGGCGCGGCGCTGTAGTCGTCATGCCGATTCTGAGGAATGGCATAAACAACCCGGCCGTTCTTTTCGAGCGGTATCCACCGTGACGGATTCTGAAGAGCCTCGGCGTTATCCATGATGGTGCCCATCTTGTATCTGGCCGATGCGGCAAGAAAATTCGGATTCACGACGTGGGTCTGCATATCGGCCCCGCGGAGGGTCTTCTGCTCGCCGGACATGATGCCACGGATGGCCTCAAACACCTGCCTGGGAGTAAGTCTGTCTCCCGTATCAACAAATCTTCTGGCTCTGGAGCTGCGGAAGGATTCCGTAAAATTCCCGTCATCCCCCATTCTGTACTGGTAAGGAAAAGGAGCCACCTTCGAGAGCTGATTCGCCGCCTGTCCGAAGGCATTCATATCGCCACGCTCATAGGACTCCATGGCCGTCATGGCCAGCGGCCTGAAAAACTGCTGATACAGCTCGTCGTCCGCTCTGGCCATGTTCCGAAGCATCGAAAGACGCGACTGCTCACTGCCTGCCCTGTCCGCCATGAACCTGCCCATGGCCATGACGCCGTAGCGGGAGTTCATGACGGGATCTCCGTCCAGAGCCGAAATGTCTCCTCCCATGCCCACACGACCGGCAATATGGTCATAGGCCTGCCGTATTCCGGCATCATCGGCCAGCTCACGACGGCCTTGCTCAATCTGCTGCCCTCTTTCCAGAGCGCCTCCGAGTCCCTCGGAAAACTCCATGGCGTTCCGGGCTATGTCCATACCGTCATTGCCGCTTCCGCCGTAATACCCTCGTGCCATACGACCTCCCTAGAAAAAGTATGAAGCCAGACCCAGAGCAAGCCCCAGCCCTGCGCCGATCATGGCTCCCGTGGGTCCGGCCGCGCTCCCCATGGTCGCGCCTTCCGCAGCTCCGGAGGCTGCACCTCCGGCAGAAGCCGCCCCGGCAAGAGAACCTGCCTCCGCCCCCAGGCCCGACGGCAGGGCAAGAGAGCCTGCCTGACCTGCCATGGCCGCCGTCACGGGCGCGGCGTTGTATATGCCCAGTCCGGCCGGAGTCGCGGAAAGAGCCGCACCGCCCAGCCCCTCAGCTGCGCCGAGGGCAGCACCTCCCGTGGTAAGCCCCTGTACGGCAGACGACGATGCTGCGAGAGCATTCCCTGTTCCGGTCGCAGTCAGACTGCCGGCAAGAGAACCGGCTGCGTTTTCGGGGGAACCGAACATGGAGCCCACCATCTTTTCATAAAACGCACGACTCGTTCCGGGTTCAAACTGCTCCGCAATGCCCATGCCGCCGAGTGCGCCGCCAAGTCCCGCGGCAATGGCTCCGCCTACAGTCTTGGAAGGTTCGTTATATTTCGTCTCGGTCTTTTTGGTCATGGAGCTGGCGGTCTGACTGGCGTTTCCCAGCGCCCCGACGGCCGCCTGATAGGGGCTCTGCGTCTTGTAAAGCGGCATGATCAACCTCCCATGAATCCTACGCCCTGAAGAATGCCGGATGTCGCGTTGAGAGACGCCGCAGCCTTCTTGCGCTCAAAGTTCTCCTGTTCCGCCCCCACTCGGGCCTGAGTGCGGGCGCCGGCCATCTGGGCCGCCTTCTGCGTGTCCATGGCCGCCTGTATGCCCTGATACCGGCCGGAATTCGGATTTACGCCTATCCGCGCATTCGCCCTGCGCGTTGTTGCCTCTGCATCCTTCCAGGCGTTTGCGGCATCGGCCGAGGCAAGCCCCATGCGCTCATTCACGTCCACGCCTTCCAGGGCGGACGTCATGAACTGCTTTGCCGCTTCTGTCTGCTGCGGCAAAAGCTGCTTCGCGGCGCTAAGCTGGTTTTTGTAAAGCTCCGTCTCATACGGCAGAAGGTCCATATTTGCCTGGGCCTGAGCAATTTCATAAGGCTTGTAATACTGCTGCCACATCTGAAAATATTCGCGCGCCCATTGCTGCTGCTCTTCGGAAAGCGTGGCCATTCGGTCATTGTATTCATAGTCCACGGAGTTGACCGTGCTTCCCCCGCCGCCCTTGCACTCGGCCACAGGACCGGAATATTCGTAGCTCTCATCCTCCAGAACCGCGCCGGAACGCATGTCCAGAACCATCCTTGTGTGTATCCGCATCAGCGCTTCTCCATCCCTAGGCTTTCCCGGGTAACGGCCACCAGAACCGCATCTTCACTTCTGCCTTCTCCGGCCATGTATGCACCGTACGGAATGTTCCCCACCAGAAAGGCTCCGCACAGCAAAGGCAGTTTCCATGCCAGGGCATTGCGTTCGGCCACGAGTCCGAGAATCACATCAAAAAGATAGCCCTGCTCATCCCGCAGCGAGAGCACGTGCTCATAAATGCAGCGGCCTATGACTGCCGAAGTCCTGCGCCCCCATACTGCCTTGAAAAACACATAGTGCCCGCGGGCGGAACGTCCCTCGAAAGTGTTGTACCAGGTCAGCCCGGCAGGCCTTCCTTCCCAGAACACGAGAAACGGCAGGGAGCCCACTCGAAGAATGTCCGCAACAAACTCTTCCCGTGTTCTCACCGTACCGTCGGAAAAAAGACGCCCCAGCGTTCCCTCGTCGCACAGGCGGTCAAACACATACGAGAGCCGCTCCCTGGAGACCGGAGAATCTTTCAAGTATTGCATGAAGAATCTGGCATCCATCCTACTGCCTCCCCACGGCCATCCAGTCCAGCCGCCCGTGCACCATCAGAACACTCTCTTCCTCCGTTCCGGACGGAACAACGGCACGAGCCACGGCATCGAACATCCAGCGCTCCCCGCTGTTCCGAAGTCCGTCGACCCTTACGGTCACTTCGGCTCCGGCCGGAAGGGAGGCAAAAGAAAAGCCGGCCACGGCCACCAGCGGCGAACCTGTCCACTTGCCCGACAGCTCTACGGTCTGCCCGTCTTCCGCCTGACCGGAAACAACAAACGTCATGATGCCGTCTGCCAGCTTTTCAGACGATACGGCCTTGTCCGCGATCTTGCCTCCCGTTACAGCCTCATCGGCAAGCTTGTCCGTCGTAACGGCCGACGTCTGCACGGCATCGGCGTCAACGGCTCCGCCTGCCAGCTCTCTGCTTCCCACGGCACCCTGAACAAGCTTCTTTCCCTCAATCACGCCGTCGGCAATCTTGGCGGCAGTCACCGCCCCGTCCGCAAGTTTCTTTTCCGTCACCGAGCCGTCCCGCAGCATGGCCGCCGTTACCGAATCGGCCGAAGGAACGGTATTTCTGGAATACCCGGCCAGGTCGGAGCGCCTGACAGCCTGAGAGTCGGAAGCCCCGCGAATGTTTCCGGCAAGCCTGAGCAGATACGCATGCAGGCTCTGCAGGTACACGGTCAGGCTGCGGGGAAGGCCCTGCGGAACCGACGGAAGCCCTCGATCAACCGCCATATTCCACCTCCTCCACACTTCCGCCCAGACGGACCTCATAGACATCGGCCGTACCGGACAGCTCGAATGACCACACCCGTTCAGAACGGGTCGGCCGAATGCGCATGGTCTTTTCTCCCGTTGCCCTGAGCCTTGCGCGGAAACGTCTGCCGTCCGGTCCGTACACATCCATGCGCACGGGACATCCCGGGCGCTGCTCCCCGGATATTCTGGCAGCGCTCATGCCCGTGAGTGCGGAAAGGAAAAACTCCTTGGAACGCCAGCGGTACGGCAGTGCATCGCCTGCTTCAAACTCCCATATCCCCGCACCCTCGGGGGTCTCCGCCCCCAGATAGACGCAGTCGTCTTCAGAGTGATGATACAGGCAGGACACCTTCCAGCCGTCGGGCAACTCCACTCTCACAATGTCCGCACGACCGATATGAAATATCAGTCCCCGGTTCGTCCCACGGAAAAAGCCCACATACCGGCCGTCATGCACCGTACCCATCAGATTCTCCGGCCCCATGGCGGCCCACTGCTCGCGCGTCATGGTCTGCCCGGTGATCAGCGTCTGTTCCGAGCTCGTCATGAGCATCAGTCCGTCCGGGCTGGCATAAATCACGCCTCCGGCCATGGAAGCCACGGAATCGGCGGAAACACAGGCCTGTTCGATGGGCAGATGAATGAGGGTAAGACTTTCCGGCACTCCGCCCTGAGCAAGGTAGGGTCTTCCGGTGGTGAGCACGATTATGGTGCTGTCGGTGTGTGCCAGCGCCACAATCGTATCTTCCACGGTCAGGGCGTATTCCTGCGGATAGGCATAGGGAATGAACGGTTCCGAAACCAGCAGCTCGTTTCCCCGAAAGCAGGCATAAATGCCGTTGTCCGTCTTGATGAGTCCGCGGGCATTGTCGGGTATGGCATCCCAGGTCGAAGTCTGGAGCACTTCAGAAGACACGTCCTTGTCATGCACGGTGTCCACATACCTGCCGCCTTCCGCTTCCAGTTCTTCCAGGGACAGTTCCGCAAGAAAACGAAAGTCACTTGCCCCGTTGCCGCTCACTGTCCGGTAAATGCGCAGATGGGTGATGTGCAGCCCTTCAAGCTCCGGGATCTCGAACCCGGAAAGCGTCACGCCTCCACCGTCCACGACATCCACGATTTCTGAGGGAGGAGAGGGAGCCGACTCATAGGCAATCACGCCGTCCGCCAGCTTCTGTACCACGGTATAGCAGTACGAGGTGCTGCGCTGACTGTCCGGCTCTTCCTCGTCTTCCTCCCCCTCTCCGGTGTCGGCAAAAGGCTCGATCTCCACGCCCTCCATAGGCTCGATTTCCACGCCGTCACTGCCGTACCTGCCCGGAGTTCCGCTCTCTTCCAAAGCGGCCCAGCCCTCGACGGTCACCTCTTCGAGGGCCGCCGTGGCACTGACATTGACAAGAGGAGCGGACGCAGGACGAGGAATTCCCAGCCGATACACATCCCCGCCTGCAAGGTACATGGTGGGATAATCACGTTCCCCCGTCATGAGAAGCTGGCCGAGCGGCTTTTCCCCCTCCACATCGAGAACGGCGCTCTTTACCACGCTCACACGCCCCGGCCATGCAAGCCAGCCGTCGTCGTCATGCTTGAACACCGTTCCCGGCACCTCGCTCAGCTCCCGCCGCTTCACAGGTCCGCGCAGGGCGCACAAGCTGCCGCGTTCCAGCGAACAGTTCACCGCCAGCGTCGCATACTGATTTTCCAGAAGCCGCTTCGCGGTGCGGGGAGTCTCCCCAGCAAAAACAGGAACGAAAACAAGACTCATGAGGTGCTCCCGTGATACCTTCGGACGTGCTCGCTCATGGCTGCATCAACGGCGCGGTTCACAACATCCGCATTCATGGAAAGGGAGCAGGCAACATTTGCGGAGCCATCAAACGTCACGCTCCCGGACGCATCACCTTCAAAGGTAATTTTCATGGGAGTACGCAGCTTCTGCGCCTGCTTTGCCGTCACGCTTTCCATGACGGCCTCGGCAAGACTGCCGTCCGCCGCACGCTCGACATCCGCCCGCTTCCACGCCTTCCACTCGCCGTTTTCCGTAATCCGGAACTGCAGCTGCATGTTTTCCGCAATGCGTATCTGAGCGGTCTCTCCACCGCACTTGAAGGTCAGGCCGAACAGCATTTCACCTATCTCCGCAGCTCCGGCGGCATCTGCATCCGAAGCTGCTCGCTTTCATAGCTTTCCCGGCAGTGCTCCTTTTCCCAGAAGAAAAGCGCGTCAACCATTCTGCGGGGCCAATGCCGTTTTCCGTCCCTGTCCCAGCGCCAGCAACGGGAAGACAGCGTCTCGTCAGGCCATCCGCAAAGCAGAGCGTTCAAAAGCTGGTCAATGGCAATGAGCACGGCCTTTGCATACGTCATGCGGCCGCCTCTTCATCCGGCAAATGGTATTCCGGCACTATGGCGGCAACCTCTTCGGCACTCTGCGCCTGTCCCAGCATGTCTTCATAGCGCTGCCTGAGCCCGGTGAGATATCCGGTCGAAACGGCAAAGGCATCCGCCTTGACCAAAATGCGGGAAACAAGCTCGGCCTTGTCCATGCCGCGGCCGAGCGCCAGCGCATCCACAAGCGGCGTTTCGGCGCTCTTGTCGGCAGTCCAGGCACGGGCTTCTGCCTCCTGTTTGTCGAAGGTCAGAAGTTCATTGGAGGGATAGCTGGAAACCAGCGCAGATACGGCGTTGTCATAGGCTGCATTGATTTCCGTGAGCTTTGCTGCCTTCAAGTCATCAAGCGTCGGCTCCGAAGAAAACTCTGGCAGCTCTTCCGTCACCTTTTCAGGATGTTCCTTCGCATAGGCATCAACCTCAGCATAAAGGGCATCGAACTCGGCATGAATTTCAGCACTCACGGATTCGTCTTCAGGATGAGGAACGGTAAAGGTATTGTTCCTTATAACGTAGGCCTTCGTGCCGGTGCGATAAGTAATATTTCCAAAATCAGTCATAAATTCACCTGTATTATCCTATGCGTACGGCTATGCACCAGTTATAGTCTCCGGCTTTTATGGCAGTCCCGCCTGCAGCCGTCCCTGCTTTTGAATCTGTTACCCCATAAACAAAATAGGCCCATGTGCCATAGCCGGGAAGCGTCACGTTGTAACTCTGCTTGTTCGCCGTGAACACTCCCGTGCAAATGGGAGTTGTACCGGCACTCTTGGCATAATTGGAACTCTTTTGTGCTGCCTGCGCGGTGGAGAGCGCGGAATTTGCCGTGCTCTGCGCGTTGCTTGCCGCCGTCTTTGCACTGTTTGCCGTGCTCTGTGCCGTGCTTGCCGAGGTAGCTGCACTGACGGCCTTGTCATAGGCTGTCTTTGCGGCCTTGCTGCTGGCGGCCGTCGTGCTGGACGTGCTGTTCACGGCATCGGAAATGCCGAGCTTGGTATCCACATCACCGACCAGCTCGTAAGAGGATCCGTCATAAACAAACGCGTATGTCCGGTTGGCTGCAAGGTAGCCGGCGCTTACTGCCGCATTGCGGTACTGAATGGCCTTGGCTCCCGTGCCGTTCACGTTGAGCGTGGGATTCGCCGCCGTGTTCGTGACGGTGAACCGCACAAAGACAACAGCTCCGGTCACCAGAGTAAACCCGGTAAGTGCCACTGTTTTGGCCGCTGTGGCTGCCGCAGTCGAACAAGTTCCGTAATGAGAAACGGCAGCAGAACCGTTGAAGGAAACACCGTCTATCGTTCTCGCCGTAGCCAGCTTCGTGGCCGTCCCGGCGTTGCCGGAAACGGATGTCGGCGCGGCAGGAAGCTTGATGGCCCGATTGACCGCGGACGTCACTCTCCCCTTGGCATCCACTGTTACCTGCGGCACGTTCACGCTCCCGCCGAAAGCCAGCGTTGCCGCGGCGCTCGGGCCGTAGGAACCCTCCGAAACTCCGCTTTCTGCCAGAGTTACCGCTATGCTTTTATTCGCGGATCCGTCAAAACTGGTCGAACCGGCTGCATCGCCGGAAAGGGAAATCGTCCGCGCCGTGGTCAGCTTCGCGGCGCTGTCTGCCTTCGTGGCACTGGAGGCCTTTCCTCCGGCAGGCAGTGCCCCGATGTTGGCGGGAGTAATCTCCAGATTCTCCCGGGCAGCTTCGGCCGTCGAAGCTCCGGTGCCGCCCTTGCTCACGGGGACCACGCTCGTCAGATCGCCGGGGGAATGCGTATGAGCTTTCGGTGTACGCGCATCGGAAAGCCGCGAATCGTTTCCCTGGCACACGGTATTGGCCGCCGTACCGTAAGGAATGATCGTCCCAAGGATCTTCGTTCCCGTACCGAAAACGGACTTCCTCAGATTTTCAATACGTTGCAGGAGAGGAGGCATTGCCATTACTGAACCCTCACAAGAATTTCATAGTCCGTCGAAATGGCCTGATGGAACTGAATGACGGCAGACTCCTTTCCGGTCGTTCCCACTTCTTGGTAGACGCAGTTTTCGGCGTCGGTGCCGCCCGCACACAGCACCCCGTCGAGAAAGACCTGCAACCTGCCGGAGCCCACGACATAGGCGGGCACTGCATAATCGGTGTCTGCGGCTATCGCCTCATCTCTTGCTCCGGCAGGAGAAGACTGTACGACGGCATTCTTCATTTTTGCCGCAAGGGAAACGTTGGAGCTTCCGTTGAAGGACACGCTGCCCGTTACATCCCCGGTAAGCGCTATGGTTCTTGCCGTGGCCAGTTTTGTGGCCGATCCCGCGTTTCCGGAAACGGACGTCTGCGCAGGATGCACATGATCTTCCCTTGCGTACCTTGCGGACGTGCCCGTCGCGGCCGTGCCTGCCGCCTTCGGCGTGACCGTCGCCGCCGTATATGTCGTATTCTTGGACGAGATGGTCAGCTTTCTGGTCGTCGCATCTGCCGCCAGCGTCACGTTGCTTCCCGCCGCCAGCGTGAGCGTATCGACTTTCGCTCCGGCCGCCATGGTCGTCTCACCCACAACGACCTTTCCAAACGCATTCTGATTGACCTCCGCGCCGGAGGCCACACCGTTGAGCTTCATCTTGTCGCCGGAAGACATCAGGCCTGCGCTTGCCGTCGTTGCTTCGGCAATCTCAAGCAGCGTGTCTTCGCCGGTTCCGTTCTTGCGGCTGATTTTCAGTCCCATACCTTTGTTCCCGAGGAGAAGGAGCCTTCGCTCCTTCTCCTGTGTTTGGCTGCCTAGGCAGTCTTGCGAATGATCAGGCCGCCTTCACGCAGCGTTTCCGGCACCTCGTCTTCCGCACCCAGCACGGCGCAGTCCACCTTGGCCGCCTCGTCAACAGCGCCGCTGATTTCCGCGGCGGTCCTGGTAAAGCCGAGATTGGTCACGGCGCCTGCGGCATCGGTGGCGCCGGTACCGCCTTCCGCAACAGCAATGGTAGGATTGCTGCCGGCGGTCACATGGCCCTGCTGATCCACAGTCACGGAACGATACGTTCCGGGAGTGACGGCCGTATCGGGATGCGTGTAGTTCCTGAGCTCATTGATCTGCTGCGCCGTGAGGGTCAGTTCGGAAACGAACTGGGCGGCGGCGTCGATGGAGGTCGTGGAAGCCGTGGGCTTGCCCTGAATGCTTGCCCACTGCACGATCACGTCCATGCTTTCGGCTTCGGCCATCTTCACCCACTGGCCGTCGGCATAAATGTACAGAGCCGCGCCTCTGGTCACGGTATCGTCGGCGGTGGCATCCTTCACCCAGCAGGAATCACCCTCAGCAGGAGAAAGGCCGTCACGCGCAGCGATATCGTCGACAACGCTCATGGTGCCCTTGCCGGAAGCAAGCGCACGAAGGGCCTTGAGCTCGGCATCGACATTGCTCTCGCCGAAGGAAACCTGAGCGGCCGTAGTCGCCGGGTTTATGGGAGTTTCGATACCGGAAACAAGGGTGGAAAGTTTGACGTTCAGTGCTTCAGCCATGGAATTTCTCCTTTGTTAGTGGTTGGTTACAGACACAAAAATAGGATCGCCGACCTGTTCGGCGGCCTGTTCGGCCCTTTTTGCGGCTTCTTCGGCTCTGCCGATGGCCGCCTCCATTTCCGCAACTCCTTCCGAAAGAGCCGTGGAGGCCTTGACCACTTCAACGATCTGAGCACCGGCGTCCGCATCGAAAAGCAGCGTTACAATGGAAGACTCCTGTCCCGCTTCCCCGACTTCGCTGTAGTTCGCGGGCACGCCGTCCGTTTCTGCGGCCAGATAAAGACCGTCGAAGTAAAGCTCGAGTCTGCCGCTGCCCACGACATAGGGAAGCGGCAGATGCAGATTGCTTCCGGAGGGAATGTCCACGCTGAGGAGCATTCCGTCCTTCTTTTCCACGGAAGTATTGATCAGGCTCTCAAGAGTCTCTGCGGCACTTGCTGCCCTGTCGGCGTCCTTTCTGGCGTCCGCTGCCTCTCCGGCAGCCGCCTCAGCCGATTCTCTGGCTCCGGCGGCATCGCGTTCAGCTTCCGAAGCTGCCGTCTCCGCCCGGCCGGCCGCAGTCTCCGCCCTCTGCGTTGCTGCCGTCACCGCATCAGTGACCACCTGCTCCGTGAGCATTTCCGTGGCCACGTCGCGCACGGCCTGCTCAACATCGGCGCCGACCTTTTCAACATAGGCTCTGTCCGCGGCTGCGGCCTGTTGCGCTTCGAGCGCCATGTCCGCGCTTTGCTTTGCAAGATCGGCGCTGGCATCGGCGGCTTCCGCCGCCTGCTGTGCCGCCTTGGCGCTCCCTGCGGCATATTCCGCATTCTGCTGCGCCATGTCGGCCGCAGCTTCGGCGCGCTGAGCGTCGGCCTTTGCACAGGCGGCCGAGGTCTCGGCGCGGTCGGCCGCAGCCTGGGCGTCGTCTCTGGCCCGCTCCAGCCCCTGTGCGGCGCTCTCTGCCCGCGCTGCGCACTCACACGCTTTCGAGGCGCTGCTTGCGGCAGATGCCGCAGAACACGCCGCCTTTTTGGCGGCCGCCTGAGCGCGCTCCGTCAGAATTCCAAAATCCTCGCCGTAGAGCTCGGCATCATCCCTGAGTTTCTGCCGCTCATCCTCGCCCGCGGCGGCAATCTCCGTCAGAGCACGCTGACCGGCATTTCCTGCGGCTTCCACAGCTTCCGTGCGGGCGTCGGAAATCGTTCGCACAGCTTCCTGAAGAGCTTCCCCCGACCTCTGCTCAATGGCCTCAAGGGCGACGTTTTCCGCCTGGGAAATGCAGGCAAGCGCCTCTGCCTTGCGCGTATCGGCGGAGTCATTGACGGCCGCAACGGCCTTCTCCTGCTCTGCGCATACGGTTTCGCTGAAGCCGTCCACACAGGCTGCGGCACGCTCCGCGGCTGACTCCGCCCCCCTCTGCGCCTGAACGGCGGCATTCTTCGCCCCTTCTGCAGCATCGGCCGCGGCAAGAAGACGGGTCTCCACCGCTTCAGCTTCCTGTACCGCACTCCTTGCTTCATCGGCGTGATGCGACGCGGCATCGGCATAGGCGGCCACTTCGGAAGTGATGACCTGCCCGGCTCCGCGCTGCTCATAAGGCGGCAATTCCATGATGTCGTGCAGAAGACAATCCGCATTCGGCACCACGGCATACGCTCGAATGCTCCGCCCCGTGACTCTCCCGGGGCTTCCGCACGGGGCCATGCAATTTTCCGGGAACGTTACCGTCACCAGATACTCGCTGCGCTCCGTTCCCAGCTCATTGGGCCACACGGCAAGAACGGCCTGCCCGCCGCCGTCGGTAACGGCGCGCACCTCGGCAGGCACAACGTAGCCCTGATACCTTTCCGTCGTCGTCAGCCGCATGGTGACGATGGCCCCGCGCAGAGGCCGCCCTTCAGGATCAGAGAATTTCGCCGTGACTTTGACGGTAGGTATGTTGCTCATGATGACACCTCATGCGTTCATGAACAGGATGCCGCCGCCCTTCCGGTTGCGGAACATCCTTGTCCGTGCCGCATAGATTCCTTCGTTGTAGAGGGTGAGATTGATCTGTGCTCCCTGGGGGTCGCTCCACGAAACGTGCTCTCCGCTCATGCTCTTGAGTCTGGCCAGAGCGCCGAAGGCCACAATGTCGCCCCATTCTTCCAGAACGTCCTCAGGCAGACATTCCGCCTGACGCGCCGGGCGCAGCGTCACCCGCGCCGCAAGGGAAGCATCGCGTCTCGGTACCTCGGCAAGCACGATTTCGTCCGTGCCGACGGAAAAGCCGGTTTCGGCAAGCGGCACGCCGTCTAGCGTCACCTTTTCCACCTGCGCTATACGGGCGTCTCCGGGAATGTCGTCAATGGGCACGCGCACTTCTCCTGCAAGCACAGGTTCGAGCACCTCCCGCGCCCAGACGCCTGCCACCTTGCAGAAATCCCCGGCAATGAACTGCAAAGCATCCTTCGCCATGCTGGTCGGACATCCTGAAACCTGGGGAAGAACCTGCGGCAGCAGCCTGTCCAGCTTGTCCATGCGCTCCATGCTCATGCGCCGCCTCCTGCGGGAACACTGCTCACGGCCTTGGGCCATCCGGCGTCAACGCTCAGTTTGATTCCCAGGGCAGAGGCATACATCTGCCTGTGCCAGGTGGCCTTTCCGGCATTGCTGCTCTCGTTGTCCCCTGAAAAAACGGACGAAAGAATGTGATGCTTTACGGCCTCGGCATATTCCTCCGGCAGAGGAAACTCCTGTTCGGGGGAAGAGACGACTTCAGGATTTGCAGAATAGGTGGCCTCCACCCACACTTCAGGCCATGCCGGAACTGCGGGATACACATAGAACACGTCCCGGTTGATCACCCGGTCATACGCCCAGTTTTCCACCACGGCCGATTCATGCCCGGCTCTGGCCCAGGCCAGAAGGACATCGACATTCACGGCGCTGATGCCCGGGCCGGGATGCTCGCCGTCGTGTCCCATGTTGCGCACGAGCTCTATGAGAAAGCGGGCGTCCCTGCTGGCCCCGTGGACCCTGCGCCGGGGCAGGCGCTGCCGCATGCCCGGCTCCAGCATGACGGATTCCGTCACCGCGCACACGTCGGGCCTCTGCAATGCCACGGCCTGAACGGCGGCATTCATGAAGTCCAGGAGCCCTATGGCTCCGTCGTCGCCGCCGGTCCACGGCCAGCGGGACTCCATGCCCGGTTCCAGATCCTGCAAGGCGCCCGATACGAGACGCAGCACATCCGCCGCCCGCATGATCAGACCTCCCCGTACGCGGCCGACGGCTCGACATAGCCGAGCACCTGAAAGGGAATACGCTGCGCCTCTTCCCAGCTCACAACCTGCTGGCCGTTCTGTTCGGTAGAAACGGCCACCTTTTCCCGCGCGAGCTTGAGCACGTTCAGAACGCCTTCTGGCACGACGACTTCCTTGTCCCGCACGATAAGAAATTCCCGACCGTTGACGGCCACGGGCACGGGAGCACGTTCATGAGGATCCCGACCGCTGGGAATGACGAGACGCACCTTTCGCTGCGCATGGAGCTGACGCACCGCGTCCCGCTCCGTGCGCATGACCTCCTCGTCCACCTTTCTGGAAATGGCCTCGGCTTCGGCTCTGGCGCGGCCGGCCGCCTCTTCTGCTTCCTGCTTCTCCTTGCGGAGTCTGGCAAGCTCGGCGCTCTGGGCGGCCTGCTCTCTGCGAAGACGCTCAACCTCGTTCTGTTCGTTCCTGTTTTCCGCCATGTGCCGCTCCGTTAGTACTTGGTGGCCGCGCATTCCACGCGGGCCATATACATGTCGTAAAGAATCACGGCAGACTGATAGGCCTTCCAACCTATGCTGCCGCGCTGGGCCAGCGGATCGCCGCCGCGGGGAACATTGGGATTCAGCACCATGGGCGTCACGGGAGACGCTCCGTTACGGCCGTTCTTGGCAAACGGAA
>JAXUUT010000069.1:0-23002 GCA_037230945.1 bacterium
ACACCTTGGTGTAGGTGGCCGGGTTGGATCGCGGCGTGCGGCCGATGGGCGTCTGATCGATGGACACGATGCGCTCTATCTGGTCGAGTCCCTCCATGCCCTTCATGGGGCCGGGCTGTTCGGTGCGCAGGCCGCAGTGGCGCGCCACGCGGCGGTAGAGCGTGTCGATGACGAGCGAGCTCTTGCCCGAGCCCGACACGCCGGTCACGCAGGTGAGAACGCCCAGGGGAATGGCGCAGTCGATGTTCTTGAGGTTGTTGGTGGTCACGCCGCGCATGGTGAGGAACTTGTCGGACTTCCTCCGGCTTTCCGGCACGGGAATGGTGAGGTCGCCGCGCAGGTAGCGCGCGGTGAGCGTGTCGGAATGTTTGATGAGTTCCTTCACCGTGCCTGCGAACACGAGCTCTCCGCCCTGCGAACCGGAGCCCGGGCCCATTTCGAGCACGGTGTCGGCCTCGCAGATGGTGGCCTCGTCGTGTTCCACCACGAGCACGGTGTTGCCGCGCTTCTGCAGGCTGCGCAGGGTGCGTATGAGCCTTTCGTTGTCGCGCGGGTGCAGGCCTATGGAAGGCTCGTCGAGCACGTAGGTCACGCCCACAAGGCCGGAGCCGAGCTGTGAGGCGAGCCGTATGCGCTGGGCCTCGCCGCCGGAGAGCGTGACCATGGAGCGGCCGAGCGTGAGGTATTCGAGCCCCACGTTCACCATGAAGCCGAGGCGGAAGGTAAGTTCCTTCACGAGCGGCTCGGCAATGAGGGCGTGGCGTCCCGTGAAGGTGAGTCCCTTCACCCATTCGAGAGCGCGTTCGATGGAAAGGTTGCAGAACTCCTCGATGTTGAGGCCGTTCACGCGCACGGAAAGGGCTTCCCTGCGGAGGCGCGTGCCGTGACAGGTGGGGCACTCCACCTCGTAGCTGTAGCGGCTCAGAATGTCGCTCCAGGCGTCGCCCCGCTTCATGCGCTGTTCGAGCAGGTACATGACGCCCGGCCAGTGCGAGGTGGAAAGCGGTTCCTCGCCCTCGTCGCGGTTGAGGCTCGTGCCGCCCATGAAGTTGCGCCGCAGGCTTCCCGTGCGGGTGATGCCGCCCGCCTCGCCGTTGAAGAGCGCCTTTCTGGCCTTGTCGGAAAAGTCCTTGAGCGGCGTGTCCATGGTAAAGCCCTGCCGCTCGCCGAGGGCTTCGAGGGCCTTGCCTATCTTGGCCATGAAGTAGGGCGAGGAGAAGGGGGCGAGGGCGCCCTTTCTGAGCGGGAGCGATTCGTCCGGGGCGATGAGGCCCTCGTCGAAGGCCACCACCGTGCCTATGCCGAGGCACTGGGGACAGGCGCCCTGCGGGCTGTTGAAGGAAAAGAGCTGCGGCGAGGGAATGGGCGCGGTCACGTGGCATTTCGGGCACACCGATTCCGTGGAGTGCACGATGTCGGGCTTTCCCGGCACGCTCACGATGACGCGGCCCTTGCCGTAGCGCAGGGCGAGTTCCACGGAGTCGGCGAGACGGGTGCGCATGTCGTCCTTGATGACGAGGCGGTCGACCACGAGATCTATGCTGTGCTTCTTGTTCTTGTCGAGCGCGGGCACTTCGTCCAGATTGTAAATCTGCGCCTCTTCGCCGAGCGTGGCGACGCGCACGCGCACGAAGCCTTCGGCGCGCAGCTTCTTGAACCGGTCGGCGTGCGTGCCCTTCTGCAGTTCCACGAGGGGAGCCATGAGCATGATGCGCTCTCCCTCGGGCATGTTCATGATGTCGGCAATGATTTCGTCGGAGGCGCGGGCCTCGATGGGCGCGCCGCAGTGCGGACAGTACACCTTGCCGAGTCTCGCGAAGAACACGCGCAGAAAGTCGTACACCTCCGTCACCGTGCCCACGGTGGAACGGGGATTGTGCGCGGTGGTCTGCTGTTCCAGGGAAATGGCCGGAGAAAGGCCTTCTATCTTGTCCACGAGGGGCTTGTCCATCTTGGGCAGGAACATTCTTGCGTAGGTGGAAAGCGATTCCACGTAGCGGCGCTGGCCTTCGGCGTACACGATGTCGAAGGCGAGGGTGGACTTGCCCGAGCCCGAGGGGCCGCAGACCACCACGAGCTGGTCGCGCGGAATGTCCACGCTGACGTTCTTGAGATTGTGCTGACGGGCCCCTTCGATATGGATGCAGGGGCCCTCGATCTTCTGGGGGGTCATGGTTGTCCTTGTTGTTCTTGAGGGGCGGAGCGCGCCCGGAAAAAAGCGTCGGATCAGCGCCGGCCCTTTTTCAGAATCGTGACGCGGCGCACCACGTTTTCATAATAGGGATCGTGCTCGTCGATGGCAACGGAACGCTTGCCGCGATTTTTCATGCGCATGAGAATGACGTCGAGCTTCTGCATCTGGCGCACCTTTTCCGCGCCTTCCTCGCAGTGCTCGAGCAGGTCGAGAATGGTGTTTATTTCCTTGCGGTCGGCGATTTCCGGCGGCAGATAGCCCGCGTTTTTGAGCACCTTGTAAGCCATGCGCAGTTCGCCCGGCACGGCGCTGTCGTCTTCGAGCTCAAGCGGCTTTCCTTCGCCGGGAAGATGATCGAAGGCGCCTTCCTTCTGGGCCGCCTGAATGCGGCGTTCGGCCTGAAAGGCCATGAAGTGCAGGAAATTTTCCGCCATGCTTCCTCCCTTGCGACACGGTTTTCCTATACCCCGGAGCCGGGGCTTTTTCAACGTCCGGAAAAGGGCGGGAGGAGCGCGGGAGCCTTGCGGCCTTTGCGGCGCACGGCGGGAGGGAAAGCTCCCGGCGCGTGCGGCGGAAGGCGCGTTTTGGGGAAAAAACGAGGCGGCGATCCCTGCAATGAGGGAAGGGATCGCCGCCAAGAAGGAGAGAAGAGGGGGAAATTCGTGCGGAAGGTCGGCATGCGCTCCCGACCCGGGGGCGCGGCGCAGGTGCGTGCGCCTCTTCCGGGCTACCGGGAGAGGTAGCGCCGGTAGTCGATGCCGTATTTCTTCATCTTGTAGTAGAAGATGCGGTAGGTGATGTCTATGTCGCGCGCGGCCTGATGGATGTTGCCGTGGCTGCGCACGAGGGCTTCTTCCAGACGCTTCTTTTCGAGCTGGCCGACCTCTTCGTGAAAGCCCATGGGATGACGGGCCGTGTCGCGGGGAGCGTCGTCCATGTCCGTCGGGCGCATGGCCGGGGGCAGATGGCAGGGACACACAAGGTCGCCTTCGCACAGAAGCACGGCGCGTTCCATGGCGTTCTGCAGCTCGCGCACGTTGCCGGGCCAGTGCCAGGCGAGCAGGGCGTCGGCGGCCTGCGGGGAAAGGCGTCGTGCCGGGCGGCCGTAGCTGCGGGAGAAAAGATGCAGGAAATGTTCCGCAAGGGGCAGAATGTCGTCCTTTCTCTCGCGAAGAGGCGGCAGAAAGAGCGGGAACACGTTGATGCGGTAGTAGAGATCCTCGCGGAAGAGGCCCTTTTCCACCAGCTTTTCCAGAGGCTGATGGGTGGCGCATATGAGTCTGACGTCCACCTTGACGGGGCGTTCGCTGCCGAGCCGCACGATTTCGCGTTCCTGAATGGCGCGCAGCACCTTGGCCTGCGCGGGCAGGGAAAGATCGCCGATTTCGTCGAGAAAGAGGGTGCCCGTGTCGGCCTGTTCGAACACGCCGCGTCTTGCCTGCTGGGCTCCGGTGAAGGCGCCCTTCTGCCAGCCGAAGAGCTCGCCTTCCACGAGGTCGGCGGGCAGGGCGGCGCAGTTGAGGCGTATGAACGGACGGGATGCGCGCGTGCTGCACTGATGGATGGCCGAGGCCATGAGCTCCTTGCCCGAGCCCGATTCGCCGCGCAGAAGCACGGTGGTCTGACTCGGCGCCACCTGCGCCACGTGGTGGAGCACGTGGTTCATGGACTTGGAGAGCACCACGATGGAGGGCATGGCCTGAAGCACGGAAGGCAGGGGTCTGTCGTCCTGACGCGTGTAGTGCGTGGCCTGGCGAACCATGTCTTCCTGCAGACAGGCCACCTGATGGCCCACAAGGGAGGCCACCACCTCAAGCACGCGGCAGCGCAGCACCAGCACTTCGTGATCGGCCATGGGGGTGTCCACGCTGAGCGTGCCCACGGTCACGCGGCCGGAATCGGGCTCGCCGGAGCGCTTCTGCGTGGTGACGGGCACGCAGATGAAGGCAAGGGTGCGGAGCTGCTCGTCGCTGCGTTCGAAGAGCCGGTTCAGAAAGTCGGGGTGATTCTTCATGCAGTCCACGATGATGGGCTTGCCGGAAGCGAACACCTGACCGGTGATGCCCTTGCCCGGAGCGTAGGTGAGGTGAGGAACCGAGGTCTGTCCTTCGGCCATGGACAGATGCAGGCTGCCGTTTTCCGGATTCTGAACCACGATGTGGGGGCGTTCAAAGGGCATGTCGCCGGCAAGAACGCCGAGCACGCGGTGCAGCACTTCCCGGAAGGGAAGCCCCGGTTCAAGGCAATGAACGATGTGGCGCAGGCAGTCCAGATAGGGCTCGAACGAGGAAGGGGAAAATTCGGGGTCGGACATGGGATTGATCCGTGGGGCGTCTGCCGCCCGTGAAAGAAGTTGCCGGCAGGAACATTCCTGCCGGATGACCGGACGCGGAGGCCGCTCCCGCGTCCGGCCGCGAGCTGATGCGTCAGCTCCTGACGTCTGCGAGCACGCGCTCGAGGCGTTCGAGCGCGGCGCGGGTGAGAGAAGGCGTGTTGAAGGCCGTAAGACGCACGTAGCCTTCGCCGCTGGCGCCGAAGCCGACGCCCGGGGTGCAGACCACGGCGGCCTTTTCAAGCAGCAGGTCGAAGAAGGACCACGAATCCATGCCGCCCGGCGTTCTGAGCCACACGTAGGGGGAATGCACGCCGCCGAAGGCTTCAAGGCCGAGCTTTTCGCAGGTCTTCAGCATCATGTCCGCGTTGCCCTGATAAATGGCGAGAACGGCCTTCATCTGGGTTCTGGCCGGTTCCATGAACGCAGCTTCGGCGGCTCTCTGCACGATGTAGGGGCAGCCGTTGTACTTGGTGCACTGGCGGCGCAGCCACATGTCGTGCAGATGCAGCAAGGTGCCGTCCGCGGCGCGGGCCGTGAGCTTTTTGGGCACCACGGCGTAGCCGCAGCGAAGGCCCGTGAAGCCCGCCGTCTTGGACAGGGAGCGGAACTCCACGGCCACCTCGTCGGCGCCGGGAATCTCGTAGATGCTGCGCGGGATGGACTCGTCGCGGATGAAGGCCTCGTAGGCCGCGTCGAACATGATGAGCGAGTCGTTTTCGCGGGCGTAGTTCACCCACTTGGTCAGCTCCTCGCGGTCCAGCACCGTGCCGGTGGGGTTGTTGGGGCTGCACAGGTACACCACGTCCGCGCGCTTTTCGGGAAGCGCGGGATGGAAGTTGTTCTCCTTCGTGCAGGGCAGGTAGACGATGCGGCTCCAGCGGCCGTTCTCATGCACGCCGCCGCGTCCGGCCATGGCGTTGGAATCCTCGTACACGGGATACACGGGGTCGGTGAGGGCGATGACGGCGTCTTCGCCGAAAAGCTCCTGGAAGTTGCCCACGTCGCTCTTCGCGCCGTCGCTGATGAAGATTTCGTCGGCTTCGAGCGACACGCCGCGGGAGAGGTAGTCGTGCTTGAGAATGGCCTCGCGGAGGAAGGCATAGCCCTGTTCCGGGCCGTAGCCGCGGAAGGTTTCGGCGCGGCCCATTTCGTCCACGGCCTTGTGCAGGGCTTCGATGACGGCGGGAACGAGAGGCTGGGACACGTCGCCTATGCCGAGGCTGATGACGTCGGCCCCGGGATGGTTTTCCTTGTATACGCGGACCCTGCGCGCGACCTCGCTGAACAGGTAGTTGCCGGAAAGGCCCGCGTAGGCGCTGTTGATGCTGCGCATTGGTATGTTCTCCAGTTGTCCGGCAGTGCCGGATGACGGTTGCTTGGGAAGAAGGTTCAGGCCGACAGGGAAGGCACGGGGAAGGTCATGTCCTTGTTCTTCTGCATGGTCCACACGCCGCAGGGGCACACGCCCGCGCACACGCCGCAGCCTATGCACAGTTCGGGATCGGACACGTAGGCGAAGTGGCCGTCGATTTCCACGCGGGAAATGGCCTTTTCGGGGCAGGATTCCCGGCACATGCCGCAGTCACGGCAGGAACCGCAGCTCACGCAGCGGTAGTAGTCGTCAACCGGAGCGGGAACTTCTTCCCTGTGCACGCGGGAGAAGTACTCGAGGCTGAGGCGGGAGGAGGCCTTGTCGCGACCGTCGGCCGGGCGCAGCGCTCTGCCCGTCATGTAGGCATGGGCCGCCTCGGCCGCGCGGGCGCCGGAACCGATGGCCGAAACCAGAAGTCCGGGCTTCACCACGTCGCCTGCGGCGAACACGCCGGGCATAATGCTCATGTTCTCGTCCGGCACCACCCAGCTTCCGCGGAAGGTGCGCACGCCTTCGGGCAGAAAGTCGATTTCCGGCTCGTCGCCGATGGTGATGATGACCATGTCGCCGGGGATGAGACGGCCCTTGTCGTCCCAGATGCCCTCTTCCGTGATTCTGCTGGTCATGAAGGGCCACACGAGCTCGCCGCCCAGAGATTCGATGTGGGCGATTTCCTTTTCAAAGGCGGCGGGCTTCTGCACGTCCACGCACGTCACGTGTTCCGCGCCCTCGGCATAGGCGCCGGCCGCGGCGTCCATGCCCGCGTTGCCGCAGCCTATGACGATGACGTTCTTGCCCGTGGCGGGATGTTCGCCCTTGTTCACGGCCTTCAGGTAGTCGATGCCGCCTATGATGCGTTCCTTGCCGGGCCAGTTGAACATTCTGGCCTTCGTGCCGCCCACGGCCACGATGACGGCGTCGTTTTCCTCGCGCAGGGCGGCGAACTTTTCGCCGTCCACGCGGCAGGAGGTCACGAAGGACACGCCCATCTTTTCAATGCGGGCGATTTCCGAGGTGAGAAGGTCGTGATTCAGGCGTTCGCGGGGAATGACCTGCTCGATCTTGCCGCCCACCACGGAGTCGGCTTCGTACACGGTGACGTCGTGACCCTTTCGGGCAAGCTGCCAGGCTGCGGAAAGACCGGCCACGCCGGAACCCACCACGGCCACCTTCTTTCCGGTGCGCACGGCGGGCTTTTCCACGGTGAGGGCGGCGGACTCAAGGCCGAGGGGACCTATCTGAACGGGCGAGTCGATGCGGCATCCGCGGGTGCAGGCGTCCATGCAGGGGTTGGGGCATACGCTGCCGCACACCGAGCCGGGGAAGGGAGAGTAGTCCAGCACGAGGCGCAGCGCCTCTTCCGTGCGGCCCTCGCGCAGGAGGTTGTAGCGCTTCTGCGTGGGAATGTGGGCCGGGCAGGCGTATTCGCAGGGCGCGGCCGTGGCGGCGTTGTCCCACACGGGCACGCGCAGGCGGAAGTCGCCGCGCTCCACAAGGCCGTTCACGCGGAAATCGTCCTTCACCACGTCGCTGAATATGCCGCCCTTCACCCAGTGTTCGGCACGATAGGCGGCAACGGGCATGCGGGACTTCTTGGCGCCGGCCTTGACGGGCACGAGCTTGCGCCATTCGTTCCAGACGCTGAGCACGGCGAGGGCGTCTTCGCGCTTCACCGCGGCGAGGAAGGCCTTCAGGCCGTCGGAGAGAAAGTCGATGTCGCTCTCGTCGAGCGCCTGCACGGCCACGTCGTTTTCGGCGTAGGAGCCGGGATCGCCGCGGAAGTAGACCACGCCGCCCACCATGCCCACGCAGGCACGCTCGCCGAGCACGGAAACGCCTTCGGGGGTGTCGAGACCGCAGACCACCATCTTGCCGCCGCCCATGAATTCACAGGGGAAGGAGCCGGTGCCGTCGAGAATCCACAGCTCGGGCTCGGGGTAGAGGGGGTCGTGCTTCATGAGGGAGCCGGAACGGGTGCCCGCGCGGCCTCCGATGTAGATGACGCCGGAGGCGGCGCAGTGGCCGGCGGTGTCGCCCGCATCGCCTCTCACGGTGATGCGCGCGCCGGAGTTCAGCCAGCCCACGTCGGCGGGGGCGGAGCCGTCCACCACGATTTCGGTGTTGTCGAGGTCCATGCAGCCCACGCGCTGACCGGGGTTGGTCACATGGAAGTGCAGGGTGCGGCCTTCGGCGTTCCACAGCGGACCGCCGATGTCGTGCTGACCGGACGCATGGATCTCGAACTGCGTTTCGCCCCGGGCCACGGCCTCGCCGATGGCCATCAGCAGATCCTGCGTGGACATGCGTTCGTGCTGAACGAGAGTATCTATGGAAAACATTGCGTTGCCTTTTTGGGATGAGGTTCCGGGTGAATGGCCGGTATGCGCCTTGGGCGCAGCATCAGCAGGCGTAGGCTATGCCGAGCTTTTCGGCCACGGCGTGATCGGTGGCCACGAGAGCGTCGGAACGGCCCACGGGCAGGGAGCTGTTGCCTATGGGAGCCATGAGCTTGCGCAGTTCGCTGTCGAAGGCAAGCACATAGTCCACAATGGCCTGTGCCCCTCTGTCCACGTCGAGCCGCGCCACGAGGCGCGGATCCTGCGAACAGATGCCGTTGGGGCACAGACCCGTGGAACAGTTGTTGCAACGGCCGTTCTCGTTGCCCACGCAGCCTAAGAGCTGAATGAGGAGCTTGCCGATGAACACGCCGTTGGCGCCGAGGCATATCATCTTGAAGGCGTCGGCCGCGGCGTTCCCGGTGAGGCCCACGCCGCCGCCGGCCCACAGGGGAATCTGGCCCTGAAGGCCCTGCCGCACGGCCGCGAGGTAGCAGTCGCGCAGCTTGGACACCACGGGATGGCCGGTATGGTCGAGGGAAACCTCGTTGGCCGCGCCGGTGCCGCCCTGAATGCCGTCGATGAAGAATCCGCCGCAGATGCGGTAGGGGTCGCGCAGCAGGTTGTTGTATACGGACACGGACGTGGCCGAGGCCGCGCACTTGATGGCCACGGGAACCCGGAAGCCGAAGGCCGCGTTGAGGGAGAGGTGCATCTTCTGCACGGATTCCTCAATGGAGTAGAGGCCCTGATGGTTCGGCGGGGAATGAAGGGTGGACTTGGGCACGCCGCGGATGGCCTGAATGTGCGGAGCCACCTTGGAGGCGGGCAGAAGGCCGCCGTCGCCGGGCTTGGCGCCCTGACCTATCTTGATGAGCACGCCCGCGGGATCCACCTTCATGCGGGGCAGCGCCTTGACGATGCGGTCCCAGCCGAAGTGGCCGGAGGCGATCTGAATGATGAAGTACTTGAGCTTGTCGGACTCCATGAGCCTGACGGGCATGCCGCCTTCACCGGAGCTCATGCGCACGGGCAGGCCGCATTCCTCGTTGAGGTAGGAGGCGGCCATGGCAATGGCTTCCCAGGCACGGGTGGAGAGCGCGCCGATGGACATGTCGCTGAAGATGAGCGGATAGATCCAGTTCACGGGCGGGGTGTGGCCGGTCTTCACGAGCTTGCCGTCGCGCACCTGCAGTTCCGTGGCAAGGTCGCGGGAGGGAAGCACGCGTCCCAGGGGAGCGCGCATGTCGAAGGTGTGGCGTTCGGAGTCGAGCGCAGGGTCGGTCATCTGGCTGATGCGGCCCACCACGATGGCGTCAAGGGTGCGCTGCGTGTTCAGGTTGGTGCGTCCGCCGCGGCGGATGGGGCCGTTCACGCGGGCGATGACGGGAATGCGCTGGTCGGGGTTGCGCTCGGGATGAATGGCGTCGTTGGGGCACACCTTGGCGCAGAAGCCGCAGCCCACGCAAAGATGGGCAAGGTCGGTCTTCTGACGGATGACGGGCCGGGCGAGATGCTTCTTTTCCGGATCGGGCCAGGGCTTTTCCGAGACCGTGAGATCCTGGCGCATCATGCGAACCTCAATGGCGTTCTGCATGCACTGCGCCACGCAGCTGCCGCACATGGTGCAGCGGGTAGGGTCGTAGCGGATGACCCAGCGCAGATCGTCCGTGCAGTTGTCGAGAGCCTTTACTGTCTGCATATATGCACCCTCAGGTCGTTGTCGACGACGATGGTTTCCCGCTCGCCGGGGTAGATGTCTGTGGAAACGTCGCGGTCGGGCATGATGGCGTTGAGTCCGCACACTTCGGAGGAAATGGCCAGCATGTCCTTCGTGCGGCCCACCACCACGGGACGCAGCTTCTTGGAGTCGCAGCAGGTCATCATGCGGCCGTCGGGAAGCATGGCGATGATGGCGTTCGGGCCGTTGATTTCAAGGTGGGCGAGCGTCTCGCGGATGATGCGCAGCACTTCGGCGTCCTCGCGCTTGTCGATTTCGGCAAAGGGCAGGGGCGTGATGACGTGCTTGTAGTACTCGATGGGCCACTTGAGCTCGTTGAGCACGTAGTGCAGGGTGTAGAGCAGGCACTGCGAGTCGGATTCAAAGCCGGTGTAGCCGCGATGCAGGGACTTCTGAAATTCCCTGTTCTTGGTGTAGAACGTGTTTTCGCCGTTGGCGCAGAGGGTGTAGCCCTGCAGGAAGAAGGGGTGGGCGGCGTAGCGCACGATGTCGTAGTTGGTGTTCTGACGGCACTGGGTGACGATGTTTCTGGCCAGAAGCGGGCAGGAATCGTCCCACAGGCGGAAGTAGGTGGCGATGTCCCTGGGGTCGCCTATTTCCTTGAGGGTGAGCGTGTCGGGCCAGAAGGAGTACACGAAGCCCTCGTCGTTCTTCTCCAGCATGGAGCGCAGGGCGAGACGGGTGTCGAGCAGAAGCGCGGCCTTTTCCTCGTCGCTGCTGTAACGGTAGTGGGTGGGGTAGTCGTAAACGCGGAAGAGGTAGCGTTCCATGGGGCGGATGTCCAGCCCGGGACGCGCGTCATACTTGGGGGTCCAGCTGAAAAGCAGGGAGAAATGATGCTCCGCCATGTAGTCGTCCACGGCGCGCATGCCCTCGCGGGAGCAGGCCGCGGAAAGCAGGGGCCTGTCCTTCCACTCGGCGAAGGGCCCGGCCAGATCCTGCATGACCATGGCAAAGCCGGAATTGTCGTGCCCTTCCTGCTGCGGAAGCATGAGCTCGAGCGCGCTGCGCGGCCCGATGGGCGTTAAGCTCTTTATCGACCCTATTCTGCACATGATGTTGTCCTCAATGTCCCCGGCCGTTAGCTGGAACGATAACGGCCTGCGATGCGTATTTGTACTGGGCCATCCGCTTGAGAGGGGCAGACCTTCCTGTACGGTCTGCCCCTTCGCAAAATGGCTCTTTTTCGGAAGAGGGAGAGGGCGGGAACCCGCAGGTTCCCGCACCGTGCTCCATCAATGCGTCCACATGAGTTCGGCGTAGCTGGGCATGGGCCAGTCGGAACTGGCCATGATGGATTCCAGCTTGTCGGCAAAGCCGCGGCATTCGTTCATGGCGGGGAGCACCTCGTCACGGGCGATGAGGGCGGCCTTTTCCGCTTCCGCGGTCTCGGCGAGCACCATGCGCTTTTCGTCCAGCTTGCGCAGGGCCAGCATGAGGCTTTCGGTGGCGGAGGCGAGAAGTTCCAGATAGGAGGTCTGGGCGGCGGGAACCTTGCCCATGGCCTCGCGGGTGCGGTTGACCATTTCGGCGGCCGCGCTCTGAGCCTTCATGGCGGCGGGCACGATGAGGGTGCGGCCCATGCGGCTGGCGGTGGCGGCTTCGATGCCTATGGTCTTGGCGTAGTTCTCAAACAGGATCTCCTGACGGGAGAGGCATTCGCGTTCGGAGAGAATGCCCTGACGGGAGAAGGTCGCGAGCACGTCGGCGTCGCTGTAGTGCTCGAGGGCCTGCACGGTGTTGGCGTAGTTGGGCAGACCGCGCTTCGCGGCTTCCACGGGCCATTCTTCGGTGTAGCCGTTGCCGTTGAACACGATGGGGGCGTGTTCGGTGAACAGGTCGGTGAGCAGGCTCTGCACGGCGCTGTTCAGGTCCTTGCCCGCGGCAACGTCGGCCTCGAGGCGGTCGGCGATGTCTTCAAGGGCGCAGGCCACGGCGGCGTTGATGGCGATGTTGGCCGGAGCAATGGACTGCGAGGAGCCCACGGCACGGAATTCAAACTTGTTGCCCGTGAAGGCGAAGGGGCTCGTCCTGTTGCGGTCGGAGTAGTCGCAGGGCATGGGGGGCAGCACGTCGACGCCGATGTTCAGCGTGGGCTTTGACTTCTTGGTGCAGGAGCCGTCGCCCGTGAAGGAGCGGACCACTTCGGCAAGCTGATCGCCGAGGTACACGGAAATGATGGCCGGCGGCGCTTCGTTGGCGCCGAGTCTGTGGTCGTTGCCCGCGCCGATGGTGCCGAGACGCAGCACGGCGGAGTGCTTGTGCACGGCGCGCAGCACGGCGGCGAGGAAGACGAGGAACTGCGCATTGTCCTGCGGGGTGTCGCCGGGCTTGAGCAGGTTGTTGCCTTCGGAATCGGAGAGCGACCAGTTGTTGTGCTTGCCCGAGCCGTTCACGCCTTCAAAGGGCTTTTCATGCAGAAGGCACATGAAGCCGTGGCGCGGCGCGATGTAGCGCATGAGGTTCATGACCAGCATGTTGTGGTCGGTGGCGATGTTCACCTTTTCATAAAGGGGAGCAAGCTCGAACTGGGCGGGAGCCACTTCGTTGTGACGGGTCTGGGCGGGAATGCCGAGACGGTAGAGCGTGTGCTCGAGGTCTTCCATGAAGGCCATCACACGGGAGGGAATGGCGCCGAAGTAGTGGTCTTCCATTTCCTGGCCCTTGGGAGTGGTGGCGCCGTAAAGGGTGCGTCCGGTCATGATGAGGTCGGGACGCTTGGCGGCCAGTTCCTTGTCCACGAGGAAGTATTCCTGTTCGGGACCGACCTGGGCATCTACGCGGGTGGCGCGGGTGTTGCCGAAGAGGCGCAGAATGCGCAGAGCCTGACGGGACACTGCGGACACGGAGCGCAGCAGCGGAACCTTGCGGTCGAGGGCCTCACCCGTGTAGGAATAGAACATGGTGGGAACGTGCAGGGTGTGACCGATGAGGAACACCGGAGAGGTGGGATCCCAGGCGGTGTAGCCGCGGGCCTCGAAGGTGGAGCGCAGGCCGCCGGACGGGAAGCTCGAGGCATCCGGTTCGCCGGAGAGCAGGGTCTTGCCCGAGAAGCAGCTGATCATCTTGCCGTCCACGGGCTGCAGGAAGGCGTCGTGCTTTTCTGCGGTGAGCCCGGTGAGGGGATGGAACCAGTGGGTGTAATGGGTGGCGCCGCGGGAGACGGCCCAGTCCTTCATGGCGTTGGCCACGGTGCCCGCGATGGCGGGATCGAGGCGGGTGCCGTTCAGGATGGTCTGCTCAAGGTTCACGTACACGTCGTGCGGCAGATGCCGGCACATGGTGTCGAGCGTGAACACGTCGCAGCCGAAATATTCGTCGTCATGCCTTGGCGTATTGGAACTTGACATGTTTGTAAACTCCTTTGGGAAAGGCTTCTTGGCTTTTTCTTCTTTTCCTAAAGCAAGAACTGTGCCAAAACCGATATATTTATTATAACATATGGAAATAAAATAAATAAATTTTATTTGCTCAAAACTGCGGCATGGCTGTGGATACAATTTTCAACTGAAATGTAGAAAAAACACCTCCCTGACATTGAACAAAATTGTTATAATTTTCAGGATTGTTTTGAAGTAAATGAGTAATTTCAATATGTTGCCGATAAAAATGAAAAAATCTACATTTTAGTAGATTTTGTAAAGGCCGTTCTGGTACCATACCATGAGGGCAGGGGGGACAGGGATATTTTCTACATAATGGTGGAAAATGTTCGGCGGTCGCCGGAGCGCATGCGAGATTTTTCGTCGGACGAGGGCTTCAGACTTCCGGCGTCTTTCAGCAGCACGCAGGCAGGTTCTTCCTGCGGGGCGTGCTGAGGCATAGAGCGGCGTCGGCTGCCGGATATGGGGACTGCCCATGCCGGGCGGCATGAATCGCGATGGGCGGCGGAACATATTTAAGTTGAAGGAAAAACGACGGGAAGGGGCAGGCAGGCGAATGTGCTGCTCCGACGTCCGGCAAGCCCGGAGCGGGAGGGCGAAGAGGCGCGGTGTCGGATAACGCCTGAACGTGTCCGGACGCAGGGACTGCGGCGGCTGAACACCATGGCGCGGCACAAGGACGGCGGACGGAGGGAGTCCGATTCTGCGAGGGGGAGAGGTGGAGCCGTTCGTTGTCGGAGGGGGACGCGCACAGGCATTCACGGCAGCCGGGTAGACTTTGCCGGGAAGAGCGGATTCTGAGCGCTGCGCGTTGCCCGGAGCACCGGAAGATGCTTGCGGAAATGCGGCCCTTCCCGGCATTGCCGGTTGTCGGGGGAGGTACGGTCTGACCGGGAAAGAAGGCATGTGCCTTCAGCGTTTTGGCATGACGCTCAGGAGAGTGTTCAGCCTGATGTTCCTGCTGTTGCGGCGCGTTGCTTCCGGCTGCCGGAAGAGGCGGAAGGCAGGGCTTCCTTGCCTGAAGTTTTTTTTTGCCGTACCATGCGCATCATAAAAAACTTCGAGGTGAGCCATGGCCGTTCGCTGTCCGAGCTGCAAAAGTTCCGATGTGTGCAGGGATGACCGTTACCGTGCGCTCGGCACGGCGGCGGGAGGAATCGGCGGCGCGGCCGCCGGGGTGTCGGGCATAAGCGCGGGAGCCGCTGCCGGAGCGGCCATAGGCTCCGTGCTTCCGGGGCTCGGCACGGCCATAGGAGCCCTTGCGGGCGGCATTGTGGGCGCCGTGACGGGCGCGGCCTCCGGTGCCGTCATGGGCAACCGTGCGGGGCACGCCATGGACAACAAATACAACCGGCATCTCTACCGGTGCCGCAGGTGCGGCAAGCTTTTTGCCGCGTAGATTCCTGCGGCTCTTTCCCTGTTTTTTCATGAGGCTGTCTTTTGTCTGAAAGGCGCGCCGGAAGGCGGGCTCTTCGGTTGCGCCCTTCGCGCGCCGGTCGAGGAAACGGCGAGGCGCGCGGAGCGGCGACGATGCCGTGCGCGCGGGCGTGCACGAGAAGCGCGGCGGAAGCCTGAGCGAAAAAGAGCGGGAAGAGAGAGTCTCTTCCCGCCGCGGGGACACGCCGGGGGGAAAGAGAGGGCCCGGCGCAGAAAAGGCCGCCACGTTAGTGACGGCCTTTCTTTACAGGATGTTAGCAGAAGAGGGAGACGCCGGTCTGATACTTGGTGTCTTCCACGAGGATCTTGATGTCGTAGCGGCCGGAGAGGCCTTCCTTGCTGATGTTCTGCTTGATGACGCGGTCGTCTTCTTCAAGGTAGGCGCCGGAACACATGGCGAGGTGGTAGGAGGCGGCGGTGTTGATGAAGTAGCCGCGGGTTTCCTTTTCGCCTTCAAGCAGCACCATGACCAGAGAGCCGCGGGCGAAGCGGCCGTGGAACACGATGCGGTCCTCGTCTTCCTCGATGTTCACCTGATGCCAGGAGTCGATGACTTCCTGAGATTCGGGCACGTCGGGAATGGTGTCGAAGGTGGGGGTCACGTCCAGATGGCCGAGGAGCTTGCCTTCGCCGAACGCGGCGTTGTCGCCGTCATGATAGGGGAAGAGCTTTTCGGCGCGGTAGAAGTTGCCGTCCACTTCCATGGAGTACATGACCACGCCGTCCTTCTGTTCCACGGTCTTGGCGCAGATGTCGGTGCCGGGTTCCTTCTTGGGGTTGATGAAGGCGCCGAGCTTGTCGGAGGCGTAGCCGTCCTTCCAGCCGATGCCGCCGGAGTGGATGAGGTAGTGGCCTTCGTCGTAGTATTCCACGTTGCAGATGTAGGGCGAGAAGAAGCTCTGGCCGAGTTCCTTGCCGTACTGCCACACCTGTTCGATTTCCATCTTGTCGGTGTCGATGCGGTAGCGCACGCCGCGGGAGAAGTTGTCGCGGTTTCTGATGTAGCGTTCCTTCACCTTGGAGCGGTACTGACCGTTGTCGAAGCACATGATGTCGCCGTCGGGGCAGACCACGCAGGCGTGCTGTTCATACTGCCAGTCGAAGTTGGCAACGTCGCCCACGGGCTTGAAGAAGTACTTCTGCATGTCTTCGGGCCAGGTTTCGGGGTCGCCGATGATCCAGTTGAGCTTGCTGGTCTCGTAGTCGAAGTTCACGATGGCGTCCTGATGGCGGCCGGAAATGGTGATGGTCTTGTTCTTGTCGTTGTACCACAGGGCGTTGTTGTGGAACCAGTCATGGGCGTCCTGGGAACCGGAACCGGCCACGTTCTGGGGCAGGAAGGTCTTGTAGTCCCAGGTGCGGAGCACTTCGCCGGTCTCGCGGTCGAGCAGGGCTATCATGTCTTCCACGGTGTTCGTGGTGAAGTCCTGGGTGAGGGCGAGAATGTTGCCGTCGGGCATTTCGAAGTGATCGTGATGATAGTTGCCCGGCATGCGGAATTCCTTGTAGATCTTGCCGAGCAGGTTCAGTTCGATGAGGCCCGTGGAGCAGTAGGGCATGTGGCAGAAGCGGTGGGAACCGGTCATGATGTTGCCGTTCTTCACGCGCTTGATGTCGAACATGGTGTTTTCGGTGAGCAGCCAGCGGATGTCGCCCATGTAGTCGTAGGCGGTGGGCAGGTTCTTGCCGGCCGGGGTGAGGAACATGAAGTTGTTGCCGAAGTAGTCCATGGACGTGTTGATGTTGCGGCAGCGGCACACGTCTTCGGGCAGGGGCTGGGACTCGATGGAGAAGGTGTTCTTTTCGCCGGTGGAAAGTTCCACGGTCACGCGGGTGGCCACGCCTTCATAGAGGCCGATGACCGGAATGAAGTGATCGGTGCCTTCGGGGAAGGTGTGCACGATGTTTTCACGGTCGTTGCGCTTGCCGTGAATGGTCATGGTGGCGGTGGCGGGCTTTTCGCTCTTGAAGAGGATCAGCGCGCAGAGCGGGTTGATGAAGTAGGGGTTGACCAGAACATGGGCGTTTTCGAGCGTGGGCTTTTCCGCTTCAAAGGCGGCAAGGAATTCCTTCTCGGCACGATTCTGGCGAGTAATGAGGTGATCGTTGTAGGTGTGCATCACTTTGCTGCTCATGACTGGACTCCTTTCGGCGTTCTACGTGTTGAATATGCGTACGTTAGGCTTTGAGCTTTTCGATTTCCTGAACGATGGCGGGCTTCTGCTTGAGTCCCTCGAGGCGGGAGACCTCGACGCCGTCCTTCATGAAGAGCATGGTGGGGAAGCCCTTCACGCCGCAGCGTTCCTTGAGGTCCTGATTGGCGTCGAAGTCCACGGTGAAGATACGGAAGTCGGGATCGCTCTTGTTGATGTCCTTGAGCACGAAGGAAAGCATTTTGCAGGGGCCGCAGGTCTTGGAATAGAATTCCACCAGCATGACGCCGGACTTGTCCATGCTGTCGTAGGCGGCGGTATCGATTTCCGTGATCATGGGATGACTCCTTGAAAGTAATGGGTTTCGTTGGGCGGGGTTTCTGCCGGGAAAGAGGATTCTATCCTCTCAGCTTTTCAACATACTTGGAAGCGGAGTTTGCGGCGATGGCGCCGTCGCCGCAGGCCGTGGCCACCTGGCGGAGGCCCTTCACGATGATGTCGCCGGCGGCGAAGATGCCGGGGCGGGACGTGGCCATGGCGGCGTCGGTCACGATGCAGCCGGTGCGGTCGAGAATGCCGAGGTCGGCGCAGAAGGAGGCCGTGGGTTCGAGGCCTATGTATTCGAACACGCCGTCGCAGGTGACGGTGCGTTCGGTGGCGTCTTCCTTCGTGGACTTGAAGCGCACGCCTTCAAGCTTGCCGTCGCCGAAAAATTCCAGCACGTCCTGGTAGGGGTAGATGGTGACGTTGGGCATGGCGCGCAGCTTGTCGCAGGCCATGGGGTCGGCCGTGAGGTCGAACATGGTCACGATGGTGAGCCTGTTCACGATGCCGGCAAGGTAAATGGATTCCTCCACGGCGGAGTTGCCGCCGCCTATGACCACCACGTCCTTGCCGCGGTACTGCGCGCCGTCGCATATGGCGCACCAGCTTATGCCCGCGCCGGTGAAGTTTTCCTCGCCGGGGATGTGCAGACGGCGGGGACGGGTGCCGGTGGCGATGATGACGGCGGAGGCTTCGTACACGGTGTCGTCCTCAAGGCAGACGACCTTCTTCACGTCTCCCTCGTCCACGATGGCGGTCACGGTCTTGTAGTCGAATTCCGCGCCCACTTCCTGGGAATGCTCGAACATCTTGATGGCCAGTTCCGCGCCGTTGATGGTGCCGAAGCCGGTGTAGTTTGCGATTTCGTTGGTGTTGATGATCTGGCCGCCGGGAGCGAGCTTGTCGAGCACCAGGGTCTTCATGTTGGCGCGCACGGCATAGATGGAGGCCGTAAGACCGGCGGGGCCGCCGCCCACGATGATGACGTCGTACTTGTTCATGGAAAGTGTCTCCTTGTGTTGTGCTTTCCGCGCGGGGAAAGCGGTCGTTCAGGTGTGCCGTCCTGCGGGACGATGAAGGCCCGGGGTTCGACGGAAGGTTAGAAGATGATCATGGCGAGGGGAATGCCCACGACGATGACCACGCCCGCGATGAGCAGAGAGGCGGTGACGCTGTAGGTCACGATTTCCTGGGGAGAGAGCCACCGGGCATTGCCGAAGAGCATGGCCGCGAACGGGGAGGCCGCGGGGGTGCAGGCGGCGATGAGCACGGCGTAGATGAAGCAGGCCATGAGGGGCCCGGCGTTCATGCCGAAGGCATTGCACATGGCGAGCAGCACGGGCGTGAGCACGAGGCCGAGCACCACGGAGTTGCAGAAGTTCGTGAAGGTGATGCCGAGCAGAATCACGGCGATGCACAGGGGCACGTAGCCGAAGCCGGAAAGGGCGTTTCTCAGCATGTATTCCATGAACACGGTGACGTTGGTGCCCTTGCCGGTCATGGCGTCGCCGAGGAGCATGGCCACGGCAATGAGCAGGAATATGCGCCAGGGGTAGGCCACGGCGGTTTCGCTGATGTCGGCGATGGGCTTGCCGTGCAGGTGCACGAAGCCCACGAGGAACAGGGCGACGAGAGGTGCGAGCAGGGAGTTCTGAGCCAGGAAGGCGCCCACCGCATTGTCCTTGCCGATGATGCCGGGCAGCAGAATCCAGCAGGCAAAGAGGGCGAAGGCGACGAGCACGCCCTTCTGATAGCCGGTCATGGGCTTGAGAGGTTCCTTGCGCAGCACTTCGGGATCGAGGCGGAGCAGGGGGGAGACGTCCACGCGGAAGACGAAGCGCATGAGCAGCATAAGTCCGGCGATGGACGTGAGGGAAATGACGAGGGCGAAGCAGAAGTAGGAGGCGGCGGGCAGGGCGGGCACGTTCATGCCGGGATTGCTGGCGGCCATGCTCCACACGTTGCCGAGCAGCAGGAACGCGCCGGTCTTGAAGGGATCGGAGGCGAAGGAGAGCAGGGCCATCACGATGATGTAGACCAGCATGATGGACACATACTTGTCGCCGCGCTTGTAGCCCACCTGATCGAAGATGCTGTACATGACGGGCCAGATGAGGAAGCAGATGGACGTCTGCTCGAAGAAGGCCAGAAGATAGGTGGTGACGAGAATGACGCCGGTGAACACCCACGGACGACCGATGATGAAGTCGCGGCGCAGGATCCACTGAGAGAGCCAGGAAGAGACGTTGCTCTTGATGAGGGCCGTGGCAAAGCACAGGGTGAAGAAGATCATGACCACCATGGGATTGCCGAGGAAGGAGTTCAGCACCTTGGGAGCGGGAGTGAAGCCGCTGAAGGCGAGCATGAGCACGCCGAGAAAGCAGGGCCAGAGGGTGTCGACGAAGGTCCAGAGGTAGACCACGCCGAGGAAGATCATGGCATTGACCATGCCCATGCGGGTGATGGTGATGACGGCGTTGCCGTCCACCACGGGAAAGCCCGCGGCCACGAGGGCGTCGTTGACGGGAACGGACATGGAGGGGCAGGGCAGGAAATAGCCGAGGAACATGAGCCCGATGCCGATGACGGTATGAACTATGGTGGAGAGAGGAAGTGCTCTTGCGGACATGCTGCCTCCAGCTGCGGAGCAAAAAGCCTGTGATGGTAAGGGGAAAGGGTGCTCGGAAAGCGGAGGGGGATTCTTCACACCTGGACTTCTACGGATGCTGGTTAACATAGGGCGATGGCGTACAAAAAAAACTAGTCTAAGCTAGCTTTTGGGAAATTTTTTGCTTTTGCCGGGAAAAAGGACCGTTCCGAGGGGAAAATGGGGGGGGCGGACCATGCGTTTTGCACTCACGGTACATTCAGTTTTTTCAGTGGATTGTGAAGAAAGGGCCGTAGATCGAGACGTGTGCCCCGGGGGCTTTCCGGGAACGAAAAAATTTTTTCGGAGCATGGGCGCAGCATCTGCCGCGAAGTGTTGAAAAAATGCCCTCGTGCAGGCATAACATATTATTATAAAAGAATTTTATTCTGAGTTGCCGATAAGGAAAGAGGCGCGTGCGCGCTCCGTTTCACCGCGCGATCTGAGGAGAGCCTCAAAAGAAGAAATCTGCGGGCGGGAAAGACGGAAAAACGGTTGGGGAAGAGGCGCAAAAAAAGCTCGGCGGAGCGTATGCGCCTTTCAGGAAAATGGGAACAAGAGGCGGAAAAACGGGCAGGACGGGGGAGCGCAAAGGGGGAAGCCGGGGCGGAAATGCGCCATGAGGAGATCTCCAGAGACGTGCGGGCGAATCGTGCCCCCGCACGGAGCGGGGGCTTCTTTCGATCATTTTCCGGGGCTCGGCGCGTGCCCGTCCATGTCGTGGGCGGCCTCCCTGTAGGAAATCTGACTGAGCTGCGAGGAGAGCTTCATGAGCTCGTCGGGATTTTTCACGAAGGTCACGCCCTTGTCCTTGTCCAGTATGCCTTCCTTGCGCAGGGAACGGAATATCTTGGTGACGGTCATGACGTGCAGGGAGAGATGACCGGCGATTTCCGTGTAGGTGAGATAGCGGGGCAGCGCGTGGGGCGGCTTTTTTTCCATGAACACGGAAAGCATGCGGCATACGCGCACCGTGGCGGGAAGCGTGGTGTTGTTGACGGACTGCACGATGATCTTCATGAGGTTTCCGGCAAGACCGCAGATGAGCAGGCTCTTCAAAGGCTCCTCGTCCATGTGCTTCATGAACTCGCCGTGCGTCATGGACACGAGACGACAGCGGGTCTTGGTGCACATGACGAGGGATTCGTTGTATAAAAGAAAATCGAAGGCGTCGTGGGGGATGGCGTAGGCCTGATTGACGGAAGGAATGAAGCTCAGAAGATCGCCGGGATGAAAGTAGATGAGCGAATGCGCTCCGCCCACGGCGGACATGGCGGTGAGCGTCACGGCGCCGTCGATAAGGTAGTACACCCGGTCCACGCGCAGCTTCGTTCCGCGGGGAACGACGATTTCCCTGCTGAAGCTCAGAAGATGCTTCCGGCAGATCTCGACGTCGGAAGCTCTTTTTGGAGCGTCATGACCGGACGAAGGCCCGAAGGAACTGGTCGTCCCGGGGGAAAGATGATTCGAGGAGTCTTGCTTCATGGTCCCGTGACCTTCTGCTTGGTCTCTGCGTCATGCGTCCTTCAAGGCCGCGGACGACGCGAGGCGGAAAAGCACATCTCGTTTGCGGCGCGCGTCTTCCCTGCGCGCGTTTCGGGGAGCCTCGTCCCGGCTCCGGACAGAACGGCAGCATCTTCAAAAAATATTTCATCGGCAGGGGCGGCTGTCAATCCGTTTTCCTGACGGAGGAGCCGCACGTTTCCGTCCCGCCGCTGCGCTGAAGGGCGCTTTGCCTTTTTGTGCGTCCTGCCGGGGCAGGGGAAAGAGGGGCGGAAGCCGTTTTCCGGCGGGCGCGGAGAACAAAAAAGACGGTCTCTCCGTCGGAAGGAAAGACCGCCTTTTTCTGGCAGAGGAAAGTTACGCGTCGTCGCCCCAGGCTTCGATGCCGCGCCGGTCCGCGAGCTTTTCGGGATGAAACACGGGGTCGGCCACGCCGGCCTTCTTCTGGTCCGCATAGTCCTTGAGCGCCATGAAGGCGTTTCTGCCGAGCAGGGTGATGGCCACGAGGTTGACTATGGCCATGAGCGCCATGAACAGGTCGGCGAGGTTCCACACGAAGGGCAGTTCGGCCACGGAGCCGAAGGCCACCATGGCCACCACGAGAAGGCGGAAGATGAGCAGGTACACGGATTTCGTGCTGAAGAACTGGATGTTGCTCTCGCCGTAGTAGTAGTTGCCCGCGATGGAGCTGAAGGCGAACATGAACACCATGACGGAGAGGAGCACGCCCGCAAAGCTGCCGAGCTGACTCGTGAGGGCAAGCTGCACGAGCTCGATGCCGGTCTTTCCGGAGTCGGCGTAGCCGTCGAAGAGCAGCACGATGCAGGCCGAGGCCGTGCAGACGAGAAGCGTGTCCACGAACACGCCGAGGGCCTGCACGAGTCCCTGCTTCACGGGGTGGGACACGAAGGCCGTGGCCGCGGCGTTGGGCACGGAGCCCATGCCCGCCTCGTTGGAGAAGAGGCCGCGCTTGGCGCCGGTGAGTATGGCCGCGCCTATGCCGCCCACGGCCGCGTCGGGAGAAAAGGCCTGCGAGATGATGGCGGCGAACATGGCCGGAACGTGCGTGATGTTCATGAGCACGATGACGAGGGCAAGCAGCAGGTAGAGCGAGGCCATGACGGGCACGAGCCAGCTGCTGAGGCTGGCTATGCGCTTGAGGCCGCCGAAGATGACCACGGCGGACAGCACGGTAAGAAAGGCTCCGGCCACGGCGCGGTCGACGCCGAAGGTGGCGTTCAGGGAAATGGCGATGGTGTTGGACTGCACGGAGTTGAAGCAGAGGCCGAAGGTCACGGAAATGAGCACGGCAAAGAGCGCCGCGGCCTTGCTGCTGCCGAGGCAGTTGCGGATGTAGTAGGCCGGGCCGCCGCGGAAGCCGAAGGTCTTTTTGTCGCGTACCTTGTAGATCTGGGCGAGCGTGCTTTCCGTGAAGCCGGAAGCCGCGCCGATGACGGCGATGACCCACATCCAGAAGATGGCGCCCGGGCCGCCGGCCATGATGGCGATGGCTATGCCTGCAATGTTGCCCACGCCCACGCGCGAGGCCGTGCTGATGCAGAAGGCCTGAAAGGAGC
>JAXUUT010000030.1:0-3732 GCA_037230945.1 bacterium
GGCTCCGGCGTGGCGCACGGTTTCCACCACGGCCTTTTTCACGCCTTCGATGCCGTCGGCGGGAACGAGCATGTGCAGGGCTCCCTTGTTTTCGCTGCCTGCGCCCTTGGGCGCGAGGCGCAGCGTGATGCGGTCGCCCTCGACGAGCCGGATGTGGATGATGGCCGGGGTGTTGTCACCGGTGTTTTTGCGCTCGAAAAGCGGCTCTGCCACCGAGGACTTGCGCAGATACCCTTCCGTGTAGCCCTTGGCGATGCCGTCATTGACGGCGTCCTCAAAGAGTCCGCCGGTGATGTGCACGTCCTGTCCTATGTCGGCAAAGACCACGGCAAGTCCGGTGTCCTGACAGATGGGCACGTTTTCCGAGGCGGCTATGCCGGCGTTCTCGATGAGCTGGTCGAGAACGTCGCGTCCGGTGGGGGAAAGCTCGCTTTCTCTGGCGCGGCGCATGGCGTCAAGCGTGGATTTCGGCAGGCGGCAGCAGGCCTCCATGGCCAGTCTGGCCACGGTATCGCGTATGAGTTCGACGGAAATTTCTCTCATGTTGGCTCCTGGGGCGTGAATTCGTCCCGACCATAGGCCTTTTTCCCGGGAAAATAAACCGAGGAAGCGCGGCGCATCCACTGCCGGGCGTTCTTCCCCGCCGGAAAAAGGCATGAAAAAAAGCCCGCCGCGGCGCGAAGCCGGCGGGCCTGAAAAACGGATGTCCGGAATCGTTATTTGGTGATGACGGACTTGACGGACACGTGCTCGAGCTGGCCTATCTTTCCGGTCATGGCGGAGATGGCTTCATTGCTGCCGTCCACGGCAATGGAAATGATGGACACGCCCCTGTCGCGGTAGGGAATGCCCAGACGACCGACGATGATGTCGGAATACTGATGAAGAATGGCGTTCAGGGCGGAGGAAGCTTCAAGATTTTCCACGATGATGCCGACAATGCCGAGGCGGTTTTCTTCCATGTTTTTTCTCCTGTGGAAATGCCTTTTTCTGGAAGGCGGAGTGATGACCGGGCTTTGGAAAAGGATGTTCCCGGCGGGAGGGAGCCTTTCAGGAATGGCGTTTCTTGTCAAGGCGCGGATACGGCCGACTGCCGGAGGGGAAAAAGGCTCTCGGACTGAAGACTGATTTTTCTTGCTTCACGATGCAGAAAGCGTATGATGCCTCCAACTGACCGGCGGATTCATCTTCCGGAAAGTTCTGCCGCCAGTGTGCGGCCCTTGTTGCGGTATCCCGACTGCGAAGACGCGCCGTTTCGGCCGTTCCGGGCAGAAAGGTCTGTGCTGTCCCCGTCTGTCTTCCGTCTTTTGAGCGGCACTTGTCGACTGCCGGGCGCCTTTCCTTGCGGGCAGGCGCCTTTTTTGTTGTGTGCGCCATGTTTAACGGCAGTGTTGCCATGACAGGCCGAGAGCCGAGGCGGATGTGTCCGCCGGGGGATGATCATGTACGACGTACGCTCGCGCGATTCCAACGAGTTCATCGACGACGCCGAGATTCTGGAATCTCTGGAGGAAGGGAGAAGACTGGCTTCCGACAGAACCGAGGTTGAACGCCTTCTGAACAGGGCCCGCGAATGTCGCGGGCTGACGCACCGGGAAGCGGCGGTGCTGCTCTTTGTGGATGATGAAGAGACACTGAGGCGCATGTATGCGCTGGCCCGCGAGATCAAGGAGCGCATCTACGGGCGCCGCATCGTGATGTTTGCTCCCCTGTACCTTTCCGACTACTGCGTGAACAACTGCCGCTACTGCGGCTTTCATGCCAGCAATAAAACCGTGCGCCGCAGGCTTTCCCAGGAGGAGCTTCGCGAAGAGGTGCTGGCGCTGGAGGCGCTCGGACACAAGCGTCTTCTTCTGGAGGCCGGAGAGGACGACCGCAACTGTCCCCTCGACTACATTCTCGAATGCATGCACACCATTTATTCCACGAAGCTGCGCAACGGTTCCATCCGCCGGGTGAACGTGGACATTGCCGCAACCACGGCGGAGAACTACCGCAGACTCAAGGAAGCCGGACTCGGTACCTACATTCTTTTTCAGGAAACCTACCACAAGCCCACCTATGAGTTCATGCACATGGGAGGCCCCAAGGCCAGCTATGAATGGCACACCGAGGCCATGGACCGGGGCATGCTCGAAGGCGGACTGGACGACGTGGGCATAGGCGCGCTTTTCGGCCTGTATGACTGGCATTATGAAGTGATGGGCCTGCTCATGCACGCGGAACATCTCGAAGCCGTGGCCGGAGTGGGCCCGCACACCATTTCCTTCCCCCGCCTGCTGCCCGCCGAGGGCGTGGACTATTCCGCCTACAGACTGGTGAGCGACCGTGATTTCAAGCATCTCATTGCAGTCACGCGTCTGGCCGTGCCCTATACCGGCATGATACTCACCACCAGAGAGTCCGCGGAATTCCGTCGCGAGCTGCTCGACATAGGCATGTCGCAGATGAGCGCGGGGTCCTGCGTGGGCGTGGGAGGCTATGCCCATCCGGACCGGACGGTGCCCGGAGAAGCGCCGCAGTTTCATCTTGCCGACGAGCGCAGGCCTGAGGACGTGCTCAAGGGACTTGTGCGCGACGGGTATCTGCCGAGCTTCTGCACGGCGTGCTACCGTTCCGGACGCACGGGCGACCGCTTCATGCCTCTGGCCAAAAGCGGAGAAATAAGCAACTGCTGTCAGCCCAACGCCATGCTCACGTTTAAAGAGTATCTGCTCGATTATGCCGACGATGAGCTGCGCGCGCTCGGCGAGAGGATGATCGACGATGAGCTTGCCGGCATCACCCGGGAAAGCCGCAGAAATCAGACGGCCCTGTATCTGAAAAGACTGGAGGAGGGGGAACGCGATCTGCGCTTTTAGGCGCATGCCGGACGGCCGGTCCGGCGACGGACGGCTGCGGTGGTGCATCGGCAGCGGCGTGAGCCCTGACGACGACTTCATGCGCCTGTGACGCACGGGTGCTGACCAGACAGCAATATTTCCGGCCTTCCGCGGCAGGAAAAAAATCGGACGGACGGGCAGCTCTTTTTTCTGGCAGGAGAAGAGCGTTTCGTCGGAGGGAGAACAGGTCCTTTTTCCGACGTGTCCGCCCGGCTCGCCATGCCGCGGCGCTTCTGCGGACGGTGTTCATCGCCGCAGAAGCGCCGGACAGAAAAAGCTCCCGGAAACGGGAGCTTTTTCTGACGGGAAAGAACGACGTTCAGAAGTTCCGGCAGGAGAGCTCGGCTTTTCGGCATGGGCGTGTGCTGCCGATGCGTGAGGCGGCCTGCGGCATGAAGGAAGCGTCAGGACTGAATGCCGGACAAGGAGAACGATCAGGGAAAGAAGATGCGCTTGGAACGGGCGGTGGCATCCGCATCCCTGCCCGCCCACACGAAGCGGTCGTCCCGCAGGGCGGTGTCGCCGCGGTTCCAGCGATAGGCCACAAGCGGACCGCCCTTGACGGCGCTGAAGTCGAGACAGGCCACGGTGGGCGCGTACAGGCGTATGCTCTCTTCGGGGCTTCGCCAGTAATGGCCGAAGAATGTGGGGTATTCCACGGGGATGGCTTCCCATGTGCCGGGTTCGGGTCTGGCGTCCTCGGGAAGGGCGGCAAGGTCGTCTTCGCCCATGAGCGCCATGTCCCGGCAGGTCTCGCCCATGCCGAGCCACCATCTGACGCGTATGCGGTCCCGCTCGTTTCCGTCCTTGTCCTGAAAAACCGTATGCTCCGGCAGGGGAATTTCCGGCC
>JAXUUT010000136.1:0-22839 GCA_037230945.1 bacterium
ACGGGAAGACGGGAATCTCTTTCTGTTGCAATTCATTTGACAATCTGCCCAAAAGGGGCTCCCCCTTCCCCCGCCTCTCTCTGATTCCTTACCGAACCAAAAAGCCTCCGGCTTTTGCCGGAGGCTTTTTGTCAGTGATTCTGTTTGCGCAGGTAGGCGGGGCTGTCGTCTTCCTCTATGGTGAAGTCTTCAGCGGGCTCCTGATACTGTTTTGCCCGTTCCTGGTAGCGCAGGTAGGTGGGAATGTCGGTATCGTCCTGCGGGTATTCGCTGTAGAGCTTGGGGCGGGAAAGTATTTCGTGCGGGTCGCGCACGTGGCGCTGACGGTAGCCCGTGACCACGGGGGGCACGTTCTGCTCGTGGCCGCCGTTCATGGTGACCACGGTGCCGGTGGCGGACTTGTTCGGCTTTTCGGCCTCGGGCTCGATGCCCGTGGCGATGACGGTGATGCGTATTTCCTCGCCGCAGCTTTCATCCAGCGACATGGCCACCACGATTTCGGGGTCTTCGCCGTTGGGGTCGCGGGCCGCCTCTTCGATGTAGGACGCGGCGGAACTGAATTCATCCATGCCGATGTCCTCGTTGGCGGTGATGTTGACCAGCATGGCCTTGCAGCCCGTGATGGAGAGGTCTTCCAGCAGGGGGCTCGTGATGGCGCGCTTGGCGGCGTCGAGGGCGCGGTTGTCGCCCGAGGCGCGGCCTTCGCCCATGAGGGCCATGCCCTGACGGCTCATGACGGTGCGCACGTCGGCAAAGTCGGCGTTGATGAGGCCGGGCTTGGTGATGAGGTCGGTCACGCCGCGCACGGCATCATAGAGCACGTCGTCGGCCTTCTTGAGCATTTCCGTCGCCTTGGCGTTCTTGGGCGCGATGGCGAGCAGGCGGTCGTTGGGAATGATGACCAGACTGTCGACGTGCTGCTTGAGCTCTTCAATGCCCTTGAGCGCGGCCTTCATGCGCTTTTCGCCTTCAAAGCGGAAGGGCTTGGTGACCACGCCCACGGTGAGCACGCCCTTTTCCTTGGCCACCTTGGCAATGACGGGAGCCGCGCCGGTGCCGGTGCCGCCGCCCATGCCTGCGGTGACGAAGACCATGTCCGCGCCGTCGATGACCTTGCGGATGTCCTCTACGCTTTCTTCCGCGGCGGCCTGACCCACTTCGGGCTTGGCGCCGGCGCCGAGACCTCTCGTGAGTTCCTTGCCGAGCTGGATGTGCTCCTCGGCAAGGGAGCGCGAGAGCGCCTGCATGTCGGTGTTGGCGCAGATGAAGGACACGCCTTCGAGGCGGGAGTTGATCATGTTCTGCACGGCGTTTCCGCCGCCGCCGCCCACGCCTATGACCTTGATTTTTGCGGCCTGTTCTGTATCGGGAACCATATCGTCCATAGTAGCATGTCTCCGGGTGTTCGACAGATTAACGAATATCTCCGAACCAGCGCTTCATGCGTTCCCACACCCCGTGGAACAGGCTGGATTCGGCGGCGGAAGAGGGGGCGTTCGCAAAGCGGACGGGCGCTTCCTCACTTTCTTTTTCCGCCCCATAGAAAAGCAGGCCTACGGCCGTGGCGAACTTGGGGTTGTTGATGACGTCCTTCAGGCCGCCCACGTTGCGGGGATAGCCCAGCCTCGTGGGGAGCTGAAAGATTTCTTCCGCAAGTTCCGCACAGCCGGGAATGAGAGCCGCGCCGCCCGTGAGGACGACGCCCGCGCCGAGCTGGCGCTTGAGCCCGGAATGTTCCAGCTCCTGATACACAAGCGCAAGGATTTCTTCCATGCGGGGTTCGCAGATTTCAGCAAGAACGCGGCGTTCCACCGTGCGGGAAGGCCGCCCACCCACGCCCGGCACCTCGATGGTCTCGTCGGGACGGACCATGTCGGTGAGGGCGCAGCCGTATTTGATTTTTATTTTGTCGGCCGCGGAAATGGAGGTGCGCAGGCCGAAGGCGATGTCGCTCGTGAGATTGTTGCCGCCGAGGGCGACGGCGCCGGTGTGCTTGATGGCGTTGTTGGCAAAAATGGCGATGTCGCTCGTGCCGCCGCCGATGTCCACGATGGCCACGCCGATTTCCCGCTCCTCTTCCGTAAGCACGGACTTGGAGGAGGCCAGAGACTCGAGCACGATGTCGGACACGTCGAGATCGCTTCTGTTGCAGGAGCGGATGATGTTCTGTGCCGAGGTGACCGCGCCCGTGACGATGTGCACGTTGGCCTCGAGACGCACGCCGGACATGCCGATGGGGTTGGCGATGCCTCGCTGTTCGTCCACGATGTAGCCCTGAGGCAGAATGTGGATCACTTCGCGGTCCATGGGAATGGCCACGGCCTTGGCCGCGTCGAGCACGCGGTCCACGTCGTGCTGCGTCACTTCGCCGCCGCCCTTGATGGCGATGACGCCGTGACTGTTCACGCCCTTGATGTGGCTGCCCGCAATGCCGGCGTACACAGACTTGATCTCACAGCCGGCCATGAGCTCGGCCTCTTCCACGGCCTTGCGTATGGACTGAACCGTCTGGTCGATGTTGACCACCACGCCCTTGCGCAGACCATTGGAGGGACTCGTGCCTATCCCGATGATATCTATTCCGTTTTCGGAGGGTTCGCCGACAACGGCGCAGATTTTTGTCGTGCCTATGTCAAGGCCGACGATAAGTTCGGATTTTGGCATTGATAAGCTCCCCATGACCTGAGCATACCTGTGAAAGGAGATGCCTCATTAAATATGTACTTGAAAAAAGCAGCACAAAAATGACGAATTGTCCAGCATTTTTTGCCGGATAACCAGTCTGCCGCAAGGCGTTGCGGGCCTTGAAAAGGCGCGCGTCATTAGAGGGGGAAAAGGGCTATTCCTGCTCTGTGGCCTTCGTCATCCACACCTGGCCGTCGGCCGCGCGGATGCTGGTGACCATGACGGTTTCCTTCCTTTTTTCAATGTCCGTAACCACCGAAGCTATGCGCCGGAGATTGTCCTTCCAGTTCTCGACGCCTATGCTCAGACGGAGTCTGCGGGTTTCCCAATAAAGCTCGAAGCCTCCGCCTGCGCTCAATCGTATCCATGAAATCTGGGATATGTCAAAGGGAAAACCGGCGTGTTTGAATTCTTCCACGAATTCGGCCACCATGGGCAGGGCTTCGTCGCCGCCGGGGCCGATTTCCAGCACGGGAAGCGAACGGAAATTGTTCGTGGAAACGGGCGCGATGATTTCTCCTTTTGCGTTCACGTAGTAGAGCGTGTTGTCCTTCCGCGCGCAGAAGAGCGGCACGCGTTCCCTGACCGTGATGGTGAACGTTCCGGGCAGGGAGCGCCGTATGGACACGTTTTCTATCCACGGGTTGTCCACGAGCTTCTGCTCGGCCTCGTGCACGTTGACGAGCAGGCTGTTCTCGCCCTTGCGCAGACCGCAGGCCTCAAGAATGTCTTCGGTCTTCACCTGCGAGTTGCCCGTGACCACGATGTTCGTGATGGCAAAGTACCGGCTCGTGGTGCAGAAGTTGTAGGCCTTGACGAGGCCCATGCCCGCGCCGAGGAAGAAAAGTCCCACGAGGGCAAGGGCGAGCAGTCCGCGCAGCACGAGAAACACGCCGTGGGAGCTCACGTGGATGGACGGAAGGCTCATGCCGGACCGGCGTTTCGTCTTTTTCGGACGCTCCAGGGGCTTTTTGCGGTTCACGCCGGACTTGCGGGAACGCGAGGGCGCTTCCGTGGCGCTCTTGCGTCGCTGCGAATAGGAATTGCGCCGCGAGCGGCCGCCGCCTAACAGGGACATGACGACCACTCCTTCACTTCCATGGCAAGATTCACGCCGAATTTCTCGAACACGGACTTCTGCGCCTCATGGATGAGGCAGAGCGCATCCTCGCTTCTGCCCGGCAGGCCGCATTTCATGTCATGCACGAGGAAGTTCGCGTGCATGGACGAAAAATACATGGCGCCGCGCCTTTTGCCCTTCATGCCCGCTTCGTCCAGCAGCCTGCCGGCAGAGAGGCCTTCCGGGTTCTGGAACACGCAGCCCGCCGTGCGTTCGTGCACGGGCTGGCCGCTCTTCTTGCGCATGAAGTTTTCCCTTGCCGCGGCGCGCACGCTGCCGGGCGCGGCCCGGCGAAGGGACAGCACCACCGACACGCTCATGTACCACGCGCACTCCTCCGCAAGGGAAAAATGCCGGTAGGTCGCCTTCCAGCCCTCGGGCGTGAGCGTATGAAGGCCCTTTTCCGGCGTGAACACGTCGAGCGAGCGCATGAGAGGCGCGGTGCTGCAACCGTAGGCCCCGGCGTTCATGGCCACGGCTCCGCCCACTCTGCCGGGCACGCCCACAAGGCCTTCGAGCCCCGCAAGGTCGCGCGCGGCGCACCAGGAAAGAAGATGCGGCACCCTCATGCCCGCGCCTGTGCGGATGAGCGTGCGCGGGCCGTCGGGCCCGTCTTCCTCTCCGAGAATTTCAGGCTCCGCCGCTCCGCCTTCCGGTCCTTTCGCCCCGAAGAGCGGACGCAGCACGACAAACGGCAGATCGCCGTCGTGCACGAGCAGATTGCTCCCGCCGCCGAGAATGCGCACGTCCGACTGTCCGGCAAGAACGTCGGCAAGGCGCAGGCAGTCGTCCGGGCTTTCCAGACGTATTTCCGCAAGGGCCCGGCCGCCCAGGCCGAGCGTCGTGAGCGGAGCGAGGGCAGGTCTGTCGATGATTTTCACGCCATGTTCTCCAGCACCCGGGGGCCTACGGTGGTCACGCTGCCCGCGCCCTGGGTGATGAGCACGTCGCCGGGACGAAGGTCGGTCTTGAGCGCTTCCACCACTTCGTCGAAATTGGGCTTGTAGCACACGTCGGTCTTGGAGAACTGACGGATGCCGAGCGCAAGGTTCACGCCGTTCACGCCGGGAATGGGCGCTTCGCTCGCGGGATAGATTTCCGTGAGATACAGCTTGTCCACGTTGCCGAAGGTCTGGCAGAATTCGCCGAACAGCGCCTGCGTGCGGGAGAAGCGGTGCGGCTGGAACACCATGACGAGACGGCGGCCCGGAAAGACCTGGCGGGCCGTGCGTATGGTGGCCTGAATCTCTGTGGGATGATGGCCGTAGTCGTCGATGACCGTGATGCCGTTCTTTTCGCCCTTGAGCTCGAAGCGGCGGCCCACGCCGGAGAAGGAGGCGAGGCCTTCCGCGCACTTTTCGGGCGCGATGCCCGCCTGCAGCGCCACGCCTATGGCGGCAAGCGCGTTCAGAATGTTGTGGCGGCCGGGCTGCGAGAGCGTGACGTTTTCAAGAATCTTTCTTTCCTGCCCGTCGCGGCCCCTCAGCCACACGTCGAAGCGGTTCACGGCGTCGCATTCGATGATCTCGCCGCGGATGCGGCAGTCCCGTCCGAAGCCGTAGGTGACGAACGGACGCTTGATGCGGCCGATGAGACGGCGCACGCCCGGGTCGTCGGCGCAGATGACGTTCATGCCGTAGAAGGGCACCTTGTTCATGAAGGCCACGAAGGCGTCGTCGATGGCGTCCTGCGTGCCGTAGTGGTCGATGTGGTCGTAATCCACGTTGGTGACCACGTTGATGATGGGAAACAGGCACAGGAACGAGCCGTCGGACTCGTCGGATTCGGCAATGAGGTATTCTCCCTGTCCGAGATGCCCGTTGGCGCGGTAGGCGTTGAGAAGCCCGCCGATGATGACCGTGGGGTCGAGGCCTGCGGCGTCGAAGATGGCCGCGGTGAGGGACGTCGTGGTGGTCTTGCCGTGCGTGCCCGCCACGGCGATGCCCGTGCGCAGGCGCATGAGCTCGGCCAGCATTTCCGCGCGGGGAATGACGGGAATGCCGCGTTCTCTGGCGGCCTGCACTTCGGGATTGTAGTCGGACACGGCCGAGGAGCGCACGACCACCTGCGCGTCGCCGAGGTTTTCGGCGGCGTGACCCAGATGAATGACGGCCCCGAGGCTGCGCAGCCGCTGCACCGTGGCGCTGTTCGCGAGATCGGAACCGTGGACGGTGTAGCCCAGGTTGAGGAGCACTTCGGCAATGCCGCTCATGCCGGAACCGCCGATGCCTATCATGTGTATGGCGCGAATCTTGTTGTTCATGTGTGACTCGAATTATTTGGAGTTGTCGCCCGCAAGGGCCAGAAGTTCCGTGGCCACGGCGTCTGCCGCGTCGGGACGGGCCAGGGAAAGCGCGCCGCGGCGCATGGCGTCAAGGCGATTCCCGTCCTTCAGAAGGTCGATGAGCATGGGCGCAAGGCTGCCGTCGGCGGCCATGGCCTCGGCCTTCTTCTGCGGCAGGAGGATGCCGCCGCCCGCTTCCTCCATGGCGCGGGCATTGCTCGTCTGATGATCGTGCGCGGCGTAGGGGAAGGGGATGAATACCGCGGGCGTGCCCGTGGCGGCAAGCTCCGCCATGCTGGTGGCTCCCGCGCGGCACAGCGCAAGGTCGCATTCCGCGTAGGCCTTCGCCATGTCGTGAATGAAGGGATGCACGATGCGGTCGGTCTCCTCTTCGGAAACGCCCGCGTCAAGATAGCCGCGGCGCACGCTTTCATACTCGTTCGCGCCGGTCTGATGCAGAATGTCCACGCCTGCTTCCCGCAGGGCGGGCAGCATGGACACGACCATGTTGTTGATGGCGCGGGCCCCCTGCGAGCCTCCCATGACAAGAAGGCGCGGCGCGCCCTCATGCGCGCGGTGCATGGAGCCGAGCGCGGCGATGCCGGCGCGTATGGGGTTGCCCGTGAGCACGCACACCTCGTGCGGGAAGCTTGCGCCCACCGCGGGCTGATTCCAGGAAAGGCACACGCGCTTCACCATTTTTCCGAGGATGCGGTTGGCCGCGCCCGCTATGGCGTTCTGCTCGTGCAGGGCGCAGGGGCGGCCCATGAGGCGGGCCGCAAACACGGAGGCGAAGGCCGCGTAGCCGCCGAAGCCCATGACGGCGTCGGGCGAAAAGCGGCGCACGATGCCCATGGCCCGCACGATGCCCGCGGCCATGGCGAACATGGCCGCGACGGCTTTGGGCCCGCGGCCGATGAAACCGCGCACGGGCAGTCCTTCAAAGGAAACGCCCGCGCGCTGCACGATGTCCCGTTCAGGGCCGTATTCGCCGCCCACGAAAAGGATCTCGATGTCGGGCCTGCGCTTCTTGAGCGCCTCGATGACGGCAAGGGCGGGGAAGATGTGTCCGCCGGTGCCTCCGGTGGTGATGATGATGCGAAGGGCCATGCTTACTCCCGCGCGGTTCGAGAATAGTTGAGCAGAAGCCCCGCGCAGATCATGTTTGCGAGCAGGCTGCTGCCGCCGTAGCTGATGAAGGGCATGGCGATGCCCTTGGGGGGAACGTTGCCCAGAATGACGGCCATGTTGAGCAGAAAGCTCAGGGCGATGACCAGGGTGAGGCCGTAGGCGGAAAGCCTGTCCCTGAGGTTGCGCTGGCCGAGCACCACACGATAGCAGCGATAGAAGAAGAGCGCAAACAGCACCATGACCACGGTGATGCCCACAAAGCCCGTCTCCTCGCCGATGATGGACATGATGAAGTCGTTGTGGGCTTCGGGCAGGTACACGGTCTTCTGTATGCTGCCGCCGAGTCCCACGCCGAAGATGCCGCCGGAGCCCAGGGCAAGCAGGCTCTGCACGATCTGATAGCCCGAGCCCTGCGCGTTGGCGAAGGGCTCGAGATAGGCGGTCCAGCGGGCCCAGCGGTAGGGCTCCACGATGATGAGGGCCACCACCAGCACGGCCGCGAGAATGAGCACCATGACGAGGTAGCCGCCGCGCGTGCCGCCGCCGAGACACATGAAGAACAGGATGGCCAGCATGATGATGGTGCCGCCGAGGTCTGGCTGAAGCACGAGCAGCAGACACATGAGAAGCGTGATGAGCGTGGGCGGCAGAAGGCCGCGGCTGAATTCGCGTATCATGGCCTGCTTGGAGCTCATGAAGTACGCAAGATACATGACGAGCGCGATGCGCGCGAACTCCATGGGCTGCACCATCATGAAGTGGAAGTCGAGCCAGCGCTGGGCGCCGTTGATCTTGGGACCGATGAGCAGGCACAGGACGAGCATTACCATGACCACGGCAATGCCCCAGTAGTGCAGCCTGTTGATGAACGAGCGGGGCATCCAGCACAAAAGCGCCACGATGACGCCGCCGAGCAGCATGGTCTGAAGCTGACGATGAAAGAAGTGGTAGGACTCGTCGTAGGTGCGCTGGCTGATGGGACCGCTTGCGGAAAGCACGGCCACGAGCCCCACGCACAGAAGAAGAAGCAGCAGCGCGAGCAGCCACCAGTCCACGGGCCCGGGCGGAAGCGCCGGCTCGGGCGCGGGCTGTTTTTTCTTGCGCAGGTTCATGCCTTTCCTTCCTGCATGGCGGTGACGAGGTCGCGGAAGTGGTTGCCGCGCTCGATGTAGTTCTTGTACTGGTCATAGCTCGACGTGGCGGGAGCAAGAAGCACGGCGTCGCCGGGCCGGGCCAGGGTGCGGGCCCTTGCGAGGGCCTCGTCCATGGTGGCGTCCCAGGTGACGGGCACGACGTCCTTCCAGGCGGGCTCGAAGTGCTCGCGCGAAGCGCCGTAGAGCGCCACGGCGCGCACGTGCTCTTTGAGAAGCGGACGCATGCCTTCCACGTCGCCGCCCTTGAACTTGCCGCCGGCAAGCAGCACGACGGGCCGCTCGAAGGCCTGAAGCGCCACTTTGAGCGCCTCTATGGTGGTGCACTTGGAGTCGTTCACGTACTGCACGCCGTCTATGTCGGCGATGTGTTCCAGACGGTGGGCGATGGGCGCAAACTCGCGCATGGCGCGGGCGGCCTCCTCGCGGGTGACGTCGAAGAGCGAGGCGGCGAGGAAGGCGGCCTCGGCGTTGCTCTGGTTGTGCGCGCCGATGAGCCGGGTGTCGGGGAAGGGACGCGCGCCGGGCGTGAGATAGATGACGCGGGCCTTCATGCCGTACTCTTCGGGAAGACGGGAGAGCGAGGGCGAGAGAATGGCCACGTCGTGCTCGGTCTGCCGGGCGAAGAGGCGCATTTTCGCGTCGGTGTATTCCTTCATGTCCTTGTGGAAGTCGAGATGGTTCTCGGAAATGTTGAGCAGTATGCCCACGCGCGGATGAAGGGTGCTGCACGTCTGAAGCTGGAAGCTCGAAAGCTCGAGCACGACGACGTCGGCCTTCGGCTCGCCGCGACGCCGGGCGAGCACGTATTCCGAGAGCGGCACGCCGATGTTGCCGCCCGTGAACACGCGCAGGCCGTGCGCTTCGAGCATGGCGGCCACGAGGCTCGTGGTGGTGGTCTTGCCGCTCGTTCCCGTCACGCCGATGACCGGCTCCTTCTCAAGAAGCCGCCAGGCAAGCTCGGTTTCGGCCATGATTTCCGCCTTCGAGCCGTCGGCGCGCACGGGAAGCAGCGGCTCTATGACGGCCTTTGCCGCGGCAGGGCTCGGAATGACGAGATCCACGCCCTCGAAGTACTCGGGCGCGTGTTCCCCGCCGAAGACGGGCACGTGGTTTTCAGACAGCCACGCGGAAAATTCCGCGGGCATCTGTTCCGGCTTTTTTTCCAGCAGGCGGACGTTTGCCCCGAGCTCGTGCAGCAGACGCACGGCGGCGCGGCCGCTTCTGCCCGCGCCGATGACGGCGACGCAGCGGCGGGAAAGATGGAAGGCACTCATGACAGAATTCCTCAGCGCAGTTTGAGAACGGAAAGAGAGATGATGGCAAGAAGCACGGAGATGATCCAGAACCGGACGATGATCTTGGATTCCGGCAGCGGATGCTCTCCCTTCTGAAAATGATGATGCAGCGGCGTCATGCGGAAAAGACGCCTGCCGTGCGTGGCCTTGAAGAAGCCCACCTGCATGATGACGGACACGGTTTCCATGACGAACACGCCGCCCGCCACGATGAGGATGAGTTCCTGCTTGCAGAGCACGGCAAGAAAGCCGAGCACGCCGCCGAGACTGAGCGAGCCCACGTCGCCCATGAACACCTGGGCGGGAAAGCAGTTGAACCACAGAAAGCCGAGGCCCGCGCCCATGAGCGCGCAGCACAGCACCGTGACTTCGCCCACGCCCGGCACGGCGGGCACCTGAAGATAGGCGGCGAAGTTCGCATGGCCGGCCACGTAGATGAAGATGGCGTAGACCATGAAGCACATGACCGCCGGCAGTATGGCGAGCCCGTCGAGGCCGTCGGTGAGGTTGACGGCGTTTGAGGAGGCAATGAGCACCACCACGGCGAAGACCACGTAGAACACCCCGAGATCGGGCATGAACTGCTTGAAGAAGGGCACGGAAAGACGGCTGGAATAGGCCGGTTCCATGAGCAGCAGGCTTATGGCCGCCACGGACACCACGATGAGGCCGAGCATCTTGGCGCGGGGCGAAAGCCCCTTGTTTTCATGATGACGTATTTTGGTGTAGTCGTCCACGAAGCCCACCACGCCGAAGCCCACGAACACGAGCAGCGTGAGCCAGATGTAGACGTTGGACAGGTCGGCCCACAGAAGCGTGGAGAAGATGACGCCCGCCATGATGAGCAGCCCGCCCATGGTGGGAGTGCCCGCCTTGGCCTGATGCTCGGGCACGTAGGAGAGTATGGGCTGTCCCACCTTGAGGGCCGTGAGCTTTTTGAGAAACCACGGCCCGGTGAGTATGGTGAAAAGCAGCGCGCAGATGAGCGCTCCCGCGGATCGGAACGTGATGTAGCGGAAGACGTTCAGCAGGGAAACGTCCTGACTGAAGGGGACGAGAAGGTTATAGAGCATGGCTTTTCTGTTCCATGAAGAGGGTTACGAGACGTTCCATCCGGTTGACGCGGGAGCCCTTGAAGAGCACGAGTCCTTTTCTGCCGTCGTGACGGGTCTCTTCCCATCTCTTCAGCGCGGGCAGAAAGTCCGCGCTCTGCGGCACCTCGGCAAAGAAGCCCGCAAAGCGTTCCTCTTCGAGTCCTTCCCTGACCTCGCCCGCATGGCCGCCCGTCCAGAACACGGCCGCGCAGCCGGAGGCGGCCAGCGTGCGGCCGAGTCTTCTGTGTTCGGCCTCTGCCACGTCGCCGAGTTCGCCCATGGCGCCCATGACGCAGACGAACGTTCTGCCCTTGGCAAGCTCTGCGGCGGCCTCGATCATGCGCGCGGCGGAAAGGGGATTGGCGTTGTAGGTGTCGTCGATGACGATCCAGTCGGCAAGGTCGTGCCGCGTAAAGCGCTGGGCAGGGAAGGGCGCGCTTTCCACGCCTTTTCGTATTTCCTCGCAGGAGAGTCCGAACAGGCGGGCCGCAGATGCCGCGGCAATGATGTTTTCCGCGGCGTAGGGGCCGGAAAGGGCGCAGGAGACGTCGAGCTCTTCGCCGTCAAGCCAGAGACGGTAGTTCCCCCGGCCGTTTTCGTCAAGTCCGAGATAGCCCGCACGGTAGGGCACGGCACGCCCCTGCGTGGAAAAGAACACCGCGTCGGGCCGGACGGCGCGCGCCTCGCGCACGAGATCTTCATAATCCGCGCTCACGAGGGCCTGTCCGCCCTTTTTGACGTGGGCAAGAAGGCGCGACTTGTAGTAGGCCGTGCCGCGGCCCCCGAGACCGAGCGCGTGTCCCGGGCCCACGTTGAGTATGACGGCAAGGTCGGGCTCCATGACCGCTCCGAGCTCGTCCATGTCGTTCGGATGGCTTATGCCCGCCTCCATGACCCAGAACTCTTCATCGCCGTCCGCCGCCATCATGGCGATGGGCATGCCTATCTGCGAGTTCAGGTTCATGCGGTTCTTCGCCGTCTTGCCGTGCATGGAAAGAACGTGCGCGAGAAGCTCCTTGGTGGTGGTCTTGCCGGCCGTGCCGGTAATGCCCGCCACCAGGCCTCCAAAGCGTTCGCGCCAGGCGTGGCCTATGCGGCCGAGCGCCTGCACCGTGTTGTCCACGACAAGCACGGGCGCGACGTTCTCTCCGCCGAAGGGATCGCGCTCGGCAAGCACGGCCGCGGCTCCGGCCTGAACTGCGGCACGGGCGAAGTCGTGCCCGTCCGCGCGCTCCCCGGCTATGGCCGCGAAAAGATCTCCGGCCTTTGCTTCACGGTTGTCGGAAACCGCGCCGCGCAGCGTCACGTCGGCGGCGTTCAGCACCTCGGCACGGGCGGCCCCTGCGGCCTCCTTCAGCGTCATCAGCACGAGACAAGCTCCTTGAGTATTTCCTGATCACTGAAGTGATGCTTCACCGTTCCAATGATCTGATAGTTTTCATGTCCCTTGCCCGCCACGAGCAGGGCGTCGCCCGGCCTGAGCAGGCTGACCGCAAGCTCGAGCGCCTTTCTGCGGTCGCTTTCGCGGTGCACTTCCTTCGCGCCTTCGAGTCCGGGCATGATGTCGTCGATGATGCGTTCCGGATCTTCGGTGCGCGGATTGTCGGACGTGACGATGGCAATGTCGGAAAGCTCGGCCACCGCCCTGCCCATGGGCGCGCGCTTGGTGCGGTCCCTGTCGCCGCCGCAGCCGAACACCGTGATGATGCGGGAGAACCGGGCGTGGGCGAGAGTCTTCAGCACGTTGGTGAGGGCGTCCGGGGTGTGGGCGTAGTCCACGAAGATGCCCGTGCCCGCGCCGGGAAGCCAGCTCTTGTCCGCGCCGGGCACAGGAATGCGCTCAAGACGGCCGGGCACGCCCATGAAGCCTTCAAGGCAGGAAAGGTCTTCCACGGAAAAGCCCATGGAAAGCGCGATGCCGCACACCGTGGAAAGATTGCTCGCGTTGTGCAGTCCTATGAGGGGACTGTGCATTTCCCAGTCCACGCGCTCTTCCCGGTTCTTCTGCCAGTAGAAGTGCAGCGAAAGGCCCTCGGTGTCGGCCCGGCGCACGTCGGCCAGCAGGAAGGGCCGTCCGGCGAGGGGCGTGCGCAGCCCCGTGCCGAGCGCCTGCGGGAATTCCTCGAGCAGACGGTGTCCGTAGGGATCGTCGTTGTTCACGACCATGACCTTGTCCTTCTTCGGCGCGTCGGCAAAGAGCGCGCGCTTGGCGAGGAAGTAGTTCTCCATGGTCTTGTGGTAGTCCAGATGATCCTGGGTGAGATTGGTGAAGGCCGCAGCGCTGAAATTGATGCCCGCGATGCGCTTCTGATCTATGGAGTGGGACGACACTTCCATGATGGCGGCTTTTGCGCCGGCCTCGCGCATGGCCGCAAGGGAGCGGTGCAGCGTGAGACAGCCCGGCGTGGTGAGGGGCGCGGCTTCCTCGTGGCCGGGCCAGCGGTAGCTTATGGTGCCCATGACGCCCACCGGTATGCCCTTCGAGCGGTACAGGTGCTCCAGAAGATAGGCGCACGTGGTCTTGCCGTTGGTGCCCGTGACCGCGATGACGGGAATGTCGAGATTCTCCGTGCCGAAGCGCGCGGCCGCAAGAGCGCCGAGCTGCGTGCGCACGTCGGGCACGAGAAGCCAGGCGTGCTGCCGGTCGCCGCGCAGATTGAGCTTCATCCTTTCCACGGTGCGGGAGGAGGCCACGATGGCCCATGCTCCTCTTTCCAGCGCCATGCGGATGTGACTTGCGGTCTGGCTGCGTTCTCCGGGAACGGCGGGGGGAAGGGCCACGAAGACGTCGCCTTCGGCGACGAGGCGGGAATCGGTCTGAACGTTGCGGAGTTTCTTGCGAAGTTCGTCGCAGAGCTGGGCAGAGGTTATGCGCATGGGCTTACTCCTTTGAAGGGGGTGTCTCCGCTTCGGAAAAGGGCGGGGTGTCGGTGAGCCAGACGGTGCAGGTGCTGTCGTCGGTAATGCGGCTTCCCGGGGGAGGACTCTGCCGGAGCACGAAGGTTCCGCTGCCCTGCATGGTGGGAACGATGCCGCGGGCCACGCAGGTTTCTATGGTCTTGCGCAGGGTGAGCCCCCTGAGGTTGGGCATGAGGGTGTTGTCGGCCATGACCTTGCCCGCCATTTTCTGGGCGCGCTCGCGCTCCTTCTTGGCCTTTTCGGCGCGGTACTTGGCAAGGTTGGCAAGATAGATGGCGTCCTTCTTGCGCTGGGCCTTCTGGGCGGGCGTGAGCTTTTTTTCCTGCTCCTGCTCGGCCATGGCAAAGGTCACGTCGGGCAGATAGCCGTTGTAGGCCAGCGTGCGCGAGGCCACCTTCTGGAACACGGGCGCGGCGATGGCGCCGCCGTAGCCCGTGGTGGTGGGCTCGTCGAGCATGACGTAAATGACGTAGCGCGGATTGTCCGCCGGAACGATGCCGCCGAAGGAGGCGAGACGCTTGCGGCTGTAGCCCCTGCCGGAATGATCCGCCTTCTGGGCCGTGCCGGTCTTGCCCGCCACGCGTATGCCGGGAATGCGGGCGCGCGTGCCCGTGCCGTTGCCGTCCACGGTTTCCTCCATCATCTTGAGCACCGTGCGCGTGGTCTTTTTGGAGAAGATGCGCTGGCCCGCGGCCGAGGTGGTGTTCTGCCCGGGTTCGTCCATGACCAGGCTGAGCGGCCGGAATTCGCCGCCGTCGGCAAGAATGGTGTAGGCCTGAAGCATCTGTATGCCGGTGACGGAAAGGCTCTGGCCGAAGGACGTGGACATGAGGTCGAGCTCGCTCCAGTCGCGCGGAGAGCGCAGAATGCCGCGGCTTTCGTGTATGCCTATGCCCGTGCGCTGGCCGAAGTCCAGCCGGTCGAGATAGGAGTGGAACTTCTGGGCGCCGAGCATGAGGCCTATCTTGGCCATGCCGATGTTGCTCGAGCGGGAGATGATTTCCGTGGCCGTGAGCTCGCCGTAGGCGTGCGTGTCGTCGCGGATGGGCGCGTAGCGGGTGCGCCATACGCCGTTTTCGCAGAAAATCTTGGTGTTCGGCGTGACGAGCTTCTCTTCCAGCGCCGCCGCCATGAGTATGGGCTTGAAGGTGGAGCCGGGCTCGAGGCTGTCGCCCGCAAGACGGTTGCGGTAGATGTCGGAACTCGCCTCGCGGTAGTTGTTGGGATTGAAGAAAGGATACTGCGCCCAGGCCAGAATTTCGCCCGTGGCCACCTCGGACACCAGCACGCCGCCCCAGCGCGCGCCCGAGGAGCGCACGGCGTCGGCCAGCACGTCTTCGGCGATGAACTGCACCTGAACGTCGATGGTGAGCGTGATGTCCTCGCCGCGCTGATCCGCGGGATCCCTTTTCTCGTTCAGGATCTGCTCGGCCGCGTTTCTCGACACGCGGCTTTTCACGCTCGTGCCGCGCAGCCTGTCGTCATAGGCCAGTTCCACGCCTTCAAGACCGTGACTGTCCACGCCGACGAAGCCGAGGAGCTGTCCGGCCAGATGCCGGTAGGGATACACGCGCTCGAACTCGCGGGAAAGGCCTATGCCGGGAATGCCTTCCTTCTGGATGGCCGTGGCGGTGGCATCGTCCACCTTGCGTTCCAGCCAGATGAAGGCCTTGTTTTTGCGGAACACGGCCGCAAGGTCGGACTCGCTTCTGTGCAGCAGCGGCGCAAGGCGCTTTGCCGCGTCATTGATGTCCTCCATGACGCGCGGATTCGCGTACACGGACTGGCAGGCCACGCTGCGGGCGAGCACGCGGCCGTTTCTGTCGAGAATGTTGCCGCGCGCGCCCTCGATGACTTCGGTGTAGGTGTGCTGACGTTCGGCCATGTCGCTGTATACGGGGCCGAGCAGCACCTGCACCTCGAAGGCGCGGAACCACAGAAGCAGCCAGCACACCACGAAGATGACGGCCGCGTAGTGAAAGCGCTGCCCGATGAGCCAGTTCCACCGCGCGCGCAAGCGCGAGAACAGCCCTTTGCCTTGGGAGGCGGAGGGCTGATTCTGGACTATGCGACGATTGAGGCGTCGTCTTCCCGTGAGGCGGGAAGACGAGGAGGAAGAACTGTTCGGGCGCATTCGCTAGTCTTTGCTGGAAGGTTTGAGGCGGCGTATCTGGCCGGGGTCGGCCATGCTCATGCCGAGCTGCTCGGCGGTCTTGCCGAGGACGTAGGGAGAAAGAAGGCTGTCGCGTTCCACTTCAAGCTTGGCCACGTGGGCGCGCGCAGACTCCGTCTGGCGCTGCATCTTCTGAATGGTGTAGGCGGTGTCGCTGCGGTCTATGCTCAGCCAGGTGAGGGCGACGCCCATGATCAGGCTGAACAGAATGGACACAATCAGCATGAGGAACCAGCCTCCGGAACCGAGCGTGGCGGTGTGCGAATTCATGACAGCTCCTTTTCAAACGGCGGCAGCTTCTCCACGACGCGAAGCTTTGCGCTGCCGGCTCTCGGGTTCATGACGATTTCGTCCCTCCCCGGGACGATGGGTTTCTTTGTCAGGAGCGCGACCTCCGCGTGATGTCCGCACACGCAGCGCGGCAGGTGCGGCGGGCAGAGGCAGTCGGTGCTCCACTGTCTGAACCGCTGCTTGACGATGCGGTCTTCCAGAGAGTGGAACGTGATGATGGCCAGTCTTCCGCCCGTGGAAAGGCGGGGAAGAATGGCGTCGAGGAAACGTTCGAGCTGTCCTAATTCGTCGTTGACGACCATGCGTATGGCCTGAAAGGTGCGCGTGGCAGGGTGGTTGCGCGCTTCGCTGCGCCATTTGGCGGGATAGGCGTGCCACACGATCTGGGCAAGCTGTCCCGTGGTCTCTATGGGGGCCTTCTGCCGCGCCTCCACGATGGCGCGGGCTATGCGCGGCGCCTGCGGATCTTCGCCGTAGGTCTCGATGATGCGCCGAAGGGTGTGCACGTCCGCCATGTTCACCACGGTGCGGGCCGACTGCGTCCACGGTTCCCTTCCTTCCGTGGAAAGGCTGCCCATGTCCATGCGCATGTCGAGCGGCGCGTCGCCGTGCAGGGAAAAGCCGCGCTCCGTCACGTCGAGCTGAAGCGAGGAGACGCCGATGTCGAGCAGCGCGCCGTCCACCGTGTCCCAGCCGAGAGCGTCCAGCGCGTCGGCAAAGGAGGCGTATTCCAGCGCAAAGAGGCGGCAGTTCTCACCGTAGGGGGCAAGACGCTCCGCCGCACGCTCAAGAGCCTGCGGATCCCTGTCCAGCCCGCAGAGGAAGGCCTTGCCCTCCGCCCGTTCCATGAGCGCCGAGGAGTGCCCGGCAAGGCCGAGCGTGCCGTCGAGATAGCGGCCGCCCTGGCGCGGCGCAAGAGCGTCCAGCACTTCGTTGAGAAGCACGGACACATGACGGGCGTTCTTTGCGGTGACGGAATCGTGTTGCGGCGTGTGGAGAACCATGGCGGAAAGGGCGGGCTAAAGGGAAAAGTCTATGCCGCTTGCGGCGAGCTCTTCCGTGACGCCTTCCAGATTTTCGGACGCCATGGAGGCACGCAGAGCGGCGGGGTTCCAGATTTCAAAGCGGTCCACGAGACCGAGCAGGGTGGCTTCCCTGTCGAGGCCTGCGTAGGCACGGTGATCGGCGGAAAGCAGAATGCGGCCGTGGGCGTCGGGCGTGTGCGTTTCCGCGCCGCCTATGACGAGACGTCGGAAGGCGCGCACCTTCGGCGACGGATTGGGAATGCGCATGAACTTTTCTTCCAGCTCCACCCAGTCGTCCCACGAGAAGGCCACGAGGCATCCGTCGTAGGTGGTGAGCACGAAGGTTCCTGCCGCAGGCGCAGACGACGAGGCTCCGCCTGCGGCCGCGTGCGCCCCTGCCCGGAGGGCCATGGCGTCGCGGAATTCCGGCGGAAGCATCAGGCGGCCTTTCGTATCGAGACTGCGCGGGTATCTGCCTCGGAAAACCATGCTTGTTCCACTTTCTGCCACTTTTTCCCACTTTTTGCCCATAAAACGAAAACTGTCAAGGCCAAAGGCGGGAATGCACGTGGCAACGTGTGAAAATAACTCGGAAAATCAGAAGTGTTACAGGAATGTCCCATTTTTTCCGGACGGTACGGCCGCCGGTACGTCAGAGGAAAAAACGGACTCTGCGGAGGATGGCGGCGCACGCTCTCGACTTTTTCCGGAAAAAAAGGCAGAATGCCCGCACAGCGACGGGCGCGAGAGGGCGGAAAGCGGGTTTTTCCTCCCTGCAGGCAAAGTCCGTCATCCGTCTTTTAAGGAAAGGAAATCATCCCATGCGTACCAAGATTGTTGCCACCGTAGGCCCCGCCAGCAGCGACAGGGAAAAGCTCGCCCAGCTCGCCGAAGCGGGCGTTTCCGTCTTTCGCCTCAACTTTTCCCACGGCGATCCCGACTTCTTCCGTGAAGTGGTCAGGAACATCCGCGAAATCGAAAAGGAATGCGGCCGTCCGCTGACCATCATGCAGGATCTGCCCGGTCCCAAGATCCGCATCGGCATTCTGCCCGAAGGCCGCATCGAGCTGCATCGCGGCGACAAGCTCACCCTCGGCCGCGAACGCCGCGAAAAGGAAGAGCTTCCCTTCATTCCCTTCGACCATCCCCGCATTCTTGCCGCCCTCGTGCCCGGCGACACCCTCGTGCTCGCCGACGGCGGCCTGCGCTTCCGCATTGAGGAAAAGGTGGAGGACGAGCGCTTCATCATGTCCGCCGAGGAAAGCGGCGCCATTTCCTCTCGCAAGGGTCTGGCTCTGCCCGGCAAGTCCCTGGCTCTGCCCGCCATCACCGATCAGGACCGCGAAAAGCTGGCCCTCGGCATGGAACTCGGCGTGGACGCCGTGGCCATTTCCTTCGTGCAGACCGTGGAGGACGTGCATCAGATAAAGGCTCTGCTCCATTCCTACGGCCGTGACGACATCCCCGTGGTGGCCAAGCTGGAACGCCAGAACGCCGCCGTGGAGAACCTCGACGAAATCGTGGCCGCCACCGACATCATCATGGTGGCCCGCGGCGACCTCGGCGTGGAATGCCCCATGCCCGAGCTTCCCGCTCTGCAGAAGCACATCATCCACACCTGCAACCGCGCGGGCAAGCCCGTCATCGTGGCCACCCAGATGCTTCTTTCCATGGTCAACACCCCCGTGCCCACCCGCGCCGAGGTGACCGACGTGGCCAACGCCGTGCTCGACGGCGCCGACTGCGTCATGCTCTCCGACGAGACCGCCGCCGGCAGCTATCCCATCGAGGCCGTGCGCTACATGCGCAAGATCACCGACGAAGCCGAAAAGTACCTGCTCGCCACCCGCCGTCTTGAACCGCCCAAGGACGAGAAGGATACCTCCCGCTTCCTCGCCTACACGGCCTGCCTGCTCGCCAGAACCGAGAATGCCTGCGCCATCGTGGCTCATTCCGTGACCGGCGGCGCGGCCCGCATGCTCGCCGAATGCCGTCCCGCCCAGACCATCTATGCGCTGACCTCCAACTCCGTGGTGGAACACGCCCTCAACTTCGTGTGGGGCGTGCAGCCCTACTTCATTCCCGTGAGCGACAGCAGCATTTCCCATCTGCGTCGCGTGCAGAACTTCATCGCCACGAGCAGCAAGTTCCCCATGGGACAGGACGTGGTCATCACCGCGGGCGAATACGCTCCCGGCGAACAGAAGCGCCGCACCAATCTCGTGAAGATCTACCACAAGTAGGAAAACAAGCGGGCCCTGCGCCCGCACGACGGGGGAGTCCTTTCCGGGACTCCCTCCGGCCGACAGGGTCCGGCCCGTTCCGCGCGGAAGGTTCCGCATGAACGGCCGGGCCTTTGTTTTTGGAAAAAGACGGTCTGAGGGCGATGGAAACGTCGCGCAGGAAGAGCCGGGCGCAGGAAGAGCCGAGTGGGAAGACCGGGCGGACGGCGGAGAGACGGGCGGAAATGCGGGAGACGGGGCGAAGATTTGGGCGTCGGTGAAAGGGGATGGCTGAAGGACGACTGCGGGCGGAGAGCCTGGACGTGAGGTGCGCGAGCGACGAGGGGCCGGGCACGGGCGGCGGTCTGCATGGCGCTGCCGGGCCGGATCGGCAAGCCGTTTCGCCTGAAGAAGTCAGGTCGGAGGGGGGCCGGAAGGCCGGTCGGGGCGGGGAAATGTCCCGGACGGTTCCGGAAGGTGGCGACGCTGCGGCAGAAAAGACCTCTTTCGCGCTCCTGCGTAAGGCTGCGGTAAGAAAAAGGGCGGATGCTTCCTTGTGAGCGCAGGCGGAAGGCGCCGGCAAGACGGAAAAAGGCGGTGCTGCCGCAGTCAGCCGCGCGGACGCTTGCCATGTTGCCTTCTGCGCTGCTACCATGAAAGAACCTCCCGGAAGGGCCCCTGAAGATAGTTGAAGACGGACGCCTATGGAAAAGACTTTAGATGAAAAACAGGCCGTGACGGCCTCGTGCATCATGCCGGAACTTCCCGACGCCGGCATGCCGGAGCTTTCGTCGGAAGATCGACTCATCGTGCTTCTGGCCTCGGCCGCGCAGGAGGGAGGGCGTCTTTCGCCGGAATCCTGGAAACTGGCGACGGATGCGTTCATCGCCGCGTTTTCACCGGACGTGGAAGCGCTTTCGGAAGCGGCGCGCGGAGAGGCGGAGCATCGCTTCTTCGTGCTTCAGACGCGCTTTCACGCGGCGCTTCTGAAGGATCCGCTTGCGCCCGAACAGCTTGAGGCCGACCGCCGCATTTCCGAAGACCTCGCCGCTCTGCCGCCCGAGAAGGCGGAAGCCTTCGTTTCGGCCGTGCAGCGGCTTTCTCCCGCCTTTGCGGCGGTGCTGTGCCGTGCGCTGTCGGAAGACGTGGCGGGCCGGCGCCGCGTCATGGAAAGTCTGGGCCGCACCGTGCGTCTTCTGCCGGGCGTGGCCGCGTGGGAAAGCCTGTTCGGCGGCGAGAACGGGGAGGAGGATGCGCGCGGCGTCGTCATGGAAGGCGGCGTGGCTCAGCGCAGGCCGCAGCCGAAAACCCTGCTTTCTCCGGCGCTCAGGCGGCAGCTTGCCGCGCTTTCGTCCCTGCTTTCCGAGGCGGGAGCGGCGTGCACCGGCGTGGCGAGCTCTGCGGCGAGTTCCGCAGTCAGCCAGTACGAGGGGGCGGCGCGCTATCTGCGCGAGCTCAACGTGCAGCGGATGTTTTCCCTGTTTTCTCCCTCCCGCAGGGACATGGTCATTGCGCCGGGCTTTGAGGCCGCCGCAAAAAGCGTCGAGGCCCTTGAAATGGCGGTGCTTGAGAACGGCGATCTGGAAACGGCCCGGGCCCTGGGGGACTTGCGCCATCTCATGGCCGAGCAGCCCTTCACCATGGTGGTCGTGGGCGAGGGCAAGCGCGGCAAGAGCTCGCTCGTCAATGCGCTGCTCGGCGGGGAATATTCTCCCGTGCGCGAGTCCGTGCCGGAAACTGCGGCCGTGGCGCGCTTCTGCTGGGGCAGGGAATTTTCCGGGCGCGTCCGCTTTCTTTCCGGGGAGGAGTGCGCACGGCTGGTGGAATGCTTCGGCGGGCGGGACGACAGGGAAGAGCTCTGCGAGAGGCTGGAAGTGCTCAGGCGGCAGCTTCCGCCGCGGGACGACGAGGTGCTGGGCTCGCCCGGTCAGCTTCGGGAATTTCTTTCCGCGCATGAAAAGGGCAGCTTCTTCGCCTCCCGCGTGGAGGCGCAGGTTCCTTCCGACACGCTCAAGCACGGCCTTGTGCTGGTGGACACGCCCGGACTCAACGCCACCGATCCCGTGCAGAACTATCTTGCCTTTGAGGAATGCCTTGCCGCGGACTGTCTGCTTTTCGTCATGGATGCGCGCCGCCCGGAATCGTCGTCGGAGCAGGAGCTTCTGCGTCAGCTCGCGCGTTCCGGCAGGGCGGCGGCGGTCATCGGCGTGGTGACGGGCGCGGACAGGCTGAACGAGCAGAAAAGCCGCAAAAGCGCCATGGAACGGGCGCGGCTTCTCATGGACACGGCGTCCTCCTGCGGCATGAAGGTGCTCGGCCTTCTGGAAGTGAACGCGCGCGAGGCCATGCAGCAGCGCTGTTCCCGGCCCCGGCGAAGCGGCGGACAGGATTTTCAGAAGCTCTGCGAGCTGGTGGAGCGGGCAGCCGCCGAAAAGAACGCCGGCGCTGAGGAGCATGGGGAGCGTCTGCGCAGCCGCGGCGCTCAGCTTGTGGAAAGCGTGCGGCGCGGCGCGGAGGCGTTCCGTGCGCGGGAGCTCGGAAGGCTTCCGGACGAGCGGCATGAAAAGATTCTGGGCGCGCACGTGGCAAGGCTGGAAGATGCCATGAACAACTGTTCCTCGCAGGCCTGGTCCGTGGTGAACGCGGCCTCCGTGGACATGGAGGCCTGGCGCAAGGAGCAGGAACGGGCGCTGGACGGCTGGCAGGAAAACATCGTGCTGCGCATCATGGACGCGGCGAACAGGCACGCCGATTCTCTGGGCTATACCGGCATGTTCCGTCAGAAGAACTGGAAGAAGTTCGACGAGGAGGACGTGCCCCGCATCGCGCGCGAGTCGCTGGAAGAGCTGCTTGCCGGGCGGCGCGACGTGCAGAAGGACTGGAACGAGAAGCTGCGCCAGTTCGGAGAGCGAATGCGGGAAATATCCGTGCTCTGCCTCGACGCCGTTTCCGTGGACGACGAGGAACTGCGTTCCATGGGCGACGTGCCCTTCGGTCGGGAACGCTGGCTCGTGAACGCAAACTCCGTCATGAAGAAGGTGGGGCTTGTGGCCGTGGGCCTTGCCCTGCGCAGGGGCGGAGGCGTGGGCCTCGGCATCGTGCTCGGCAACATGGGATGGTGGGCCGTGCTGCCCGTGGCCGTGGTGGGAAGCGTGGTGTGGACGCTCATGAAGCTCGGCAGTCCGTCGCGCTGCCGCCGCATCTTCATGGAACGCAAGGAAGAGGCCGTGCGCCGCTGGGTGACCAGTCAGCGCGGACGCCTTGAGGAGCTGCTCACCCAGAATCTCGACGATCTTACCTCGGCATACGGCAGGGCCGTGAGCGAGGGCTTCGTGCCTGCGCTTGCCGTGCTGGCCGAAGAAACCGCGGCCATGCGCGCCTACCTCGACGTGCTCAAGAAGATGCGTTCAGGCGTGCAGGCCCGCACGAACGAGACCCTGCGCCTT
>JAXUUT010000007.1:0-3704 GCA_037230945.1 bacterium
GGGACAATTCTTCAGAAGAAAACCGTGTCGAACGCCGAGCCGCGCGCATCCTTCGGTGGAAGAAGTTTCTGCACGACACGGAAGGTCGCCCCGAATGCCTTCTTCAGCAGAAGCTTCACGGGTGGGAAGTCGATCCGCTGATTGAACAGGCCAAAGCGACCTTCGGCCCCGTTCTCGGAACGGATGGAGGCATGGCCTCCGTGCTCGCAGCCCTGAGCATGGAACCCCTTCGCCAAAGATCCTGGAGTGAAGGCATCACCGTCATCTGGGCAGGGCATCAGCACATACAGGCCTTCATGATCTATCAGGAAAGGCTGCTGGGGCTCTATGAACAGCACAGCGACATCTCCCGAGAGGAGCTTTTGAAGGATCTCGACGAAATGCGCCTCAACTGGCTTCCCGACGAACAGGTCCGGGCCAGAGGCGGACACGGCTGCATCTGCGGCGATTTTCCCGCCGAAGCGGAAGGCTTCCGTCCCACGTGGATTCTGGGGCCCCGCCGCGAAATGCTGAATGGCTGCGGCAGGCTCGCGTCCGTCTGCGGCGACGACCGTTTCGACCGGGCCGTCGGACTTCTTTACGGGCTCAGTCTCAGGAAAAGCTCATGAGCGTTTTTTTCACTGCGCTTTTTCTGCTTGCTCTCGGCGTCTGCGTGCTGCTCAATCTGGTCACCCTGCCCGGCAACTGGGCCATGGTGGCTCTGGTGACGGCATGGGCTCTGCTCGTGCCCGGCAACAGCCTGAACGCGCTTTTCTTCGTCATGTTCATCGGCCTTGCCGTTGCCGGAGAAATCGTGGAATTCGGGGCGCAGATATGGGGTGCAAAAAAATACGGCTCTTCCAAGATATCCACCTGGGCCGGCATTGCCGGTGCCGTTCTCGGCGCCATCTTCGGCGCGCCCTTCATGTTCGGCGTGGGAGCGGTGTTCGGAGCATTGTTCGGAGCCTGGGCAGGATGCTTCCTGGCTGAGCTCCTCATACGCCGTCAGCCCTCTGCCGTGGCCTTCCGGGCTGCACAGGGTGCGTTCGTCGGCCGATTCCTCGGCATGGTCGTCAAATTCGGCCTCGGCATGGCCATGCTTGCGCTTGCCGCCTCCAACCTGTGGCCCGATTCTTTTTAATGACAAAAATCCGTCACACGGGATTCGGACATCATGGCCGAGTCCTCCCGGAATGCGCATGAATTTCTTCGGACAAAGTCCTTTTCAGGCATATCCTCTTCACCTTCAATTCTTCACGGCGCAGCCGCTCGTCAGCGCTGAGCGGCCCGCCTCGGCATCGTCATGAAAAACGCTTCCGAAATCGCCGCCATCATGCGGAATCTTCGTCTGGTACTGGTACGAACCAACTTTCCCGAAAACATCGGCATGGCCGCCCGCGCCTCCGCAAACTTCGGTCACGCCCCCCTGTATCTGGCCGAACCGAGACGCTGGAACTACGAAAAGGCGCTTCCCACGGCCACAAGTCAGGGCCGCCCCCTGCTCGACTCCATCACCGTCACAAGCTCGGTGAAGGAAGCCGTGGCTCCGTGCACGCTCGTCATCGGCACCACGGCCCGCACGGGCGGAGCACGGCAGCAGCTCATCACCCCTCGGCAGGCTGCCGCGGAAGTGGCCGAACGCCTGGTGCTCGGGGAAGAGGTCGCCATCATGTTCGGCCCCGAGGACCGCGGACTCAGCAACGAAGACCTGGAAAACTGCGGCAGACTCGTCACCATTCCCACGGCGCCGGACGCCTCTTCCCTGAATCTTGCGCAGGCCGTGCTGCTCATGATCTACGAATGTTACCTGGCCCTCCCCGACACCGCAAGAATCGACGCCCACCCGAGCCTTTCCCGTCGCGTCACGGCCGAGGAAAGAGACTTTCTCTTTCATACGCTCAAAAACACGCTCATGGACATAGGCACCATTCCGAGAGACAACCCCGAGCACTTTTTCCTGCCCCTGGCACGATTCTTCGACCGGGCCGATCTGCGCCGGCACGAAATGGACATCTTCATGGGCATATGCCGTCAGATGGAACATCTGACCCGCACAGAACCCGATTCAAGGTCCTGACGTCATTCTTCCCTTCCTGTCTCAGCCATTTCCGCGCATCTGCGGAAATGGCTCTGCTCTTTTGTGCAGTACTCTGCAATCTTTTGAAAGAAAACTCCTCCCCGCTCTTTATTGACAGAAAAAATTTTATCTTCGTATAGATGATAGAATACTCCCTGTAAAAATCCGTCAGGAGCCACCATGTCCATTCGATTCTTCCTGTGCCTTCTTTGTGTCGTACTGATTTCGGGCTGTTCCGGAGACTCCGAAAAAACTCAGCCTCGGAAAGTTCGCACGGCGCTGGTCTCTCTTGCCGTTTCCGGGACAAAAGACGTTCCCTACATGCTGGACGCCGTCGGCACCGTGGAGCCTTCGGCCACGGTGAACATCGTCTCGCGCACAAGCGGGGAGCTTCAGCAGGTGCTCATCCACGACGGCGAACAGGTAAAGAAAGGACAGCTTCTGTTCGTCATCGAAAAGGAACCCTATGAAATAGCGCTTCATCAGGCGCAGGCCAGGCTTGAAAGCGACAAGGCCAAGCTTACCAAGGCTCAGGATGATTACTCCCGCGCACTGAAAATGAAGAAAGGCGGTTTTTCCAGCGCTGCGGAAACCGATGCCGCCCGCGTGACCATGGTCAGCGCCCAGGCAGACGTCAGGGAAGACGCCGCCGCGCTGGAAAAGGCCGAGCTGGACCTCTCCTACTGCGAAATCCGCGCTCCCATGGACGGCAGGGCGGACGACGTGCGCGTGGACACGGGCAACGTCATCACGGCGCAGACGCTTCTTGTGGTCGTCGATGCCTTCCAGCCCGCGGACATCACCTTCAGCGTGCCGGAAAAGCACCTTCCCCTGATACGTCGCAACGTCCGCGAAACGGGGCTCAAGGTTTCCGCCACATCCAAGGAAGGAAAGCCCATCACGGGCGACGTCATATTTGTGGGCAATGTGGATGCCGACACGGGAACCGTGCCGCTCAAGGCCCGTTTCCTCAATGAAGGAACGGAACTGTGGCCCGGAGAGTTCCTCCGGGTGAGCATGCAGCTCGACATGAGAAAGAATGCCGTCACCGTTCCCAGCCGTGCGGTGCTGCTCGGTCCGGACGGTCCGTTCGTGTATGTGGTGGGCGACGACAGACTGGCCAGGGTGCGCCTTGTGAGCACCGACGTGGAAAACGACGGCATTACCGTCATATCCAAGGGCCTGTCCAGCGGCGAGCAGGTGGTGCTTGAAGGCCACGTCCGTCTGAAGGACGGCATGGCTGTGCGACTTCAGGAAGACAGAAAAATCACCGACGCAGAGGGAGCGCAGCAATGAACATTTCCAGCACGTTCATCAAGCGTCCCGTCGCGACCACGCTGCTCATGATGGGCATACTCGTCTTCGGCTGGATGAGCTATCTGCGCCTTCCGCTCAGTGAAAACCCCAACATCGACTATCCCGTCATCATCGTATCCGCCTCTCTGAGCGGAGCGTCCCCGGAAACCATGGCGACCTCCGTGGCCAAACCGCTGGAAAAGCAGCTCTCCACCATTGCCAGCATCAAGAACATGACGTCGACCAACAAGCTCGGTCGCACCACGGTGCGTGTGGAGTTCGAGCTTGACCGCGACATCGACGGCGCTGCTCTCGACGTGCAGTCGGCCATCTCCATCGCCTATTCCCGCAT
>JAXUUT010000097.1:0-22726 GCA_037230945.1 bacterium
AGTGCAACCTTGCCAAGGTTGAAGTCGCGGGTTCAAATCCCGTCTCCCGCTCCACGAAAGAATCAAGGCTTACCTACGTAAGCCTTTTTTCGTATGCGGGCATAACTCAACGGTAGAGTGTCAGCTTCCCAAGCTGAAGGTTGCGAGTTCGAATCTCGTTGCCCGCTCCAGAAGCAATGAGCCGGAATGTTTTCACATTCCGGCTTTTTTCATGGCATTTTCCGGGTTTTCAGATGTCACCTGCATTTGTAACAATGCACCCGTTGCCTTTTGAACAGTTTTGAAGACAGGGAACGTGCCGGAAAAACACATGAATTATCTTGCACGCCGTCAGAACGGCATTTACGCATGGCCGTTCCCCGCGCAGTCCGTGCCGGATACGGCCGGAATGAGATTTGCTTTTCTTTAAAGACTACCGACTGGAAATGGAAGACAAGGCAATCTTCCTCTGAACAAAACAAAGCTCTCATGCCGGTAGGCCGGGGCCGCCATTCTTCTCATCTGCTTTCTTCATCTTTGTTTCCGCCCGTTTCATCCCTGTCTCCAGCTTTGTCAAAAGGCTGTCTTCCACATTCTTCCAACCTCAAATTCCCATGAGCTTTTCGCCCCTGCCACGGGTTCTCCTCCATGCGACGCATCCCGCCTGTGCCGGACAAAAATGCCTTGCCTCTCAAAAAGACTCTCAAAAGAATCATATGAGCCTATTTGAAGCGCGCTCTTCATGCATACTGCCTTTAAAGAAGTGCTTCTTGTGTAAAACCACCTCAATTCACAAGGAAAACAGCCATGATCATCGACTTTCGGGTCCGTCCTCCCTTCAAAGGATTTGAAAAGCTCTCTCTTTGGCAAGAGCAAGGCTTTTCAGGAAGCGCCTTTCGCCACGCCGAACACCATGTCCATTCCCTCCGCGCTTGAGTTCTCCATGCCCCTTTTCCTGCAGGAAATGGAAGAAGCCGGCATAGAAAAGGGCGTCGTGCTTCCCCGCTGCTCGACCACCACTCCGTGGGGTGCCGTGACCAACGATGAAGTGGTTGAGGGCGTACGGCAGTATCCGGACAAGTTCATCGCCTTCGGCTCCGTGGACCCCGGCGCGGGCATACGCGAGGCCGTGCAGGAAGTGGACCGCTGCATAAAGACGCTGGGCTGCCGCGGCATCGTGCTTGAACCCGGTTTCTGCTCTCCCGCCCTCATGCCCGACGCCCCGCAGCTCTACCCCGTCTACGACCGCTGCGCGGAACTCGGCGTGCCCGTGGCCATAACCCAGAGCTTTGAAGGCGGGCCGCGCATCCGGTACGCCAATCCGGAAACGGTGGAAAACGCCGCTCACGACTTTCCCTCGCTGAACTTCATCATCGTGCACGCCTCCTATCCCTACGTTCTGCAGGCCGCAAGCATCTGCTGCTTCAAACCCAACGTGTGGCTCCTGCCCGATCTGTATATGAACGTCGCCACCGTTCCGGGCCGAGCCCTGTACGCCGAGGCCATGAAGCTCACGCACGGCAGACGCTTTCTTTTCGGCTCCGCCTACCCCTACCGCTCTCTCGGCCAGAGCGTGGCGTGCCTGCGCAGCCTCGGACTTTCCGAGGACTTTTTCCGAAAAATCACCCACGACAACGCTGCCGAGCTGCTCGGCCTGTAGCAGGACGCCCAGACCCCTCACGTGCCGCACAAAAAAAGCCCCGGCGTTCGTCGGGGCTTCTTTGTGTCGCACGGCCTGCCGGTTCCGGGCCCGGCAGGCTCATGCCGCTACTTTTCGTTGAGGAAGGCCATGACCTGGTTGCGGAAATCCTTGTAGAAGGGCTTTTCCATCATCATGGCATGGGCCGCGCCCTTGACTTCCACAACCCTGGATCCGGCGGGAAGCTTGGGTTCAAGAGCATGGAACAGATCCTTGTTGATGTACGGATCCTTGTCGCCGGCAATGACGAAGGTGGGAACCTTGAGATGTTCGGGGAAAATGAGCAGGTTGGAAGGCGAGGACACGAGATCGCGGCGGCCGCCGTTGGGGCTGGAGCTGCCGTCGTAGCGCCAGCAGTTGGACTGGAATTCCGCCACCACGGCGGGCTCCACGATGCTGTAGTCGATGTCGCCCTTGTCGGTCATCTGAAAGTCGCCGGCCGCGTGCACCCAGGTATTATTGTTGAAGGGCGAGGTGACGTTGCCCGCGCCGAGACCGCTCAGAATGGGCGCGTACAGAACGAGACGACGCACCATGTCGGGATGCTTCGCCACAAAGCGGCTGCTCGTCACCGTGCCCCAGCTCCAGCCGAGCACGTCGATCTTCTTCTGTCCGCTCGCCTTCACCACGGCTTCAGCCGCGGCGGCCACGTCTTCGGCGGCATAGTCGGAATTGGGCATGAAGCCGTCTTCCACGGCCTGAGACTGGCCGTAGCCCGCCACGTCCAGACGCCACACGGCATAGCCCTGATCGGCCAGGAAGCGCGCCAGGCTGTAATCGCCGTAGTTCACGTCGAACTCATGGGAAGAGTAGGTCAGACCGTGCACGAGCAGAATGTTCTTCTTCGGCGTTTCGCCCGCACGCTTCATGCAGTCGAAATGCAGCTTGTAGCCGTTGCGCTCCAGAGGAAGCACGGCATAGTCGTAGGCGCGGACGCTCTGCTCGGCGGCAGCGGCGGGCGAAAACACGGAAACAGGGGAAAAGGCGAGCTGCAGCGCCAGGGCGGCGCAGGCAAACAGACGGAGAAGCACGGGAACACTCCTTGGCTTGAGGTGAACGAGGAAACAGAATGACAATTCTGCAAAAACACCGGCCTGCTTCTTATACAGGCCTGAGCGGACATTTTTGTCAAGTAGCGGACATAAATCAATTTTGTACCATCCTTTTCATGTTCCGCCGCAAGTGACGCGGCACGCTCCGTCCACGACCTCACTCTCCGCGTTCCCCGTTTCTTCGTTCCCGCCATGCCGCGCTCTTCGCCCGAGGAACGTTTCCGCCCCTTATCCTCCCATTCCCGCAAGGCTTTTCCTGCCCCTCTCCCGAACTCGTCATTTTCCCCCCTTCCGATCCGCCCGGAGCGTCAGCCGGCGGCCGCCCTCCCCTCTGACGACAGAAGAGTGCGCCTGCCTGCCGACCACTCGGAACACCCAGGCAGGAGCAGCGGCACTTCTGACGAGACGGGCCGGTCTCCGGAATCCCTTCACTGTCATTGAGCTTCTGAACAGCCTTCGTCCTCTGCAGTTTCGGACACCTTCACTGGTCGTCATTTTTACAAATTATTCATTAACTATAAAGAATAACTTCCAATATTTTACAAAATCAGCTCTCGGGGAAAACGGCTTCCTCCTCTGTTGTGATGTCAAAGCCGTATGCAACGGAAGAAAAACAAAAGAAACCAGGTCATGAAATGACAGATCATTGCAACGTAATCATCGTATTTATTTCATAAATTACAAGAAATACGAAAAATATTAACAATATTGACAAAAATTGCTCACTCTGGTATTTTACATTATTGTAAAATATAGTTTCCGGGAACGCCGGAAAAACACAGGAAAAAACAGCAGGCTGAAGGCTTTGCCCGCCTGCAGGAGAAAAAACGTGATCAGGCTTTCCGACATTCATAAGTCCTTTGGTTCACACGAGGTGCTCAAAGGCGTCAATCTGGACGTGAAGGAAGGAGAAAAGCTCGTCATCATCGGGCCTTCCGGCTCCGGCAAATCCACCACCGTGCGCTGCATGAACGGTCTCGAGACGCCCACGTCCGGCCATGTCTACATAGACAACACCGAACTTACCAGGCAGAACCGCATCTCGCTTGTGAGAAGCACGTCCTCCATGGTGTTCCAGCAGTTCAATCTGTACCCTCACCTCACCGTGATGGGGAATCTCACGCTCGCGCCCATCAAGCTGTTCGGCAAGAGCAGGAAGGAAGCGCAGGAACTTGCGCGCCACTATCTTTCCGTGGTGGGTCTTGAAGAAAAGGCCAACGCCTACCCCGCCACCCTTTCCGGCGGCCAGCAGCAGCGCGTGGCCATCGCCCGCGCCCTGTGCAGTCAGACCAAGATCATACTCTTCGACGAGCCCACCTCCGCCCTCGACCCCGAAACCGTGCAGGAAGTGCTGAACGTCATGGTGAAGCTGGCCGGCGAAAAGAACATCACCATGGTCATCGTGACCCACGAAATGGGCTTTGCCCGCGAAGTGGCCGACCGCGTCATCTTCATGGAGGACGGCACCATTCTGGAGGAAGGAACTCCCGAACACTTCTTCGTGAACCCCACCCACGAACGCACCAAGCAGTTCCTGGGCAAGATTCTGCACTAGACACTCTCACGCCTTCAAGGCTGCGGGTTCGTCCCGCACGCCCTTTTTTCGTCCGTCCGCCGGATTTTCCGGCTTTTGTCATGTGCCTCGCGTTCCCCCCGCGCAAGGCAGAACCCCTAATGCCAGCCGGCACACCAGGAGGCATCACAATGAAAAAACTTCACCGCATGGGAGTCCTTCTTCTCTCCGCCCTCGCCGCTCTGAGCTTCGCCACGAGCGCTTCGGCCGCAACTCTGCCGGACGATGTCCAGGCCATCGTCAAGCGCGGCGAGCTGCACGTGGGCGTCAAGTCCGACGTTCCGGGCTTCAGCATGCAGGATCTTTCCGGCAACTACGCCGGCATGGAAGTGGATCTGGCCAAGAAGCTTGCCGAAGCCATGGGCCTCAAGGCCGACAAGGTTTCCTTCACGGCCGTGACCGCCAAGACCCGCGGCCAGCTTCTCGACACCGGCGACATCGACATGGTGCTCGCCACCTTCACCATCACCCCCGAACGCAAGACCATCTGGAACTTCTCCACCCCCTACTACACCGACGCCGTCTCCCTTCTGGTGAAGAAGAACTCCGGCATTTCCGGCTACGCCGATCTTGTGAACAAGCGCATCGGCGTGGCTGAAGGCTCCACCTCCAAGGACGCCCTCATCAAGGCTGCCGCCGAAAACGGCGTCACCCTGACCGACACCGCCAACATCCAGACCTTCCCTGACTATCCTTCCATCAAGGCCGCCCTCGACGCCGGTCAGGTTCAGGCCTTCTGCGTGGACGGCTCCATTCTTTCCGGCTACCTTGACCCGAGCACCGAAATTCTGACCACCGTGCGCTTCGCCCCGCAGGACTACGGCGTGGCCACCAAGCTTTCCAACAAGGGGCTTGCCGGCTTCGTGGAAGAAAACATTTCCGCCTGGCTCAAGGACGGCACCATAGACAAGATCATTGCCAAGAACGGCGTCACGCCTTCCTTCAAGAAATAACATTCCTTCAGGGCGGCGCGGCTTCGGCCGCGCCGCAGACAACAGGTTTGAAACGTGATTGAACAAATACTGTCACCCGCATGCTGGATGGTGTTTCTGGCCGACTGGACCCTGTTTCTGCAGGCCTTCGGCGTGACCGTCATGGTCTCCATCGCCGCGCTGGCCCTCGCTCTGGCGCTCGGCGTGGTGTTCGGCGTCATGTCCACCTCGCATTTCGCCGTGCCCAGAAGCATCGCCCGTGCCTATGTGGAAGCCATACAGAATACGCCGCTGGTCCTTCAGGCCTATGTGTTCTATCTCGCCCTTCCCTACATCGGGGTCATGATGGGCCAGATTTCCGTGGGCATCTTCGCCGTGGGCATCTATCACGGCGCCTACATTGCCGAAGTGGTGCGCGCAGGCATCCAGTCCATTCCGCGCGGTCAGGCGGAAGCGGCGGCTTCTCAGGGCTTCACCTACGTGCAGACCATGCGCTGGGTCATCCTGCCCCAGACGGTGAAGATCATCCTGCCCCCGCTGGTCAACCAGATGGTGAACCTCATCAAGAACACCTCCGTCATCGCCCTCATAGGCGGCACGGATCTCATGAACCGGACCAACGACTGGGCCACCAGCGGAGCCAGCATCTACGGCCCGCCCTTCCTCGTGTGCGGCGTTCTGTACTTTCTGCTGTGCTTCCCCCTTTCCACCTGGGGACGCCGCTATGAAGAACGCCTGAAGAGAAAGGACAGCCGCGCCGGACAGGAACTGAAAAAAATAGAGGAAGAACTGTCGTGATAGAGGTCATCACCCGCACCTTCACGCCCGAGATACTCACCTACCTTCTGGGCGGCGCCTGGCTCGTCATCGAGCTTTCCGTCGTCATCGTGATATGCAGCATCTTCTTCGGGCTCATTCTGGCGCTCCTGCGCAGCTACGACAAGTTCATCCTCGGCAGACTCGCAGGCATCTACATCGAAATTTTCCGCAACACCCCCAACCTCATGTGGGTGCTCATCTGCTACGTATACGCGCCCATGCCCACGGCCTTTCTGCGCTGTTCCTTCGCGTTCGTGCTGTTCACTTCGGCCACCATTGCGGAAATCATCCGCGGCGGCCTGAACTCCATTCCCAGAGGACAGTTCGAGGCCGCGGCCTCCCAGGGCTTCAACTTCGTGCAGACCCTTATCTACATCATCCTGCCGCAGTGCTTCCAGAACATCGTTCCCACGCTGCTCAGTCAGGTGATCACCGTGGTCAAGGACACCTCGTTCCTTTCCATGGTGGCCGTGGCCGAACTCATGTTCCGTTCCCGCAACGCGCTCGCCCTGCTGCCGCGCTACACCGGCCAGACCGTGGGCATTGCCCAGGTGGCCGTCATCTTCGGCTTTGCGGCGCTCATCTACTTTGCCATCAACTTCACGCTCTCGTGCGTTGTCCGCAACATTCAGAAGCGTCGCCGCTCCCGGGCTGCGCGCAACATCGGTGACGCCGCCTAGCGCAAGGCGCCCGTCTGCCGCACATTCCCTCCTTGGAAAAGGGCCCGTCCGGATTTTGCCGGCGGGCCCTTTTCTTTTGCCCCGGCAAAGCGCGCTCATCCGGAACGTGCGATTTCCCCAGGATGCCCGTGAAGCGTGCATCCGCTCTTCACGGGAAGCGGAAAGCGCTGATGCCCTGTTTCCGACCAAAGCTCTCCGGATCATCGGGCCCTCTTCAGAACGGCCCCGACTCCTTTTTCAGGCCGTCCCTTCGTCTTTGCGGTGGAAGTCCAGACCGTTCGGCCGCGCTGCCGCGCAGCAGCGGAAAAAATCCCCTTCTCCCGTTCTGCCTGAGCGTTCCCCCTTCTTTCCGCTTTGGCCACGCGCCCTTTTCCCCTTCCCGTCGCTCCAGAGAAAAAACGTCCCCTTTCGGCAGCGGCAAATGAAGGGGGCCGCCGGAAAGCGGACACGAGCATTCCTCATTGAACGCAGAGCCTCCGCCATGCCGACTCTTCTGCGAAGGCGCACGGCAGAAAATACGCAGGCCGCAAGTCCGAAGCCATCAACACCTTCACCGCCGGTGAAGCCGGCATTCTCATGAACTCTTCCGGCTCCGACACACTCGCCTACTGCCGTCCCCTGAGCGCGAATCCCGAAAAGCAGGAAAGCTCCTCGGTCATCGTGCGTCTGCAGGGCTCGCAGCGTCCCGCCTCGGGCGACGTCATCCGTCTCACGGCCCGCAAGGGCCACGGTCATGTCTTCGACACGGAAACACAGCTGCGCTGCCTGTAAATAACACTCATCCGCACAAGGGCGGACACTTCTTTCAGGGGTGTCCGCCCTTGTTGTCTTTAGTCTTTGTGTCATTTCATGCCGCCCGGAATTTCTCCTGTTCCGGCATCGGCCAATGCCGTTGTCACGAAGGGAGCAGCCCCCCTTTCCCCTTTACCTCGTGCCCCTCTGCCCGGCCCGGGGCTCCCGGCGTGTTTCCTGAAAAAAACTCTGCTCCTCCTTCCTCCGTTTCCGACGCCGGGGAATCCTGTCAACGGCCACGACGCCGATCGTCCGCCATGTTGAACCATGCGAAAAACGCTCATATTCCGACGGCAGGAAAAACGCGTATCCGGCCGGAGTCCGGTCTTTTCCGACGGCTCTGGCAAGATCATGCCGATATGTTCTTCTCTTCTTTTCCATGCCGCCGGGCGCAAAAAAAGACCCGCAGCTTCGTACGGGTCTTTTTTTCTCATGAATGAAAACGAACTATTTGCCGACCAGCTTACGCATGTTTTCGTTATCTGCGGCAACTATCTGTCTGGCCGCTTCGCTGCCCATGGGAGCGGCTTCCACGGAAAGCGTCTCAAGCATCTTCTTGTACGGTTCCGTAGCTCCTATCTTCACCATGGCCTTGCTGAGAGTGTCCACGACTTCCGCAGGTACTTTCGAAGAAGCGAACAGAAGCGTAAAGGAGTCGAATGCCGCATCATATCCCTGCTCTTTCAGCGTAGGCACGTCAGGCACTTCGGCAAAGCGCTTGCTGCTGGCACTGGCAAGAATGGTGACCTTGCCGGCCTGTGCGTTTTCCACGGCAATGCTGCCTAAAAGCGACACGTCCACATGCTTGCCGAGAACGGCGCTCAGACAGGGCATGCCGCCGTTCTGCGGAACGGGAGCCAGCGCCACGCCTTCCTGTTCCGCCACCTTGCGCATGATGTCGCGGGAAAGATTGTCCATGACGCCCACCTTGAGAGGCCTCTTTTCCGCCTTGGCGGCATTGCAGGCATCCTTCATATTTTTCCAGCCGTTGTCGGGATGCGAAATAATGGCCATGCAGCTCGTGTTGATGAGACTGATGGGAGCAAGATCTTCCAGCTTGTAGCGTACCTTCATGGTGAACATGTTGTATCCGAAGGGATGATTGCCGGATGATCCTATGGTGTAGCCGTCAGGCCTTGCCTGAAGCACCGCGTTCACGGCCAGGTTTCCGCCGCCTCCCGGCTGATTGACGACCAGGAAAGGCTGACCGAGTTCTTCCGTGAGCATGGCTGCCACCTGCCGGGTGAGCAGGTCGTTGACGGCTCCGGGCGCGGAGTGGCTGATGATGGTGACCGGACGTTCCGGCCACGCGGCTTCAGCGGAGCCTGCGCCCATCACGAGGCCAAGGATTCCCATACCAAGAAGGATCTTTTTCAGATTACGCATAGCTGTCTCCTTTTTACGTTTCTGTCCGGAAACGTTTTTGACGATGTTTCTCCTGACGGAACCGGCGCTTTTCCCGGAACGCGACAGGCCTAGCAGGCGTTTCTGTTCATGCGGCGGTACACCACCGTGGCAACAAACGCGACGGTGCAAAGCAGGATACCGGCCGTCGCCGGTCTGCACAGTACGGAAAGATAGTCTCCCGAGCAGCCTATGACCACCTGCTGAACGTACAGTTCAAACATGGGACCGAGAATGAAGCCGACGATGAAGCAGACAAAGGAAAACTTGAGCTTCTTCATGAAATAGCCGAGCAGAGCGAGCGCCACCATGCTCCCCACGGAAAAGACGGTGGGAGATTCCAGGTACGATCCGACAAGGCATATGAACATGATGCAGGGCATGAGAATGACGCGGGGCACACCGAGGATGCGGGTGAAAAGACGTATGCCGAGGTAGCCTATGATGAGCAGCATGATGTTGCCCACGACAAGAGAGCCGTAAATGCCGTAGATCATGTCGGGATGCTGCTCGAACATGAGCGGTCCGGGAGTCACGCCCTGCAGCATGAAGGCTCCAATGAGCAGTGCCGCCGTCACGCTTCCGGGAATGCCCAGCGTGAACAGAGGAATGAGGGAAGCTCCCACCACGGCGTTGTTGGCGCTTTCCGGAGCGGCCACGCCGTCAAGTTCGCCCTGACCGAACGTTTCGGGATGCTTGGAGGCGCTGCGGGCCGCGCCGTAGGCCAGAAAGCCCGCCACGGCCGCACCGAGTCCCGGCAGAGCCCCCACGCCGGAGCCTATGAGCACGGAACGGAGCAGCGTGCGGCCGTGAGAAAGGAATTCCCGGAAGCTCAGGGTATTGTCTTCGGGCCTTTTAGAAAAGTTGAGCATGGAGGCGGAGGCGTCCTTGCCCAGATCGGGATCTTCGCTCTGAATGATGAGTTCCGCCAGAGCCAGCGTGCCGATGGCTATGGCAATCAGGCGCAGACCGGATTCCAGCTGGAATATCCCGAGCGTCATGCGGGGCATGCCGGCCACAGGATCCATGCCCACGGTGCTGAGCAGCATACCGAGGCTGGTGGCAAGAATGCCCTTGAACAGGGAGCCGGATTCCAGCACGGCGATGAGCGTAAGCGAAAATATGATGAGGGCGCACATTTCGGAGGGCCCCATCTTCAGCGCCAGGCTGGCAATGGGCGCCGCCACGACGATGAGCAGCAGCGTGGAGAACACGTCGCCGAACACCGAGGCGAAGAGCGACATTTTGATGGCCTTCATGCCCTTGCCCTGCCGGGCCAGAGGATAACCGTCAAACGTCGTGGCCGCGGCTTCAGCAGCTCCGGGAGTGTTCAGCAAAATGGCGGAAAGGCTTCCTCCATAGCTGCCGCCCTTGTAAACGCCCACAAGAAAGCCTATGGAGGCCACGGGAGAAAGCGTATAGGTAAGCGGCACGGCAAGAGCGATGGCCATGGCCGCGGAAAGGCCGGGAATGGCTCCCACGGCAAGACCGAGAAACACACCGGCCGCCACATACATCACGACCGAGGGAGTGAAGGCTCCCAGAAAGCTGGCAAGCAGTATATCCATAATCCGACTCCTGAACTTCTTGATCACACCCGCCCGACAAAAACTCCGGGCTTTTTTCAACGGAAAGAAAAAGCTCCGCTACGGCAGAGGAACCTGCATGACATAGACCATGGCCGCCCAGACGGCTCCGGAAAGGCCGAGCGAAACTCCGACAAGCCAGGGAATGCTCTTCTGGCCGCACATGAGCTGAAGAAGCAGAAGCGTGACGACCGCTCCGGGAAAGAAGCCTATGCATTCCATAAGAGGAAACGCGCCGAAAAGGATCACGGAAAAGGCTGCAAGGCGAAGCATGTGACGAGGCAGAATGGTGGGAGCCTCAATATTGCATGAACGCCAGGTTTGCCATAAAAGTATGAGAGAGAGCAGCAGAATGAGCGTCGCGAGCACATTGGGCAGCAGGGCCGGAGAAAGTCCGTAGCCTGCATCTTCCGTGTTGGCGGGAATGATCCACACCAGCAGGACAAACCCGAACAGAGCAAGAACGGCATACGCCACCATCAACATCTTTTTCATTCCTGATCTCCTCCTTGTCTTGAACCGACCTTTCTCCTGCCGAACACCGGAGCCTGCCCATGCTTGACACCCTCAGCGGCGATCTTTTCCAAAAACTCAAAGTATTTCACTATATCATTCAGTACGGGAGCATAGGCAAGGCGGCGGCCGTCATTCACCGCAGCCCTTCCTCCGTAAGCAGGCAAATTCAGCAGCTGGAAGAAGAACTCGGCATCACGCTGCTTCAGCGAAGCACGGGCGGCGCCGTTCCCACGGCGGAAGGCCGTCAGCTCTACACGCATACGCTCGAACTTTTTCGTGATCTCGAATCGCTCCTTACAAGCGTGAACACCTCGAAAAAAGGAGAAAAGCTGTCCGGCACCGTCAGAATCATTGCCGCCCCCGTGGCTGTGGACTGCATTCTTCCCGGCATTCTTCATCAGACTTCCCGCCTCTATCCCGAAATCCGTCTTGAAGTCACGGCCTCCACAGGCATACGACTGGCCATGAAGGCTCTCACCGCCCATGATTACCACTTTACGCTTTCCGCTCAGGACGACTTTCCCATGCCCGTGGACTTTCAGCCGGTTCTCGACACCAGAATCTGCCTCATCAGTCCCCCTGACTTCACGCTGCCGGACAATCTGGAACAAAACATGCACCGGCTTGAGGAGATGCCCTTCGTCAGCATGCCCGAAACCATGGCCCTGAGCCGCTTTGTCAGAAAGCACTGCGACGCCATGGGCATTCATCTCAACGTCAGGCATCTTGCTCCGAATCTCCGCTTTCAGGTGGCCATGGTGCGTGCCGGACTCGGCGTGGCCCTCGTGGATGGCAATCATCTCGCCGCCACGAAAGAACAGGGCGTGACCATAACGCCCATGCCGGCCTTTCCTTTGCGCCGGTTCGGGCTCATACAGAGACACAATGCCTTTCAGCCGCCCCACGTGCGCGCCGTCATGAATCTCATACTTGCCAACGTCCATCAGAACAGCCTTTTCCTCTGAGTGGTATCGCCGCTGCCTTTTGCAGAGGCACCCTATCTGACAAACTAGCATAACAACTTTTTTGCACAAGCTTCCACGTCATGCTTTTTTTGCACGTCGCCTTGCATTTCATGCAAGAGTTGTCACCTGCCTGAAAAACGATATATTGCCATAATGGCTTCGTTTCAGGCATGTTGCGAAAAGACGTTCACAGAGCGTCACTTTCGTGAAACTTCATGCCTTGTCCTTCATCCCATCAATCCAAAAGAGGTTTCTCATGAAGTACTGGGCAGGCACTACGCTGTACGACGCGAAAAAAGCCTTCAACGGCTACACGCTCTGGTCTCCTCTCTCCACCATGCAGTCGGGCGCAGAGCAGCCCGGCCAGTGGGAGGGCAAAACATTTCTCATCAACATGCGCGGTCAGACGGTCCATTCCTGGAAGCTGCCCTACCCCACCATGTACAGCTGGCTGCTGCCCGACGGACATCTCCTGGCCGGACTGCGCACCACAAGAGGCGGAGAGGGCAGACCCGGCGTACGGGAATTTGCCATGGGCGGCACCATGGGCATGCTTATGGAACTCGACTGGGACGGCAACGTGGTGTTCCTGCATGAAGACACGGCCATGCACCATGATTTCAAAAAGCTCTCCAACGGCAACTACGCCTACCTCGCATGGGAAGCGCTTGAACCGGAGACGGCGGCAAGAGTCCTCGGAGGCCGCCGCGGCACGGAACGGAGCATCATGTGGTGCGACGCCATAAAAGAAATATCTCCTTCAGGAGAACTTGTCCGGGAATGGCATGCCAAGGACCATCTCATCCCGGAAGAACACATCATAGGTCCGCTCTATGCCCGTGTGGAATGGACCCACTTCAACGATCTCTGGGAATGTGAAAACGGAGATTTCATCTGTTCCTCCCGTTTTCTCGACTGCGTGTTCCGCATAGACCGAAAGACCGGCGACTTCATATGGCGCTGGGGAACGGCCTCCACCCTCGACAGGGAAAGCGGACGTCTGGATCTCGCCGTTACCCCCTCCACGCTGGGAGGGCCGCACGACGCCCACATCATCCCCCGCGGTCTGCCGGGTGAAGGGCATCTTCTGTGCTACGACAACGGCATGTACAGCTACGTGTCCCGTGCTCTCGAAGTGGACATGGAAACCGGAACCCCCGTGTGGCAGTCCACCGACGTGGGATTTCAGCACGGGCGCGTTCCCTTCTCCTGCTTCATCTCCAGCGCTCGGCGTCTGCCCAACGGAAACACGCTCTGCTGCGAAGGCTGCAACGGACGCTTCTATGAAGTCACTCCCGACAAGGAAGTCGTATGGGAATACTGGAAGCCCGAGGCCGATCCTTCCGCCACGCCGTGGACGGTGTTCCGCTGCTTCCGCTATGCCGAAGACTACTGCCCGCAATTTTCCGAACTTCCCCCGGCCGCGGGTGAATCCGTTCTCTAGCTGACGACGCACATGGGCGGAGAAGGCCGGAGCCTTCTCCGCCCACGCGCATCTGCCCGTCTTTGCGGCGCTTCTGCGCGCCTTGGAACAAATCCATTCTCACGTCTCCCGTAAAGGATGCTCCCATGTCTTCGCGCTCATCCGTGCAGGGCCGCACGGCCGTTCTGGCCGGAGTTCTGCTCTCACTCGTCAACGGGATTCTCTATTCCTGGTCGGTCTTCATTCTGCCTGTGGAAAACGCCACGGGCCTGACAAGGCAGCAGACCTCCCTGGTTTTCACCTTCATTCTGGTATTTTTCGGAACCGGCATGATGACCGGAGGATATGTTCTGCGTCGCCTCGGACCAAGAATGACGGCAATGGTCGGAGGAGCCATGCTTGCACTCGGTCTGGCCGGTGCCGCCATGGCCTCCACGCAGTGGCAGCTTATTCTGGCCTACGGCATGACTGCCGGATACGGCATAGGCATGGCCAATATCGTACCTTCCGCCGTGGGTCTGCGCTGGTTTCCAGACAGACGAGGCCTCATCTGCGGCATCATGGCTTTCTCTCTGGCGTTCGGCACGCTCATTTTCGGAACCGGTCTGGCCGGAAGACTCATTCCCCTGCTCGGCGTTTCCCGCACCCTTTTCACCATGTCGGCCCTGGTGCTCATGTGTTCGATTCTTGCCGGGACGTTTCTCACCTATCCGGCAGACGGCACCGGCGACGCAGCCTCAGATTCCGACACATGGGGAATCACCACGGTCGACATGCTGAAGACCTCCGGATTCCGGCTGGTCTGGACATGGGCTTTTGCCATTCAGGCGGGAGGGCTCATGATCATAGGCCATATCGTTCCCTATGCCGTGGAACAGGGATGCCTCCCCGCCGGGGCAGAACTCGCCATGGGGGTCTATGCCGTGGTCAACGGAACGGGACGGCTGTTCTTCGGACAACTGTTCGACCTTAAGGGAGCCCGATTCGCCATGGTTACGGACAGCCTCTGTCTGGCGGCAGGCCTTCTCCTGCTGCTCTACCTCCCCAAACAGGCGGGATATCCGGGACTGCTGACAAGCGTGGTGGTCATTGCCCTGGCCTCAGGAGGAACCATTCCCCTGTTTTCAGCCTTCATTGCGCGCAACTTCGGTCCGGCCCATCTGGAAACCAACATCGGCATGACGGCCTCCGTCTTCATCGCGGCCGGCTTTGCCGGTCCCTATGCGGGAGGCCTGCTCCAGACCATGACGGGCAATTATGCGGCCTCCGTGCTCACCGCCGCCGCTCTCGGCATTCCAGGAATCCTTGCCGCTCTGCACCTGCCCCGCAAGGCATGACTCCCGTCGTTTTCCGAAAGCATGCGGCATCGGCAGGCATACTCTGCCGATGCCGCAGAAGACGAACGGCGCATCAGACCGGTTCTCCTCTCTGGACATAGATGCAAAAAGTGATAGCTTGCAACATAGTTCCTCGCTGACTTTCAGGCGAATAACCATCCGCAATGTATCTGTGTGCCGAAGGAGAAAACGATGGGACATTCCCAGCACGTCGACATGCTGCACGGGCCTCTCATGGGCAAGCTCATTCTCTTTGCCCTGCCCATAGCTCTGAGCAGCATACTGCAGCAGCTCTTCATTTCCGCCAACGTCGCGGTCGTCGGTCACTTCGTGGGATCCCGCGCCGTGGCTGCCGTGGGCGGCAACGGTCCCATAGTCAATCTCATCATCAATCTCTTTCTCGGTCTTTCCGTGGGCGCCAACGTGGTCATCGCCCGTTACGTGGGCAGGGAGGACAAGGTCGCCTGTCAGTCCGCCGTGCACACCGTCATGGCCGTTTCCGTGCTGAGCGGCCTTTTTCTGCTCGTGGTCGGTCAGTTCCTTGCGCCCATGCTCCTGCGCATCGTGGACGTGCCCGAAGACGTCATGGATCTTGCCGTTCTGTATCTGCGCATCTACTTCGCAGGCATGCCCTTCATCATGGTATACAACTTCGGCGCGGCCGTGCTGCGAAGCGTGGGCGACACCAAGCGCCCCATGTACAGCCTCGTCGCCGCAGGCGTGGTCAACGTCTCGCTCAGCCTCGTCTTCGTGCTCGGTTTCGGCATGGGCGTGGCGGGCGTGGGTCTGGCCACGCTCATCGGCAATCTCGTGAGCGCCGCCCTGGTCACCTGGTGCCTGCTCACCGAAGACGACATGATACGGCTCTCCCTGCGCAGGCTTTCCATAGCCCGCGTCCATCTCATGCGCGTCATCAAGATAGGCGCTCCGGCCGGACTTCAGGGCATGATCTTCTCGTTCTCCAACGTGTGCATTCTCTCCGGCATCAACGGCTTCGGTTCCGCCACCGCGGCAGGCTCCGCCGCGGCGCTCAACTTCGAATTCATTTCCTATTTCTTCATCAACGCCTTCTGTCAGGCCACCGTCACCTTCACCAGTCAAAACTACGCCATGTGTCAGCTCGACCGCTGCAGGAAGATCTTCCGGGAAAGCATGGCCTGCGGCATTCTGCTCGCCGGAGCGACCTGCGTCGTCTTCACCGTGGGCGCCGCGCTCTTCTCGGGCATGTATACGAGCGATCCCGAAGTGATAGGACACGCCGTGACCCGCGTGCACATCGTTGAAAGCATGCAGTGGCTTTCCGCCACCTACGAAATCAGCGGCGCGGCCCTGCGCGGCATGGGCATTTCCATGCTGCCGGCCATGGTCACGCTGGTCGGCTCCTGTCTGCTGCGCATCGTGTGGGTGTATACCGTGTTCCGCATGGTGCCCACCTACGAAATGCTGCTCACCGTCTACCCCGTGTCGTGGATCATCACGGGCGTCATCATGCTCGTCGCCTACTTCATCATCCGCAGAAGGCTGTTCTGCGAGCGGGACCGCGGCGGCTGCTGCAAGCCTCTGGAATTCTGACGCAACGAAGAGAGAGGATGCGGCATCTCTTCGTTGCCGCATCCTCAGGCCGCGGACGGCGCTCCTCTTCTGCCGGCCGCGCACCACACCATGAAAAAACGCGCCGGAACACTCCGACGCGTTTTTTCACTCCGGGCCGAAAAGCCCGGAAACCATGATGCAGCGATGTCTTATTTGCCGAACAGTCTGCGCACGGGGGTGCCGTCCTGCTTCCAGATGCCGAAACCGGTCAGCGCGCACAGGATGGAGAAGATGGGCACGAACCAGTTGAGGAAGGCGTAGGGCACGAAGTCGTAGGCGCTCACGCCGAGCACGCCGGCAATGTAGAAGGCATGCACGCTCCACGGCACGAGCGGGCAGCCGATGGTTCCGGCGTCCTCGCAGGTGCGGGAGAGCACGAGCGGGCTGATGTCGGCCTTCTTGAACGAATCGAGGAAGGCGCGGCCGGGCACGATGACGGCAAGCATCTGGCTGCCGGTGCCGAAGTTGATGAGGTAGGCAGCGGCAAGAGCGGAGGCCACGAGGCGCACCGCGGACTTCGCGCCCTTGAGTATGGCTTCAAGCAGCACTTCGAGCACGCGGGAGCGTTCCAGAATGCCGCCGAAGGCCATGCCGGAGCAGAGCAGCAGCACGGTGGGCATGATGCTCATGAGGCCGCCGCGGGAAAGCAGCGGATCGAGCTCGGCGATGCCGGTCTTGGACACGTAGCCGGACGTGAGCATGGTGGCCAGCTTGTTGAAGGGCACGCCCTCGAACACGGCAATGACCATGGCCACGAGCAGGCAGACGAGCATGACGGGCAGCACGGGATAGCGGCGATAGGCCAGCACGATCATGAGCACGGGCGGCAGGAAGGCCACGGGCCCGAGGCTGAAGTTGGCCTCAAGGCCGGAAAGAATGGCGTTCAGGCTCTCGAGGGACACGCTCTGCTGGGCGGCCACGGAGCTGCCGAGGAAGGTGTAGGCAATGCCCGCCACGATGAAGGCGGGAACCGTGGTCCAGAGCATGGACATGACGTGCGAGAAGAGCGGCACTTCGCACACCGAGGCGGTGATGTTGGTGGAGTCGGACACGGGGGACATCTTGTCGCCGAGGTACGCGCCGGAAACGATGGCGCCCACGGTCATGTAGGCGGGGTATCCGAGGGCCTGTCCCACGCCGAGAAGCGCCACGCCTATGGTGCCCATGGTGCCGAAGGACGTGCCGGTGGCCACGGAAGCCACGGAGCAGAGCACCATGGCGGAGAGCAGGAAGTGCTCGGGCGCGATGAGCTTGAGGCCCCAGTAGATGATGGCGGGAATGGTGCCGGAGGCCAGCCACGCGGCAATGATCATGCCCACCATGGCCAGAATGGCAATGGCTATCTGAATGCGGCCGAGGGCCTCGAACATGCCGTCCTGCAGCTCTTCCCAGCTGTAGCCGGTCTTGAGCGCCATGACGGCCGCAAGCGCGATGGCGCCGAGAAGGGGCAGCACGGGCGGTCTCACGCCGACGACCAGCGTGCCGTAAAGAATCATGGCCACGGGCAGCACGAGCGACAGCGTCGCCCAGAGGAGCGTCGGCTTCTTTTCCTGCGTTTCCATAATGAATCCTTTGGTAAAAAGTCTTCCCTGCCCGTCCTTAGAGACGGGCCTTTCCCAATATACTCGGCAGAGCCGCCTTCCCGCTGCCGGACGGCGGTTCCGCTCGGAGCCTTCATGCGCGGGCGGGGAGAAGGCGATCTCGAATTCTCCGCAGCACGCGGACGACATTGCCGCCGCCGCTGCCGGAAGAGCCGGAAAAGCCTCTTCCCGGGCCTGTCCTCCGCTGGAAAGCTACAGTTCCAGACGGGTCTTTCGTCCTTCCTTCATGTCGAGAAGGCTGTGAATGCCGCAGTCCACCATGCTCACGATGGACTCCTCGGTATAGAAGGCCATGTGCTGGGTCAGCACCACGTTGGGGAACTGGCGCAGATAGACCATGTCTTTGTTCTTGAGAATGTCGGTCTTGCGGTCGGCGTGATAAATGCCCTGCTCATGCTCGAACACGTCCATGGCAAGGGAGCCTATCTTCTCCGTCTCTATGCCTTCGGTAATGGCGTCGATGTCCATGAGCTCGCCGCGCGCCGTGTTGACGAGCACCACGCCGTCCTTCATGCGGGCAAGGCTTTCCCGGTTGACCATGCGGCGGGTTTCAGGCGTGGCGGGCACATGGAAGGTGATGACGTCGCTTTCCCGGTACAGGGTGTCGAGGTCCACGAAGGTGGCGTAGGGATGCAGCTCCTCGCAGTCCACAAGGTTGTAGGCCAGAATGCGGCAGCCGAAGCCGGAAAGATCACGGATGACGGCGGCGCCTATGCTGCCCGTGCCCACGACGCCCACGGTGAGGCTGTGCAGACTGCGGCCCATGAGGCCCTTCAGCGAATAGTCGTTCACGTTCTGCCGCCACATGGCGGGCTTGTAGTAACGCAGCACGAGCAGCATGAGCATGACGGTGAAGTCGGCCACGGCCGCGGGCGGATAGGCGGCATGGCTCACCCGCATGCCGAGCTCGCGGGCGGCGGCAAGGTCGATGTGGTCCACGCCTATGGTGCGCGTGGAAACATAGCGCACGCCGATATTCCTGAGCGCCTCGAGCATGGGACGATCAAGACGGCTGCGGCCGAGCGTGGACACGCCCTCCGCTCCCTCGGCCAGCGAGAGCGTTTCCATGGAAAGGTTCCCTTCCACGAGACGCAGAGTGACGGGAAGGGTGCGGGAGAGGTGATCAAGTTCCTGACGCTCGTCGGGACTGACTTCAAAGACAGTGATGTTCATGGGATGTTCTCCGAAAGATCGTGGAAGGATGAGGCCTACAGCAGCACGACCGCCAGGCCGTAGAGAATGATGCTGACAAACAGCGACGGCAGCATGTTCAGCGTCTTGCAGTCCTTGATGCGGAGCATGGAGACGCCGGACACGAGAATGAGTATGCCGCCCACTATGGACACTTCGGTAAGCAGGTCGCGCGGCACGAAGGAGCCGAGCCACAGTCCGAGCAGATACAGTCCCCCCTGCCAGCAGAAGAGCACGGGCGCGGCAAAGGCTATGCCGAGCCCGTAGGTGGAGGCGAGAACCATGGAGGTGACGAAATCGAGCGTGGCGTTGGTGAAGAGGAAGGTGTGGTTTCCGTGCACGGCGCTCTCTATGGGGCCGAGTATGGAAAGCGTTCCTATGCAGAACAGCAGTATGGCCGTGGCAAGGCCTCGGCCGAGGTCGGAACTGCCCATGCGCCGGGCAAAGTTCTGAAACTTGCCGTCCCAGTCCCACACCGCGCCGAGGAAGCTCCCGATGGCCATGCTCAGAATGAAGAGCACCGGATAGCGGCTGTTCGGCATGTTGGACACCACGGCGTTCACGCCTATGGCCACGGCGGAAAAGCCCATGGCATCGAAGAGGGCGTGCTGATACTTTTCCTTGATGCCTCTGCGCAGCACGCTTCCCAGCACGCTCCCGCAGAGTATGGCCGCAGTGTTGACTATGGTACCTATCATATCTCCTCCAGCTCGGTGCGCCTTTCATACCATAAATCATGCCGGCAGGTAACCCCCGCAACCGGGCCTTTCCCGTGTTCCGGCGTTGCCAACTTGCGCCACTTCCTATACAAGAACAGGCGACGCATACACGTATGCATCATGGAGAAACAACATGCGCAACATTCTATTGTCCTGCCTGCTGCTCGCGGCCGCCCTCGTGTTCGGCCCGGCATGTCAGGCTCAGGCCGGAGGAAAGACCATGGTCACGCTTCAGACCAGCAAAGGCGACATCGTCCTTGAACTCGACGCCGAAAAGGCTCCCAAGACCACCGCGAACTTTCTTGAATACGTGAAGTCCGGCTTCTATGACGGCACCATCTTCCACCGCGTCATCCCCGGATTCATGATCCAGGGCGGCGGCTTCGACAAGGACATGGTGCAGAAGCCCACCCGCGAACCCATTGAAAACGAGGCCAACAACGGCCTGAAGAACGACACCTACACCATCGCCATGGCGCGCACGCAGGCCCCCCACTCCGCCACGGCCCAGTTCTTCATCAACGTGGCCGACAACGGCTTCCTCAACTTCTCCGCTCCCACCATGCAGGGCTGGGGCTACGCCGTGTTCGGCAAGGTGGTGAAGGGACAGGACGTGGTGGACGCCATTGCCGGCGTGCCCACCACCACGCACTACCCCCACAGGGACGTGCCGGTTGAACCGGTCATCATCAAGAAGGCCGTCATCGACTAGTTTTCCCTTCCGCCCGTCCGGTCCGTCAGGATGGACGCACGAAGCTAAGAAAAGCAAAAGCCCTTTCGAATCGTTCGGAAGGGCTTTTTTTACAGTAAGCCGTCAGTCGCGCGTTCTGGACGTCCCCTCGTCCGCGCTCCCGGATGCTCCGCCTTCAGGCTCGTCCGGCACCGGGGGCGTCGCAGAACTGCGAGCCTCCTCCTGCCGGGGCGACGCGCCCGGGCCGGATCGCTCCGATCCGCCGCGCTTCCGCCCGTCTCCGGCAATTTCCTCGTCTTCGGAACTTTCCTCGTCTTCGGCGGTGCCGGTACGGGACGCCCTGCGTCGTTCCCGACTCCGGGATGATGCTTGTCCGTCGCTGCCGAAGGAGTCGAGAAGCGCATGAAAAAACGCGCCCGCAGCCGCTCCGCCCTGCCCGGCATACCATGAGACCGGATGCGGAAGAAGCAGCGCAAGAGCAAGCAGCGCCACGGCCAGCACGGCGAGAGCCTGCGCAAGAACGGCCAGCGCCACGGCGGCGAGGGCCAGCGCCAGAGCGGCGCAAAGACCCGCTGCAAGCGCGCGCCCCGCAAGACGCACAAAACGCTTCAGAAAACAGGACGCCTCGCTCACCACAGGGCCCTTCGATGCGCGGCCACGTGCTGCACGCTCGCAAGGGCAAAGGCCGCCCCCGCCACGCGGTGCAGCGTGCCCATGCCCGCGGCAGCTCCCACGAGAGACGCGAGCAGGGAAACAAGAAGCGCGCGGTCCACAAGGCGCACGGCCCTTCTGCCGAGAAGCGCGGAAACGCCGCCGCATTCCCGAGCGCGGCCGTCTTTCTTCACGGCGTTCTCTTCCGGCAGAAACGCCGACCACTCGTCGGCAAGGGCCGCCAGACGCTCCCGGGAAAGCCTGTCCGGATCGTAGAAAACAAGCAGAGACCCCGTGACAGGATTCACCCGGACGCTCGTCACGCCGTCAATGCCGCCCGCGGCGGCTTCCGCCACGGCGGCGATCTCGGGATTCTTCAGCGCGTCATGACGCAGACGCACGCGGCCGTCGACAAAGCTCACGATGCAGTCGGAAACAGAACTCATGTCATTCCTCCCGGGAAAGGACCGGACGCATGGCGTTCAGCGACACGCCGAGCGTGGTCAGGTTATGGCACACCGCCGACGCGCCCGGCCGGAGCAGACCGGTCAGCCCTCCGAACAGAAACGCGGAATTGAGCGCCATGGTGGCCGCAAAGTTGAAATGAATGCGCCGCATGGCTCCGCGGCCGAGTTCCAGCGCGGTGACAAGATCCTTCAGGGAACCGCCCATGAGCACCACGTCGGCCACTTCACGGGCAAGATCCGAGCCGTCGCGCATCGTCACGCCCACATCCGCCGTGGAAAGCGCCGGAGAGTCGTTGATGCCGTCGCCCATCATGAGCACGACACGGCCCTCGTCCCTGAGGGCGCGCACCACGCGGGCCTTGTCCTCGGGCAGCACCTGCGAGCAGTACTCCGTGATGCCGAGCCTTGAGGCCACGGCCGAGGCCGTGCGCTCATCGTCTCCCGTGAGCATGACAATGCGCGAAACGCCCCCGGCACGCAGTCTCTCCACAAGCGCCGCGCTCTCGGGCCGAACGGGATCCTCCACGGCAATGAGGCCCGCCGCTCTTCCATCCACGGAAAGATACAGCAGCGAATACCCCTCGCGGGAAAGCTCTGCCGCCGCGCCGTCCAGAGGGCCGACGTCCACGCCCTCATCCTGCGAAACGTAGTGACGGCTGCCGAGCAGCACTCTTCTGCCCCGCCACTGCGAGGCAATGCCGTGGGCCACCACGTATTCCACCTCGGTGTGCTCCTCCTCATGGCGCAGGTTCCGCCGCTCCGCGCCGTGCACCACGGCGCGCGCCACGGGATGCGGAAAATGTTCCTCGAGACAGGCGGAAAGGCGCAGCACGAAGTCTTCGTCATACCCTTCGGCGGCGACCACGCGGGCCACCTCGGGCCGAGACTGCGTAAGCGTGCCCGTCTTGTCGAAAACCACGGTGTCCACCGTGGAGAGCGCTTCGAGAAAGCGCCCGCCCTTGACCATGACGCGACGCTTCACGCCTTCGTTCATGGCGGAAAGAATGGCAAGCGGCGTGGCCAGACGCAAAGCGCAGGAATAGTCCACCAGAAGCA
>JAXUUT010000064.1:0-22347 GCA_037230945.1 bacterium
CGTTCCGCAAAGGCTCACCTGACTACAAAAAATTAGGTATTCCTGCTAGTTGATTTCCTACTTACCTAAGGAGTACCTATGATTAAACATTTCCCATGGAAACGCAGGCCTTGGCGACTTGAATGGCGAGATCCCGTTTCTGGTAAAACGAGAGTTCGCTCTTTTGTCACGGAAGACGAAGCCAGAACCTTTGAGCGTGTTCAGGCTGAACTGGCTCAGAAGGAAAAGGAACTTCTGGCCAGAGCACGACGCCGGGCACGCTCAAACATCCCCAGCTATACCGTCGATGAAGTGCTGACAGCCTATCTTTCCCGGCCAGACATCCGGCCTAATACCGCCCAGGCCGACAGATATCATGCTCGTGAGCTCAGGCGACTCATGGGAAGCCGAAAGATGGCTTCCCTGACGCCTGACGACGTGAAGGCATTCATGCAGGCGCAAAGAATGCGCGGGCTTCAGCAGAGCACGGCAAACCGTCGGGCAGGCATTCTCCGGGCAGCCTGTAACTGGGCTGTGCGGGAAAATATGCTGAAGGTAAGTCCGCTGTCTGGTCTGCGTCTGCCGGCAGCGCCGTCCAGGCGCATATCCCCACCCACGATAGCAGAACTGGACAGACTCTATGCTGCAGCTCCGCCGCATATTCAGCGAATCATTCTTCTGGGCTTATACACCGGCGCACGGGTGGGAGCCTCTGAACTTTTCCGCCTGCGCTGGGATCAGGTGAATCTGTCCTCTGGGCTGATTTATATGCCCTGCGCTTATAAATCCCGTGGCGCGGATGGGCGCTATATCCCCGTGCGTTCCGACCTTTCCCAGGCATTGGAACGCTGGAAAGCTCAGGACGGTGACTCGCCATGGGTCATCAGCTTCCATGGGAAACCGGTGAAAAGAATCTCGGCAAGCTGGAGACGGCTGTGCCGTGACGTGGGCATCACAAGGCCGCTGCGCCCGTATGACCTGCGGCATGCTTTCGCAACCCTTTCCATAGCCGGCACGGGCGATATAGGCTCCGTAGCGGAGCTCATGGGGCACAGCAATGCCAATATGCTCTTGCGGGTGTACCAGCACATCCGAATGCCGGCCAAAAAGGCCGCCGTTGAATCCCTGCCAGCCATGAACGCACTACGAAGTTCACGGCATAGGCAACGGCCGCCTAGGTAACAACCTTTTGATTTCTTTTCCCATCGTGCCCCGCACAGGCTATCGTGATGCGGGTTCTTTTTTTGCGCCTCTCCGAGTGATAAAATAAAAGATAAAAAATCCAATAAAATCAGCAACAAAAGACTTGCAACCTTTTGCCACAAGAGCGAATACACAAGCACAGCAAGCAGCTAAATCAATAAAAAACAAGAGGTTACAGATATGAATCGCTCTTTTGGTATTGAACTCGAAATCGCCGGTATCTCCAAGCAACACACCCTTGCCGCTCTCCAGGCCGTCGGCGTTACCGTCCGTCAGGAAGGCTACAACCACACGACCCGCACTCATTGGAAGCTGGTCAGTGATTCCAGTGTCCGGGGCGGCTTTGAAGTGGTCAGCCCTGTACTGCACGGCGAAGACGGCATTGCCGAAGCCATGACCGTGGCTGAAGCTCTTTCCGATGCCGGAGCCACCGTCAACCGCAGCTGCGGCTTCCACGTCCACTTCGATGCTTCCGACCTCTCTGTCGCCGACGTCAAGACCATCCTTCGCCGATATGCCGACCACGAAGCGGAAATTGATGCCATCATGCCGCCGAGCCGCCGCGGCAGTGCCAACACCTTCTGCAACACTCTGGCCCGTATTTCTTTCCCTCGCATGATGCAGGCCGAATCCATCGTCGAGATGGCCGGCATCATGGGCAGCCGCTACTACAAGGTCAATCTGGAAGCGTTCCGCCGCCACGGCACCATCGAGTTCCGCCAGCATTCCGGCACCGTGAATGCCCGCAAAATCGCCAACTGGGTACGCTTCCTCGGTCAGTTCATTGACGCCTGCAAGGCCATGAACACCGCGCCTGTGCCCCCTGCTCCGGTCATTGATCACCCTGCTCTGCGAGGCGTTCAGGCCAGACTGGCAGAAATGTTTACCGCCCAGGGAGTTGTCTCCCTGGCTTCCATATGCGATGCTTTCGGCTGGCTGCCCCATACTGCACGGGCTGCCATCACCCGCCTGCGCCGTACCGGAATGCAGATTGAACCCGTCCGCGGTCAGGCTGCCTACCGCCTTACTAGAGGCATGATGCAGGAAGCCGCTCCGGCTCAGGAAAGCCTCTGGGACGGCATCAGCGAAAGCGTGGTGAGATTCTACCGCAACCGGGCCGCCGTGCTGGCGACTCTGTAGGAGGGACATGAAATTCCGAACCCAAGATGGTGAAGTGCTGGAGGCCGAAAGCCTCCGGCAGCTCGCCGAAATTCTCTGGCAGACGAAATTTATTCCTGAACCAACACTTGAAGAATGGATGCGCGGCTCGGCCAAACGGGCCGCCATGTGGGACGGCAGCGTCATCCGCACCTGCTCCCCCGAAGCCCATGTGAAAGACCTCATTGCCGTGGGATTCCTGACGCGGATTGAGTAAAAAAAACAGCCCGACTCACGACCGGGCTGTTTTTTTTATTAAATGTCAACGTTATAAATACTCAGTTTTCCAATATATACTAACAAGACCACCTGATCTTTTTGCTTAGTCTGCAATTTCATGACTTTTATCGTGTTCCCTTAGCCTAGCAAGCTCTTCCGCCTGCTGTATGGTCACGCGCTGCTGTTCTATGAGTCGCTCCTGAGCTTCTATCAGCTGATCCTGCAGACGAGCTATCTTTTCCTGAAGATGACGAATCTCGGCACTCTCCTCCACGGTCTCTTGCTCCGGCTCATCAAAATCCCCGCGTGCCCGGCGCAGGTCATCCAGAGGCCCGGAGGCCATATAGTCGCCATCCGTCAAGAACGGTTCGCCCACCTGCGCCAGAAGGAAATTGGCATTGATGCGGTATTCATGAATCCATTTCGCCACGGCGGCTGTAGGCGGCAGAGCATGAGCATGGATGCAGTCATAGAGGTCCGTGGTGGTCATGCCGCCCGCTGCCGCCACCTGCGGCACAGTATAGGGCAAACCGCGCACAAGCTCCCGCAGAGTGTCGCAAATCTCTACGCATTCCGGGTCCGCCGCTCCTTCCTTGCGCTGCTGCAAAGGTTCGCCTACGCCGAGAAGGAGCCAATCGGGCCGGAATTCGTGCTCTCTTGCAAGCATCTGAAGATCTTCGGAAACAGGCCACTGGCCCTTGAGCCAGGCCCGGTACAGATGTACCGGTATGCCGAGAAAGTCTGCAGCGGCAGCCTGAGTGTACTTTTTCCCGGATTCAGACAATTTTTGAGTCATAATCCTTTGGAATTGTTCCGTTTGTTCAGACCACGACATAGACAGCTCGTTATTTTTGATAATTAACCTTGATTAAATGATATTAAAACTCTATTTTGTGAGTGAAAAAATCACTAACCAAGGAGGCCGTACAAATGATCCCCACAAATGACGATTTCCTCACCTTACCCACTTTGTCCACCTATGAAAAGCGCCTTGTCTGGTGCCGGAGATACGGGGTAACCACCAAAGTCATGGCTTCGATAGTGGGCACTTCGCAAAATAAGATGGCAGCCCAGCTTCTTCAGGATTCCCTTGCCGAGGACGTTCACCAGAAACTGACCGCAGCCGGTATTCCTGCGGAAATCCTTCCTCCCTCCCGCGGCAGACTCAGCCGCCGTCTCAGCCCCATGGCCCAACAGCTCCTGAAAAAGGCCGGAGCATAAGAATAACGTATCAAAAGCAATCCAGAAGTAAACGCAATTCTTTTATCGCTATGTGCAAAGGATTTCTTGCATGAGACAGGAAACTCTTACCTCTATTCTGCACAAGGACGTCAAAGCCGCTCCCAGCGGCATGAGCGCCAAAGAAATAGCACATGCCGTAGGCAGAGACTACCAGACTTTGATGTCTGAACTTTCCCGGCAACCGAATCATAAGCTCGGCGCTAATCTGGTCCTTCCGCTCATGAAGCTTACCGGCAGCATGGAAGGACTGAAATATCTTGCCGGGGGCATGAACGCCGTGTGCGTAATCATGCCGCCCCAGGAAGGCAACCATCCGATACACAGGCAGTGCCTCTCCACCGTGGACGAATTCGGTCAGCTTATGCGCACCATGGCGCAGGCTCTGGAGGACGGCACCATTACCCGTACAGAACGCGACGAAATAGCATCCCGCGGATACGACGCGCTGGCGGCCATTGTTTCACTGCTCAAGAGCGTGGAAAACCATTCTGAGGAGCCGATATGACAAAGTCTCTGCCTGATCCTCCCAAGCTTACCGTACTTCAGCCTTTCGTAGATAAGCTCCCCCCGTTCATCGCCCGCAAGGAAGTCAAATATTTCACCGGAGGAGCGATTTCCCCCAAAAAGTTGTCCAACGACGACTACTATTCCGTCGGCCCGGCTGTCCGCATGAAAATAGGAGACACTGTCGTATATCCGACCCCTTACTTTCTGGCCTATCTGGAACGCCAAGGAATCTCTATCATAGAAGTTCCGAAGCTTTAGCCTTTTCGGCTTCGGCCAGCGACCGTTGGCGCTTGTCTGGATCGCACAGGTGCAGGTAAACCTCGGTGGTGGTGACCGAGTGGTGGCCCATCAAAACTTTCAGCGTATAGATGTCCACCCCTTTCTCCAGCATTCTGGTGGCAAAGGTATGACGCAACGTATGCCAGACCACCCGGTTGCGGGGATCGGTCACACCATCATTGAAGCCCAGTTTTTGCATGGCACGGTCCATAATGCGACTCAAACCATCGGCCCGACGTGCACCTCCAGACCGTCCGGGAAAAAGATACGGGCTGAAAGCAGGCAGACTCAGCCGCCGCCTCAGCATGGCAAGACATTCCGGGAACAGCCGTCCTGCGCGGACAAGTCGGGTTTCTCCGCCCTTTGTGGAACGGTCGGATCCGACATCGCCGGTAAGAATGCGCACGGTGCCGGTTTCCGCATCCACAGATTCCCGACGAATGGATACAAGTTCCCCAGCTCGTACACCGGTATCAAGCGAAAATAGAATCATGTCATGGATATCGTCAGATTCTGGATGTCCTGACGAATAGGATAACAGACTATGAAGTTCGTCATCATTCAAAACTCGCAGTCTGCGAGAATCGTAGCGGGGCAGGCGCACGCCGCGCCCCCTCTTCGATATGCGGGCCGGATTGGCTCCGGTGAAGAGCATGACGCCCGGCTGCCCCTCAATGGGCGTTTCCAAGGCAAAGTTGAATACCTCACGCACCGTCTTCAGAATATGAAGTACGGTGCCCACGGACAGCGTGGCCTTCGGATCGCTCAGACCGCGCCCGGTCTGAGGACGCTTTTTCGACACGACGTCCTGAAGCCGGGCTATGTCCTGCGAGGTGATATCTACGGCTCTCATGTCGCCCAAAACGGGCAGGATATGGTCGTCGAGAAGCTGGCTGGTCAGATGGGCGCTCTTGCGGTTACGGTTCGCCCATCTGCGGTACTGCTCCGCCAAGTAGCCGAAGGTCAGCTCACCGGACTTTATCAACGCCCCTCGGAGCTCCTCTTCCTTGCGCTGCTGGCCAGCCAGTTCTCTTTTCTCTCGCAGCGACTGAGGTCTCACTCCAAGTCGAATGTTTTCCTTCAGCTCACGAAGCAGGCTTACGGCCTGTGCTACGGTCCAGCCCTGAGATGTCCAGCCAAGCGACTCATGATGGCGCTTGCCATCACCAGTCCTATATCGTATGGAAAGACATCTATCCGCGACGCGGCCATGTCGCCGTGTGGGATGTTCCCGGTACATCACCCCTTCTTTACCGGCTATCGTTTTCCACTGGACAGTTTTCATGCCTGCTTCATTCTTCTTTTTGTCACCCATCTGTCACCCACCAGTTTAGATTTGAAGGGGATTTCAGGGTACAGCTTTACACAGGCAGGCCTAAAAATGCAAATTAATCAGTACTGTAAGGTAGCTCAGGGGAATCTTTCCTGCGTTCTCCTAAGCAGTAGGCCGCGTGTTCGACTCACGCCGGGGACACCATGAAAAATGCATGAGCCTGAACAGCACGTTCGGGCTCTTTTTTCTTATCCGGCTCGCGGCAAAACGCCAGCGCCCCGAAGACATGCTTTCCGGCACATAACGCCGGACTGCTGCATGAGACGCGCATGCTTTCCCGACAGACCATACGGCTACGTTCAGAAAACGGCATGAGCAGCCTCAGCAGGTTCAAGCCGATAATGTTCGTGCAGCACGCGGTACTCTTACGCAAAAAAACGCATCATGGGAGAAAGGCATGGGCGACACCTCACTCAAACCTGCGGAAAGAATCATGGCCCTCGACATGATAAGGGTCAGCGCGCTTTTCTGCGTCATTGTTTTTCATGCAGGCGTGCATTTCAGTGAAAAATATCCGGAGTTTTTCTTTCCGTCCTATCTCCATCTCGGCAATCTCGGTGTTTCGCTTTTTATAGTCCTTTCCGGATTCTCTCTTTTTCTTAATAATAAAAATGAGAGCATAGTACATTTTTACAAGAAAAGATTCATGGCCATATATCCTTTCTACTGGATTGCCTATCTCACAATTTCAATGCTTATATTTCTTGTCTACCAAAGAATATCCCTTGAACCATACCATTTCATTTATTCCGTTCTTGGACTTGACGGTTTTCTTCTCGCCAATATCCAGACGCAATATCTTGTCGGAGAATGGTATGTAGGCTTCATTCTTCTTCTCTATATTGTAACTCCATTTGTTTTTAAACTCTTGAACAAGTCTTACAAATATATATTTGTTTTTCTTGCAATATCGCTTATTTCAATATATTTCGGTCCAATATTGAAAGGGCACTTTCTTTTATGGAATCCCATAGTCATGAGGAATCCGACATCAAGAATATTTGAATTTTCGTTCGGAGCACTGTTATGCATTCTACTCTATAGAAACAATATAAACAAATTATATTTATTCATTCCAAGCATGATATGCATTGCAGCATCTGTTTGTATTTTTAGGAACAGTCTTGTAGAAACATCAATAAAATCAATACCTTTTTATATCTCCACATTCATTGTGCTTTATACGGTTACAAACACCATGAAGTTCAAACAAGGCATCAATGAATTTATTTGTTTTCTGTCAAAATATTCATTTCTTGCATTTTTATATCATCATCAGATTATACTGTTTCTCATATCAAATATGACGTCGTACAATAAGCATGCTTATTTTTCATGTGTCATATACAGTATAATTCTAAGCTATGCGCTTGCATACATTACCTCCAGGCCATGCATATTCTTAAAAAACATGTTCCTCAAGTAACGCGGAGGCCGTCGGTTCATGCCGACGGCTCCTGTTCTTTGCATATGTTTCATCGTGCCCCGACCGGCTTTCCGCACCCCCTCCGTATCTGAGCTGCCCATAAAACAGGCCGGCCCCGGGAGCCTGACACTTGTCCGGCACTGCGCTCTTCCTCCAATCGAAACAAATCCGGCTCCATTGCATTCCCGGCAAGGAAAACGTACCCTTGCAGAACATGTGACCGCCCTGTTCCACCAATCTTCTCTCGATAGGGAGGACTCCTCGTGCTTTACCCCATGTTCATACAACGTCAGCTCTTCGGTTCCCTTGCGGGAGAACTGCCCGATTTTCCCGGCTGCAATCCGGAGGGGGATACCATGGACGAGCTCATGGAAAACGTTCAGCCGACGGTTCTCGCATGGATGAAAGAAAACGACATGACGACAATGCCTCAGCCCTCCTCTCCCCGTGAGGACGAAAACGGATGTCCTCCGCTTTTTGTGGAAATACCGTCTCCGTTCCCGCAAGCCCAGGACGAAAGATGACCGTCGTTTTCCGCCTTCAGAAAAGGCTCCTGCATCCCTGACGGCAGCTTCGTTGCCGACGACATCTTTCTTTTTACCACGCACTTTCCACCGACTCTCCGCGGCACGCGGCTCATGCAGGCACGGTTCATGAAATTCATCCATCTTTCCCAAGGCTCTCTCGACTGGGCTCTGGAGCACATCACCCGCTGGACGGATGCGGCCGCCCGTTCCGGCCGACCGGATCCCTTCAGCTGCACCCCGGCATGGCAGCTTGCCTTTCATGATGCCTTTGCTCCCGCCCGAAGACTGTTCATCCAGGTGGAAGGCGAAAACGTTCTGGCCTTTGCCGAACTCACGCTGCTGTCCGGTCACATCATTCTCGTTCCCATAGAATCGCACTGGATTTCGGCAAGCCCCCTGCTGGGACCGGACGCCGACGCTCTTTTTTCCGAAGCTCTGCCCTTCATCTCCCGGGAATACGGAGGGCGCTTCCCCAGCTTTCTCCTCAGCGGCATGGAAAAAAACTGTGAACTCCTCCGTCGCCTCTTCCTCCGCGCATCTTCCCAATTCCGATTTCTGAACCAGCCTGTCTCCCTTCAGCGCAGCGCCTCTCTGCAGGGAGGAATGGACGGCTATCTTTCCAGACGTTCGGGCAACTTCCGCTCAAAAATGAAAAAGGCCCGCAGAAAAGCCGCAGAAAACGCCATTCTCTTTGAGCGCCTCGTGCCATCCGGTCTGAAGGAAGCCGACGCCGTTTACGCGCGCATGGTGGCCGTGGAAGAAAAAAGCTGGAAGGGAAAGGAACACTGCGGCATGACGGAACATCCCTCTCTGGAATTCTACCACGCCATGATGCGGCGTCTCTCCCTGTATAAGGGCGGCAGGGTCATGTTCGCCATGCACGAGGGCAGGGACATCGGCTTCATTTTCGGAGGCATGGCCGGTTCCTGCTACCGTGGTCAGCAGTTCAGCTATGACGCGGACTGGAAAGCCTTTTCCATAGGTGATCTGCTTCAGATGGAACAGCTTGACTGGCTCTGCGAAGAGGGCGCCGTCCGTTACGACATGGGCATGAGCGATCATCCTTCCATGGCCTATAAGGCTCACTGGGCGGAAACGGAGCAGTCGCTTCATGCATGTCTGCTCATGCCCCGGCAAGCATGAAGCGTCGATGCCGCATTCCGGCCCCGTCCGTAACGGCCTTCTCCTTCCTTATTTTTCTGCAGACGCTTTCGATCCTCATGGTGTTCTTTTCCTTTTTCCCCTACACTGAGCATAAGAAGTCCCTGTGCCGGAACCGCTGCGGCATCCGTGACCTCATGCGGCTTCCCTCCTCCGGTCCGGAAGAACGACACGAAAAGCCGCCCTCCGTCCGCCCCCATGCGTCATCAACGGCGCGGCCCCGGCTTCAACCCTCTTTCCTCATGGAGGCTGTCCATGAAAAAATGGCTCATCGCTCTGGCGACTCTGGTCATCCTGCTGGTTGCAGGCGTCATCATTCTCTTCTTCTCCCTCAATGCCATTGTGGAAAAGGCCGTAAACACGGAAGGCCCGAAGATTACGGGCACCGCCGTACATCTGGACAAGGCCGATCTTTCCCTCTTCTCCGGCAAGGGCGTGTTCAGCGGATTTACCCTGGGCAATCCTGCGGGCTTCAGCGGAAGCCATGCCGCAACGGTGGCCTCCGTTTCCGTGGCTCTTGACACCGGCTCCGTGTTCAAGGACGTCGTCATCGTGCGCAACGTAACCGTCGACGGCCCGGAACTTGTCTACGAGCTCGGCAAGGACACCAGCAACTTCGACGTCATTCTGAAAAACGTCCGGGAATACGCCGACAGAAACGAACACAAAGAATCCGCTTCCTCCGCCTCTGCCGTCAGGACCGACGACAATGCTTCAAAAAAGAAGGTCATCATCGACGAGCTTGTCATACGCAACGCAAAGGCCATGCTCACCGTGCCTCTTCTCAAGTTCACCGTCCATGTTCCGCTGCCTGAAATCCGGCTGACCGACATCGGCCGCAAGGAATCCGGCGCCAGCTTCGCAAGGGCCGCCCTTCTCGTGGCCACGGAAGTTTCCCGCGCACTGGCCGAAGCAACGGAAGAACAGACGAAGCACCTGGGCTCCACGCTGCTCAAGGATGGCAACAAGGCCGAAGACAAGGCAAAGAACCTGCTGAAGGAAGGTCTCAAGCTGTTCAGGTAGCACCGCCGTCTGACGCCGGTAACATCTGAAAACAATGTCCGACCGTCCGCATAAAAACGCGGACGGTCTTTTTATGGTTTCCGCCGCCCAGAGCAAGACATTTTCCCCCGGCCTGCGCGAACGGCGCTTTCCCTGCGCTCATTCTGCGCCGGAGGATTCACCTTGCAAAGAGAGCACGGCTCGCATGGAAGAATGCGGAACACCGCGCCGACCGCCTCTCTTCCCCCGTTCCGCAATCTGGTGCAGGAAAAGCCGTCATGCCGCATCTTGCCATGAGAAAGGCCGTGGACTAGCATGGCTTGCCGCACCTTGTGTCGCCGTACGCATTCACCCTGTTTCCCCGCATTGCCATGAACTACAGAAAAATTCTGCTTCTTTCTCTCGGTCATCTGTCCTGCGATCTCAATTCCCACGCCCTGCCCGCCCTGCTGCCCTATCTGGCGGCGGCACACGGCTTCGACTATCAGACCTGCGGCTTTCTGGCTTTCGCCTATTCCGCAGTCGCCTCCCTCGTTCAGCCCGGTCTCGGACTCTTGGCCGACAAGATAGCCCGGGGATGGTTCATTCCGCTCGGCATTCTCATGGCCGCCGCAGGCATAGGAGCCACCGGCTTCCTTTCCAGTGAATACGCCATGTTCGCATCTCTGGTCATCGGAGGCATAGGCGCCGCGGTCTTCCATCCCGAGGCGGCACGCTACGCCAACATCGTTTCCGGCGACCACAAGGGCGTGGGGCTCAGCATCTTTTCCGTGGGCGGCAACGGCGGCATGCTCATGGGACCGGTCATCGTCATGCTGGCCGTGGGCGGCGTGCCCCTGGGCAGCTTCACCCTCGGAGGCTTCGGTCTGCACGGCACGGCGGCATTCTGCCTGCTCGGCCTCGTCATGGCCACTCTGCTCTTCTGGCGCGTCCGTGCCTGGGACATGGCGGCCAGAACGTCCACAGCTCGAAGCGGCGGCGCCGGTGCTGCCAATGAGTGGGGCTCGTTCGGCATACTGTCCGGCTGTCTTCTCACCCGCATGGGCCTCACCGTGGCATTCACCACCTATCTGCCGCTCTACTGGCAGGGCGTGTTTCATGCCTCCGCCTCCACCGGCAATCTCATGCTCGTTCTCTTTTCCGTGTTCGGCGTGGCCAGCAATCTCACCGGAGGCGCAGCCGCCGACCGCTGGGGCTTCCGCCGCGTCATACGCTGGGCGTCCTTTCTTTCCCTGCCCATTCTTGCAGTCTTCCCTCTGGTGACGAGTCCGTGGCTGGCCGCTCTTCTGCTCGCACCGCTGGCCATAGCCCTGTTCGCCCCGTTCAGCTCCATGGTGGTTCTCGGACAGCGCTATCTCTCCAAAAACATGGGCTTTGCCTCAGGCATCACGCTCGGCGTGGCCGTGAGCGTTGGCGGAATGTTCGCGCCTGTTCTCGGCTGGGCCGCCGACGCATGGGGCGGGCTTTCCCCGGCCATGCACCTTCTCACGCCTCTCGCCGTCGTGGGTGCGGTGTGCGCGTGCCTTCTCAGGGAACCGAAGAACGTCTGAAAACAAAAACGTCCTTGCGCTTCATGAAGCTTCCGGCTTCTTTTCGCAATGCACGAAAAAAGCCCGTCCGTGCTCTCCTTAGAAGAACAACGGACGGGCTTTTTTGCAGCCTGCCGGATATTGGACATGCAGGGCAAAGACGCATCGGACGACGCCGACCGGCAGAGCCGGCACGACGATTCCGCATTTCCCGGGCGACGCGGAAAAACGCCTTACGCTCAGGCCCGGGCCTTGCGCCTTCTCGTCTTGAAACTGTGTTCGGCCAGCCAGCCGAACTCGCTCAGACGCTCGTCGACCTTGAAGAAGAGCGTGTCCTTCGGGAAGGAGCCGTCCTTGTGGCGACGTCCTGCGGGAATGCCGGTCAGAAGTTCCATGGCCTCGGCAATGTGCGTCACGGGATAGATGGAAAACTTTCCGTCACGCACGGCATTGACCACCTTTTCATCCAGCATGAGATGTTCCACGTTGTCGCGGGGCAGAATGACTCCCTGCTCGCCCGTGAGACCTCTGCGGGAGCACAGCTCGAAGAAGCCCTCGATCTTGCGCGTCACGCCGCCCACGGCCATGATCTGCCCGGACTGGCTCACCGCACCGGTAAAGGCCAGGGAAAGCCGGATGGGCACCTCGGAAATGGCGGAAAGCAGCGCCGCAAGTTCCGCACCCGAGGCGGAATCCCCTTCAATGCCGCTGTAGCTCTGCTCGAAGCAGAGGCTGCCGGAAAGCACCAGCGGCTTGTTGTGCGCGAACTGCGAGGCGAGATAGCTTTTGAGTATCATCATGGCCTTGGTGTGGATGGGACCGCCGAGCTCCGCCTCGCGCTCAAGATCTATGATGCCGCCGTGCCCCACGCCCACGGTGCAGGAAATCTGATGCGGCAGCCCGAACTCGTAATCGCCGCTTGAGGTGACGGCGAGGCCGTTGACGCAGCCTACTTCCGCTCCCGAGGTGCGCAGCTTGATGACGTCCCTGTCGTATTCCTCCATGAAGAGTTCCTCGACAAGGTCGGAGCGATGACGCCGTGCACGCAGAGCCTCGTTGAGACTGGCCTTGTCCACCACGGACTTTCCGGCCATGGCCGCCGTGGCCGACGCCTCGATGAGCGTCTCGCGCATGAGAGGGAATCGCAGGGAAAGCTTGCGATGATCCTCGCACAGTTCCGAGCCGTGATCCACCAGACCGGCCAGAGCCTCGCGGTCGAAGGGCAGAAGGTCGGCTTCGTCCATGATGCGGGCAAGCTGGCAGAGCCAGGATCGGACGGACGGGGCCGTGCGCTCGGTTTCCGAGGCCATCTGAGCCTTGATCTTGAACTGCTTGGCAAAGCGTTCATCCCGCTCAAGGAGCATCTCATAGAGCTCATCCTCGCCCACGAGCACCACCTTGAGATTGAGCGGCATGGGCTCGGGCTCTATGCCCTTCACGCGGGAGGTGTCGTTGAAGTCCGGGTCCTCAATGCGGGCCACGCCGGAGCGCAGCGCGCGCATGAGCCCTTCCCACGCCGGTCCGTTTGCCAGCAGGTCATTGACGTGCAGAATCAGATAGCCGCCGTTGGCGCGGTGCAGGGAGCCGGCCTTGATGAGCGTGAAATCCGTGACCAGAGCGCCCATTTCCGATTCCCGCTCCACGCAGCCGAGCAGGTTGCCGTAAGTGGGGTGATCCTCCACCACCACGGGCGCACCATGCATCCCGCCGTTGTCCACCAGAACGTTGACGCTGTAGCGGTACAGATCCGGCTCCTGCGGAGAGGCGCTTTCCCCATGAGGAAGAACGGCAGCTCCGTCCTTGGGCAGAAACAGATCCAGATGATCCAGCACGTCGGCCCGGAGGTCGTCGAAAAAGGCGCGCAGCTCGTCGGTCTTCTCTTCGCATCCGCACACGCGGCAGGCTTTTGCAGCAACGGGCTCGACCAGCCGGTTCAGCAGATATTCCGCAGCCTCGCGTTCAAGCTGCTGCTCCTTCTTCTGAAAGCTTTTCTCAAGCTCGCCCATCTTGCGGACAAAGGGCGCCATGCTCTGCAGAAGCTGATCGGCACGGCGCTTGAACTCCCGCCTTTCCAGCGCATCCAGAAGCGCGACCTCCTCGTCGCTCAGGCGCTTGCCTTCCTTCATGGGGAAAAGCGAAAGCGATCCCTGCTCCTCGGCCTCAAGGGCAAAGCCCTTTTCCTCGGCCATGCGCTCAAGCTCCTTCACCATGCCCGAGCGCTTTTCGCGGAACTCCTCACGACCGGCGCGGCGCTTGCGCAAAAAGGCGTCGGAATCCAGTCTCGCGGGAAGCTCCTCGCGCATCTGCCGCAGGGCGTCCGCCAGAGAATCGCGCAGCACTCCGCCCTGCCCGGCCGGGAGCTGAATGAGCACGGGCCGATCTTCGTCCTTGAAGTTGTTGACGTAGATGACGTCCGGCGGCGTGGCCTCCCTGCGGGCCAGAGGCTCCAGGAAGTCGCACAGCATATAGGTCCTGCCGAGATCAGGAGAACCGGACAGGTAAACGTTGTAGCCGGAATTGCGTATGTGCACGGCCAGTTCCAGCGCGGCCAGAGCCCGGGGCTGGGCAGGACGGCGTCGCCCTCCGCGGGGAATGGCGCGGCTGTCCTCCCACGGAATGCGCTCCGCAGGCCAGGACGGATGCAGCTTTTCCGCAGAAAGCGGCGCAACGAGATGCAGCGCGGGACTCATGCCTTCTCCTCTTCTCCGTCGTAAAGCTCGGCAAGAATACGGTCGGCCCCTCTGCCGAGAAGCTCTTCCGCAAGGGCGCATCCCATGCGCTCCGCCTCCTCCGGCGAGGCTGCCGAACGTCGAGAGCCGCGTATCACCGTTTTGCCGTCAACGCCGGCCACCAGCGCGTCAAGGCTCAGCTCATCGCCGCAAAGCTCGGCGTGCGCCGCAATGGGGACCTGACATCCTCCGTCAAGGCGGCGAAGAAACGCGCGCTCGGCGGAAACGCACAGACGCGTGGGGCGATGTTCCAGAAAGGCAAGGAGCTCATGCAGATCTTCCCGATCCTCCCCCATCTCCACGCCGAGAGCCCCCTGTCCCACGGCGGGCAGCATGGCAGGCGGCACAAGATCTTCCTGCCACGTTGCCGAAAGACCGAGACGCTTCACGCCGGCACGGGCCAGAATGATGGCGTCGTACTGCCCTTCCTTCATCTTGCGCAGACGGGTTTCCACGTTGCCGCGCAGCATGTCCACGCGAATGTCGGGGCGCAGGGCCAGCACCTGCGCCTGCCTGCGCAGGGAGCTTGTTCCCAGCACGGCCCCGGCAGGAAGAGCGGAAAGCGAGACATATCGTTCAGAAAGAAAAAGATCGGTGCAGATTTCCCGTTCCGGCACGGCTCCGAGCACGAGCCCCTCGGGCAGCACCATGGGCACATCCTTCATGCTGTGCACCGCAATGTCCGCCGCGCCGGAAAGCAGCGCTTCCTCGATTTCCTTGACGAACAGCCCCTTGCCGCCCACCTTGGCCAGCGGCACGTCGAGAATGACGTCGCCCTTGGTCTTGAGCACGAGCAGCTCGACCTCAAGACCGGCATGCTGCGCCAGAAGGCGTTCCCTGATATGTTCCGCCTGCCACAGCGCAAGTTTGCTTCCCCGCGTGGCGATGATGATTTTTTTCATAGTAACTCCAGAGTTGCCGGAACCGGCGGGCATGAGCGCCCCGCCGGACCTTTTCGTCGCCCTGAGAGGCTCGAGGCTCCCTTGTCGGGAAACGGCATGATGAACGAGATTACGAAAGCGCCGGGCACGGACGCTTCGCCGGAAAAGGCGGATCTTCCCCGCGCGACCACAACGCCGGATCGCGCAAAGAAACCACGACACCGCCACGGACGGGCCGTTTCTTCCGGGCAAAAGCCTTAGACCGGACCCGCCGGAAGCGTTCCCCGCGCGACGCGAAAACGACGACGCACCGCGTGCTCACGCGGACAAAAGCTCCCTTGAAAAAGAAAAATCATGAGCGCGACCTTGACGGATCACGCCCATGGAACTCCTTACGAAAACAAGGGACGCGGAAAAGGGAAGCGCCCGTAAAGACGCTCACCGGCTAGTGACCGCAGCTTGCGCAGTTTCCGCCGGAGCAGCCGGCGCAGCCGCCGCCCGAGGCCGGAGCGGACGGAAGATCGAAGGAATCGGGCGTGCCGTCCGCAAGGCGGCAGGAGCAGCGCGAGATCATCTTTTCCGTTTCCGTGGAATGGCACTTGGGGCAGGAAGGCTTTTCATCGCCGAAGACCAGGTCTTCAAACGTATGGTTGCAGGCCTTGCAGCGGTATTCGTAGATAGGCATGACATCAGACTCCTTTCGGGCTCTCATGGCTGAGAGCCTGGACATTTTCAAAAAGATAGTGGTCGACAAGCTGACACATGAGGTGCATGCACGCCTCATGCATTTCCTGAATGAGCGGCGTGTGCCGGTGAGGCACGTCGAGCAGGTAGTCGCACATGGCGGCCATGCGCCCTCCGCCCTTTCCTGTCAGTCCCACGACGATCATGTCCGCAGCGCGGGCGGCCTCTATGGCCCGGATGACGTTCTCGCTGCCGCCCGAGGTGGAAAAGGCCACCAATACGTCTCCGGGACGACCGAGGCCGGAAACCTGACGGGAGAACACCTCCTCATAGCCGTAGTCGTTGCCCACGGCCGTAAGCGTGGATGAGTCCACCGTAAGGGCCACGGCGGGCAGGGACGGCCGTTCCATGAGAAACCGCCCCAGAAGTTCGCCGGTCATGTGCTGAGCGTCGGCAGCGCTGCCGCCGTTGCCGCACACGAGAATCTTGCCGCCTCCGGCAAGACAGCGGGCCATGCTGCGGGAAGCGGCGTCAAGAACGGGGGCGGCATCCGCCAGAAAAAGACGACGCAGCTTTGCGCCCTCTTCCGCGTGTTCATGTATGATTTCAAGAGCTGTTTTCATGATGCTCCATGGCGCTTGACGTGAGCGGCCGCGGCCGCGAATTTCCAAACAAGGAACCATACCCCAAAGCCCGAGGGCTGACAATGGCCGGAATTGTTGCGGAACCGGCAGGAACGGGAAGCGCTCCACGCTCAGAAGATAACTCCGTCTCCGGCTTCGGCAAGGGGAAAGAGAGCCTTTCCCCGTCTTGCGCCCTTCCTCCCCGGCGTCGCGACCGCGACAGGCTCTTCCGCCGGATCTCCTGCGGAACGCGCAACGTTCATCATCCGTTTCATTTTTCCGTTGCGCGGGTTTGTTCTTTAGAGTACAAGACTCCCATGCCCCGGACTGTCTTCACGCCGGCGCACGTTTTATCCCGCCTTCCGCCCTGCGGCGCACGCCGGGAGAGGCTTCCAAAGGACATTCCATGCATCCCATCTCGCGTCTTCTCATTCTTCATAAGGACAATCCGCAGCCGGAAAACGCCGGTCGGGAGCTGACAGGCTGGCTGAAGGCCCGTCACGTGGACAGCGCTCTTCTTTCCGCCGGAGCCGACGCCATCACCATGCGGGCCGAGGCCGCCGCGAGCGACGCCGTGCTCGTGCTCGGCGGCGACGGCACCATGGTAGGCGTGGCGCGCCGTCTGGCAGGCATACGCACGCCGCTTGCCGGCATGAATTTCGGTCGTGTGGGATTTCTGGCCTCCCTGCCTGCCGAGGGGTGGGAAAAGCCGCTTGCCGACATGCTGCTGGGCCGATGGGAGCTTGAACGCCATCTCACGCTGCGCTGGCGCATCCTGCGCCGGGAAGGAGACCGTCTGATTCCTCAAAATGAAGGCGTGGCCATCAACGACGTGGTCACCGCCCACGGCGTCGTGGCCCGCGCCGTCTCCCTCAGTCTCACCATTGACGACGTGCATTTCAGCACGCTGCGCTGCGACGGCGTCATCGTGTCCACGCCGCTCGGCTCCACCGCCTACACGGCCTCCGCGGGCGGCCCTCTCACCATGCCTTCCATGAACGCCCAGCTCGTCACCCCCATCTGTCCCTTTGCCGGAGGCTTTCCGCCCATAGCCCTGCCCGCCGCCTCGCGCATACGTCTGGAAGCCTGCCGTCACGGCGACCAGGTGCTTCTGTCCGTGGACGGACAGGAAAACCTTCCGCTGGATTTCGGCGACGTTCTGGAAATACAGGGCGTGCCCGATCAGCTCTACATGCTGGTAAGCGACACAAGCTGGTATCTGCGCCGTCTCATCGACCGGGGCATCGTCACTTCAGGGCCGGGCAGAAAAGAAAACCTCTGAGCGTTCGCAGGCAGGTTCCGGACGCCGAGCCCGCCATGCCTCACGAAAAAAAGCATCGGACCTTTCTTTCGCCGCTGCCGCCTTCCCGGAACGGACAGTTTCCTTCCGCGCCCGCATCGTCGCCGCACTGCGGCCGGGCGTCCGGGTTTCTCTTGAGCCTCGCGGGTTTTAATGATAGGAGTACAGATTCCTCCGTCCGGGAGGCTTTGTTTATCCGCTATCATCAGGGAGTACCCCATGTCCGCATACGAGGCTGTCATCGGCCTGGAAGTGCATGTGCACCTCGCCACTGCCAGCAAGCTTTTCTGTTCCTGCCCCAATTCCTTCGGCGACGAGCCCAACACCAATGTCTGCGAAGTGTGCGCCGGAATGCCCGGCGTTCTGCCCGTGCTCAACCGCAAGGCCGTGGAATACGCCTCGCGCATGGCCCTCGCCATCCATGCGACCATCAATCAGCGTTCCCAGTTCGCCCGGAAGAACTACTTTTACCCCGACATGCCCAAGGACTACCAGATTTCGCAGTTCGAGCTTCCCCTCTGCGAGCACGGCTGGCTCGACATCACGGTCAACGGGGAAAAGCGCCGCATCGGCATTACCCGCATCCACATGGAAGACGACGCGGGCAAGAACATCCATCCGCAGGGCGAAAACTTCAGCTACGTGGATCTGAACCGTGCCGGCACGCCGCTCATCGAAATCGTGAGCGAACCGGATCTGCGCAGCGCGGAAGAAGCCGTGGCCTACCTCAAGAAGCTGCATGCCATGGTGGTGAGCCTCGGCATCAGCAACGGCAACATGGAGGAGGGCTGCTTCCGCTGCGACGCCAACGTCTCCATACGCCCCCGCGGAGAAACGAAGCTCGGCACCCGTACGGAGCTGAAGAACCTCAATTCCTTCCGCAACGTACAGCGCGCCATCGAGTTTGAAATCGCAAGACAGTCCGATCTGCTCGACGACGGCGAAGAGGTGATTCAGGAAACCCGTCTCTACGATGCCGTCCGCAATCTTACCGCGCCCATGCGCAGCAAGGAAGACGCGCAGGACTACCGCTATTTTCCCGATCCCGACCTGCTTCCCGTGGTCATCACCGACGAGGAGCTCGCCGAATGGGCGGCCACGCAGCCGGAGCTTCCCGAAGCCCGCATGGCCCGCTACATGGGCGACTTTCAGCTTCCCGAACAGGATGCCGAGCAGCTCTGCACCGATCCGCATCTTGCCGCTCTCTTTGAAAAGGCCTGCGGAATCTGCTCCCAGCCCAAGAAGGTGGCCAACATCATGCTCGGCATGATGATGCGCGAGGTCAACCAGAGCGGCATAAGCACCGCCGACATCAAAATTTCTCCCGAAGCGCTGGCCGAACTTGTCACCATCATCGGCAACGGCACCATTTCCTCCAAGATTGCGGCCGACATCTTCCCCGAGCTCATGAAGGGCGAGGTCATGCCCGCCGAGCTCGTCAAGGCCCGCGGACTTGTGCAGGTATCCGACACCGGCGCCATCGACGCCGCCGTGCAGAAGGTGCTCGCCGCTCATCCCGCCGAGGCGGAAGCGTACAAAGGCGGCAAAACCAAGCTCATAAGCTTCTTCGTGGGACAGGTCATGCGCGAGATGCGCGGCAAGGCCAACCCCGCCATGGTCAACGAAGCGCTCGCCCGCTTCCTCGGTCAGGCGTAAAAGACTCTCACGTCACGGCGCTCCCCCGGCGGAGCGCCTCAACCCGACACACGGTTTTCCCCATGGCCATGAGCAACAACGACTGGAACAACGACAACGGACTCGACAGGCTCGATTTAGGCACGCCCGCCCGCGGCAGAAGGAAAAACGCCTCCGAACCGGTCACGGAAGACGATTCGGACAGCGAACTTCTGTCGCTGGACGCCGATTCCCGGAAAGGCCGCAGGAAACGCCGCAAAAAGCGCGGCTTCTTCGGCACGCTTCTGTATCTTTTCGGCACGCTCGTGCTGCTCGGGGCCCTCGGAGCGGCGGCAGGCGGATACATGATCTACCAGTGGGTTGCCGACGATCTTCCGAGCTTCAGCAAGATTGCCGACTACCGGCCGCCGCTCGTGACCACCGTCCTTGCCCGCGACGGCAGTCTCATCGGTCAGCTTTACCATGAACGGCGCTTCCTCGTCACGCTCGACCAGCTTCCCAAAGTGGTGCCTCAGGCCTTTCTCGCCGTGGAAGACGACCAGTTCTACAATCATCCCGGCGTGGACATCAAGGCCATCATCCGCGCGGCCATAGCCAACTTCCAGCACGGCTCCACGCGGCAGGGCGGCAGCACCATCACGCAGCAGGTGGTCAAGCGTCTCATGCTCACCCCGGAAAAGAGCTACGAGCGCAAGATCAAGGAAGCCATTCTTGCCTACAGGCTGGAAAAACAGCTCAGCAAGGATGAAATTCTCACCCTCTACATCAATCAGATATTCCTCGGCAACAATGCCTACGGCGTCGAAGCCGCCGCTCGCGTGTACTTTGCCAAGAACGCCAAGGATCTCACCATAGCCGAAGCCGCGCTCATCGCCGGTCTCGGCCAGTCGCCTTCGGCCTACAATCCCTACCGCAATCCCGAAGCCGCCCAGAATCGTCAGCATCACGTGCTTCGCCGTCTGCGCGACCTCGGCTGGATAAACGACGCCGAATACGACGAGGCCATCAATCAGAAGCTCGAATACAAGGCCATGCCCTCGTCCAATCCGGACGGCGCCTGGTACCTTGAAGAAGTGCGCCGCCTCCTCGTGGAAATGTTCTCGGAAGAGAACTGCAAGAAGAACGGTTACGACTTCGGCATCTACGGCGAGGACGCCGTGTACGAGCTCGGCCTCACCGTGCACACGGCCATGGATCCGCTGCAGCAGAAGGCCGCCAACGAAGGTCTGCGCCATGGCCTTGAAGACGCCACCAAGCGTCACGGCTGGCTCGGTCCGGTGAAGCATCTCGAGCCTTCGGAGTACAAGGATTTTCTCAGGAAAAAGGACTTCCAGCTTTCCGATCTCGATGACGACGGCTGGGCGCTCGCCCTTGTGACCGGCGTGAACAAGTCCGGCGCCGACGTGCTTCTTTCCGAAACGCAGCGCGGCTACGTAAGCGTGCGGACCATGAACTGGGCGCGCAAGCACAACAAGCGCGTGGCCGGATCGGTCACGGCCGTGGTCATGCGCGACGCCACGCGCGTGGTCAAGCAGGGTGACGTCATCTGGGTTTCCCGCGACAACGCTCCGGCCTCTTCCCAGAAGAAAAGCGGCAAGACAGCGACACAGGCCCCGAAGAATGCGCAGAACGCCACCCGCACCAGCGAGCCGGTCATCGCTCTGCGCCTGCAGCAGTACCCCGACGTGCAGGGAGCCATGGTGTCCATCGAACCGGAAAACGGCGATGTGGTTGCCATGGTTGGCGGCTACTCCTTCGGCAGCTCCGGTTCGCAGTTCAACCGCGTCACGCAGGCGCAGCGCCAGCCCGGCTCCTCGTTCAAGCCCATCGTGTACTCGGCGGCGCTGGACAACGGCTTTACGCCTGCGTCCATGCTGCTCGACGCGCCCATCATCCTCATCGACAAGTGGACCAAAAAGGCATGGCGTCCCGGCAACGACGACGGCAAGTTCGACGGTCCCATGCCGCTGTACCGGGCACTGGCCCGTTCGCGCAACCTCTGCACCGTCCGCGTGGCGCAGCAGATGGGCGTGGAGCACATCATAGCCCGGGCCAAGGCCCTGCGCCTTACGCCGGACTTTCCCGCCACGCTTTCCATCAGTCTCGGTGCCGTGGCCGTCTCGCCGCTCAACCTCGCGCAGGCCTACACGGCCTTCGCCAATGGCGGCAAGGTGAGCTCTCCGCGCTTCATCACCAGCATTCAGGGCCCGTGGGGCAACACCATCTACGAAAGCCAGCCTGAATCCGTGCAGGCCATTACGCCGCAGAACGCCTATGTCATGTCCAAACTGCTCGAAGGCGTGGTCAACTTCGGCACCGGCGGCAAGGCCCGCGTGCTGGGCCGTCCCATCGGCGGCAAGACCGGCACCACCAACGACGAAAACGACGCGTGGTTCATCGGCATAACGCCCTACCTCGTCACCGCCACGTATATCGGCTACGATCAGCTTCAGCCCATGGGACGCGGAGAAACCGGCTCTGGTGCGGCGCTTCCCGCCTATCTCTACTATGCAAAGGAAGCGCTGAAAGCCTACCCGCCGGACGACTTTCCCAAGCCGGACGGCATCGTGTTCGCCGATGCCGGAGGCATGAGCATGCCCTTCATTGAAGGAACGGAACCCGGAACCGGCTACGGCATCGACGCCCTCGACGGCGAAGTCGATCCCGAGCTCGCTCAGCAGGCCGCCGAACAGGCACAGCAGGGCGAAGATCTTCTGAAGGACATGTTCTAACGGGAGTCTGAAAGCAGGACCTGTCCACGGACAGGCTTTGCAGATTGAAATTCCGTCCGTCATGCGACCGGAACAGCCCAGAGACTTCCGGGGCCGGCCGCATGACGGATTCATGTCAACATAAAAAGGCTGGGGGGTACCCCTTCCCGTCTTTTTAACCCGCCCGGTTCCCAGCCGCGGTGGCCGGGGCCATTCCCC
>JAXUUT010000144.1:0-21788 GCA_037230945.1 bacterium
TTCATTCGCGCGACCTCGTGTATACCGTGGATCTTTCCGGCGTGCAGCGCGGCGCCACGGCCCTGCCCCTTGCCGTGGATTCCATGCCCGACTTCAAGGCCTTTGAAATTCTGGAAATCATGCCGAGCCGTCTCGTGCTCGAGGCCGACGCCCTCACCGAGCGCGTGGTCCCCCTCGAAAACAAGATGCTGCCGCTGCCCGCAGATTCTCCGTACCTCATTTCCCACGCCATTCTCGAACCTTCGTTCGTCACGGTGAAGGGTCCGGAAACGCAGGTCAACTCCCTCGACCGCCTCATCGTGGTGTACGACCCCACCAAGAACGCCAGCGAAGGCCCGCACGAGGCCAACGTGGCCATCGTGGCCCCGCCGCAGGTGGAAATCACCCCGCCCGTCACCACGCTGCGCTACTCTCTGGACCTCAAGACGAAGGAAGTCACCCTCACCCGCGACATCCAGCTCGACAACGAGGACGAAGGCTTCAGCGTGCGGCCCGATTCGGCCAAGGTGGAAATCTCCGTGCCCGAGGCGCTGGTGGAAGACCGCGACTACCTCGACGCCGTGCGCGTCATCGTGCGCCAGCCCTCCGACTTCATGCCCGGCGACAGCGCCGAGGTCACGCCCATAGTCATGCTGCCCTCGGGCTCCGGTCTCATTTCCATCGAGCCGCCCACGGTCATGCTCTACAGCCGCACGGACATCGACCCCGAAAACCGCGCCTGGGCACCGGCGGAAAGCATATTCTCGCTGCCCTCCAGCAACTTCGGCATGAAGCTGCCCGATCAGCGCGTGTCCGGAAACTTCTCGCTGAGCGACATCAACGTGCCCTCCGCCTCCCTGCCGCAGCCCAACGACCTCAAAGTACCGGCCGCCCTCTCCGGCGACGAACCGGGCAGCGACAATGCCGGCTCCGGCCCGGCTCCCGCCGCCACGGCGCCGAAGAGCGCCGCCCGGCCTGCCGCCGCAGCTGCCGCAGCAACGCCCGACAGCGCGAAAAGCGCCGCCTCCGCTCCGAAGGAAGCGCCGTCTTCCTCCGAAGCCGCACCTCAGGAAACACAGGATTAGCCATGTCTGAACGTCTTTTTGGAACCGACGGCCTGCGCGGCCGGGTCAACACCTATCCTCTCACGGCCGAAATGGCCCTGCGCCTCGGCCTTGCCGCAGGCACCGTGTTCCGTTCCGACGAATGCCGCCGCAAGGTCATCATCGGCAAGGACACGCGTCTTTCCGGCTACATGTTCGAGTCCGCGCTCACCGCGGGCCTGTGCGCCTCCGGCATGGACGTGTATCAGGTCGGGCCGCTGCCCACGCCCGCCATCGCCTTCCTCACCCGCAACATGCGCGCCGACTTCGGCGTGGTCATTTCCGCCTCGCACAATCCCTACCACGACAACGGCATCAAGTTCTTCGACCGCGAGGGCTTCAAGCTGCCCGACGAGGTGGAGGACAGAATGTCCGAGCTCATCCTCGACAAGGACTATGAATGGGACTACCCCGCCTCCAACAAGGTGGGACGCGCCTACCGCATCGTGGACGCCTCGGGCCGCTACATCGTGTACCTCAAGAGCAGCTTTCCCCAGCAGCTCACCCTCGACGGCCTGCGCGTGGTCATAGACTGCGCCAACGGCGCCAACTACAAGGTGGCTCCGCTCGCCCTCGAGGAGCTCGGCGCGGAAGTGTTCCGCCTCGGCACCTCGCCCGACGGCCTGAACATCAACTATCAGTGCGGCTCGCTTCATCCCGAGAACCTGCAGGCCAAGGTGCGCGAAGTGCGCGCCGACGTGGGCCTCGCCCTCGACGGCGACGCCGACCGCCTGCTCGTGGTGGACGAAAAGGGCCGCCTGCTCGACGGCGACCAGATCATGGCCATATGCGCCGACGACCTCATGAAGAAGGGCAAGCTCAACAACAACCTGCTCGTGGGCACCGTCATGAGCAACATGGCGCTTGAAGTGTTCATGAAGGAGCGCGGCGGACAGCTTCTGCGCACCAAGGTGGGCGACCGCTACGTCATCGAGGCCATGCGTCAGCACAACGCCATGCTCGGCGGCGAACAGTCCGGTCATCTCATCTTCCGCGAATACGGCACCACCGGCGACGGTCTGCTGGCCGCGCTTCAGATTCTGCGCATCATGCGCGAGAGCGGACGCCCGCTCTCCGAGCTTGCCGACCGCCTGAAGCTCTATCCGCAGAAGCTCGTCAACGTGAAGATTTCCCGCAAGGTGCCCTTTGAACAGTGCGAAAAGCTCATGGCCGCCCAGAAGGAAGTCGAGGAAACCCTCGGCACCCGCGGCCGCGTGCTGCTGCGCTACTCCGGCACCGAAAACCTCTGCCGCGTCATGGTCGAGGGGCAGGACGAGGACTTCGTCCGCCGTGCCGCCCGCCGTCTGGCCGACGTGGCCGCCGAAGAACTCCGCTGATTCTCTGCCGCGGCACGGGCCCATGCTCCCGTGCCGCGGCCCGTTTTTGTCTCATGCACGACGCACTCGAAACCGCCGCGAGGGTATATCATGGCTTTTGAAATACGACAGCAGTTCAAACTGAGCCAGCAGCTCCACATGACGCCCATGCTCAAGCAGGCCATTTCCCTGCTTCTGTACTCCCGTCAGGAACTGGTGGAGGCGGTGCACAAGGAACTGCTGGAAAATCCTTTTCTCGAAGAGCGCGAAGCCGAACCCGGGCCCGCCTCCCAGGAAGCCGCCGACAGCACGCGCACGAGCAGCGAGCAGGACAGCCCCTGGCCGCAGGAGGAAGTGGCCCGCAGCGCGGAATGGGAAGAGTATCTGGGTGAGTTCTCCAGCCAGTCGCGCGTGGCCCAGCAGGAATACGAGGCCGCGGAGGAGGACGGCAACCCGCTGGAAGCCTGCCATTCCGCCGAACCCAATCTGGAAGCGCACCTCATGGGACAGCTTCTGCTCTCACCTCTCAGCGAACGGCAGAAATCCATTGGCGAATGCATCATCGGCAACCTCGACGAAACCGGCTACCTCACCGCCACGGACGAGGAAATAGCCTCCCTCGCGGGCGTGGACGCCTCGGAAGTGCCGCCCGTGCTCTCCGCCGTACAGAACTTCGATCCCGTGGGCGTGGCCGCGCGCACCCTTTCCGAATGTCTGCTCATCCAGCTTCGCGCCCGCCACGACGACCGCGACCCCATACTCGTGAGCCTCGTGAGCGAGCACCTCGAAGACCTCGAAAAGCAGCGCTATAAGCCGCTCATGCGCCATTTTCACATCGACCTCGACACCCTGAAGGAATACATATCCATCATTCAGGGCCTCGAACCCCGCCCCGGCGGGAGCCTCGGCAGCGGCGCGCCCTGCTACGTCAGCCCCGACATCTTCGTGCGCAAGGTGAACGGCGAGTTCGTCATTCTCATGAACGACGAAGACCTGCCCCATCTGCAGCTCTCCCCGCTCTCCGAGGAACTGGCCTCGCAGAACCGCTCCAGCGAGGAAAAGGACTACATGAACGACCGCCTGCGCTCCGCAGTGTGGATCATACGCAGCCTCGAGGAACGCCAGCGCACCCTGTATCAGGTGATGGAAAGCATCGTGAAGCATCAGCACGACTTCTTCGAGTACGGCGTCTACAAGCTCAAGCACCTGGTGCTCAAGGACATCGCCGAGGACATAGGCCGCAGCGAGTCCAGCATCAGCCGCATCACCACCAACAAGTACGTGGGCACGCCGCACGGCATCTTCGAGCTCAAGTACTTCTTCAACAGCGCCCTTTCCTCCAGCGACGGCAGCCAGGTGGGCTCCGAAAGCGTGAAGGCCCGCATACGCTCCCTCATCGAGGGCGAAGACCACGCCCATCCCCTCTCCGACGAAGACATCAGCGCCCGCCTCAACGAAGGCCTCGGCGTGAAGATAGCCCGCCGGACCGTGGCCAAGTACCGCGAAGAACTCGGCATCCCTTCCTCGTCGAGAAGAAAGAAGCATCTATAGAGGACGGGGGACGGCAGGAACGTCGGAACCTTTGCCCCAGCCCCGCCGGGGACAATGATTCCCCCGGCAAGTCGGGACAATCCCCGGTCCCCCTGATGGTCCCCGCCTCTCCTGATCTGCCCCGGCTTTGCCGGGTCGGCAACGCGGACAACGAGCGACGCGCCGTCCGTGCTTCGGCACGAAGGGCGCGTTTTTTCATGCCTGCCGTCCCGCACGATTTCAGCCCCTTTCAAGCGCAGAACGGCCCTGCTGCGCCATCGTCCCGCCATGCCGGAGCCCCGGCCTTTTTCATGTCCTCAGCCCGCATTTTCAAAAAAAGCGCGTCAGGCTCGAAAGGCGCCTTGCGGAACAGAGAAAAACGCCGCACGCCAGAGACCAGAGGCCTTCCCTGCCGCCGCTTCCCTTCGTTTCCGTGAAATCCCGCACGCCATGCCGCTCATCTGCCGCGCCCCTTTGTTCCCGCCCTGAAAAAAAGGAACAATCATTTTCCACATTTTTGCGCTTTTGTAAACACAAAATTGGCAAACGTTCCTTTTCCTTTTCAGCGAACAAGAAAATTTCTTTTCCGTAAAATATTTTCAATATTTTGTATTTACTGAAAATACCATCATGCGGCACGACCATGCGGCAGCAATGCGCGGCATTTTTCCGTTGCTTCACGATTGCACACAATCGTAAGATTCTATAGTATTCCTCCATATATTTCACACGAACCTGTGTTTCTCAATCGGAGGATCGTCATGAAACTTTCCCGTGTGTTCGCTTCTGTGGCCATGGCCGCCATGGCCTGCGGCCTCGCTTTTCCTGCTCAGGCCGCCGAGCCCGTCAAAATCGGCGTTTATCTGCCTCTGACCGGCCAGAACGCCTTCGGCGGACAGCTTGAGCTCGACGGCATCAAGCTCGCCCAGCAGGCCACGCCCAAGGTTCTCGGCCGCGACGTCGAGCTCGTCGTCGTGGACAACAAGTCCGACAAGGTCGAAGCCGCCAACGCCGTGAAGCGCCTCGTGGAACGCGACAAGGTTTCCGCCTACATAGGAACCTACGGCTCCTCCCTCGCCATGGCCGGCGGCGAAGTGGGCGAAAAGGCCAAGGTCCCCGGCGTGGGTACCTCCTGCACCAGCCCCCTCGTCACCCAGGGCAAGAAGTACTACTTCCGCGCCTGCTTCATCGATCCCTATCAGGGCGCGGCTGCCGCTTCCTACGCCTACAAGACCCTCGGCATGAAGAAGGCCGCCATTCTCATGGACGTGGCCAACGACTATTCCGTGGGCCTGTGCAGCTTCTTCAAGCGCTCCTACAAGAAGCTCGGCGGCGAAATCGTGGCCGACATGAAGTACAACTCCGGCGACCAGGACTTCACCGCCCAGCTCACCGAAATCATCAATCAGAAGCCTGACATCGTGTTCATGCCCGCCTACTTCGCCGAAGGCGCCATCATCATGAAGCAGGCCCGCGAACTCGGCGGCACCTTCGTCATGATGGGCGCCGACGCCATGGACAACCCCGACACCGTCAAGATCGGCGGCAAGGCCGTGGAAGGCTTCCTCCACACCACCTTCCCCTATGACGTCAACATGCCCAACATGAGCCCCGCCGCCAAGGCCTTCACCGACGCCTGGAAGGCCGCCTATCCCGACAAGGACCCCAACGTGAACTCCGCGCTCGGCTACGTCTGCTACAACCTCATCATCGACGCCATCACCCGCGCCGGTTCCGACGATCCCGAAGCCATCACCAAGGCCCTCGCCGAAACCAAGAACTTCGCCACGCCTCTCGGCACCCTGTCCATCAACGCCACCCATGACGCCGAACTGCCCGTCGGCATCATTCAGTACAAGAACGGCAAGCGCTCCTACATCGGCGAAGCCATCGCCGACTAAGGCTCTCCGACAATGAAAAAGGCCGGAGGTCTCCCCCTCCGGCCTTTGCGCTCCGCGCCTTTTCTCGTCCCCCGCACATTCACAACGCCCCGTTCCGCCCATGGCCGGACAGGAGCATTTCCATGGAGCTTCGCCGTCCGTTTTCCTCAGACGGCGTCGCGGCCGGAAAGGGTTCCCTCATGAGTCTGGAATTATTCCTCCAACACTTTTTCAACGCGCTGACGCTGGGTTCGCTCTACGGGCTCATTGCCATAGGCTACACCATGGTGTACGGCATCCTGCGTCTCATCAACTTCGCCCACGGCGACATCCTCATGCTCGGCGCGTACTTCGTCTTCTACGGCACGACGCTCTTCTGCCTGCCCTGGCCCGTGGCCGTGGTGGTGTCCATTTTGGGTTCCGCCGCTCTCGGCGTGCTCATGGACAAGATAGCCTACCGTCCCCTGCGCGACGCTCCCCGCATTTCCGCGCTCATCAGCGCCATCGCCGTTTCCTTCTTCCTTGAAAGCCTCGCCGTGGTGGTCTTCACCGGTCTCCCCCGTCCCGTGCATCAGCCGGAATGGCTCGTGAGCATCATCACCATAGGCGGCGCGCGCCTCATGCCCCTCACCCTGCTCGTGCCAGGCGTGACGGCCATTCTCGTGGCGGCCCTTCTCTACGTGGTCTACCACACCAAGCCCGGCCTCGCCATGCAGGCCATTTCCAAAGACATCGAAACCACGCGCATGCTCGGCGTGTCCGTGGACAAGATCATAGCCCTCACCTTTGCCATAGGCTCCGCCCTTGCCGCCGCTTCCGGCATCATGTGGGCCCTGCGCTATCCGCAGATCAACCCCTACATGGGCGTGTTCCCCGGCTTCAAGGCCTTCATCGCCGCCGTGTTCGGCGGCATCGGCTCCATTCAGGGCGCCGTCATAGGCGGCCTCCTGCTCGGCTTCATCGAAATCATGGCCGTCGCCTTCTTCCCGGAACTGTCCGGCTACCGCGACGCCTTCGCCTTCATTCTGCTGGTCGTTGTCCTTCTGGTGAAGCCCACCGGCCTGTTCGGTGAAAAACAGAAGGAGAAGATCTGATGCCCGCAGCCAACGCTTCTTCCAGAGCGCGCAACAACGCCCTTACCGTTCTTGCCCTGGCTCTGCTCTTTCTCTTCCTCTGGTGGGCCGACGGCAGCATGGCCGAAGACACCGGCCTCTCCTTCCTGCCCGCCCCCCTCAACGGCTATGAAGTCCAGATTCTGAACCTCGTGGCCGTGTACGGCATTCTCGCCATCTCCCTCAACATCATCTACGGCTTCACCGGCATGTTCTCCCTCGGACACGCCGGATTCATGGCCATAGGCGCCTACGTCTCCGCCCTGTGCGTGCTCACCCCCGATCAGAAGGAAATGATGTGGATCATCGACGAGATTCTTCCCTCCCTCGCCGCCCTGCACACTCCCTTCTGGTTCTCCGTCATTCTCGGCGGACTCGTGGCCACCGTGTTCGCCCTCGTCATCGGCATTCCCGTGCTCAGACTCGGAGGCGACTACCTCGGCATAGCCACGCTGGGCTTCTCGGAAATCATCCGCGTGCTCATCGTCAACGCCACGCCCATCACCAACGGCTCGCTCGGCATCAAGGGCATTCCCGGCCATACGAACCTCTTCACCAGCTTCATATGGCTCATCGTCGTCGTGTTCTGCACCGTGCGCCTGCTCTCAAGCAACTTCGGCAACGTGCTCAAGGCCGTGCGCGACGATGAAATCGCCGCTCAGGTCATGGGCATCAACGTCTTCCACGCCAAGCTCTTTTCCTTCTGCCTCGGCGCCTTCCTCGCCGGCGTGGGCGGAGCGCTGCTCGGCAACCTCCTCACCACCATCGACCCCAAGATGTTCACGTTCCTTCTGACCTACAACATCCTCATGATCGTGGTGGCGGGCGGTCTCGGCTCCATCACCGGCTCCATCATCGGCAGCGTCATCATCACCGTGCTGCTCGAATGGCTCCGCGTGGTCGAAGAACCCATCGACCTCGGCTTCGTGGAAATCCCGGGCATCCCCGGCATGCGCATGGTGGTCTTCTCCGTGTGCCTGCTCATCATCATCCTCTACCGCCGCGAAGGCATCATGGGCATGAGAGAGATCACCTGGGACAGCCTGGCCGCCTTTTTCTCCCGCCTCGGCCGCAAGAAGGAGCGTAAGGCATGAGCCGGAAAAACATCATTGAAGTAAGAAACGTCACCATGCGCTTCGGCGGCGTCACCGCCGTGAGCGAACTTTCCATGGACATTCCCGAAGGCAGCATCGTGGGCCTCATCGGCCCCAACGGCGCGGGCAAGACCACGGCCTTCAACGTCATCACCGGCTTCTACCGCCCCACCGAGGGCGACGTGGTCTTCGCGGGCCGCAGAATCACCGGCATGGCGCCGCACCGCATCTGCTCCCTCGGCATGGCCAGAACCTTTCAGAACATCCGCCTCTTCTACAACGAAACCGCGCTTGAAAACGTCATGATCGGCCGTCACGTGCGCCGCAGCGGCCATTGGTGGGGCGCGGTGCTCGGTCTGCCGGGCACCCGGCGCGAAGAGCGCGACATACGCGAAAAGTCCATGGAACTTCTGCGCCGCGTGGGCCTCTCCGCCCACGCCGACGAAGTCGCCTCCGCCCTGCCCTACGGCGCCCAGCGCCGCCTGGAAATTGCCCGGGCCCTGGCCACCGAACCGAAATTCCTGCTGCTCGACGAACCCGCCGCAGGCATGAACCCCCAGGAAAGCCTGGAGCTCATGAAGTTCATCCGCCAGATACGCGACGAATTCCACCTCACCATCCTGCTCATCGAGCACGACATGAAGGTGGTCATGGGCGTGTGCGAACACATATGGGTGCTGGAATACGGCAAGCTCATCGCCGAAGGCGACGCCGACGCCATCCGCTCCAACCCGCGCGTTATCGAAGCCTACCTCGGCGAGGACGTAAACAATGTTGCAGATTAAAGACCTTCATGTGCATTACGGCGGCATTCACGCCGTCAAGGGCGTGACCCTGTCCATTCCCAGAGGCAGCGTGGTCACGCTCATCGGCGCCAACGGCGCAGGCAAGAGCAGCATCATCCGGTCCGTGGCGGGCCTCGTCAAGGGCGCAAGCGGAGAAATACTCCTCACCAGGCACGAAGGCGACAAGCCCGTGAACCTCATAGGCCTGCCCGCCGAAAACATGGTGCGCAACGGCATTGCCCTCAGCCCCGAAGGACGGCGCATCCTGCCGCACCTCACCGTGGCCGAAAACCTCACCCTCGGAGCCTGGTGCCGCAAGGACGCGGACGGCATAGCCCGCGACATGGAACTCGTCTACAACCTCTTCCCCCGTCTGCGGGAAAGAAGCTGGCAGAAGGGCGGCACGCTCTCCGGCGGCGAACAGCAGATGCTCGCCGTGGGCCGCGCCCTCATGATCCGCCCCGACCTCATCATGCTCGACGAGCCTTCCCTCGGCCTCGCCCCCATTCTCGTGCGCGAAATCTTCGACATCATCAGACGCATCAACGAAGACGGCAAAACCGTCCTGCTCGTGGAACAGAACGCCTACGCGGCCCTCTCCATCGCCGACTACGCCTACATTCTCGAAGTCGGCTCCGTCGTCCTCGAAGGCCCGGGCAAGGATCTGCTCCGGGATCCCAAGGTCCGCGCCGCCTACCTCGGCGGATGACAGCAAAACAAGGCGGGGCCTCGTTCCCCGCGCCCCGCACCGCTCTCCGGCTTGTGCCGGCAGAACAGAAAACCGGGAAAAACCATGCGCTCCGCGCCTTCCTCCATGCCGGAAGACGCGGAGCGTTCCTTTTTCCCGTCGGACTTTCCGTCGAATTTTCTTGAAGCCAGGGAAAAGACGCGCCATCTCAGGCCCCCGGCGTTCAACGAAAGCCCCGGGACCTCTTCAGCCCGCAGCCTTCCGTTCCCTTCCAGACCGCCCAGCGCCCGAACGTTCCTGAGCTCAGCTCACCGAAAGCCTGAACGCCGCCTGAAACGCCCGAACAGGTCTGCCGCTTCAAGCCGCAAGGCCCCCGTCCATTCCCGTTTCCCGTCCGGAAAAGCACGCAGCGCACCGTTCCCGAAGCACGCGGCAGCCCCACGCAGTGACGGGCCGCGCCGCAGAAGAAGTCGCCCTCGCCGCTCTCCGTCGTTGTCCCGGCGCAGGGACTGCGGAAGGCTCAAGTCATGCGGCACGCACGCCTCGCCCGGCCCCTGCGCCGGACAGAACGTGCCGCGCACCAGACAGGCGGAAGCGACCGCCCCCTTCTGACAAGGCACGCTCAGTCAGCCCGATCCCGCGGCACGACGCAGCGCTGCCCGCCGGAAACGCGCCGGAAACGCGAGCCTCCCCTGCCCCGACACCGACGAGATTGCCGCACATTCCGGGCCCCACGCCGGGCCGCCCTGAATCAGGCACACTGGCACGCCATGCCTTGAAGCCTGCGGACAAGGAACCTCCGGAAGAGGGATGCGAAGAACGCCGTTCCCGAAGCACGCGGCAGCCCCACGCCTCTGGTGAAGGGGGCCGCCGAAGAGACACCTGCCGCTTTCCGTCGTTGTCCCGGCTCAGGGACTGCGGACGGCTCAAGTCATGCGGCACGCACGCCTCGCCCGGCCCCTGCGCCGGACAGAACGTGCCGCGCACCAGACAGGCGGAAGCGACCGCCCCCTTCTGACAAGGCACGCTCAGTCAGCCCGATCCCGCGGCACGACGCAGCGCTGCCCGCCGGAAACGCGCCGGAAACGCGAGCCTCCCCTGCCCCGACACCGACGAGATTGCCCGCATTCCGGGCCCCACGCCGGGCCGCCCTGAATCAGGCCCCCTGGCACGCCATGGCTTGAAGCCTGCGGACAAGGCACCTCCGGAAGAGGGATGCGAAGAGCAAGGGAACGTCTTTCAAAACGCGGCTTCTCTTCCCGCGCGCTCTTTTCCTTCATTCCGCAGATACGAAAAAAGCCGCAATCCTGTTCGGATTGCGGCTTTTGTTCTCTTACTGGTGCCCAGGGGGAGACTCGAACTCCCACGCCATTCGGCGCTACCACCTCAAGATAGTGTGTCTACCAATTCCACCACCTGGGCACAGCTAGTTTTGTATAGCAAAGCGCCGTGCTTGGCAAGCGTTTTTTTTCATTCCGGCAAAATTTTGCGTTCACCGGCAGAACCACGGCCTCCGGTTCTCTTTTCTTTTCCGTCCGGCGCGCCTCTTTTCCGCAAGCAGGCGTCGGCTTCGCGCCCGCATCCGCCGTGCGCCCGCGCCATCCGTGACCGACGAAGACGGCTGTCGAGGCGCAGGACGGACAGGTCTTCGGCGTTGTCGGCAGGCGTTGGGCCGGGGAGCTGTCTCTTCGGCGCCGCTTCCGTCCTCCGGCCCGGACAGCCGCGTCGCACTCCTGCTCATGGGTCTGCGCAATGCTCAACAGACACGCTTTTGCGAGGCGACGCGCCCGAAAACGGCGTTTTCAGCGCCTTCCCCGGCTTCGGGGGCTGCCGCACCTCCGTGCTCCCCGGCCCTCATCCCCGGCACGCGCGGGCACGCTCGCACCATCACGGACGGCAGGCAGGTTGACAGCGCGCTCCGCTCCGGCTATAGTGCTCTTCACCTCATACGTTCAGGGAACCGGACGGCGGTCGCGCCGCCAACCCCGCCAGGTCCGAAAGGAAGCAACGGTAACGGTTGTTGCCGGGTGTCCGGTTCCCAAAAGGGCGCAACTTTCGTTGCGCCCTTTTGCTTTTAATCGATGCCACAAAAAAGGCGGAAGAACATCCTCCCGCCTTTTTCCCCGACCGTGCAGACCTGCCGGCAAAGAACGCCCCTCGGTCCCGCACTCCGGGGAAAACGCCGCTCAGGCGGTTCAGGCCGCAGCACCTTTCCCGCCACGTCGTTTCATGAAAGCAGCCATCCTGCATTTTCCGCAGAAGCCCTGCGGCAAAACCGGGAACCCCGTCCCCTGCTGCCGCATCCCCTGTTTGCGGCGTCATGGTCATGCAGGATCATGGTCAGAATCAGGCTCTGCGTTCCTTTTCTCCCGCCTGACGCTCATCCATGGCAGGGCCGGAAACGGACATTCCCGCAGAGGGACCGCGAAACGCGCCGGGCGTCACGTGAGGAGCGTCGTTTCTGGCGGCGACCAGAGAATAGCCGAGCTTGCCGGCCATGTACTCCAGCGGCTTGGTGTCGCCGGTCTGCATCATGATCTGAAGCAGCGTTTCCGCGCCGAGCTTGGCTCCCGTGTCGTACGGATTCACCTCTCTCAGAAGCGTGGAATACGGCTTTCCGATGGCCTTTGCCAGATCTTTGGCAGGCACGGGATTGTCCAGGACGAGATTGTGGATGAGAGTTGAAACTTCTGATACCATGGTACCTCCTCAATTTTCTCGAAAACGACTTTTCCGCCAAAATAATCCTGTCGTCTTCATGAGAAAACATTACATAACACTGATAACAGTGTATTTCACTTTTGATAGTTTACGTCAATAAAAATGCAATAAAAATAATACCCTGTCATTTTATAGATAAAATGTACGAATTTATGAACCGCAATGCATGAAATTGCGTCATAAAATGCTTTCTTTTCATGCAGCATTTCAAATAATGCGTCAGCGCTGATCCCCTTGAAAGTTTTTTCCCTATGGCATACAAAGAAAACATTGCACGCTTTAAACTACGGCAGGATCTCCATGACGACACCTCGCGCTCATACTCTGCATCGCTGCCTTCCGCTGCTGATTCTGTTCGCGGCCCTTCTCATGATGACCGGCTGCGGCAAGCAGACCTATCGCCCCACCTACACGCAGCAGAGCAGCATGGCGTCCGGCAGCGGCGCGGCCATTGCGGCCACGGCCAAAAGCCAGCTCGGACGACCCTATGTTTCCGGAGGCTCCACGCCCTCCCGGGGCTTCGACTGCTCCGGACTCGTGTACTGGGCCTGCGCCAGCAACGGCATTTCCGTTCCCAGAATCAGCCGCGACCAGGCCAGCGTCGGACAGCGCATCCCGCGCGGCAGTCTCCGTCCCGGCGACATCGTGGTATTCAGAATCCCGCGCTCGGGCTATCACACCGGCATCTACATCGGCCAGAACAACTTCATTCACAGCCCCAAGCCGAGAGCCCGCGTGCGCATCGAATCCCTGTCCGTCAACTACTGGAACCGCTATTACGTGACGGCCCGACGCGTGGCGCGCCGCTGACCTGCCGGAAAACGAACCTGCGCCCGCGCTCTGCCGGATGACGGACCTTGCGTTGCGCCCGTCTGCCGACGCGTCGCCCGGCACCGCCCCGCCCTCCTTCAGAGACTTCACGGACCGGAAAAGGTCCGTATCTGCGGACAAGCCCCCGCGGGCGGAACTGCGCGCGCCCGAAAAAGCCGATTTCTTCCCCTGCGCGCCTGCGGCGGACCGCTGCCGCCACTGCCCGCAACATGAGACGTCCGGCCTGAAACGCGCCTGTCCGTTCTTCCGGGCACACGACGCGAAGCATCCGTCGTCCGCCGCGCGCTCCGGCTCCCCAAGACCGTCGTTCCCCGGGCCCGGCACTCGACCATCTCCGAAAACGGCGCTTTCCGTCCGCTTTTCGGAGCGGAGCGGCATGCGTTCCAGACAATGTCTCCGTGCGTTCACGGCTCTTCCCTTTTTTGAAATGTTTTTTGATAAAATATCAATAAACTTATATATACTTCAAAACGTATTGTAAATTATAAAAATAAAATATTTTATCATATTGATATAATTATTTTTTATATCTTATGAACTCATGTCATGAAAAATTCATCATCCGTCTCCCGGAATCTGTCCGTTTCCGTGGTCGGACAACGCCGTTTTCCGCTCATCGGCGGCGCTGCCCGGAGGTCGTCGCAGAACCGTTCAGGCCATCCGTCGCCCTGCCTTCGCTGCCCTGTCTCCTGCACTCGTCCATCCAGGGGCGTGCAGACAGAGCGGCCAGAGACAGGGTAGGCAGGCACGTTCCTGACACTGCCCTTCGCCGGACGCCTTCCGCTGTCCTGCGTCGGGGCCTTTCTTCATGACGGCATGACGACGTACTGAAAAGACGTGCTGAAAAGTGCCGTCCGTCTTCACGGCGCTCCGTCATCCCTTTTGACAGACGGAACCGGTATTCCCGCGTCCGCACGGCTCCCGCATGGCCGTTTGCCGCCATGGGAACGAGTTCTTTTCCGGCGCCGGGCCTTGTCTTCCATCCTTTAATAATAGGCTGAAGCCTAGCGCCCGATAACGGGCTGAAGCCCCGTGCTCCCGGGGCCGTCACGCATGAGCTGCGAGCCGCAACGCAAAACGCGGCATCGGCAAAAAAAAGCGTGATTTTGAGCTCCCGCTTCAAAAATCACGCCGAATGACCGGACAGCCGACTCCGCCGCTGCCCTTGCCGCTTTTGGGCGAAGCCGATGCTAGAACAGCGTGTCGCCCTGCTCGAAGGCCTGCTGATAGTAGGTCTTCAGATCCCGGCAGAGATCTTCGAGAATGTCCCTGCGACTGAAGGCGTTGTTCCAGATGAGATAGATGTTGTGCGCCATGAGTGCCATGTTGTCCATGTCGAGAATGACGAGGTTCTTCATGGACTCGTCGCGCGCTATGCGCTTGGCCAGTCCCAGCGGCACCACGGCCCAGCCTATGCCGAGCGAGGCCCAGTACATGGCGGCCACCACGTCGTTCACCTCCCAGTACTGGGAGCTGAGCAGATACCGCTCGGCCCGCGTGCGGTTGAAAACGATCTGCCGGTACTGTGCAAGATCCTCCAGCTTCACGCTCTTCATCTGCCCGAGCGGCGATTCCCGCGAGGCCACGAGACAGTAGCGCATCTGCCCGAGACACACCATTTCGCAGTTGTTCTTGATTTCCGGAAGCTGGCCGCCCACGATGCCTATCTGCGCTTCTCCCTCGCTCACCTGCTTCCACACGTCATCCAGAGAAATGATGTGAAAGCTGCCGCTCAAAAACGGATACTTTGCCGAAAGCGAGGCCATGCCTTCGCTTATGCCCTGAAACGGCACGCCGTGACTCACCACGATGTTGAGCTGCACGGCCTCGCCGCTGTACTGCGCGATGGCGCAGGAGTCGAAGCGGTGACTCTGCCTGAGCACGGCGTGTGCCTCGGGCAGAAGCGCACGCCCCGCCTCCGTAAGCACGGGCGAGCGGGAAGAACGGTCGAAGAGCTCCACGCCGAGACTGTCTTCCAGCATGGCGATGTGCGTGCTCACCACGGACTGTGCCTTGCCCATGGCCCGGCCCGCAGCGGAGAACGAACCCTTTTCCGCCGCCGTGACAAAGGCGCGCAACTGTTCTATGGTCCAGTTCAAAGTCTCCCCCCGTCTGACATGGCGATTCTTTTTTCTATCAAAATATTGATGCTTCTTGATTTTTTATAACAAGAAAGATACGGTATGTCCACTCAATCAAAATGACGCCCCCTCTCGAAAAAAGGGAGATGCCGATTCCGGCGAGACAGGCAGGGCAACGCGTCCACATCGTTTCCAGGCATATTCTCGTTGCATTCCGGCATGTTGCTCATTCCTTAAGGATACAGGAGCCTTGATATGGTCAAAATGCTGTCGATTCTTGCTCCGGCATTCATGCTGCTTCTTTCGGGCTGCAACCTTGCGCCCGACTATCAGCGTCCGGAAATGGATATCCCTCAAACCTGGGAAGCCTCGCAGTCGCAGGCGCTTCAGACCAAGTGGTGGGAACGCTTCCACGACGAAACGCTGAACGCCCTGGTGGAAGAGGCTCTCGCGCACAATAAGAACATCGACCAGGCCATGGCCAACGTGGATCAGGCTCAGGCCGGACTCGGCATTGCGCGCGACGCGCTCCTGCCCGTGCCTTCCGCCTCGGCCGACGGCACGCGCACCATGGCGCGTTCCGCCACGTCGCCCGCCGCCATGCAGAACAACGGCAAGAACACGCACACCTTCTCCGGCGCGCTCGCCGCAAGCTGGACGCTCGACTTCTGGGGCAAGTACTGGAACGCCGCGGAATCCGCCCGTGCCTCTCTGGTGGCCACCGAAGCCGCGCGCGACAACGTGATTCTCACCGTGGCGGCAAGCACGGTGGAATCGTACTTCTGGCTGAGCGCCTACACCTGGCAGGAGGAAATTGCGCGGGACGTGCTGAAGAACCGCGAAGACTCCCTCAAGATATACCAGAACCGCTTCGACAACGGACAGATAAGCGATCTCGACATTCTGAGCATACGCGCCAACGTGGAAACGGCGCGCAATGCGCTTGCCTCCGCAAGAATCGCCAAGAACGCCGCCGAAACCTCCCTTGCCGTGATGCTCGGCCGCTCGCCCGCGGAAATCATGAAGATGGACGGTCTCAAGGCGCCCTCCTCGCTCATGACCTCGCTGGACAAGACCCCGGCCCTGCCTTCCGGCATTCCCTCGCAGATTCTGGAGCATCGTCCCGACATCCGTCAGGCCGAAGCCAACCTTCAGGCCGCCAACTACGACATCGGCACGGCGAGGGCCTCGTTCTTCCCGTCCTTCTCGCTCACGGGACTTCTCGGCGGCGCGAGCCTTGAGCTCAACGAGCTGCTCAGAAGCACCAATCAGTACGCGAGCGTGGGCGGCAGCCTGAGCCTGCCTTTGAACTTCTGGACCATCAAGCGCACCGTGGACAGCGCCGAAGCCGCCAAGAAGGCCGCCGTGGCCACCTACGAACTCACCGTGCAGAACGCCTTCAAGGACGTGCGCGACGCGCTCGTGTCCCAGAAGGAATACGAGAACTCCGTGGGCGCGCTCACCCGTCAGGTGGACTACCTCTCCCGCGCGGTCATGCACGCCCGCACCCGCTACGACAACGGATTTGCCTCCTATCTTGAACTGCTCACCGCAGAAAGCAATCTGTTCACCGCGCAGCAGTCCCTTGCCGTGGCGCACGCCAACCACCTTGTCAGCATAGCCGAAGTGTGTCTCGCCCTCGGCGGCGGCTGGCAGGAATAACCCGCTACTCCATCCTTATTCAAGGAGCATACCATAATGGCCAGACTTTTTAAGCTTGCGCCCGCTTTGCTGGCGCTTCCCTTCCTCCTTGTCGGCTGCGATCAGCTGAGCGGCCTCGTTTCCAAGAAGGACAACGCCGCTCAGGCACCCCAGGCACGCGTGACGCGCGTGACCACCGTTAAAATGACTCCCCACAAGGTGGACATTCAGCGTGAGCTCACGGGCCGCACCGTGGCCTACCGCTGGGCCGAAGTGCGTCCCGAAGTGAGCGGCATTCTCAAGGAACGCTGCTTCACCGAAGGCACCATGGTCAAGGAAGGCGACGTGCTCTACCGCATCGAGCCCGACACCTACAAGGCTGCCCTCGACAAGGCCCGCGCCGATCTCGCAAGCGCCGAGGCCAACCTCAACGTGACGAAGCTTCGCGAACGCCGCACGGCCAGCATGCTGAAGACCAAGTCGGTAAGTCAGCAGGACTACGACGACGTGAAGGCCACCCTGCGTCAGGCGCAGGCCTCCGTGCAGTCCTGCAAGGCCGCGGTGGATTCCGCGGAAATCAACTATCGCCGCACCGAGGTTCGCGCGCCCATAAGCGGCCGCATCACCCTCAGCAACTTCACCGTGGGCGCGCTGCTCACCGCAAGCCAGGCTTCGCCGCTTGCCACCATCTATCAGACCGACCCCATGTACGTGGAAGTGTCGCAGTCTTCCGACGACCTGTATTCCCTGCAGAAGCAGCTCGGCGAACGCGGCGACCTCAAGGACGTGACCCCCTCCGACATCAAGGCCACCCTCACCATGCACGACGGCTCCTTCTACCCCGCCGCCGGTCACCTCAACTTCACCGGCGTGAACGTGGATCAGACCACCAACACCGTCACCCTGCGCGCCGAGTTCCCCAACGCCGCCAACGTGCTGCTGCCCGGCCTGTTCGTGCGCGTCAACGTGGTCATGGGACAGGACGATCAGGCCATTCTCGCCCCGCAGAAGGCCGTTCTGCGCGATCTCAAGGGCCTGCCCTACGTCTACGTGGTCAAGGACGGTGTGGCCGAACGCCGCAACATCACCATAAGCCACGCCATAGACAACGACTGGTACGTCACGGACGGCCTCAAGCTCGGCGAGGAAATCATACTCAACGGCGTCCACAACGCCCGCGGCGGACAGCCCGTGCAGGTGGTCTCCGAAGAAGAAATGAAGGCTGATGAGGCCGCCGGAGGCAGCAAATAATGCTTTCCCGCTTTTTCATCCATCACCCCATATTCGCATGGGTGCTGGCCATCGTCACCATGCTGTTCGGCGTGCTGGCCATATTCACCATGCCCATATCGCAGTACCCGGAAGTGGCCTCGCCTTCCATACGCATCAACACGCGTTACTCGGGCGCTTCCCCCACCACCGTGGACCAGACCGTGACGCAGGTCATCGAACAGAACATGACCGGCATCGACAACCTGATCTACATGCAGTCGAAGTCCGACTCCTCCGGCATGTCCACCATCACCCTCACCTTCGAGGTGGGCACCGATCCCGACGTGGCCCACATGCAGGTGCAGAACAAGGTGCAGCAGGTGCAGTCGCAGCTGCCTTCCGCCGTGCAGAGCTACGGCGTGTCGGTGTCCAAGGGCAACGACAACATGTTCATGGTCATCACCCTGTACTCGCCGGACAACAGTCAGGAAAACATCGACCTTGCCGACTACATCAGCACCAACATCAAGGATGAAATCAGCCGCACGCAGGGCGTGGGCACGGTGCAGGTGTTCGGCGGCAAGTACGTCATGCGCATCTGGCTCGACCCCGACAAGCTCACCAAGTACGAGCTCACGCCTTCCGACGTGCGCAGCGCCATCACCGCCCAGAACATGGAAGTCACCGCCGGTCAGCTCGGCGCCAACATCATCGGCGGCAAGAACGATCAGGCCCTCAACGTCATCATCAAGGCACAGAGCCTTCTGCGCAACACCACCGAATTCGAAAACGTGCTGCTCAAGGTGACGGAGGACGGCCAGAGAGTGTTCATCCGCGACGTGGCCCGCGTGGCCATGGGCACGGAACTTGACGGCATCACCACCTACTACAACGGACACCCCGCCTCGGGCATAGGCGTCACCCTCGCCCCCGGCGCCAACGGCCTGGAAACCGCCAATCTGGTGAAGGCCAAGATTGAGGAGCTCTCCCACTACTTCCCCGACGGCATGGCCTACGAGCTGGCCTTCGACACCACGCCCCCCGTGCTCGCCTCCATCCATGAAGTGGTGAAGACCCTCGTGGAAGCCATCATTCTGGTGTTCCTCGTCATGTGGCTGTTCCTCCAGAGCTTCCGTGCCACCATCATTCCCACCATCGCCGTGCCCGTCGTTCTTCTCGGCACCATGGGCGTGCTGCTCGCCTTCGGCTACAGCATCAACACTCTGACGCTCTTCGCCATGGTTCTTGCCATCGGTCTGCTCGTGGACGACGCCATCGTGGTCGTGGAAAACGTGGAACGCGTGATTCAGGAAGAACATCTCGATCCCGTGCCCGCCACGGAAAAGTCCATGGACGAAATCAGCTCCTCGCTGATCGGCATCGGCGTGGTGCTCTCCGCCGTGTTCCTGCCCATGGCCTTCATGAGCGGCTCCACGGGCGTGATCTACCGGCAGTTCTCCGTGACCATCGTGTCCGCCATGACGCTGTCGGTGCTCGTGGCCCTGATCCTGACTCCTTCGCTCTGCGCAAGCATGCTCAAGCCCCATTCCCAGGGCGCCCAGCACGGATTCTTCGGCTGGTTCAACCGCATGTTCACCAAGAACCAGCATCGCTACGCCGGCGGCGTGCATGCCCTCGTGCAGCGCGGCGGCAGACTCATGATCATCTACGCCGCCCTTGTGTGCGGCCTTGGCCTCGTATACAAGCAGTTGCCCACCTCCTTCCTCCCCTCGGAAGACCAGGGCGCCATCATCACCATGCTGCAGATGCCCCCGAACGCCACGCTGGCCCAGACCACGGCCCAGTTCCAGCAGGTTTCCGACTTCATTCTCAATGAAGAGAAGGAAAACGTGGAATCGTACATGTTCGTGGCCGGCTTCAGCATGGGCGGCATATCCGAAAACACCGGCATGGGCTTCGTGAAGCTCAAGGACTACGCCGAGCGCACCAAGCCCGGTCAGGACGCCGCTTCCGTGGCCGCCCGCATCCGTCAGAAGTTCGCGGGCATTCTCGACGGCCAGTTCATCGCCGCCATTCCCCCGGCCATCATCTCCCTCGGCATGACCAACGGCTTCACCATGGAACTGCAGGACCGAGGCGGCGTGGGCCATGAAAAGCTGGTGGAAGCCGGCAAGAAGCTCATGGGCGCGGCCTTTGCCAATCCGCAGATCGCCTACATCCGTCCCACCGGCATGGACGACATCACGCAGTTCAACATTCATCTGGACAACGCCAAGGCCACCAGCATGGGCCTCTCGCTCTCCAGCGTGAACGCCGACGTGTCCACCATACTCGGCGGCACCTACGTCAACGACTTCGTGCACAACGAACGCGTGAAGAAGGTGTACGTGCAGGGCGACGCCGAAGTGCGCAAGAATCCCGAAAACCTCAACCGCATTCACTTCCGCAATGCGGCCGGACAGATGGTGCCCTTCAACGCCATCTACTCCACGGACTGGACCTTCGGCCCCGCCGTGCTGCAGCGCTACAACGCCATGCCCGCCCTTGAATATCAGGGCGAGCCCATCCCCGGCGTGGCTTCCGGTATTGCCATGAGCATCATGGAAGACGAAGTGAAGAAGCTCGGCAAGGACTTCGGCATGGAGTGGACGGGCCTCTCCTATCAGGAAAAGATGGCCGGTTCTCAGACCACCATGCTGTATGCCCTGTCCGTGCTCGTCGTGTTCCTCGCCCTGGCCGCCCTGTACGAAAGCTGGTCCATCCCGTTCGCCGTGCTGCTCGTCATACCGCTCGGCATTCTCGGCGCCGTGCTCGGCACCTACCTCAAGGATCTGACCAACGACGTGTACTTTCAGGTGGGCATTCTGGCCGTCATGGGCCTCTCGTCCAAAAACGCCATTCTTATCGTGGAATTTGCACGAAACCTTCAGGCGGAAGGACGGAGCCTCATCGACGCCACCGTGGAAGCCTGCCGCATCCGTCTGCGCCCCATTCTCATGACCTCTCTGGCCTTCGGTCTGGGCGTGCTGCCCATGATGTCGGCCTCGGGCGCGGGCGCGGCCAGCCAGCACGCCGTGGGCACGGCCGTGTTCTGGGGCACCGTGTGCGCCACCTCGCTCGGCATCTTCTTCATTCCCACCTTCTTCGTGGTCATCTGCTCGCTCACCGCGTGGTTCCGCAAGAAGCTGGCCAGAAGACCCCGCTATAACTAACCGGCAACGCGGCGCGACGGCTTCTCCCTCCGCCGCGCCGAACCGAAGAAAGGGCCGCCCGAAAGGACGGCCCTTTCCGTTTAAAACGCCTGAAAAGACGACGCGTTGCGGGCGATGGGGCAGGAACTCGCGATGCCGGGACGCTTCAGGCTCTGCGCAGAGGCTGCGCGCCGGGGAAAAACGGGGCATGAACGCGGGCGGAACAGAGAACCGGATTCCGCTTGCCGCAGGAAGCGAGGCAAAAAAGCGCTCCCCGGACTGCCGCTCCGCCATTCCCCGGGCCCGACCTTTCCCGGAGCCCCGCCTTTCCCGCGACGCCTCGCCCCCTCCCCGCAAAAAAGGCGTGCCTTACGCTCCCAGCCCGGGGCCAAGTCTTGCTCCGGACACAAAAAAAGCCGCGTTTCTCAACGCGACCTTCACAAGTCCGGACTGCGGCCGAAGCACGACGCTTCGCCCGACGGGCAAGCAATAAAAACGTCCGGCAAAGAGCACCGGGCGAAAATTCCCTCAAATCTCCGGGAATTGCGGCATCACAATTAAAAAGTTTTGAAAAAAGGATGGGGGCGCGGGGGAAGGAGGAAAACTTTTTTGAAGATTGTAAATTAAAACGCAACAGGGAGGTTGCCTGAAACGAAGAGACCC